>JBBSBW010000033.1:0-78416 GCA_038250865.1 Thermoanaerobaculia bacterium | reverse complement strand
TGACCAAGCTCCCGGCTCCCTCCTGAGAGGTGAAGCCGCAGAGTGTGG
Source organism: Thermoanaerobaculia bacterium (assembly GCA_038250865.1). Taxonomy (GTDB): domain Bacteria; phylum Acidobacteriota; class Thermoanaerobaculia; order Multivoradales; family UBA5704; genus DASYKS01. The sequence continues at coordinate 78,368 of JBBSBW010000033.1, read as the reverse complement.
CCCCCCAGCGGACGGCCAAAACCGCCGCTAAGCGTTAGAGGGTTGCACAGGAGTAGTTGTCGCCAGTGCACAGGAACAATTGTCGCTGCGCACTCGGCACCACTTGATTTACCCTAGGCCCCACTCTCCTCGGGCTTACCTCGGATCGAACCGGTGGTAGCCTGAGAGGACCGTAACCAGACCCGAGAATCGTGAGGTTTTGTGGCGCGACCGCATTTCTGAAGAAGGGAAAGCGAAAAGCGAGCCGTAAAGGCGCAGGGTTACCGCTGAGGCCGTAGTTGCGGTCGGCAAGTTCGGTGATCTGTTTGAGATGGGTGATTTTCTCAGTGAGGCGAGTGCTTTTCTGAGCGCCGAATTCGCCGGGCGGGTTCAAACCGGGTGTTCTGAGCGGGCCGAGGCATTTCGGCGCTCGGAAAGGCACTCGCGGCATCGAGCGAACGGGTTTTGCCATCCGGAAATTGCCTCGAGCCATCAGGCAGATCCGTTTTCCGGTCGCGAACCGGCCTCCGCACTCAGATTCGCGAATTCGGCGGCCGGAAAAGTGTTCCGCGCACCTGCGCGAGCGAATTCGGCGATCGGATTTCGTGGTGCGACGATCGGAGTTTTCGGGTCCGTACAGGGGACCGTTCTACCGTCCCCGCAACACCAACCCCCGCACCAACAGCGTCGGGCTTCCGACCATTCCATCGAGCGGCAGAAAAGCCAGATCGCGCCCCACGCCCACGATCCCTCGCAGCAGATCCGAGATATCTCCCGAAAGCCAGGCGTGGCCGAGAGGGGCGGTGGCTTTGCCGTTTTCGACCGACAGGCCGCAGACGGGGAGGGCGAAGGAGCCGGTTGAAAAATCGAAGCGGGCGGGGCCTAGGGCGTCGATCAGGTAGGTTCCGATCTGGACCGAGCCGAGAAGACTTCCGACTCCGGTCTTGGGATCGGGCCGGATGTAGAGATGGGTGGGTCCCGGGTTGGGCAGATCACGGAAGCTCGCGCGGCGGGCGATGCCGGAGATTTGGGCTCGCGATCCGGCGGCTCCTGTTGGGTTGGCTCCCCGCGCCTGGACGGGGGAGAGGACGGGACCGAGGAAATTGCCGCGTTCGATGATCGTCACCTCGCGGGTCGGGGTTCCTTCGCCGTCGATCGGGCTTTCGAACGCTCCGCCGGGGAGACGGCCGTCGTCGATCACGGTGAGCGCTTCGCTGCCGATCCGCACCGCCTGCCCCAAGATCGCTGAGATCTCGCCGTCCGTTCGCGGGCCGAAGAAGAGGGGGGCGAGCCCCGCGAGCAGCCGGGCGGCGACCGCCGGAGCGAGCAGGAGATCGCCGCTTCGCTCGGCGTCCTCCGCAAGACCGGGGGCTGCGCCTACCGCGAGGCGATCGGCGAGCTTTCGGGCGAGCGCTTTCGGGTTGAAGCGGCGCGCTTCGCGCTCGGCCAGCTCGATGATTGCGGGACGAGGATTCCCCGGGCCGATCGCCTCCAGCCGGAGCGCGGCGAGTCGGCCGCGGAAGGTGGCGGCGAGTCCTTTCGAGCTGGTGATCTGCCCCTCGCTCGATCCGTCTTCGAGCGTAGCCGAAAGGACCCTTCCACGCGGCAGTTCGGCGGTCAGCTCGCGGGCGATCCCTTCGAGCAGCGCGATCCCCTCCCTTTCGCCGATCAGCGGGACCTCGAAATCCGACGGTTCCTTCCAGGCGGGAGGAGGCTCCGGGTTCGGCAGGCGGAGCGCCGGCGGATAGGCGGGCGGCCAGGGACCGTCCGGGTTGGGATCTCCCGTGCCGCAGGCGAACAGCGAGCCGCGCCGGTCGCCCGCCCGCACGGCCCAGCCGCGCTCCTCGGCGTAGCTGCTCGCCGTCCGCTCGCCGTCGAGCGCGAAGCGCCGCGATCGCCCCCGTTTCGCGAGCACCTCCACCTCTGGCAGGCCGCGAGCCAGGAAGGCTTTCAGGGTCGCCTCGACCGCGGCCGGGTTCACCCCCGAGCGGACCCGTTCGCTCATCGGGTCACCTCGACCCCTTCGAGCAGCAGGGCGGGCGCCGTCGCCCAGACCGGCAGCTTCTGCCCCCCCTTGGCGCACCAGCCGGCGCCTTCGGCGCGGCGAATATCGCCCACCGCCGTGGCCTTGCCCAACAGATCGGCCAGCCGGCCGTGGATCGCGCAGGGGCCGAGGGCCTCGGCCGGTTCGCCTTTGTAGATGCGGCGGGCGAACGGAAAGAGCAGCTCCAGCTCGCCGGTCCGCGGATCGAGTGTGCCGCGGCGGACCTGGGGGAGCCAGAGGCCCCCTTCCGCGCCGTCGAACAGATCGTTTTCCGAAGCGGTCCCGGCGAGCAGCTCCAGGTGGTGGCTGCGTGGCATCGGTAGGTCGTGCCGCCCGGCGCGGCGCCCGGCTCCCGGAACGAGCGTCGAGGCCGAACGCGACCAGGCGGCGTCGGCGAGCGGTTGCTCGACCACCCCGTCGCGCAGCAGCCAACGGCGGCAGACGGGAAGGCCCTCGTCGTCCGTCGTGCGCCGGACCGAGGCGGGGGCGGCCCCCGGGTCGTCGAGCACCGAGAGAAGCGGGCTGCCGAGGGCGACGCCGATCGCCGCGTCCGGCTTTCCTGAAAGGGCGAGCAGATCGGCTTCGAGCGCGTGGGCGACCGCTTCGTGGAGGAGCACCGCGACGGCGGCGGGTCCGAGCAGGATCGCTCCGGGTCGGGGAGAAAACGGGTGCGCCGTCCGGGCGCGGAACAGCTCGACCAGATGCCCCGCGGCGGTCTCCGCCTCCGGCCGGCCGAGTTGGGGAAGGAGCGCTCCCCAGCGCCCTCCGGGAATCTCCGCATTCAGGCTGTAGTAGCTCTCGGTTTCGGGCGCGGGTACCAAGCGCGGCGTGGCCACCTGGAGCCATCGGCGATGCCGGCGGACGGTCAAGCGGAGAGGGAACGCGGTGTGATGCGCGCGGATCGCGCGTTCGAGCAGGCCGGCGAAATCGACCACCTCCGGCGCTTCGGGCGGACCCGGCGCTCCCGGCCAGGGGCCGAGCGGCAGGTCCGGCTCGGGCACGCTCGCGGCGGGGAGCGCTCGCGCCACCTGGCGCAGCGCTTCGGAAAACGACCGGCCGTCGATCCCGTCGCGCGAGGCTAGAAACGCGCGGCGGTCGCGCACCAGGCGAACGGCGAAACCCTCTTCGCGCCGGATCGAAAACCCCGGTCCTTCGCCGTCGGGCGGCAGCTCGATCTCTTCGGTCCGCTCAAAAAAGCCATCGACCCAATCCTCGTCCGATCCGGCGAGTTGGGCGAGCGAGCGGGCGAGGGCCGGGGTATCGAAGGAGGCGAACGGCATGGTGCCGTCCCCCCTATCCGATCCCAAACGCCATGGTGATCAGCGTCTTCTGCTCCAGCGTGTGGGCGGTCGCCGAACCGGTCGCCGGGCTACCCGAGGCCGAGCGCTTGACCGAGCGGATCGGCCGGCGGAGCAGCCGCTCGATCCGCGGCTGGACGAAGAACAGAGCGCCCATGTTCGCCGGCTCCTCCTGCACCCAGACGATGTCGCGGGCTTGCGGGTGCGCCGCGAAGATCGCCTCCAGCTCCTGGGCGGGGAACGGATAGAGCTGATCGACGAAGACCACGGCGGTCTGAGTGTCGCCCCGCCGTTCGCGCTCGCGCAGCAGCTCATCGCCGATCTTGCCGCTGCACAAAAGGATGCGCCGGGCGTTTTGAATCTGGCGGTCGGGCACCACGTTTTGGAAGCCGCCCTCGGCCAGCTCCGCGAGGTTCGACGCCGAGTCCTTATGCCGCAGCATGCTCTTCGGGGTGAAGACGATCAAGGGCTTCCGCCACCGGCGAAGCGCCTGTCGGCGCAGCAGGTGGAAGTACTGGCCGGCGGTCGAGGGCTGGCAGACCTGAATGTTGTCCTCCGCCGCGAGCTGGAGATAGCGCTCGATGCGCGCGCTCGAATGTTCCGGACCCTGGCCCTCGTAGCCGTGGGGCAGGAGCATCACGAGCCCGGAAAGGAGGCCCCACTTGTCCTCGCCCGCGGTGACGAACTGGTCGAGAATGATCTGAGCGCCGTTGGCGAAATCGCCGAACTGGGCTTCCCACATCACCAACGCTTCAGGAAAATCGCGGCTGTAGCCATATTCGAAGCCGAGCACCGCTGCCTCCGACAAAAGCGAGTCGTAGACCTCGAAACGGGCTTGGGCCGGTTCCAAGTGCTGGAGCGGGAGGTGGTCGCGGCCGTTCTCGACGTCGATCAGCACGGAGTGGCGCTGGTTGAACGTGCCGCGCCGGCAGTCCTGGCCGGAAAGGCGGACCGGCACTCCGGACGTCACCAGCGAGGCGAACGCCAGCGCCTCGGCCATGCCGTAGTCGATCGGCCGGGCGCCGCGGCCCATTTCCCGCCGCTGCTCCAGGAGCTTCTTGATCTTCTCGTGGACGTGAAAACCTTCCGGCGCCCGGGTGAGCCCTTCGGCGAGCACGCCCAGCCGCTCGGCCGAAACGGCGGTCGGCACCTCGTACTCCCGCTTGTAGGCGCCGCCGGTGAACGCGCTCCAATAGGGGGGCATCGTCCGCAGCGACGGCTTCTTTTCCAGCTCTTCCGCTTGGCGCTGCGCCTCGAAAAGCTCGGCGCGATAGGCGGCGACCATCCCCTCGGCTTCGGTTTCGGGGATTCCGGAAGTCGCGGCCAGCCGGCGCGCATAGTTCTTCCAGGTCGGGGCGAACGCGGCAATCTTTTTATACAGGGTGGGCTGGGTAATCGTCGGGTCGTCCACCTCGGAATGACCGTGGCGGCGATAGCCGATCAGGTCGATCACCACGTCGCTGGCAAAGGCGTAGCGATACTCGCAGGCCATCCGCGCCACCCGCGCCACGGCATCGGGATCCTCGGCGTTGACGTGAAAGATCGGGATCGGCAGTCGTTTCGCGATGTCGGTCGCGAAACGCGAGGATTGCAAGTTCTTGGGCTCGGTGGTGAAGCCGATCAGGTTGTTGACCACGACCTGGATCGTGCCGCCCACCCGGTAGGCTTCGAGCTCGGTCATGTTGAGCGTCTCAGCGACCACCCCCTGGCCGGAGAATGCCGCATCGCCGTGCATCACGATACCCAGCACCTTTTGGCCCGTCGGGTCGCCGATCCGGTCGAGCTTTGCCCGGGCGCGCCCCATGGCGACCGAATCGACCGCTTCGAGGTGGCTCGGGTTCGAGACCAGGTGAAGGCGCAGCTTCTTGCCGTTCTTCGCGACGTGCTCTCCCGTCGCCCCCATGTGGTACTTGACGTCGCCGCTGCCCAGAATGCTCTTCGGATCGACGTCCTCGAAGCCGGCGAACAGCTCCGCCGCGGGTCGGCCGACGGTGATCGCCATCACGCTCAACCGTCCGCGATGGGGCATCGCGAACACCGCCTGCTCGGCGCCCAGCTCGGCCGCGGTTTCGAGCAGGCCGTCGAGCAGCGGCAGGAGCGAGGTGACCCCTTCGATCGAGAAGCGCTTGCTGCCCAGGTAGCGCTGCTGAATCACCTGTTCGAACGTCTCGCCGCGCACCAGCAGCTCCAGCAGCCGGCGCCGGTCGGGAGCTTGCGGCTCGCGCTCCATCCGCTCGGCTAAAAAGCGCCGCCGGGCCGGATCGATGATGTGCATGAACTCCAGGCCGATCGAGCCGCAATACCAGCGGCGCGCCTGTTCGGTCTCGGGGGAGGTCTCTGTGCCCGCCGCCGCCTCGGCAAGCGGCTCGGCATCGGGGAGAAGCCGCCCCATCGGGTCGAGATCGGCGGCGAGATATCCATAGCGGCGGAAAGCGTCCAAAACGCCCGCCGAGGAAGATTCAAGGTGCTGGTCGAGGATGGCTTGGGTCCTGTCCATAGGGGCGAAAGGATACACCGGCCGGGCGCGATTCGGCCCGGGAATTGACGCGCCGCGGCGGGACGGTTAGCGTCTCGGGATGCCCCGCCGAAGCCAGAGTACCCGCCGCAGCCTTCTCCATTACGAGCACCGGAACGAGAAGCTGCTGCCGATCAAGCTCTTCGTCCCGCGAATGCTGCGCCACGTCGGCGCATCCGCCTTGCTGATCGGGGTGAGCCTTGGCCTGGGGGTGGTCGGCTATAAATGCTTCTTCCTGAAGCTATCCTGGCTCGACGCGCTGCTCAACGCCTCAATGATCCTCACCGGCATGGGACCGATCGATCCGGCGGAGACCTCCGCGGCCAAGATCTTCGCCTCCGGCTACGCCCTCTTTTCAGGCGTGGCGTTCATCACAGGGGCCGGGATCGGCTTCGCTCCGCTCGCCCACCGGTTGCTGCACAAGTTCCATCTGGACGAAGACTCGGCCGGCAAGCCGGACAAAAAATAACGTGCTTTTCCCCGGGACCGCCGAGCACCAGCTCGGCACCCGAAGCGGCCGAGATCACCAAAAACGGCCGAGCTGGTGCTCGACGGTCCCGGGTTTCATGGAAAGGAGCCAGGTGGCCCCGGAGACCGGCAATCGCCTGCTCCGTCTTTCCGACCGGCTAGAGCGGCTCTTCGGGCACTAGCCCTGTCCGTGCCGCCGGCCGCTCGGAGAGCGACATTTCCGCGTACTCCGGCTCGCTCCGGCGCCGCAGCAATCGTCCCCGGCGGTTTTCTCGCGAAGTCCCTGTTGCCAACGGGCTGACCCACAGGACGGATCTCGGCCAGGTTAAACCGCTTCGGCCAGCCTTTCCCTAAGAAGGGAGTTGATCAGGGATTCCGAAGAAACGTGCCGAGAGCGCGCAATCTTGGCAACCTTTCCAGCGAGATCATCGTCTAGAGCCACCAAGTGTTTGTGTTTGACGATTCCGATCTCGAAGTCCGCTTCGGGCATCTGATCCCAATACTCTCCCATGTCGTGCGCCTCGAAATACTCTACGAGGTCATTGAGAGAATCCGTTGCAGGCCTTGCTCCCAGCTTATTTGCGGCCATACCTTGTTCGCTCCTTCTCCGCCATGTCCCGGGCGCTTAAGGGCAAGATCTCTCCTTGGCCTTTGTCGATGAACAGGACGGCCAGATGCCGTCCCGAATCAGTCTGACCCAAGGCCATGTAGACATCCTCATCTTTTCGCTTTCCCTTTTCGACCCGTCGGATCTTGGGCCTATTGACCAGAACCTCTTCGACCTCGAGCGTCTCGACTCGATGTTTGGCGGCTAGCTTGTCGACGACCGCCCGGAGCCACAGAATTCCCTCAATCTTCATTTCGGGCCCACCTCATAAGGCTTGGGCCCAGAAACCCTTGCCTGGTGAATTTTAACATGGCGCCGGGCTGAAGCCGAGGTAAAACCGCTATCGCTGTTCCAGGAGCCGGGAAGCCCTATCGACTGGCGACCGCCTCCTCCGGCTTTCCGACCGCCTAGAGCGGCTCTTCGGTCACTAGTTGCTTGTCCGCGCCGCCGGCCGCTCGGAGAGCGACAGCTCGGCGTACTCCGGCTCGCTCCGCCGCCGCAGCAAACGTCCCCCGGCTTGGCGCCAGCCGCCTTTTCCCAGATCGTCGAACAGCGAATAGAAGACCGGGGTGGCGAGCAGGGTGAGCAGGAGCGACAGGCTCTGGCCGCCGATCACGACGACGGCGACCGCGCGGCGCTCTTCGGCTCCGGGGCCTCCCCCCATGGCGAGAGGCAACATGCCCGCGACCAGGGCGAGCGTGGTCATCAGGATCGGCCGCAGCCGGTCGCGGTTGCCTTGGACGATCGCCGCCTCGCGCTCCATTCCGGCCGCGCGAAGTTGGTTCGTGTGGTCGATCTGAAGGATGGCGTTTTTCTTCACCACGCCGAACAGCACCAGCACGCCGAGCGCGGAGTAAAGGTTCGGCGTGTTGCCGGTCGCCCAGAGCAAGAAGTGGGCGAACGGCACCGCGATCGGCAGCGACAGCAGGACGGTCAGCGGATGGACCAGGCTCTCGAACTGCGAGGCGAGGATCATGTACATGAAGACGATCGACAGCATGAAGGAGAAGATGAACTCGGTCCTGGCCGAGGAAGCATCCTCTTCGAGACGGCTCCTCGTCGGAGGGGCCGGCTCAACCGTGACATGTTCGCGTTCGACATACACCCATGGCTGCACGATTCGGCCAGAGAAGCACGAAGCTGCTGCGGGTGATCGCGCAGAAGGCCGAAACCCGCCGCGCAATTGTTATACGAATGATCGTATAATCTGGCCGTGAAGGTCGTGCGCTTCGTGGGTACGGCCCGCCAAGACTTGGCGGCGTTTCCGGAGTCGGCTCGTCGCCGCGCCGGGCAGGATTTATTCATGGCCCAGGTCGGGCGTGAACCAGCGGATTTCAAGCCGATGCCGGTCGTTGGACCGGGGGCATTCGAAATTCGTGTGAGGGACGACGCAGGAGCGTTCCGGGTGATCTACGTCGCGAAGTTCGAGCACGCGATCTACGTATTACACGCCTTCCAGAAGAAGACACAAAAGACGCCGCGGGTTGATATCGAGCTTGCCGCCAGGCGCTACAAAGCGATCGGAGAACGGCCATGAAAACACTGGATGCACGGATTACTCCGGGTAGCGAGAACGTATTTCTCGACTTGGGTTTCCCTCCCCACGAGGCGGCCGTTCTTCTGCTGCGCTGCGAGCTGGCCGAGGCCTTGCGGCGGTGGATGGATTGCGAAGGTCTGACCCAAGCGCAGGCAGCCGAGCGTTTGGGCGTTGCCCAGCCGCGGATGTCGGAGATTGCTCGCAACAAGGTGGACAAGCTCTCGCTCGACTACCTTGTCGGCCTCTGTTCCAAAGCCGGTGTCTCGGTGGGAGTGAAGCTGGCGGCGTGATGGAGCCGGGCGCTGGTCCTCCTGACGTGGTGGACGGTTGCCGGAGGGGAGCGAGCAGCCCGAGCGGTATCAGCTACCCGTGACGACTCCCTCAGAAACGGCCCCTGCCCGGGCCGCCGGCCGTTCGGCGAGCGACATTTCCGCGTACTCCGGCTCGCTCCGCCGCCGCAGCAGGCGTCCCCCGGCTTGGCGCCAGCCGCCTTTGCCCAGATCGTCGAACAGCGAGTAGAAGACCGGGGTGGCGAGCAGGGTGAGCAGGAGCGACAGGCTCTGGCCGCCGATCACGACAACGGCGACCGCGCGGCGCTCTTCGGCGCCCGGGCCGCCGCCCATTGCTAGCGGCAGCATGCCCGCGACCAGTGCGAGGGTGGTCATCAGGATCGGCCGCAGTCGGTCGCGGTTGCCCTGGATGATCGCCGCCTCCCGCTCCATGCCGGCCGCCCGCAGCTGGTTCGTGTGGTCGATCTGAAGGATCGCGTTTTTCTTCACCACGCCGAACAGCACCAGCACGCCGAGGGCCGAGTAGAGGTTCAGTGTGTTGCCGGTCGCCCAGAGCGAGAAGAGGGCGAACGGCACCGCGATCGGAAGCGACAGCAGGATGGTGAGCGGATGAACCAGGCTCTCGAACTGCGAGGCGAGGATCATGTACATGAAGACGATCGACAGCATGAAGGCAAAGATGAACTCGGTCCGGGTTCGCTCCAGCTCGCGGGCGCGCCCGCCGACTGCGGTCGTATAGGCGGGGGGCAGGTTCATCTCCGCCACCGCCTGGCGTAGCGCGGCGATCCGGTCGGAGAGCGCGAATCCCGGGGCGACCCCGGCGCGCAGCGAAGCCTGGCGCTGGCGGTCGAGCCGGTCGACGCGTGAAGCCGACGGCTGCTCGGCCAGGTCGACCAGCGAATCCATCCGCACCAAACCGCCTCCCGCGCGCGGCACCAGCAGGCGGGAGATCGTGCCTGGATCGCTCCGGTCGGCATGCGCGAGGCGCAGCTCGACGTCGTACTCGTCGTTGGCCGCCGGATCGTAAAAGCGGGTGACCTCCTGGTCGCCGCCCACCATCACCTGGAGCGCGGTGGCGACGTCCGAGACCTCTACCCCTAAATCCGCCGCGCGGTCGCGGTCGATATGGACCGCCAGCTCCGGTTTGTCCAGCTTCAAGGTCGTGTCGGCGTCGACGATGCCTAGCTCCTCACTTCGAGCGCGCAGTTTTTCCGTGTATTGGGCGAGTGTCGCGAGGTCCGGTCCGCGCAGCGCGAAGTCGATCTCGGAATTGCCGCCGCCGATGTTAAAAGAAGGGACGTTCCTCACGCCGGGGCGGATGTTCGGCAGCTTCGCCAAGCGTTTGCGGATGTCGGTCATCACCTCGCGTTGGCTGCGCCCGCGGAACGCGAGACCCGGGTCGCCATGGAACAGGCCCGAAAAGAATCGGCTGAACGAAAACTGGCGCTCTTCCTGAGGCGTGATGCGCACGTAGCCATTGCCCTGGTTCACGCCGCCGAAGAATCCTCCGCCGGCCGAGACCAAAACGTCGCGCACTTCGGGGACCGCCTTCACCTGATCTTCGATCGCGCGCATCACCTCGTCCATCGCGGCCAGGCTGGTTCCTTCGGGAGCGTTCACGCTCAGCTCAAATTCCGCCTCGTCCACGTCGCTCGGCACGTATTCGGTTTTCATGATCCGTGCTAGCGGAATGGCCGACAGCATGATCAGCAACGCGAGTCCTGCCGCGAGCGTCCGGTGGTGCAGGGAGAACTTCAAAAGCCGTACGTAAAGGCGGTCGACCTTGCCGTAGAAACCCTCGCGCGAATGCCCCTCGCCGGCCGCGTCCTCGGCGCGCAGCAGCCGGGCGCTCATCGTCGGGGTGAGGGTGAACGAGACCAGCAGCGAGACCAGAACGGCGACCGCGGCGGTGATGCCGAACTGGTAGAGGAAGCGGCCGGAGATGCTCGACATGAACGAAACCGGCACGAAGATGACCACCAGGCTGAGCGTGGTGGACAACACCGCGAAGCCGATCTCGGCGGTCGCCTTCTGGGCCGCCTCCATCGGCTGCATCTTCTTTTCCTCGACGAAGCGGAAAATGTTTTCAAGCACCACGATCGCGTCGTCGATCACCACGCCGACCATCAATACCAGGGCCAGCATGGTTACGCTGTTGAGGGTGAAATTGAGCGCCTTCATCATTCCAAAGGTGGCGATCACCGAGGTTGGAATCGCCACCGCGGCGATCACCGTAGAGCGCCAGCTGCGCATGAAGGCGAAAACCACCAGTGAGGCGAACAGGCTGCCCAGGATCAAGTGAACGTTGATCTCGTGGAGGGCGGAACGAATGTAAATCGATTGGTCGCGGATCGGCTCGACCTTGATGTCCGAGGGGAGCGTCGGTCGGATTTTCGCGAGGATCGCCTGGACCGCATCGATCACCGCGACGGTGTTCGCACCCGACTGGCGGCGGACTTCGAGGGTGACAGTCGGTATGCCGTTCAGCCGCGCCACCGAGCGCTGCTCCTTGGTACCGTCGATCGCCTCGCCGACGTCACGGATCCGCACCGGCTGGCCGCCGACTACGGCGACCACCAGGTTGTTGAACCCCAGCGGGTCTTCGATCCGTCCAAGCGTCCGCAGCGCCATCTCGCGCGAGCCGGAGGTCACGTTGCCGCCCGGCACCGCCGTGTTCTGGTTGCGCAGGGCGTCGCGCACCACGGTGATCGGGAGGTTGTAAGCGGCCAGGCGGTCGGCATCCACGGTGACCGAGATCGCCCGTTCCAAACCGCCGACGATCGCCACCTCGCCGACCCCGTTGGCCCGTTCGATCTGCACCTTGATCTGCTTGTCGGCGATCTCGGTCAGCTCGCGCAACGGCCGGTTGGCCGAAAGCGCGAGGGTCAAGATCGGCGAGCTGTCGTTGTTGAACTTGGCGACGATCGGCGGCTGAACGTCCTCCGGCAGCCGCCGGATCACGCCCGCGACCCGGTCGCGGATGTCCTGGGCGGCGGTCTCGATGTCGCGCGACAGGTCAAAGGTCGCGATGACGATCGAGTTGGCGCCCGAGGTCACCGAGCGCAGCTCCTGAATGCCCTCGACCGTGTTGACCGCCTCTTCGATCCGCTGCGAGACCTCGACCTCGGTCTCTTCGGTGGACGAGCCGGGGAGGACCGTACGCACGCTCACGGTCGGCAGGTCCACCGAGGGGAAGCGGTCGACGCCGAGGCGGAAATAACTCGCCGCTCCGACCACCACCAGGGCCAGAATGATCATGGCCGCGAAGACCGGCCGGCGAATGCAGATCTCGGCAAGCTTCTGCATACTTCAGAGCCCCTTTTCGATTCGCCCCTCGACGGGGAAGAATGTCGTCAAAGCGTTTGCCCCAGAGGGCGTTGAGCGCGTCACTCCGCCGGCACCTCGACCTCGACCGCTTGGCCCTCGGTCAGGTTGCCCGGCGTCACGACCACGGATTCGCCGGCGGAAAGGCCGCTTACGATCTCCACCTGGTCGCCGCTCTTCCGCCCCAGGCGGACCCTTTTTTCGACCGCCTTGCCCTTGTCTACGCCGATCACCTTGTCCACCCCGGCGAACGAGACCACCGCCGAAGCGGGGACCAGCACCGCCGGATCAGCTGCCCGGAGGATGATCTCGGCGCGGGCGAACGAGCCGGGGCGCAACGCGCCGTCGCGGTTGGGGATCTCGACCTCAATGTCGAGCGTGCGGCTCGCTTCGGTGATCGACGGGCCGAGACGGGCGATCCGGCCTTCGATCCCGGGGGAAATCGTGGACCCCGTATCGGCCTCTTCCGTAGAAGCTTGGGTGCCCCCCGGGCTTTCGCCCCTCGCGTTTTCCGGGGCTTCGCCGACCGAGAGCCGCACCGGCAGTCCGACCCGCAGCCCTTCGGCCTCCCGCTCCGGCACCGAAAGGCGCAGGCGCAGCGGATCGGTCCGCACGAGGACCAAAGCCACGGTGCCGGCCGAAACGTAATCCCCGGGCGCCGCCTTACGCTCTTCGATCGCGCCGGCAAACGGCGCACGCAAAACCGAGTCGGCCAGCTGGGCCTTGGCGAGATCGAGTTCGGCGCGCCGTTGGGAGAGCACACCCTGACGGTTCTGAGCCTCTTCGATCGACGCCTGGTAGCTCCCCTCGGCGACGCCGTAGTCGGCTTCCATCCGGTCGAGGTCGGAGCGCGGGATCAATTGCTGCTCGAACAGAGTCCGGCCGCGGTCGCGGGTCACCCGGGCCTGCTCCAGTAGCGCTTTGGCCTGGCGCACCGGCGAGGTCGTCGCCGGATCGACCAGAACGTCAGGTCCGTCGGCCGGCAAGCCGAGCCGGGCGCGCGCCTGGGCCAAGGTGCTCTGTGCCTGGGCTACGCGAAGCGAAAAATCTTCCGGGGCAAGCCGCGCGACCACCTGGCCCGCGCGGACCCGGCTACCCAGATCGACCGGAATGTCGGCGACCCGGCCGGCGACCTTGAACGCCAGCTCGCTTCGTTCGTCGGCGGCGAGGGTGCCGGTCGCGGGGACGACGCGCGGCAGCCGTCCTTCTTCGGATTTCGCAAGCTTGACCTTGCGTGGAGGCTCGGCGGCGGCCTCTTTGCCGCCCCCTTTGGCGGAGCTGCCTCCACCGCAGGCGAGACAGGTGAGGGCGAGGACCGGGACGAGAGCGAGCGAGCGGAAATTTCGGGGCATAGGGGTCCAAATACGCCAATGGGCGGTAGAAGTTGATCGGACCGAAAGGCCGGATGGCGACTCTATTGCAAACCCTGCGCCGAGCCGTGGCCGTCATGGACTCGTCACGTCCGGCTAAGATGCTAGCCAAAATGTCCGACGAACCGGCCCTCCGCGCCATCTTGGTCGACGATGAAGAGCCCGCCCGACGGGTGTTGCGCGAATACCTGGCCGAGCTGGGAGAGGTCGAGGTGGTGGCCGAATGCGCCAACGGTTTCGAGGCGGTCAAGGCCGTGGCCGAGCAGAAGCCCGACCTGCTGTTTCTCGACATCCAGATGCCCAAGCTCTCAGGCTTCGAAGTCCTGGAGCTGCTCGACCACGAGCCCGCGGTGATTTTCTCGACCGCCCACGACGAGCACGCCGTCCGCGCCTTTGAAATCCACGCGGTCGACTACCTGCTCAAGCCCTACGGCCCGGAACGGCTGGCCGAAGCGCTCCGCCGCGCCCGCATCCGCCTCGCAACGGCCGAGCGCGAACCGGTGCGCTCGCTCGCCAAGCTCGGCCGAACCCCGGGCCGTGCGCTCGATCGGGTCCTGATCCGCGACGACGCGAAGATCCACGTTCTCCCCGCCGAAAAGATCGACTGGATCGAAGCGCGCGACGACTACGTCCTGGTCCGCGCCGAAGGCGTCTCTCATCGCAAATCCGAAACCCTCGCCGAGCTGGAAGCCGACCTCGATCCCCAACGCTTCGTGCGCGTCCACCGGTCCTACCTCCTGAACGTCGAGCGCCTCGCCCGCTTGGAGCTCTACGCCAAAGACAGCCGCGTCGCCATCCTCCGCGATGGCACCCGCCTGCCCGTCTCGCGCACCGGCTACGCCCGATTGAAGGAGCTGCTCTGAGCCGGCCTCGGCTGCTGCTGGTGGGAGCAGGGCACGCCCATCTGGAAGTCCTCCGCCGTTGCGCCCACGAGCGGAAGAAAAAGGACGGCGTGGCGTTCGATCTCACCGTCATTGCCCCTATGCCCCGTCAGGTCTATTCCGGCATGGTCCCCGGCTTTCTCGCCGGGACTTACACCTTGGAGGAGATCTCGGTAGAGGTGGCGCCGCTGGTCGCTCGGGCGGAAGGGGAGCTGATCGAAGGGAGCGCCGTAGCGCTCGATCCCAAGCGGCGGATCGTGCGCCTCGCCGACGGGCGCGAGGTGGTCTACGACCTGGTGTCGTTCGCGGTCGGTTCGAACACCGCGGGGATCGATAGGCCGGAGATCGCAGCCGGAGCCGTGCCGATCAAACCGCTCGACCGGGTGGTGGATCTGGAGCGCCGGCTCCAAGCCCTCAAGAGAAACTACCCGACTGGCGCGCCCCGCCCACCCAGATCCCTCGCTCTCGCTCGGGATGACGGGGGGGGAACAAGCTCAGAGACAGCCAGAGCGGTGGTGGTCGGAGGAGGCGCCGCGGGCTACGAGGTGGCACTCGCCATTCGAGCCGCGCTGGGCGCCGAAGCCCAAGTCCACCTGATCGAACGCGGCCCGCGCCTTCTCGTCGAGTACCCCGAGCACTTCCGGAAGAAGGCCCTCGCGGCTCTCGCAGAACGAGGGATCGAAGCCGAAACCGACGCGACCGTCGATCGGGTGGAGCCGGATCGGGTGATCCTCGCCAACGGCCGCGAGATCTCCTCCGATCTCACCGTCTGGCTCGGCGGCGCGGTCGGCTGGCCGTTCTTCGGCGATTCCGGCCTGCCGCTGGACGAACGCGGCTTTCTATTGTTGGACGACTCCCTCCGCTCGCTCGCTGATCCAAAGATCTTCGCCGCGGGCGACTGCGGCACGCTCGCGAATTTCCCGCGGACTCCCAAAGCGGGGGTCTACGCCGTGCGCCAGGCGCCTATTCTTTGGCAAAGTCTAAGGGCGGCCCTCCTCGCGCAAGAGCCACCGCACTACCGGCCGCAGTCCGGCTTCCTTTCGATCCTGAATCTCGGCAACGGCCACGCGTTGATGCACTGGAAGGGACTGGTGCTCGAAGGAACGCCGATCTTCAAGCTCAAGGATTGGATCGATCGGCGGTTTCTCGCGAAATACCGGTTGCCATCGGGCTGACCAGATTGGGTCAGTTTGGAATCAACCGGGAAGGGTCCAAGCAGCGGGGAGACGCTTGAAGTCTGATTCATCGAAAGTACAGACAGGTTCGCCGTGACGCTCCGCCTGCAGAGCAAGGACTGCGTCGGAGAAATCCACGTTCTTGCTCCGCGTCAGCTCGAGCGCCCGGATCATCAGCTCCCGGTCCTGTGTCTCCACGCCGTCCGCGGAGAGAAGAGGAACGAGCACTCGTACGATCTCGTCGTAGGAACGCCGGTAGAACGATTTCAGGGTCCAGACCACTTCGGCGACGACGAGCGGTGTGAGTATGAGCTGGGCTTCGGCCCTTTCCGCCTGGCCCATCAGCCGAGCGGCCCGCTCGGCCATCGGCTCAGGTTCGCCGGTCAGGAACCGAAGGAGAACATTGGCGTCGACCCAATACCTCTTCACGAACCAGAGCCTTTCGCTCTCTTCCCCAACCACCGACCGACCTCGTCGCGCACCGCCTCCTTGCCCGGAAACGGCTGCGTGCTCCGCAGGGCGCCATAGAGATCGGAGAGCTGCTGTCGCTTGACCACCCGCAACCGAGCCGTCTGGTCGGTCGTGACCTCGAAGTGCAGGTCATCTCCCTGCGCAATCTTCAGCGCCTTCCGAACTTCGGAGGGAATCGTGACTTGGCCCTTGCTGGTAACCCTGGAAATCGACATCTCCTTACATACCTCCGGCTCCTTACATTAGCACGGATGTTCCAAGAAAGCCCCAACCTGGAAGGAGCTTTTCTGCCTTTCGCCGCGCCGCTAGCGGAATCCTTACCTCGAGCTATCGCCGCCGTTCTGCAAGGACCGATAAATAGCCGCTCCACGGCCCGGTCGTCGCCGAATAGACCTTCGCCATCGTCCGAGCGATCTGTGCCACGTGGTCCAGGTCATGGACCACCCAGGTCGCCAATAGCTGCCCGAGCGTGACCTCACCCAGCTCCGGATGGAGCCCTTTCCGATCCAGGTCCGAGTCGGCCAGATTCATACCGACCAGCGCAACGACGTTTTCTCTCCGAAGTTCTGCGAAGGTCGCCAGCAGCTCGCTCAAACTCTTGCCTTCACTCTCCTTGAACATGGCCGTGCGGTCGAACGCTTCGAAGGGGCGCGGGTCGCCAGCGAGGATGTGGCGTGCGCGCGGAATCCAATCGGTGCGCTCGCCGTGGATGAGGTGGCCGATCACGTCGTAGGGCGACCAGGTGCCCTCGCCTTCCGTTGCCTGGACCCAGGTTTCGGGTAAGCCGTCGAGCCAGGCCTTCAAGGTTCCGGGTGTCCGCTCGAGAATTGCTACGGTATCGGTCAGGCGGAATCCGTTATCTTTCATCGTCTTCATTTCCGTATCTGAGCACAGCCCGCCGCCCGTCGTGCGCCCGCTGCCTGCTTTCGAAGGTAAAGACCCGCCACCCCTGGGAGTTACCCGCGCGTGAGGTCTCCATGAATGCCCCGGCCGTGTACTCCCCGATGACGCTCGCCCAGAAACGTTGGCCGCGATGATTTCCCTCGGCTACCCGGACGATCCAGCGGACGGGGAATTGATCCCAGAGAAGAAACGCCGCCCGCCGGCCCACTCCGGAGCGACGGTGTCGGCGTACGACGAAGAACTCGGCCACGTCGAAATCCTTCGGGTCGTCGGAACCGGGCGAGCCCCGCGTGGCGAGAGCGAAGCCGGCGAGCTGTGGACCCTGGCGGATGAGAAAGGGAAACCTGCGCTCGGGCTCCGACCAATAGAGCGGTAGTTTCTCGTAGCCGAAACGGCCCTCGGGTCCCAGCTCCAAAGCGAAGGTCTCGCTGAGATCGTGGGCGTAGAGCTCCAGGAGGTTCGAGAGAATCGCTTCGTCATGCGGCGTCGCGAGGTCGAGCACCACGTCTTTAGAGCCGGCCATAAACTCCACCACTTAGTCGCTGGCCGGTGAGGTCGCCGTCAAGCTCGTCGATCGGCCCGGCCAGGAGCATGACAGCGCGGCGGTTTCGGCGGCGACAGGCGGCGCTCCTGGCGCTATCGGAGCCCGTCGCGAAGGAGTTTCTGTACTTCGCCGTGACTTCCCAGAAAGAAGACGAAGAGATCCTCGGGTCGATTCTCGAAGAGAAAGCGCAAGGCCAGGTTGCCGCGGCACTCGAAAATGCGGTCGCCCAGCTTGCGAATTCCAATCCCACCGTGGCGATGTGGCTGGCCAAAAGCCTCGGTCAGCTCCACGAGCGCAAGCAAGCACTCGACACGCTCTGCCCGGTCCAGCTGCCGCAGTTTTTTGAGAATGCGGGGGTCAAGGGAGAGGAGCTTCTTCAAAGAGCCCTCTCAACTCAGCCGCTGAGACGGTCAGTAGCTTTCCGGAGCGCCGAAGGCGACGGTACCTTTGATCGATTGCCTCGTGCAGAGCCTCCACTTGCTCCGGGGTCGCTCCATACTCCCGTTGGGCCAAGTCCGTTGATTCCACCTGCACCGCGCGGAGGGCGATGATGTCAGCACCCGAGATGATGCCGATGTCATCACCCTTTGCCGCAGCCGACAGCCAACGGCCGAGGTTCTTCTTCGCCTCGGTAATGGTGAGAGTCTTCATGGAGACTTTATACAGTCTCCGAAAGAGAGGGTCAAGCCGCTGGCACGCCCCTCCAAGCCCGTCATTCCGAGCGTGAGCGAGGAATCTGGGGGGAGGGTGGCACAGATCCCGTTCCCGCACCGGGATTCAAGGCCGCCCGCCCACCCAGATCCCTCGCTCTCGCTCGGGATGACGGAGTCGAAAGCACAGGCAGTTTCGCCGAGACGCTCTGCCTGGCGCATTAGCCGAGCGGCCCGCTCGGCCATCGGCTCAGGTTCGCCCGTCAGTCCTTCGCTCTCTTCGCCAACCACCGACCGACCTCCGTCGCGAACCGCTTCCTTGCCCGGAAACGGCTCCGTACTCCGTAGCGGGAGCGAACTCGAGGAGTCGGTTAGCGAACTTTTTCGCTTCAAGTTCACTTTTCTCCGGTCTGAAAGCGAACTCGAGGAGTTGAAGAGTGAACTCGAGGAGCTGGGAAGCGAACTTTTTCGCTTCAAGTTCGCTTTCGAACGGTTCAAGTTCACTTTTTTCCGGTTGGCGAGCGAACTCAAGCGGTTTGGAAGCGAACTTTTTTGCTCCAAGTTCGCTTTCAAGGCACACTTCAGACTCCTCTCCTTCGGAGACCGGTTCGGAGCCTCATCTCCGGAAGACACTGAAAAATATAGACTTATCGGTCGCAGCGCGGAGCCAAATCGCGAAAAGCAGATTTTGCCTCTTGACAGGCGATTCTAGGTCTGCTCATGATCGCCTCGCTGAGCGTTTATGGGCACATGTTGGCTGCTTGTCCGTTCAGTTGTGCCTGTGGCAAATGTTCTCGGCTTCACTGGCCCGGTCGAAATTCTTCGCCCGGGTCTTCAACAGGAGGTGCGCAATGAGCGCCCATGGTTCAACCTTCGCCGGATCGTCCCCGTCCCCCGTCCCGGTTCCGCTCAAAGCGGAACGGATTCAACTCCAAATGCAGCAGCTGCCCGATTGGCACCTGTCGAATAACAGCCGGCAGGCGCAGCGGAAGTTCCGGTTCCCCTCACGGAGCCGGGCGATCGAATTCCTGCGCCAGGTGATCCGCAACGCCGAGTGCGTGCCGATCGCCGCCGGCCGGCCTGGCCCCGCCTTCTCCTGCCGCCGCGATGCAGTGACGGTCTCGATCTGGACCCAGGACGGGGCGTTCCTCGACGCGGAGGTCGCGATGGCCAGGACCATCAGCCAGCTGATCTGACGTCAGGTTTTCAAGGTACAGCGCGGTTTTCGGCAGGGCCTTTTCCTTCGGGCGCCGCCGAAAGCGACGGGTAGGTTGTTGGGGCCGGTGGGCTGATTCAGCACACGAGCGGTTTGGAGATACCGCTGGCGTTTTGCCTCAGCTCATCGGCGTTTTTCGCCGAATCATTCGGTTCACTAAAAACAACTGTGCCGGTGCGCATTTCGCGCCCCGGTCAACTAGAGGAGATCGTCATGAACGACAACAGCACTGCAGACAAGGTCAACAAGTGGCAGATTCTGATCGAGAACATCCGAGCGCTGGTCCCCGAGATCCCGGGAGCCGACCCCTGGTACACCGAGGTCAAGCAGAGCGTCGAGTCCTTCCGCTCGACCGAGGAGAAGGTGCAGATGCTTCGCGCTCAGTTTCAGGACGCGGTCGTCATCCGCAACCAGCAAGGGAAAGAAGCCCTCAAGTCGATCCGCCGCCTGGCGGCCACCGCCCGAGCGCACTTCGGCTTCGCCAACCCGCTGCTCGAAACCTTCAACATCCGGTCCGAGCACCGAGCCCGCCGCGGCAGCAAGACCGCGGCAAAGAAGAACACCCCGCAGCAAGCCTCGTAGCGCGCGCCGTGCGCACCGTTCCTGAGGGAACAGCTAGCACGGCACACGCTGCGGTCTGATGTTCGTGGATTTCCTGGAGGGTGGCGGCTTGAGGGGCGCCACCCTCTTTTTTGGTCTTTAGTCTCGATCCGAGAGGTAGGGAATTCTTGCCCCTGTCTTAAGAATTGAAAGGGAGTCAGCCATGAGTGACTTCCCGACAAAGTCCGAGTTCCTGCGCGTCCGACAGCTCCCCGGTGGGGCTCGCTAGAGGCTCACCGGCGTCATGAGGGTGACCGAGGGGAAATAGGTTCGGAAACGTCCCTCGTCGGCGGTCGCGAGCGGCCAACCCATGACCTGGGCATGGGCGCCGATGAAGAAATCAGGCAGCGGAACCGAGGGCGCGTCGAGACCGGATTCCGCACGTCGACGCCCTCTGTACTTCAAATACGCTTTGGCACATGGTTCTGCAGCGGCTGCGGGAACATCCAGAAGAGTGATGCCCCAACTCCGGAGCCGATCGGCAACGGTTTCCGGCTCGGCATCCCCCACACAGATCTCGGCGAGGCTGACCGCGTTGACCGCCGCTCCGTCCTCCGCCACCCCGGCAGCGATCATCTGCCGGGCCCATTCGAGAAAGAGCGAACGATCGGTCGAGGCGTAGATCAGGACGTTGGTATCGAGGAGGATCATGGCTCCCGCGTGAGAGTCTTCAGAAACTCCCAGGTCATTGTCGGTCGCAGAGGGGCGATGGCGATGGCTTCGAGACTACGAGCCATGGTCATTCGAGGTGCGGGCTCCGGGCGTTCGAGGCGCACAAGGAGCAGCCGGCCTTCCCCCTGACTCTGAATGTCGAAGATGTCACCGGGTTTTGCGGCAGGAAGGACTACCCGCCGTTTGGTATCAGCCGTCGAGATCGCCATGGTGGGATTGTCCCACCAAGCTCCGGCAAGTGCAATCTGCCAGAATACCGACAAGCGGCACCCCCTTAGGCTGCCGAATGTAGAAGCCTTTGCCTCGTTCCACCCACACCCATGGAGGTAGCCATGAAAAAGAGCCTGGCCAAGCTAGCGCTGCATCGCGAGACCCTGAACGGGCTGGACGCCAAGGACCTGCGTCCGGCCGCGGGCGGCAACACGGAGAACACCTGCTTCCAAACCTGTTACTGCCGGAGCGCCTACACCTGCTACTGGTCAGAGTGCGGTTGCCCGACGAGCTGGTGCTGACGGATCGGGCAGGAGTTAAGCGCAACGCTGAGCTATCTGATTCGCAGGGTCCTGGGAGCGCCAGGCTCCAGCCTGGCGTTTTTTCGGCCTCTGGCCTTTGCATGTTTTTTGAGTTCGAGCGTTAGGCGGACAGGTATCGAATATGCCGATCAAGATTGGTGTCATCGAAGCGCTTTTCCGGTATCCGGTGAAGTCCATGGGCGGTGAACGTCTCGAGGCCGCCGAGATGGGTTGGTACGGTCTCGACGGCGACCGGCGCTTGGCGTTGCGTCGGAAGGAAAGCCATGGTGGCATGCCCTGGTTGACGGCTTCGAAGCTTCCGGAGCTGATTCTCTTTTCTCCCCAGTGGCGGGACTCCGCCGGTGAGGGAACCCTCCCGACTGATGTTCGTACGCCGGAGGGAGAGGAGATGGCAGTCTTCAGCGAAGAATTGGCGGCGGAGGTCGGTCGTCGCCATCGTTCGCCGGTCGAGATGATGCATCTGACCCATGGCATCTTCGATGAAGCGAGCATCTCCGTGATCGCCTCATCCACAGTCCGCGAAATCGGCAGGCTTGCGGAGCAGCGGCCGGACGTCCGGCGATTCCGGCCGAACATCCTGATTGACTCGGTCCGCTCCGTCCCGTTCGAGGAGGACGAATGGTTGGGAGGCGTCCTCTCATTCGGAGAGGGCTCCGATGCCGCGGCTGTCAGCGTCACCTTACGCGACGAGCGCTGCTCGATGGTGAACCTCGATCCCGACTCGGCACGTTCCGCCGCCGAGATGCTTAAGACGATCGTTCGGGTGAGGCAAAACAAGGCGGGAGTCTACGGAACGGTCACTCGCTGCGGGCGGCTGGCTGTAGGTCAGCCGATCTACTTCGCGCCCGGGAAGTAGGGGCCACCCTTACTTTCATCACGCGCAATCGATCCCTAACCGGGTCCGCTCCACCTCACCCCTTGCTTACCGAGAGGAGACTATGTATTCTCCTCTCGGAAACCGATATGAGCAAACCCAACGACCTCGTCCAAGGCACCCTCGACCTGCTGCTGCTGAAGATTTTGGCGCTAGAGCCTCTGCATGGTTGGGCGATCAGCCTGCGGCTGCGGTCGATCTCCAACGACGTGTTGCAGGTGAGCGAAGGCTCTCTCTACCCGGCGCTGCACAAGTTGGAGCAAGAAGGCTGGATCTCCGCCGAGTGGAAGCAGACGGAGAACAACCGGCGGGCGAAGTTTTATGCGCTCACCCGTCTGGGGCAAGAGCAGCTCGAATCGGAAACCGCGAACTGGCAGCGGCTGAGCGCTGCCATCTCCCACGTCGTCCAGCTCGGAGAGGCTTGAGCCATGCGAATCGAACGCTGGTGGTTCACCGTGCCGTTGCGGCTGCGGTCGATCTTTCGCCGCGACCGGGTGGAGCAGGAGCTCGACGAGGAGCTGCAGTTTCACCTCGACCACAAGATCGAGGAGGGCGTCGCCCAAGGGCTTTCGCCGCGCGAAGCGCGGTTCCGGGCGCTCCGAGCGATGGGTGGGATCGAACAGCGGAAGGTAGAAGCGCGCGAAGTGCGACGCGTTCACGTGCTGACCGATTTCTTGGACGACGTGCAGTACGCCCTGCGCAGTCTTCGCCGCACGCCCGGTCTCGCCGCGTTGGTGGTCACTACGCTCTCGTTCGGGATCGGCATGACCGCGACTCCTTTCAGCATGCTGGATGCGCTGATCTTCCGGCCCTACCCGGTGCCGCATCCGGGCAACCTGGTGACTCTGGTGAGCACCACCCAGGACAAGTCGTTCGATTCGTTCTCCTATCGCGAGTACCAAGACATCCGGGGCCATGCGCAGAGCTTCGACGGCGTGATCGCCCACAAGCCGCCGCAGGCGGTGGGTTTCAGTACAGGCCCCGGCGCCACTCCGGAGGTGCGCGGCGGCATGTTGGTCTCTGGCAACTTCTTCAGTGCGCTCGGCGTGACGCCGCGGCTGGGGCGCGGTTTTCGCGAGGACGAGGACCGCGCGCCGGTAAAGAACGCCGTGGTGGTCCTGGCGCACGACTTCTGGAAGAGCAAATTCGCGAGCGATCCGTCGGTCGTGGGCCGCACGGTACGGCTGAACGGCACCGACTTCACCGTCGTGGGCATCGCTCCCGAATCGTTTCCGGGGCTTTACATCTTCATGCATCCCGACTTTTACGTGCCGCTCGCGACGGCCCGGCTGTTCTCGACCGATCTCGGCAAGAATTTCTTCGAGGACCGAGACGATCGCGAGCTTTCGGTCAAGGCGCGCTTGAAGGCGGGTACCACCCTCGCCCAGGCGCAGAGCGAGATGGCCGCGATCGCGAAAGGTTTCGAAACCGATTATCCCAAGCTCAATCGCGACCGGGGCGCCGCGGTGCGCACCCAGTTCCAGATGCGGACGCGCGGGGATGACATCAACTGGAAGTTCAGCGTCATCTTCACCGTCCTCGCGCTCGCCGTCCTGCTGGTCGCTTGCACCAACGTGGCCGGCCTTCTGTTGAGCCGCGCCCGCTCGCGGATGCGCGAATTGACAGTGCGCCTGGCGATCGGGGCCGGCCGCTTCCGGTTGATCCGGTTGCTGCTGACCGAGAGCTTGATCCTCGCGCTGTTTGGCGGTTTGGGTGGTGTCGCGGTTGGGTTCGCCGGTATCGGCCTGCTCCAACGGTTTAGCATTCCGACTGACCTGCCGTTGACGGTGCCGTTCCGGATGGACGGCCGCGTGCTGCTCGCGACCCTCGCGATGTCGCTTTTTTCCGCGGTGCTCTGCGGCCTGGCGCCTGCGCTGCAGAGCACGCGAACCGACCTCGTTTCAGGCCTCAAAGCGGGCGACGTCGATCCACCGGGCAAGAAGCGCCTCTGGGGCCGGAACGCGCTCGTGGTCGCCCAGGTCGCGATGTCGCTGATGCTGCTCACCGCGACCTTCCTGATGGCGCGGAGCTTCGCGCACAGCGTCAACGGAACGCTCGGAATCACCAGAGATCACCTGCTGATGGCAAGGTTCGATCCGCGCCTCGTTCAGTACGACGCGGGGCAGACCGAGCGGTTTTACAAACTGTTGGTCGAGCGGGTGCGGGCCACGCCGGGGGTCCGAGGGGCGACGCTCACCCAGAATCCGCCGCTCGGGTTGGACGACTTCGACGGCATCGCCTTCGTGCCGGACGGCTACCAAATGCCACGCGACCGCGAGAGCTTCACGGTGTTGATGGACACCGTCGATCCCGGCTACTTCGAGACCATGGGCGTATCGATCCTCCGCGGTCGCGGACTCCTGCCGTCCGATACGGCCGAGGCCTCGCGCGTCGCGGTGGTCAACGAGCAGTTCGCGAAACATTACTGGCCGAACGGCGAAGCCCTGGGGCGGCGAATCCGGCTCGACAGCCGTGCCGGAACGCCGGTCGAGATCGTCGGCATCGCACGAACCCTGACCTACAAGGAAACCACCGAGAAACCGCTCGATTTCGTCTACCTGCCGCTCGCGCAAAGGCCCGCCGGCCGGCTGGTCCTGATGGTGCGGACGACGGGAGATCCCCTTCAATGGGTGCAATCGGTCAAGGACGTCGTCCGGAGTCTCGACGCGAACCTGCCGGTGATCGAAACTCGGACCTACGAGGATTTGTATCGGTACCACGCGGTCGAGGGGCCGCGGGTCGCCATCACCCTGGTGGGCGCTTTGGGCACCGTCGGCCTGTTGCTCTCGGTCGCCGGACTGTATGGCCTGGTGGCGTACAACGTGAGCCGCAGGGTGCGCGAAATCGGCATCCGCATGGCGATCGGCGCCCAAACGCTCGACGTACTCCGCCTAGTCATGAGCAATGGCCTCACCCTGGTGGGGATCGGCACCGTGATCGGCCTCGCGATGGGATTTGCGGTCGAGAAGTTGATGAACGCCATGCTGTTCGACGCCGGTGGAATCGACATCGTCTCCTATCTCATGGTGGTCCCCGCGATGCTGCTCGCGACCCTACTCGCAGCCTACGTCCCCGCGCGGCGGGCCTCGTTGATCGCACCGACCCAGGCTTTGCGCTACGAGTAGGCCCTCATCCATTCGGGCTTGCCCGTCGTAGAGTGCGATGGAGGGAACTCTTGCTCACCATCTCACGCCGAATCTCGCTCGCCGTCCTTCTCGTTCTCGCCGTCGCAGGTCTCGGCCTTTCCCCGGCCCGCGCCCATGAGCTGGGGGCGATCCGGGTGCAGGGAAACTTCGAACGCAATGGGACCTATCGCTTCGAGGTCTCGGCCGACGCTACCCACCCGGTGCCTGCCCTGCCCGACGGCAAGCCAGCTCCCTTGGTGACGGTCCGCGGGATCGAAGCGGCGAAGGATCCGGGGGTCGCGGCTTGGCTCCAAGCGGTCGCGGGGGCCGCGGTCGTTTCGTTCGATGGCCGGGCGGTGCCGTCCGACATTTCGGTCACCCTGCCGCCCGCCGATCCGAACGATCCGTTCGCGACCGCGCCTCGGCCGGTTTTGCAGTTGGCGGGGAAGATTCCGCCCGGCGCCGCGCACGCAAGCTTCCGGGTCGATCTGCCGATCGGGTCGTTTCCCGTTTCGTTTCACAATCCGGGAGATGGCCAAGCCGTCTATCACTGGCAGGAGCCGGGGGCGGAGAGCGAGCCCTTCGACGTGGGAAAAATCGCCGAGGTGCCGACCACGCGCGGCGAGGTCATCCGACGCTACCTTTGGCTCGGATATACCCACATCCTGCCCAAGGGGCTCGATCACATCCTGTTCGTGCTCGGATTGTTCCTGCTGTCGCTGCGGCTCAAACCTCTGCTCGCGCAGATCACCGCCTTCACGGTCGCCCACACTCTATCGCTCGCGCTCGCGATGTTTGGGCTGGTCCACCTTTCACCGCGAATCGTCGAACCGATGATCGCCGTCTCGATCGTCTACGTCGCGATCGAAAACGTCTTCGCGAGAGAGCTGAAAAAATCGCGCGTCGCCCTGGTCTTCGCCTTCGGCCTGCTCCACGGCCTCGGCTTCGCGGGGGTCCTCTCCGAGCTGGGCTTGCCGCGCTCGGAGTTCGTGCCCGCGCTGCTCTCGTTCAACGTCGGAGTCGAAGGTGGGCAGCTCACAGTGATCGCGGTGGCGTTCCTGGTCGTCGGGGCGTTCCGCCAGCGCTCCTGGTACAAAATGAGGATCGCCGTGCCGGCCTCGCTCGCGATCGCCGCGGTCGGGTTGTATTGGGCGGTGACGCGGGCTTTGGGGCTGGGGTAGCCGACCCTAATCCTGATGTTCCGGCAACGCCCCGCCGCGCCGTAAATAGGCGATGAAATGCCCCAGATGCCGGGAGGTCTCGTCCTTCCCCATCGCGGCCACCAGGTCGAACAGCGGCGGACCTCCGTTCGCTCCGGAGAGCGCCGTGCGGGTGGGGTGGATCAGCACACTCGGCTTGACTCCGCGCTCTTCGGCCACCGCGCGGAGTGCGGCTTCGAGCGGGTCCTTTTCGAAGGTCTCGACCTCGGCGAACCGATCGCGCAGGGCGGCGAGGTGAACGGGCAGATCGGGATCTGCGAGGAACTTCTTGCTCGCCTCCGCGTCGTAGGGGATCTCATCGTGGAAATAGCAGACGATCGACTGGACCAGCTCGCGTAGCGTCCGGGCTCGGCTGCGGTGCAGCTCCAGGACCGTTGACAGCCGCGCGGGGTCGGCACCGGTTAAGCCTGCCTCCACCAGGAAGGCATCGAGGTGCGGCCGGATCTGGTCGAGGGTGGAGGAGGCCATGTACTGGCCGTTCATCCAGAGCAGCTTTTCGCGATCGAACACCGCCGCCGAAGCGTTCAGGCGGTCGACGTCGAAGATCCGCCCCATCTCCTCGCGGGAGACGATCTCGCGATCGTCGCCCGGGCTCCAGCCGAGGAGCGCCATGTAGTTATAGAGGGCCTCCGGCAGGACCCCCTCGGCGCGGAACTCCTCGACCGAGGTGGCGCCGAAGCGCTTGGATAGGCGCTTCTTGTCCGGTCCCAGAATCAACGGCAGGTGCGCGAAGGTGGGCACCGCGGCGCCGAACGCCTGGAAGAGCGGTACATGCTTCGGCGTGTTCGACAGGTGGTCCTCACCGCGGATGACGTGGGTGATCGTCATGTCGATGTCGTCGCAGACCACCGACATGTGGTACGTCGGCGAGCCGTCCGAACGGAGCAGGATGAAATCGTCGATCGCCTCGGGCGGAAAATCCATGTCGCCGCGAACCAGGTCGAAGAACTTGATGTTCGCGTCCGGCGCACGGAAGCGGACCACGAAGGTCTGCCCCGCTTCGATCCGGCGGGCGATCTCGTCCGGGTCCAAATGGGCGCAGGTGCGCGGGTAGCGGAAGCTTCCGCCCTGCTTTTGCGCCTCGGCGCGCTGCGCTTCCAGCTCTTCTGTCGTGCAGAAACACCGGTACGCCTTGTCGGCGGCCAGCAGCTCCGCGGCACGCTCGGCGTGGCGCGGCAGGCGCTCGCTCTGAAGGAACGGCCCCTCGTCCCAACGAATCCCGGTCCACGACAGAGCGTCCTGAATCTGGCGCGTCATCGCCTCGTCGGAGCGCGCCTTGTCGGTATCCTCGATGCGGAGCACGAACACGCCCCCGCAATGAAGACGCAGCAGCTCGTTGTAGATCGCGGTGCGGACGCCGCCGACGTGAAGAAAACCGGTGGGCGAAGGGGCGAAGCGGACCCGGACGGGACCCGTGACTAGAGTGGCCATATTGCGGTCCTCGGGAGGGAAACTGAAATGGCGGTGAGGGAGGGATTCGAACCCTCGATCCAGGTTTACCCCGGATAACTGCTTAGCAGGCAGCCCTGTTCAGCCACTCCAGCACCTCACCGCGGGGCCCTGCAAGGCGGGGAATTGTATGGCGGCGGGGGCCGGGGAGTCAAAAGAACTGCCCGCTGCCACCCGTCGTGACCCAGGGCTTCACCCTGGGCTAACGGGAAAATCGCTCCGTTGACGCTCAAAACACCAACGCACGACTCCGCGGTATCCTTGGATGGACCCGGCCTCGAACCGGGCACCCCACACGAGACTCCCGAGAGGATCGACCCCATGTCCGACCCGAATGCGACCGACCAGCTGGCAATCAATACCATCCGCTTCCTCTCCGTCGACATGGTCGAGAAGGCCGACTCCGGGCATCCGGGAACGCCGATGGCGCTCGCTCCGCTCGCGTATTGGATCTGGACCCGCCATCTGCGCCACTCGCCCGACGAGCCGACCTGGCCGAACCGCGACCGGTTCGTGCTGTCCTGCGGCCACGCCTCGGCGCTCCTCTACTCGCTGCTCCATCTCGCCGGCTACGATCTCCCCCTCTCGGAATTGGAGCGTTTCCGCCAACTCGGCTCGAAGACCCCGGGGCACCCGGAGTACGGCCATACGCAAGGCATCGAGACGACCACCGGCCCGCTCGGGCAGGGGATTTCGAACGCGGTGGGGATGGCGATGGCCGAGCAACTCTCCGGTAACGAGTTCAACCGCGAAGGCTTCCCGGTGATCGATTTCCGCACCTGGGTGATCGCTTCCGACGGCGACATGAGCGAGGGGGTGGCGTCCGAGGCGAGCTCCCTCGGCGGCCATCTGGGGCTGGGCAAGTTGGTCGTCTTCTGGGACGACAACCATATTTCGATCGACGGCCCGACCTCGCTGTCGTTTACCGAAGACGTGGTCGCCCGGTATGCCGCCTATGGCTGGCACACCCAACGGGTGGCGGACGGCAACGACCTCGAAGCGATCGAGGTGGCCATCCAAGGAGCGCTCGCCGAGACCGCGCGGCCGTCGTTCATCGCGGTGCGGACGGTGATCGGCTACGGCGCTCCTCACAAGGCGGGCAGCCACGACGCCCACGGGTCACCCCTCGGGGCGGAAGAGACGAAAGGTGCCAAGCGCGCGCTCGGCTGGCCCGAGGATGCGAAGTTTCTGGTGCCGGACGAGGCCCGGGAGCCGTTCGCCGCCGCGCGCGAGAACGGCAAGAAGCTGGCGGCCGAGTGGCGCGAGCTGTTCGGCAATTACGCCGCCGCCCACCCCGAGACGGCGAAGGATTTCTCCGACCGCCTCGCTGGAAACCTCCCCGCCGGCTGGGAAGACGCACTGCCCAAGTTCGCAGCGACCGACGCGCCGATCGCCACCCGCTCGGCCTCGGGCAAAGTGCTGGCGGCGATCGCCCCGAAGCTTCCCCAATTGATCGGCGGCTCGGCGGATCTCACGCCTTCGAACAACACGCAAGTGAAGGGATGGAGCGATTTCGAGGCGGGGAACCGCTCCGGCCGCTACCTCCGGTTCGGCGTCCGCGAGCACGGCATGGGCGCGATCCTGAACGGCATCACGCTCTCCAAACAGTGGATTCCCTACGGCGGCACGTTCCTGATCTTTTCGGAGTACATGCGCCCGCCGATCCGCCTCGCCTCCCTGATGGGGATCGGCCCGATCTTCGTCTACACCCACGATTCGATCTTTCTGGGCGAAGACGGCCCGACCCATCAGCCGATCGAACAGCTCGCCGCGCTCCGCGCCATCCCGGGGCTCACCGTCCTGCGCCCGGCCGACGCGAACGAAACCGCCGAGGCCTGGCGCTTCGCGATCAACCACCGGAGCGGGCCGACCGCGCTCGCGCTCACCCGGCAGGCGCTGCCGATTCTCGAAGGGACGGTCGCCCATGCGGCGGAAGGCGTACCGCACGGGGGTTACGTTGTGGCCGACGCGCCCGAGGGGCAGACTCCCGCGGTGATCCTGCTCGCGACCGGTTCGGAGGTTTCTCTTTGCGTCGAAACGCACCGAGCCCTCGCGGCGGAAGGGATCGCCACCCGGGTCGTCAGCCTCCCCTCCTGGGAGCTGTTTGCCGCCCAGACGCAGGAGTACCGCGACCTGGTGATTCCGCCCGCGATCAAGAAGCGCCTGGCGGTCGAAGCCGCCAGTCCGTTCGGCTGGCACCGCTGGGTGGGAGACGGCGGGGACATCCTGGGGATCGAAGGTTTCGGCTCGTCGGCCCCCTACAAGGCCCTGGCCGAAAAGTACGGATTCACGGTCGAGAACGTGACCGCGCGGGTGAAGAAACTGATCGGATAGTCGCGCCCATCCTCGCGACCCGGAGCGAAGGAGCTGGCGGCGAATGCATCTATCGGTCGTAGATTTCCATCACGCGGGAGACGCTCCCGAGATCCTGTCCGCGGTCGATGGCTGGGGCTACCGGAGGTTTTGGCTCGGAGAGCATCACTCCAAGTGGCAGTGCCCGAATCCCCTCCTGCTCGGCGCCCTTCTGGCGGCCACGAGTCGAGGAATCCGTCTTGGCAGCGGCGGCATCTGCCTCGATTATCACAGCCCTTATCGCGTCGCCGAGGACGCGCGGCTGATCGAGTACATGCTTCCGGGATGCTTCGACCTCGGCGTAACCCGAGGACTTCCGCTCGACGCCCGGCGCCTTGCGGCCCTCCTCAACCAGAAGGAGATCGATCGCGAGGAGCTTCCCGATCACTTGGAGAGGCTCACGGAGCTTCATGGCCTGGTGACCGGGCGTCTGGCGGAAGATCATCCCCTGAGTGATGCTCCTATTTCCTTCGAGCCCGGTCCGCCGATGTGGGTTCTCGGCGCGAGTTCCCAGACCGCGCGCTGGGCCGCCCGGCACGGCACGGGGTTCTGCGTCTCTCTGCACCATATGCCCGACCGAGCCAAAGTTCGCGCGCTGCTCGACGAGTACCGACGCGAGTTCCTCCCGAGCCCCGAATTCGAGCAGCCCGCCTTGATCGTCCTGGCGAGCGTTCTCGCCGAAGCGGCGGAACCTTCGCCCGAACGGCTCAACGCGGAAGCGGCGGTGGCTGCCCGCGTCATGCCGACGCTCTCAGGATCACTGGAAACCTGCGCCCACGGTCTCGACGAACTCGGCAAGAACTTGGGAGTCGACGAGATCATGATCTTGGACCTCCCCGGCAACCGGAAGGACGAGAGACTCGATTTGTACCGGACGCTCGCGCGGTTGATCGGCCTCCCGGCACGGAGCGCAAAAGACTAAGAGAGGGCTCGTACCCTAGCGAATCGTTGGGGGCACTTTCTTCGCGGCTCGGATGCAGTTGGCGAACTGGAGGTCAAGCAAGATCGAAGAGCCAGCGGACCACGCTTTACGCTCCGGCGTCGTCACCTCTCCGGCGGACCCAATGCTCAGCCGGGCGATCGAACGGACCTTGGCGGCTCCCGCCTCCGAACGCCGCCGGCTATTCACGGAGCGGGTGAGCGAAATCGTGCAGTTCATGGTGGCCCGCCCGGAAGAGCGGCCCTGGACCTGCACGGTCTACACCGGAACCGACGGCTCGACCCTCTTCCGCGGCGGCGTGGGGCACTCTCTCGTCATCGACCCCTCGGGTAGCGTCTGGCGAGCCCGAAGCTACGAGGATTTCGAAACGTCCTATCGTTTCGGGGACGGCACCTGCGATATCGATCAGCTCACGCCGATCTATGACCAGATGCGCGAGTACGTCGCTCGCTGAGCCGCACCTCGCAGAGGGCCGAAAGGCCGCGCCAAGGGCTTCGAAGCCCGAACGGCGCATCGCGGATGAAATTGCATTTGTGCGTCGATCTGACGTACGTCTCAGTTATAATAGCGGCACCATGATCAGCAAAGCCACAGCCCGCAAAGAGCGCATCACCCGTGATGACCGCCTCGGTTTTCGGCTCGACGAGCAGACCAAGGAGCTGATCGAGCACGCTGCTCAACTCGAGCGGCGCAAGGTCAGCGACTATTGCCTGACCGCGATCACTGAGGCCGCGCGCCGGACCGTGGCCCAACATGAAGGGCTATATCTCTCCGAGCGCGACCGGGCGGCGTTTTTCGATGCACTGATCCACCCACCCGAGCCGAACGAACGTTTGCTGCGCGGATTTGCTGAGCACAAACGCTGCGTCGGTGAATGACGGGTGGATCGATCCAAAATTGAACTTTCGGTCGTCCCGCTGGGAGACGGCCACCGCCGTTCCGGGTTCACCTGCGGAGTCGAAAGCCTCGATACCTACCTCCACACCCAGGCCGGTCAGGACATGCGACGCCACGCCAATGCGGTTTTCGTATTGGTCGCCGAGGCGGCACCCGATACAGTCATTGGCTACTACACCCTTTGTGCGACCGCACTGCTGCCGGGTGATGTTCCCGAAGTTGCAAGGAAGCACATTCCGCGTTATCCCCTGGTCAGCGCCACGTTGATCGGTCGCCTGGCAGTCGCCGCCGACCGGCACGGCCAAGGCCTGGGTACTGTCCTTCTGGTCAACGCTCTGCGTAGAGCGCTGGCGAGTTCAGAAACCGTGGGATCGTCAATGGTCGTGGTGGACGCCTTGGACGAGGCCGCAGCGGCCTTTTATTCCGCTCACGGTTTCGTGAAACTCCCTGATTCGCTTCGCCTCGTTCTGCCGATGCGGGCCGTCGAACGCATGGTCGCATCGTTATGATGAAGGCCGGCCGACGATAAACCAGGAGGTCCTGCTGCCACCTGCCGGCTGAGCTTGGAGCCGGCGGCGCCCCCTCAAGAAGAAGGATCAGGGGTAAGGGGGGCCGCCACGTTGCGCTGCTCGGCAGTCGAAGCAGGGAGGATTAGAAGATCAACGAGCAGGATGGTTTCGATCTGCTGCTCGTTCACATAGAGCAAGAACAGAAAAAACCAGAACCAAGAGTCAACTCTCGCGGTGTCGACCCGCGGTAGGAACCAGAGACCGACCCAGACGCTAACGCATAGGAGGTAGGTCCAGCGGAGGCGACGATGCGTGCGCAGATTGCGCTGGCGAACCTCAGGGTCCTTGAGCGCGAGGATCGCGTCCGCTTTCCGGGGGAAGCTCCAGAAACTGGGTTTGGGTGCTCCGAACTCGTTGGGCATCGGAAAGTTCTCCCGTGACAGGTCCGTCAAGAATCGAGCATTCATCGTCGTCGGACAAGCCGCCCCCGCCGAGGGCTACCTCGGGAGACGGGCGGAAGGTCCGTGACCACACTGAGGACTTCGAGGTCGTCCGTACATTTCTGACTTTCTTCGCGAAGTATACTGTGCTCTGAAGCCTAGGTCTGAGCCATTGCGGTCTCGGTCCGGACGACCGAATCCTCCGCGCCCGCGTGAAAATCTGCCAGCGAGATCCTGGCGCATCGCGACGCGGATCGCCGGTGAGCGCCGGTTGCGAACCCACCCGCGCCATTTGGCACCTCAGACCGTAGCGATTCCGGCCTCGGCCAGGGCACGGTCGAGCAGCTCGGTGACCTCCAGATGGAGTGCGCCCGCCCTTAGGTACTCCTGGTCGAGCCGTCCTCTTTGCACTTTGAGGACGCCGGAGAGGGCCTCGACCAGAGGCCGCACGTGCTGTTCCTGGAGGGCGACGACGAGATCCGCGTCCTGCGTCGAACGCGGTATGCCATGGAGCGAACTGGCCAGGGAGCCGCCCACCAAATAGGGGACGCCCAGGCGCTCAAGAATGTCAGCCACTTTCCGTACGACCTGGAGAGCCCCCGCAAGCTCCAATTTCAATAGCCCTCGACCTCGGGGTCCCACCCGAAGACCTTCACCATGGTCTCGCGCTCGAGCCAAAGGGCGCCGAGGCGCAGGCGCTCCTCGCGCTCCGTGAGGTGCGGGCCGTACTGCGCCCGAATCCGCGCTAGGGCCATCTGCTGAGCCGCGCGGCTGAGATCGGCAACCTGCTCAAGCTTTTCGGCCGGCGTCATCCGCCTGTAGCCATCAAGGAGGATCTCCTCCACGTCGAGGGGGGTGTCGCGAGACTGGGAAACCGCGCCGCCTGTAACCGGTGGATCCATTGAGGGGGATTGTAGCCTGGCGAGCGGGAGCCGCGGGCGCCAGGCAGGCAGGGCGCGTCGGCACCACCGAGCCGCTTCCGCCGCAGTCCTCGGCGCTCCGGATTCTTTTGATCGACACAACCGCGAGCCAATTTGACGGGTTGCGCTTCGGACATTCCTGTCCGATACTCACTCTGTGAGAGGGAGCGAGTTCGTCCGCCGCGTTCGGAGAGTCGGGAGGGAGCAAGACATCACCGTCTTCTTCATAGCGGAGCGCGGCAAAGGAAGCCATGGGACGCTCTATTTTGGGAGCAGCTTCACGGTCGTCCGGGATCTGAAGGACGAACTCAAGACGGGAACCCTGCACGCGATGCTGAAACAGCTTGGTCTCACTCTCAAGGACATCGAAGGATAGGAAGGCCGCCCATGGTCCACGAGTTTACATATCCGGTGATTTTGACTCCCGACGAGATCGATGGCGGCTTCGTCGTAACGTTTCCAGATCTTCCGGAGGTCGTCACCCAGGGAGAAGATGCCGCGGGCGCCTTGGATGAAGCCGCCGATGCGTTGGAGGAAGCGATCGCCGGGCGCATCCGGCGCGGCGATCCGATCCCAAGACCGTCTGCCTCGGCCGGCAGCGTTCGAGAGGTTCCCGTGCCGGCGTTGACCGCCGCCAAGGCCGCCCTCTATCTGGCGCTTCGAGAGAGCGCTATCAGCAAGTCCGAGCTGGCCGTACGCCTCGGCTGCGACGAAAAGGAGGTCCGCCGCCTTCTCGATCCGCGCCATCCCTCGAAGCTCCCGAGGATCGAAAAAGCGCTTTCGGCTCTGGGCAAGAATCTGTCTGTATGGCTTGTCGATGAAGCTGCATAAGGGGTGAGGGCTTCGCCTCCCGGCGCCCGAAGGGCCGAGAATCGAGGGGCCAATTCCGTTAGAGTCCGTTTCAGGAGGCAGTCGAAGAAACGCTTGCGATCGAGTACCCGGAAGCCCTTCTCGCGGCATCGGGCACGACCGACTCGACCGACGAAGCCTTCGAACGCGAAGCGCGGCTCGCTCGGGCGATGAAGCTCTTCGAGCTCGGGAGAGTCACCTCCGGCCAAGCGGCAGATCTCGCCGGTGAGGTCAAATCTCTAAGGGCCGACTTGTCGAGAATCGGGTCGGTAAACAGCTACCTGCGCCGTCGGTTCTCATCTTCCAGCTCGCGCAGGCAGCGGAATTCGGGGACCTAGGCAGCCAGAGACTGGCGCAAGACCGGCCAGCCGACGTTTCGAGCTTCCCACTCCTTGATGGCCTGATAAAAGGTGGTCCTACGCAGGCAGTCGTCGTCAAATCCGAGCCGGAGTTCGATCTCAAGGGTCTCGAGCTTCACGTCCTGTGCCTTCTGTGAGCCCAGGGCGCCGCGAAGGCCGAAACTCAACAGGTTGACAGCGTCGTGACCGCTGGCGACTTGCCGAACGTCGACACCCTTCAATGCGAGGACGGCACAGCAGGACTCGATCTTAGTAACTTCATGAAGTGACAGGCCGCTGCGCTGAACCACGACTCTAATAACCTTTACAACGTCTACGCGTAAGGCCGAGTCCTTAGTGTAACTGTGCAGCTCTAGCCCAGCAAAGCTCAGGCTGAGCGTTTCGGCATGGCTATGCCAGCGTACGTAGCCTAAGGAGGCCGCGCCGTTCAGGATAGCTTCCCAAACACCTGAGCCGCTTTCTTCCCGAAACTGCTTTAGCTTCTCAGCCGAGCCGCGCTCGCCTAGGAGTCGCGAAAGGGAGGGCGAGCAGAGGATATCTATGATCAGATCATGACCGTCGCTAAGGACGCAGTTCGAGGACTTCGGCTGCGTATTCAACAAGCGGTCATAATCCGCGTCCACGAAGGTTAGGAAGCCTGCTTCGTGACCTTCGTCCAGGATAGCTGTTGCTTGGAGAGCATTCAGTCGGCCATGGCAAGCCAATGCCTCGCACGCATCAACATCGAGGAACCGACGAAAAAATATAACATCGGTCGGCCCCTCAAGAAGAAGGAACGTAATATGACGCTGGCTGTGCGCCATCTTGACCGTATTCGCGATGCCATAGGCGGTGATGTGCCCCTTCACCGTGACGGCCCTAGGAGTTCCACAGTGAGGTCCCAACGATCGTGGATAATCTGTGGCGAGTGCGTAGCCACCAAAGCTGTGAGCTGGGCTAGCTTAGCGATCTGGAGCAGATCCTTGAGGAACTTTTGTTGCCACGCAATATGAAGCGACAGCTCTGGCTCGTCGATAAGAATCATCGTGCCAGGTTTCGCGCGGAAGAGCAATTCGTAAAGAAGAACTAACTCGTGTTGCTCGCCAGAGGAGAGCCCTGATAGCTCCAGCGGTCGGTTATCTCTCGTTCGGGCTGAGAAGCCCTCAACACGGTTGATAGAGATGGTCTTTTGAAGAAAGCGAGAGTCAACGATCGAGCGGATTAACTCAATGCGACGGAGCATGTCGTCAAACACGGCGAGCTTCTGTTCGGTATCCTGAATGTAGACGCCGAGAACACGCTGAGTGGTTTCGTCAAAGCGCTTTGCCGGTAGCGTTGGCTCGTGGCTCGGTTCGAGAAGCCCAGCTCCCACTAGCCTCGTCCTCTTCTGATCGAGGGCGTTGAGCTTCGCACGAATCTCGTCCTCGGAGAGGGGGCCAGTGCCGGTGCCGGTGCCCGCAATCAACCGTGTTGGGAATGAGCGCTCAAGCTTCTGCGAGAGCGTCGCGGAATGTGCTAAGAGTTCATTGATGCGTCGAGTCAGCTCGCTCGCGCATTCCTTAACTGTAGACTCTTGGCTTGAATCCGCCCCCTTGATGTTTAGAAGCCGCTGAGTTTCAATAAAATGAATAGGAATTCCCTTCTGGATCTCAATGAGCCACCCGGGCAAGTCCGCTTCGCGGAGTTCTTCGGGCAAGTCCGCACTAAAAAATTGAATGGTGTCCTCGTACGACAGGATTTGATCGGTTCGTCGATCAAGCCATCGGTCCGGTCCGACTTGGTGAACAGGCAACCATTGGTCCAAGCGGCCCTGAAGGCGTTTAACACCGCTAAACTCAAACTCTTGCTCCACCTGATCGTTGCGGAGCAATCGGAAGTGGACGATACGTTTCTGGCGCACTGCGGTATGCCGCTTGACGGAAACGACCCTCTCTGGTTCCTTGCTGACTGCTGGTTTTACCTCAAGAACGGATTCGTCGTCGAGTCGGATGGCTAAGCGCGCGAAGGGAACGCTCCGAAGCAGGCCAAGTGATGGCCTAAGTGTTCCGGAAACGAGCTTCAAAATTGAGGTTTTGCCGACACCGTTTGGCCCATGGATGATCGTGATCGGCTCCCTCTGGAACAGAGGAATTTCGTGATTGTACGAGCCAAACAGCCCCTGAATTGAGATATTCCTGATTCTCACACGCCCTCCTGCAGGCTCAGAAATTTATCACGTTACGCTTCGAGGCGCCAAGGGGAAAGCGCTAATGCGGAGGGACAGGTCAGATCGGGATGTCGAAGCGCAGCCCTTCAAGCGAAGAAACAAGATCAAAGGCTCAAATATTGATTGCCCTGGCGGAGGGGATGGGATTCGAACCCATGGGACCCTCGGAGGCCCGGCGGTTTTCAAAACCGCTGCTTTCGACCGCTCAGCCGCCCCTCCGTGGACTCAGCGGCGCGGGCCACCGAAGAGGTCCCTGAAGATTTCCTCGCGAGAAAGCCCGAGGTGGGTCGTCACCTAAGTGCCGATCGTAGCGAGCCGCCCGAGGCGTAGCGGATTGTGTAATAGCCGTATCTCTTGGGGAGATCGGCCAGCTCGGTACCCGACAGATCGTGCCGGGAGCCTCAAAGCGCGAGAACCTCCTCGCGCACGAAATGAAGCCGCAGGATCTTTGGCTCGAGCCCTTCATCGAAATGGCAGCGTACTGCGTCGCGCACGTTCTCATGTAGGGAGGCGAGGTCGTCGGCTTCGGTGAAGATGGCTTCGCCGAGCGCTCGCGCCAGGAAGCCTCCTTCGGGTGCCTCTTCGACCAGGAAGATCAATTCGCTCATCGCACTCTCCTAGGGGTCCTGTCCTGGCGGAAGGGATGGGATTCGAACCCATGGGACCCTTGCAGGCCCGGCGGTTTTCAAGACCGCTGCTTTCGACCGCTCAGGTTGCATGCCATGAGAAGTCTGGCGAACAAGGTCGATCCGCTTCACGAACAGGCCGTGCCGCTAAGCGACGAGTCTTTCGCGGATCACCTCGGCGCCAGCTAGGTCGTCTAGCGAAAGCATGCGGTTGGCTTCCAAAACCAACTCGACCGCTTCCCGCAGGTTCTTGCGGGCCTCATCCAGGGTCTCACCTTGGGTATTCGCGCCGGGGAGTTCTTCCACGAAGGCGACGTAGCCGCCTTCTGGCGCCTTGAGGTAAACGGCGGTCAACTCTAGGGACATGGAACCTCCTCGCTTGGCGGAGGGGATGGGATTCGAACCCATGGGACCCTTGCAGGCCCGGCGGTTTTCAAGACCGCTGCTTTCGACCGCTCAGCCACCCCTCCGGTTGGGGACTGCCTGGGGAAGCTTACTTGGGTGATTCGATCCTGGCGAGGCCCCCGAGGTAGGGGCGGAGGGCTTCGGGCAGGGTGATCGAGCCGTCGGCCTGCTGGTAGTTCTCTAAGATCGCGATCAGGGTGCGGCCTACGGCGAGGCCGGAGCCGTTGAGGGTGTGGAGGAGGCGGGGCTTGCCGCCGCCCCCTCCAGACACCGGGCGGTAGCGGAGGTTGGCTCGGCGGGCCTGGAAGTCGGTGCAGTTCGAGCAGGAGGAGATTTCCCGGTAGGCGTTCTGCCCCGGGAGCCAGACTTCGAGGTCGTAGGTCTTGGCGGCGGAAAAGCCCATGTCGCCGGTGGACAGGCACATCCGGCGATAGGGCAGCTCCAGCAGCTCCAGCACCCGCTCGGCATTGGCGGTCAGCTCTTCGAGCGCGGCGAAGCTGGTCTCTGGCGTGGTGAGCTGGACCAGCTCCACCTTGTTGAACTGGTGCTGGCGGATCAGGCCGCGCACGTCCTTGCCGTAAGAGCCCGCCTCGCTGCGGAAACAGGGGGTGTAGGCGGTGAGGCGGAGCGGCAGCGCCGATTCGTCCAGGATCTCGTCGCGGTGGAGGTTGGTGAGCGGCACCTCCGCAGTCGGGATCAAGAAATAGTCGTGCCCTTCCAGCTTGAACAGGTCCTGCTCGAACTTCGGCAGCTGGCCGGTGCCGACCAGGGCGGCCCGGTTCACCATGAACGGCGGCAGGTACTCCGTATAGCCGTGCTGCCCCGTGTGCAGGTCGAGCATGAAATTGATCAGCGCGCGTTCGAGCCGCGCGCCCGCGCCTTTGTAGACCGTGAATCGCGCGCCGGTGAGCTTGGCGCCCCGTTCGAAATCCAAAATGCCGAGGGCGGGGCCGAGATCCCAATGCGCCTGAGGCTCGAAATCGAAGGTGCGCGGCGTGCCCACCGTCTTCTCGATTCGGTTCGCCGTCTCGTCCTTGCCACGGGGGACGCTCTCATCCGGCGGATTCGGGATCGACAGCTCCAGCCGTTCGAGCCGAGGGTCGATCTCGCCGAGGCGCGCCTCCAGGCTTTCGGTCTCCGCCTTCATCCGGCCGACCTCGGCCATCGCGGCGGAGGCATCGCCGCCCGCCTGCTTGACCTTGCCGATCTCGCGGCTCGCCTCGTTCCGGCGGCGCTTCATCTCTTCCACTTCGACCAGCGTCGCGCGCCGTTCGCCGTCCAGCCGAGCCCATTCGTCCAGCATGCCGACATCCGCCCGCCGGTCGGTGAGGGCCTGGCGGATGCGTTCCGGCTGTTCGCTTAAATGTTCTCTCTAAACCTTGGGACCGAGTGTTGGGGGGAGGGGGAGGGGGGCGTCATATGACGCAGCCCTCACCCCCGGCCCCTCTCCCAGCCGCACTCCCGCCCGCCTGGGAGAGGGGAGCCACCACCCGCGCCACCCAAAGGCTGCGACGCTCGTCGACGCCCCGACGTAAACTCGACAAGAATCCTGGGGGCGCCGAGCTCCAGCTCGGCTGCTTTTGGCGACCTCGACCGCTTCGGGGTGCCGAGCTGGAGCTCGGCGCTCCCAGGGAAAAGCGCCGTTTCCGATATCCATGCTGCTAGAAAAATCCACGGCGCACCTTCGCCTTCCACCCCTCGCCAAGAAGGCCACCCCGGCCTCCGTGCGCCCTTCGTGGCTCGGCGATGCGGTGCGGGTCGCGGTGGTGCTGGCGGCCAATGCGGCGATCTCCGCGTTCGGCGGTTTCGAGCTCGACCGGTTGGCAGGGGGAGAGTCGCTCTACCTTTCGCGGATTGTCTTTGGCGTGCTCGCCGCGGTGGCGTTTTTGGCGCCCTCTCCGGCGCGGGAGCTGGGATTCGGTGCGGTACTTGCCACCACGGCGGTCTGGGCGTTGCCGCGCGGTCCCTTGCGCGGATCGGCGGTCGTGGCCGTTCTGGTCGTGGCCCTCGGGTTGGCCGCGTGGCGTCGGGTGATGGCCGAGCCGTGGCGTTTGGCTACGGGGGCCGCGGTGGCGCTCGCCTTCGGCCTCCAGGCTCTCTTACGCGGACGGCTGTTGTTCGGCGCTTCGCTGTTCGATCCCAAAGAGCTGTTCGCCCTGCTCGCCCTGCCGGTCGCCGCCGGATACGCCGCCTCATGGCTCTCGGAGTCGCGCGGTGCGGAGCCCGCGGCTCTCGCTCTCGCGGCGGTTGCCCTCCTCGCACCCGGGTGGAACGTGGCGGCGACTTTGGCGCTCGTCGTTCTCGCGCTGGGGGATCTTTCGGCCGATACGGAGCGGCCGAAGCTCCTGCGCGGCGCGGCGGGGATTGCGATGTTCCTGCCGTTCCTTTGGGAGCCTCGGGCGGCGGGGGTTGCGGTGATCGCGGCGTTGATGGTCTCTACCCTCTCTTCGACGGCTATCGCCCGGCCGGCCGTGCTCTGGGGGGCCGCGGCTTTGGCCCTTGCGGGGACCCTGCCTTCGGCGCGTCCTCCCGCCGAAGCCATCGTTCTTCTCGCTCTGTTCGGCTTGATCGTCCCCGCGTTGTTGATTCCGGTGCGTCGGCGCTCCGATTTCGAACGGCTGTTCGCGTTCCTGGCCCTGGCCGTGGCCGCCGCTTTCGCCGTGCCCGGTCCGGCGGCGCTTGCGGCGCCGATCGCCCTGGTTCTTCTCACCGCGCCGCTCCGAGGCGGAGCGAATGCCGTTCATCAGGCGTGGATCACCATTCTTGGCGTTCTCGCGGTCCTGCTTGCGGCCTACCCATGGCTGCGGTCCGAGCCGCTTTCCGACGCTCTCGCGCTCCTCGGCCTCGTCCCTTCGTGGCCGATTGCGCTCGGCGTCGTCGTGATCGGAAGCGGTATCGCGGCAATCTTCGCCCCGCAGACCCGGCGCGCCGCGCTGCTGGTGGCCGGCTTGGCGGGGTTGGGGGTCGTGCTGGGACTGCCGCCAGCGGGACGGACGCTGCTCTCGGGCGAAACCGCGCTCACCGCCGCCGTGCCCCGGTTCGAGGTGGCGCTCGATAAGCCCCACGATAGCCCCCACGCGATCCGCGGCATCGCGCTCGACAGCCATTTGGAAAATTCCGCGGCGCTTGCTCCGGGGACGGTGGTCGCGAACGTCCGGCTGCTCGATGCTTCGGGGCGAGAGATAGGGAAAGGCTTCCCGCTTCGCCTCGGCACCGAGACCGGGGAATGGGCGGTCGAGCGGCCGGATCTTGCCCCGCTGCACCTCGGCGCGCCCGCGCCATGGCTCTCCTTTGTGGCGGGGGATTTCTTCGGCCGGCGCTATCGGGCGGTTTGGCCGGTCGAGTCTTCGGGCCGGCCGGCAAGAATTGCGATCGAGCGCGCGGCGGGGCTGCCGCCGGAGGTCTCGATCGCGCTCCACCAGGTCGAAGTCCGCGGCGGGTCGCGGTAATCTTCGCCCTCGGAGGACCTCCACGCGATGCTCGGAAGGCTGTTCGGTAAAAAGGAAGACCCGGCGAGCCCGTTGTCGCGACAGGGGCTGCTCAGGAGCGATCTCTGGCTCGATCAGCCGGACGCCCTGGCGCAGATTGCCGAGCGGGAGCGGCGGGGCGAGATCTCGGGCTTGCAGGCTGAGAAGCTGCGCCATTTCGCCGAGCGCGGCTACCTGACGTTCGAGATCGACCTTCCCGAGATCACTGCGAACGAGCTGGAGGCGGACGTCGACCGCCTCTGGCGCGAGAAGCCTTGGGACGTGGCGTTTGCCTACCAGAGCGGTTTGAAGCTCTTCCCGCTCGCCGACGAGGCGCGCGACCGACGCCCTTCGGTACGGATCGCCGATCTGCATTCGGCGAGCCCCACCGCCGCCGCGCTGTATCTCCACGTCCAAATCCACGCCTGGGTCGATTTGATCTTCGGCCGGCCGGGCGTGGCCACCCAGTCGCTCCATTTCGAGTACGGCAGCCAGCAGTCGCTCCATCGCGATCCGATTCACGTGCATACGTCGCCCCCCAGCCATCTGCTCGCGGCGTGGGTGGCGCTCGAAGACATCGGGCCGGACTGCGGGCCGCTCACCTACGTTCCGGGCTCGCATCGGCTGCCCTATTACGAGTTCGAGCCGAGCGACCACCGCTTCGATCACGGCCGCCATGGGCCGGAGCGGTTGCAGCAGGCGCTCGCCCACGATCTCGAACAGGGGGGGAAGAAAAACTTGAAGTCCGAGCCCTTCCTGTGCAAGCGGGGAGGCGTGCTGCTCTGGCACCACTCGCTACTCCACGGCGGCTCGACGCCGGTCGATCCGGCGCTCACCCGCAAGAGCTTCGTGATCCATTTCTCCACGCTGGGCAACTACCGCCGAGCGCGCCAGACCGTGCTGGTGCCGGGGCCGGACGGCGAGCCGAAGAGCCGTTCTTTCGGTACGGATAAGATCTTGACCTCGGCAGGTCCCCCGGAGACCAGCATCGCCCGCGGGTTCGACAATCCGCTCTCGGGGCAGGCGCCCAAGCGGGAGTTCGCCTGATCCCCTTCGATCGTGCCTTAGGGCAACGCGCTTCGAGATCCGACGAACACCGCCGCGAGCCCGCCGACGTCGTCGAGGTTCGCGAGCGGGATCTCTTCGAAGCGAAAGTCGGAAGCGGCAAGGCGCGACGGCGCGGGGTCGGAAAAGTCGGGATGCACCCCTTCCGGCGGCAGGCAGCGGAACAGGCGGAGATGCGGAAAATGGCCGGAGAGGGCCTCCACCCAATCCCAGAGGAATCGCGCATTCGGGCTCCCGAGAGCCCGGTGCTTCGCGAGCGTCTGACCGTCCAGGATCGGCGGCACCGAAGCGATCAAGAGGCCATCCCCGACCTCCGAGTCGGGCGAGTCGAAGGCCAGGTGCGCCGCCGCGGCGGAAAGGGCGCCTTCCGGATCGGCGAGATGGGTCAGCACGTTGCCCAGGACGATTCGGTCGAACGTGCCGAGCTGCGCCGGAAGCCGCTCGGCCGCGGCCTGGTGAAACGTCAGACTTGGAGCGCGAAAGCGGCGCTTCGCGTAGCGGATCGAACGCGCTTCCGGGTCGATCCCCACCGCCCGCCGGGCGCCCGCTTCGATCAGATCGGCGGTGCCGTACCCCGTGCCGCAACCGAGGTCGAGCACCTCGCGATCGGGGGCAAATCGGGCCGCGAACTCGTAGAAAGATCGATGCGCCTGGAACAGATCGTTCGGTACCTCGGGGGAGACGACCGACCCGCGCGCCGGCAGCCCGGAAACCAGGCGCGCGAGGACGTTTTTGAGGCGCTGGGCGTTAGGGCTCACGGGGAGGGAAGATACCGCAGGTGGCGGCAAGCGCCGGTTGCCGGCTCTCCCGGGCTCGCCAGGCTCCAGCCTGGCGCTTTTCGGCTCGGTCCAATATGCCGCTTCATTGCGTCGAGAAGCGCCAGGCTGGAGCCTGGCGAGCCCAGGGAACGGGCGTGAAACAGCTCTACTCCACACTCGCCGGCCTGGCCGCCTCTGGGGTTCTCTGGCGCTTCGTCCCGCTCGCTACCGGCGACCCCCTGCGCAGCACGATCGTCCTCCTTCCCGCAATGGTCGCCGGGTTTATCCTCCTCGAGCGGGGTGCCGCGAGGCTCGGCGCACGACGGATTCCACCCGCCCCGGCGCTGGCCGAAGGGATCGGCCTCGTTCTCCTCGCGCTGCTCTCGATTGGCCGCGGGCATCTCGGGATCTCGGGGGCCGAGCCGGTCCTTGCGGCGGGGTTCGCGCTGCTCCTCGCCCACCGTCTGGCGCGGCAGACGCTCGCGCTCCGGCCTCTCTTGGGAAGCGCCGAGTCGAAAGGCGCGGGGGCCTCGGCGATTCCCGAAGTGCCCGCCTGGCCGTTCTTTGCTCTGCCGCTGCTCGCCTACCTCGCGATCCTGCCCTGGACCACGCAGCAACGACCGCCGGACGGGGATGAGCCCTACTACCTGCTGATCACCCACAGCCTCGCCTATGACTTCGACGCCGACCTGACCGACGACTACAAGCAGGAGGAGTGGCGTCACTTCATGCAGCGGCCGATCGCGCCGCAGCCGGGCGATCCGGTCGGCTCGAAAGGCGAGCTTTACTCGCGCCACAACGAGATGTTGCCGCTGCTGCTCGCTCCCAGCTATCGAATCGCGGGGCTTCCCGGGGCGCTCGCCATGATGGCCGCTATGGCCGCCGCGCTCGCCTGGATGACGCTCCGCCTCGCCCGACGGTATCCGGGGATCGGCCCTTCGGGAGCGTTGCTCGCCTACGCGCTCGCGGCCTTTACGCCGCCGCTCCTGCTCTATTCCGCCCAGGTCTGGGTGGAGGTTCCCGCGGCGCTCCTTGCGGCGATCGCGATCGACCGCATTCGCGCGCCGTTTTCCGGAACTTGGGACTGGCGGCGTTGGCTCGCGATCGGCCTGCCGATCCTGGTCCTGCCGCTGCTCAAGATCCGCTTCATTCTGCTCGCCGGGCCGTTGTTCGCGCTCACCTGGTGGTACGGCGGGAGGCCGAAGAAACCGCTGCTCCTGCTCGCGCTGCTGCTCGGCTTGGTGGCCGGCGGCATCATCCTCCACAACCAGATCTTGTACGGCAACCCGCTCAAGATCCACACCTGGCACGAGGTCGAGCCGACCTCCTACGGGTTCGTCGATTACGCGAAAGGGTTTCTCGGGATCTTCTGGGACGCGGGCTTCGGGCTGCTCGGCGCGGCGCCGATCTGGCTGCTCCCTCTGCTGGCCTTGGGAGCCTTGACGCTCCGCCGCCATCCACTGC
Source organism: Thermoanaerobaculia bacterium (assembly GCA_038250865.1). Classification (GTDB taxonomy): domain Bacteria; phylum Acidobacteriota; class Thermoanaerobaculia; order Multivoradales; family UBA5704; genus DASYKS01. Next base: position 33,387 of record JBBSBW010000033.1, on the reverse strand, counting down.
CGTTCGATCTCGCGGTGTTCGCCCTGCCCTATCTCGCGGTGGTGGCCCCGCGTTCCGAATGGTACGGCGGCTGGTCCCCGCCGTTTCGCTATGCCCTGATCATGCTGCCGTTCCTGGCGCTCTCTGTGGCCCCCTACGCCGAACGGCGCAGAAGGCTCGGGGTGCGGGCGCTGATCGGGGGCTTGGGCCTGTTGACTCTCGCCCTTGCGCTGCTCTGGATCGCGGTGCCGGGGTGGACCTACAACTTTGCGGACGGCCGCACCTATCTGCTCGATCATCTCGCCTCGCGCCTTGGGCTCGATCTGGCGCGGCTCTTCCCCAGCTCGATCCGGCCGCGCCTGGCGACCTGGATCTTTCCCGCCGCGATGCTGCTCGGCGGGGTGCTCCTCCTGCTCTTAAAGTTTCCGGAAGCCCTGAGGCGAAGGGCGGGGCGAAGAGTGTCTGCCGGGCTCGCCGGGCTGCTCGGCATCGCGGCCGGGCTTGGCCTGCTCGCGGCCCTTCCCTCGGCCGCGTTCCGTCTGCCGACCCGGGTGGTCGAGTTCGAGGACGAACAGGTGGTGAAGAAGGGCGGCCATCCCGAGCCCGAACGCTGGGTGGTCGACCGCACCCGCTTCCGCGGCACCTGGGTGCTGCGCGAGGGGGAGCGAATGGAGGCGCCGGTATCGCCGGGAGGCCATAGGCTTCGCCTGGTGCTCCATGGCTATTTCGTCCGCCACCATCCGGGGGACCTGATGGTCCAGGTCCAAGCGGCCGAGCTGCCGCTCGCCACACTCCGCTTCCATTCCGAGCGGATCTGGGAAGTGCGCACCGTCGGGCCGTTCGATTGGCCGGCCGGCGCTCCGCTTTCGATCTCGCTGCCGCCTCCTACGATCCGGATTCCGCCCGGCGGAATGGCGAACGGCATGCTGTTCGACCGGGCCGAGCTGGTCTGGGAATGAACGGCCCACCGGCCGCCTCGTCGAATCGGAGGGTGGCGGCGGTGGTTCCGACGTTGGGCAAGAGCCCCCACCTCGAAGCCTGCCTCCGGGCCTTGGGGGCGCAGGGCGAGCCGGTCGAGATCCTCGTCGTCGATCAAGGGGAACAGCCCATCGATCTGCCGGCTGGCCTCGCCGACCAGATCCTTCGGCCAGGGCGGAATCTCGGCTTCGCTGGAGGAACGAACCTTGGGATCGCCGCAACGGTCGCACCTTACCTTGCAACGGTGAACGACGACGCAATCGTGCAGCCGGGGTGGCTTGAGGCGCTTCTCGAAACCCTGGAGGCCGATCCCAAACTCGCCGCCGCGCAAGGGGCGAATCTAACGCTCGACAAACCAGAGATTCTCGATGGCCTGGGAATCGCCTGGAACCGACGTTGGCAGGCCGTGCAGATCGGCGCAGGAGAGAGGTCACCGGATCGAAGCGAGGCGCCGCGTTCGATCTGGGGCGTCTCGGCGACCGCCGCCCTTTACCGCCGGAGCGCGCTCGAAGCTGTGCGGCTTGGGCCGGACGAGTTTTTCGACTCGAATCTCGGGTCGTATTACGAGGACGTCGACCTCGCCGCCCGCTTGGCGGCGCAGGGTTTCCAAGCGATGGCGGTCCCAGCGGCCCGGGCGCTCCACGCGGGCTCGACGACGGGAGGAGCCGCGCGCTGGCGCCTGGTCTACGGCAATCGGCACCTGGCTCTTGCCCGTTCGTTGGGACGCGGGTACTGGTGGCGGCTGCCGGTGCTCGTCGGTCGCGATGTCAACGACCTTTTACGCGCGGTGGTCGGAGGCGACGGGGAGAGGATAAAAGGCATTCTCGCGGGATGGGGCCGGGCGGCGCGGCGGCTACCTCGGTTTGCGCGTTGGGATTGAAGAGATGCGACCGCCGGGTCCTCGTCAAAGTCGGAAGCGGCTTGTCCGCTCCGTTCGTTCGACTTAGTCCGCCGCGACGTCTTTACGGCAGTGGCTGTGCCGAAGCAGGTGCAGCTCGGTTCTCGCCCAATCCCCGGACTCGAGAGCCAAACGCCGGACGCGTACCGCAGTCATCGGACGCCTTTGCGCAGAAATCGGACGCACCACCCAGAAAACGGACGCATTACCGTAGTCCGGCGGCTGAGAAGCGTTATCGCGGACGCACCGCCCAGAATTCGGACCGCCCTTCGATTTTTCGGACGCACCGTACGAAATTCGGACGTGGCGTTCGCCCAATGTCGTAGCGGCTCGTAGAGGGCGGCGAGGAGCTATTTCGCCTTGCCGCAAGCCGGTGGAATCTCCAAGAGCTCCGCCAATCTCACGAGATAGCGCACGCCCGGTTGGGGCCGTCAAAACCCGATAGGCTCTTCCTCACGGTTGCAATTTGCCGATGCTGTCGCTCTCTCCAATTCCGCAATCCCCTGGGCGCCCGGTTCGGAAGGTCGTCGGCATTGCATTCATGACGGGGGTTCTCGTCGTCGTCATCTGTCTCGCGGGGGCGTTTCTCGTCGCTGAAGCTGCCCCGCGAGGAGTCGAGCCTCGACTGTCGGCGGAGCAGGCTCCGACTCCCTGTTCAGCCGGTGACCCCCAGCTGCTGGTCCCGCGCGCGATTTGCCCCGGATGGAGCGATTCCGGCCCCGTCGTTCCGCGTCCGGCAGAGGCGTTGGTGCGGAGAGGAGCAGAGTCTCAGAGTCTCCCTGCGGAGTCCGACGAGCCGATCACCGAAGAGACGATCCGCGCTGCGCTGCGCTCACTCCACGGCGGTCGCGGCGAAGCGGCCCGGGCGGTGCGAACTCTGCTGCAGGCGGCAGCTAGATCGCCGAACAACGCCAAGCGCCTGTCGGACGCCGCGGCGGCGCTTTTCGTTCGCGCCCAGATCGAGCAGAACCCCCTGCCGCTGCTCTCCGCTTACGGATTTGCCGAACGGGCGACTGCGGCCGATCCGACCTTTCCGCCCGCCCGATTCAATCGCGCGCTGATCGAGGAGACGCTCGGGCTTTACGCACAGGGTAGAGCGAGCTGGGCTCGCTATCTCGCGCTCGACGAGAATTCTGAATGGGCGGGCGAAGCGCGAAGCCATCTCGCCGCCCTAAGCCCTGAAGAGGGCGAAGAGGCGCTCTGGCCAGAGAGACGCACGGCGCTCGAAACGGCGTCTGGTTTGAGCGACGCCGCGACCGTGCAGGCGCTCGTCGACCGATTCCGACAGAAGACCCGCGATCATTTGCTCGAAACGGTCCTCCCGGCCTGGGGGCGGGCGGTTCTGGAAAGGAAGCGGAGCGAGGCAAAGCGGCTCCTCCGGATCGCACAGGTTGCCGGCCCGGCATTGGAAAAGGTTTCGGGGGACGTCACCGTGGCTGATGCGGTGGCGGACATCAAGGCGTCCGGAGCCTCGGTGTCGTCCCTCGCTCGCGCGTTCGTGGCCTATGGCGAGGCCTCCCAGCGGGTTAATGCTCGCGACTTTCTGGGCGCCGAGGCGATCCTCGGCCCGCCCGTCGACCTTGGGGCCGAGAGATCGAGCGTCGCCCTCGAGACCGCATTCCTCCGCCAGCGAATCGCTTATCAGCTCGACCGGTTCGACGAACAACGAGCGATCGGTCAAAGTCTTCTGGCGGCGACAGAAGACGGGCGTCGGCCGGCGCTCCGCGGCCGGGTCTTATGGAGCCTCGCGACGACCGAGTTGCTTCAGGGCCATCCCGCGGAAGGAATCGCCGGCTATCGCGCTTCCGAACAGGAATTCGAGCAGAGCGGCCTACGCCAGAACCTCGCCTCGGTCCGCGGGCTTCTCGCCGGGGCGCTTTCGGAGGTCGGCGACAACGCGGCCGCTTGGGAGCTGCGCCTTCGGTCGCTCCGAGATCTCGCGGCGCTCGGCGAGCCCTCGCGCCTGCGGCTCGCTGCAAGCTCGGCCGCTTTTGCCGCGGAGGAAGCCGGGGAGCCGGGGGCAGCGCGTGCTTTCGTTGACGAGGCCCTGGCGGCGGCCCGCCTGGAGGGCAAGCCGATGCCGATCGCCCGGGTGCTCCTCCATCGAGCCGAACTCGCCGAACGGATGGGGACGTTGGACGACGGTTTCCGCACCCTCGCGGAAGCTCGCCGCTGGGGCGCGCAAATCGCCTCCGAAAGCGATCGCCGCGGGCTTGAGCTTGACCTCCTCTTCACCGAAGGCCGGCTGCTCGAAACCCGCAATCCGCAGGCGGCGGTCGCACGGCTCTCGGAGACCCTAGATCGATTCGATATTGCCGACTACCGCGGCCTCCGCCCGTGGGCTCTCCGCAGCCGGGCGCAGGCATCGCTCGCCGCAGGGGATGATCAGGGGGCAGAGAGAGATCTGGGTGAAGCGATCGACCTGCTCGAACGGGCTCAATCCTCGGTGTCCGACAGCACTCAGGCGATCGGTTTTCTCGACCAAGTGCGAGCGGTCTATGAACAGATGATCGCCCTCCAGATCGATTTGCGGCACCGGCCCGATCGAGCCCTCGAATTCGCCGAACGAGGCCGGGCGCGGCGGTTACGCGAGCAGCTCCAGAGCGCTGCAAGTTCTCTCCCGATTGTCGGCCTTCCGGTTCATGAGAATGACGAGAGAACCCTTCGCGCTGCTCTCGCGCCGAAGCTCGTCGCGCTGGTCTATCAGGATCTGCCGGACCGCTTGCTGATCTGGAAAGTCACCCGAGAGGAGGTGGATCTGATCCAGGTCCCTACTGCACGAGCCGACCTTGAGGAGAAGGTCGAGCGCGCCAAGCAGGCGGCAAAGCGAAGTGCGCCGGAGGCACGCGATCTCCTCGCCAGCCTCTACGATCTGCTCCTGCGGCCGGTCGGTTTACCCGAAGGGGCCGATCTCGATCTCCTGATCGTTCCCTCGGGGCCGCTCTGGGGAGTCCCGTTCGCAGCGCTCTGGGATCGGAAGACCGAGCGTTATCTGGTCGAGCGCGCCACGCTTCGCTTGGCGCCCAGTCTTGGCGTCTACGCGACCTTGGCGAAGAGAGGAATCTCAAACCTTCCCGACCGAGTGCTCGTTGTTGCGGACCCAGCCTCTGATTCAGGCGTATTTGCACTTCCCCGGCTCCCAGGAACTCGTGTCGAGGCACGTGCGATCGCGGACGCCTTCCCGAAAGCTGACCTTCTCGAAGGCGTCGCCGCTTCACCTGCTGAGGTTCTTCGCAGGCTTCAAGACGCCTCCATTATTCACGTTGCCGCCCACGCGATCGCCGACTCCCGGCAGCCCTTCCTCTCATACCTGGTTCTGGCCCCTTCCAGAGGAGGCGTGGACTCGGGCGCGCTCTATGCCAAGGACCTTTTCGGGCCGCCGCTTCCAAATCTGCGCCTTGCTGTACTATCTGCGTGCAATACCCTTGGAACACATGCATCGGCGAGCGAGGGCGTCTTGGGTCTCACCTGGCCTTTCCTCGCCCGAGGAGCACGCAACGTGGTCGCGAGCCTTTGGGAGACCGGAGACAACGCCTCGGCAAGGCTCTTCGCCGACTTCTACGCTGAACTCGCGCGCGGCACGGAGCCCGCGAAGGCTCTAAGCTCGGCGCAGAGAAGAGCGATCCAAATGGGTATGCGGGTGGGGGGGTGGGGGGCATTCGTGAATCTTGGCGGTAAAGCCTCCTCGGGCTAGCACGAGAGGGGCCATGGAGGGGAAATGTTTACGCTAAGAATAATTTTTTATGGCCTGATCGCGTTCGTTCCCCACGAAAAAGACCAGGGATTGACAGCTTTATTGGTTGATGCACACAGCGTGGGTGCTGCCCACCATACACCTCAAGTATGGCTCGTTCAGGGGGAATGCAGTACTGGAGATTGCCTTGTTATCGACGACAAACCGAAGGAGAAGCAGTCATCAAAAACAGAGAAGTTGCTACGGAATCGCAGGGCTAAGCCATTGCTTTGGACGCTCAACAAATCGGATCTCAGGATTTCTCTTCCACCCGCTGCGAAGACCCAAGGTCTCAGCCTTCCGACGATACTCGATCTCCCTAGGTTTCCACCAAATGCCGCTGACGCTTTGAGCATTAAGTGGATTCCGCAGATGGCCGGTATCGATTCAGGGGTGGGCGACATCCTTAGGGATTGCCTCTTGAGCGCACAGAGCTGCCCAATTTCCGGTCGCTTTAGGTTGCACGAGGGGGGCACAGCCACGTCCTGTCATTTTCTCCACGATGAGGAAGGCTTAGTTTACGGCTTCTTCTTTGCCCCCAAGGGAGTCTCTTCCCAACCAAGTCGAGGCCACGCTTTGGCCGACGCACTGGAAGTGGACTTCATCATCGACGGTTCGTCCGTAGACCTCATGTCGAGGTATTTTGCGGATTACGCGAAACCCAGCCCGAATATCAGGCTCTCGGCCAATCTGACGCCGGTAGACGGTTACGTGACGCTTGTCGTTACTAACCAGCCAACGGAAGCCAACCAGGATTTGCCTCTGCATTTTCTTTCTTATTACAAACTCGCCGAGTCCGCGTTGAGCGGGATCAAAACCAGAGACGTGCCCAATCTCGTGCCAAAGCTATTAAAAAAAACGAATGTCGGTGTTTGTGAGTCCGTTCTGGGTGCGCTGGAAGACTTGGCCAAAGGAGTCGACGCGTTCCCTGAGTATGTCCCGCACAACAAACCTGAGTGCGACATGGTCCAGTTCAGGAAGAGCCCGCTCGGTTAAGCCCTACCGCGCCAGCGCCGTACCGCACAACCACCGCCCAATCTCCCGCGCCGCCGCCTGATGCCCGCGGGCGTTCCAGTGTCCTTCCCCCGGCGCGGTGTTCGGAAAGCCGTGCAGGTACACCTTCTCGCGCTCCGCGATCTCGCGCAGCGGCGCAGTAAGCGGCAGGAAATCGATGCCGTCCTTCGCGCTCGCTTCGGCGAGGCGGCGCTCGGGGTAGTCCAAATCCGCCACGCCCAGCGCTTTGGCGAACGCGGCGCGTTTCGCCGCGTCCGGATCGACCTGGATCGGCGTAGTGAGCGAGACCAGAGCGAAGCGAGCCCCCTTCGCCTCCGTTTCGTGCTTCATCGTGGCGAGCAGCGCCTCGGTCACGGCCCAGGCCTTACGCCAGTCGTTCTCGGTGGGCGGGGCGTAGACGGCGTTGTCGAGGCCCAGCTCTTGGAGCACCTCGCCTTTTTCCACCTTGCGGGCTTTCCGGGCGCCGAGCCAGCCGTCGAGCCGGCTCTTGGCCGCTTTCACCCCTTGGAGCAGACGCGAGCGGTTGACCAGGCTGTAGAAAGCCCGAGCGGGCCAGCTGCGGCGGAACTTGTAGTTCGCATGGTCGCGGAAGGAGGCGTCGAGGACCAGGCGGCCCTGCGGGTCCAGCTCGAAGTAGGGCCGCAGCTCCTCCTGGTCGAGCGTCTTTTCGTTGTTCCGGACATCGTTGCCGGCGTAGAACGCGAGCAGCACGAGGTCCGGCTGAAACGGGGCGACCTGGGTGCGCAGCGCGAGCAGCTCCTGCGCGGTGCCGTAGCCGGAGACGCCGAAGTTCAGGCTTTCGATCTTCGTGTCGTGAGTTGAGCTGATTGCCGGGCAGGCCGCCAGCTCCTTTTCGAGGAGCTTCGCGAACGTCTGCTCCTCGGGCACCTGGAGCGCCTCGACGCAGGAATCGCCGAGCACCGCGATGCGAAACGTGCCCGGGGCCTTTTGCTTCGCCACATCCGGGCCGCGCATTCCGGCGGAGTTGATTCGGATCTGCGCCCGTCCTTCTTTGGTCCAGAGGCCGGCGGTGTTCGGGATCAGCACCCAGCCGCGCTCGGGGTCGGGACCGTAGAAATTCGGGTTCGACACCCCGGCGATGCGAAACGCCACCTCGCCGATCCCGAGCGCGAGCGCGCTCGAAATCAGCAAGGCCAGGAGTTTGGCGCGGCGGGGCTTCACGCCGCGTACGCCCTAGAACAGGGTATAGATGAACGGCGCGGTCGCCTGGCTGGTCACCACCAGGAGAATCACCAGGCCGAGGATCAGCACGAAGGGCACGATCCAATAGACCTTGTTCTGCTTGGCGAACTGCCAGATCTCACCGAACAGCTTGCCTGCGTATCCTGCCTTGCCCATTGTCTTCTCCTCTCGGCCCTATCCTAGCCCGACTAATCGAGCTGGAACTCCTGCTTCCAATCGCCCGCCTCGGCGAACTTCGGCTGGGCGGTCTTGGCGAGCAGGAACGGCCCGAGCACCAAATAGTCCATCTCGGTGCGCATGAAACAGCGGTAAGCGTCTTCAGGAGTGCATACGATCGGCTCGCCGCGAACGTTGAAGCTGGTGTTGACCACCACCCCGTAGCCGGTCAGTTTTTCGAATTCCGAGATCAGCGCGTGGTAGTGAGGATTCGTCTCCGCGTTCACCGATTGAATGCGCGCCGAATCGTCCACGTGGGTGACCGCCGGAATGTCCGACCGGATCTCGTTCACCCATTCGAGCAGATTGTCGCTCCGTTCCGGGGCTCCTTCCGGCTTGGGAATGCGCCGATCGGCCCGCACGGGGGCGACCAGCAGCATGTAGGGCGACGGCCGATCGAGCTCGAAATAATCGCCGACCCGCTCTTCGAGCACGCTCGGCGCGAACGGTCGGAAGCTCTCGCGGTACTTGATCTTCAGGTTCATCAGCGACTGCATCTTGGTCGAGCGGGCGTCGCCGATGATCGAGCGGGCGCCGAGGGCGCGGGGTCCGAACTCCATCCGGCCCTGCAGAAGGCCCACGACGTTTTCCCCCGCGAGCACCTGGGCCACTCGGGGCGCCCATTGCTCATCGGTCAGCTCTTCGTGCGGCAGGTCGTTCGCGACCAGATATTCGCGGATCTGCTCGCGCGAGAATTCCGGACCGAGCAGCGCGGCCTTCATGCCATCGCGACCCGGTGCACGCGCCGGCCGCGGCAAACCCATCGCGTTGTGGTAGACCGCCAGAGCGGCACCCAGGGCGCCGCCCGCGTCGCCCGCCGCGGGCTGAATCCACAGGTCGTCGAAGATTCCGGCGCGCAGCAGCACGCCGTTCGCCACGCAATTGAGCGCAACCCCCCCGGCGAGGCAGAGGTTCCTCTTGCCCGTCAGCTCGCGGGTGTGGCGCGCGAGCTTCAGCACCACCTCCTCGGTGACCTCCTGGATTGACCGCGCAAGGTCCATCTCGCGCCGACCAATCCGCGACTCGGGGGAGCGCGCCGGGCCGCCGAACAGGTTCGCGAACCGGTCGTTGGTCATCGCGAGCCCGTCGAGGTAGCCGAAGTAGTCCATGTTCAAGCGGAACGAGCCGTCCTCGCGCAGATCGATCAGCTCGCGCTTGATCAGGTCGGCGTATTTCGGCGCGCCGTAGGGGGCGAGCCCCATCAGCTTGTACTCGCCGGAGTTCACCTTGAAGCCGGTGAAGTAGGTGAACGCCGAATAGAGCAGGCCGATCGAGTGCGGAAAGCGGATTTCGCGGATCAGCCGCAGCTTTTCGCCTTCGCCCACGCCGATCGTGGTCGTCGCCCATTCGCCGACTCCATCGAGCGTCAGCACGGCCGCCTCCGAGAAGGGGGAGGGATAGTAGGCGCTCGCGGCGTGCGACTCGTGGTGCTGGGCAAAGCGGATCGGCACCTCGCCCTGGATCCCGCAGGCTTCGAGCGACTCTTGGATGTGGGGTGGAATCCAGAGCTTCTCTTTGAGCCAGATCGGGATCGCCTGGAGGTACGAGGCGAGGCCGCGCGGCGCCACGGTCAGGTAGGTTTCGAGGATGCGGTGGAACTTGAGCAGCGGCTTGTCGTAGAAGACGACCGCGTCGAGCCCCGATTCATTTCCGTGAGCGGCGCCTTCCGCCAAGCAGTAGCGGACGGCGTTTGAAGGAAATCCCTCGTCGTGCTTTTTGCGGGTGAAGCGCTCTTCCTGCGCCGCGGCGACGATCTCGCCGTCGACGACCAGGCAGGCCGCCGAGTCGTGGTAGTAGCAACTGATGCCGAGGATCTTCATCGCGTGGCCGTCTCTTAGAACTGCCGCTCGTAGGTCTCGGGACCCGAAGGATGCGCCTCGGTCGAGATCCAATAGGTCGGAAGCTTCGGATCGGCGCCGCGGGTGATTCCGGTCTTGCCGCGGGCGCGGAGGAACAGGCCGACCGGCAGGAAGAACAGGAAGAAGATCACCGGCATCAAGATCCAAGTGACGACCAAGCCGATCACCCGGCCGAGCTTGTCGACCATTGCCGTAAGCCACTTGAACGCGCCGAGCGGCGAGACCAGGGCGAGCAGCGTGACGAGACCGGCGATCGACGCGATCACCGTGGCGAACTTCGTCCGGTGAAGAACGAAGGCCACGAGCAGGGCGACGGCGAAGCCGACCGCCCCTTGGATCGCGCCGCGCACGCGCGCCCCACGGGCACCTGCGGCCTTCGCTTTCGCCTCCGCGGCGGGATCGCGGCGCCACTGCCAGACCACGGCGGAAGGGGACAGAGGGCGGTCCGTCATCCTGACGAAGTTCCTTGTGAGCGGTTGCTTGAATTCACGTGGGGTTCGGGGTGGCGGCCCAGAACGTTTTCCGCGCGGGCACAGCCTGCGGGCGGCGGATTCTAGCCGGGGACTTGGGGGCCGCGCAAGGCGAAGGAGCTGGCGGAGTGCTGGCGGAGCAGGCGCGGACTTTGACGAGGTTCCTGGAAGCGGTGTGCTCCACCGCGCCGACGGCGCGCCGTTTCCCTATGATGGGCGTACCTGACGCCTGTTTTCGCAAGAATTTGCGATCCCAGCGCCTACTCTTGCCTGGAACCACACCACCCTCCGGAGGGCGCCGCACGGCCATCGGGGTTGCTTCGGACCCTCCTTTTCTTGAAAGGAGCTTCACCATGTCCGCTACCCCCCGCCGCCTCGCCCTCGGCCTGCTCGTCGCCCTGCTTGCGCTCCCCGCCGCCCCGGTGGGTGCCATGCCTTTCGATACCGATGCACTGCTCGGGAAGCTGAAGGGGTTCCTCTCGTTCATTTGGGGAGAGAACGGTTGCGAACTCGAACCGACCGGGCGCTGCGGGGCGATCGCGTCGCCGAATGGCTGTGTACTTGACCCGCTCGGTCGCTGTCGAGCCGAGGACACGCTCGTCCCCGAGGGTAGCCAGAAGTCCATTCTCAGCGACAACGGCTGCGAGATCGACCCACTTGGCCGCTGCAGAAACTGACCGGCCGAGCGCCGGGAATTAGACTCCTGGGGCTTCTTTCCCGGCGCGTCGCAACTCCTGAAGCAGTTGGCGAGCGGTTTCGGCCGTTGCCACTTCCCGGCGAGCCGCTTCCCGAAACAGCCTTAAGCTCGCGAGCAACTCGTCGGGAAATTTCTGAGCTGCAAATACCGGGGCAGCGTTCGCCGCCAGGAGTTTCACTTCCCGCGTTCTACCCCGTTCGAGTTCGATCGATGCTAATTCCAATGCGGCCAAGGCAGCTTCGAACCAGAGTTTCCGATCGGCGAAAGAATTCCAAATTGTAGCCAAGCTTAGAGCGGCTTCGGCACGTTTGCCCAGCCCGGAATTTACTCGCGCCTCTAGCCAGTTGAGCCTGAGAATGTCCAGCGCTTTGCCGCCTCTAAAGGCGACTTTTCGTAAGGCTTGCATACTTTCCTGCGCCTCGGCGAAGCTGCTAAAATCGCAGAGGTAAGTCGCTTCGTTAAAAGCAATCGCCCATCGGAGCCGGTCGTCTCCAGACTGCTCTGCCTGCTTCTCGGCTTCCTGTAGGGCCTGAACAGCTCCCGAATAGTCTTCCTTTCTCCTCAGTACGCTCGCTTTTGTGATCAGAAGACGGGTTCGCTGATCTGGCCGACCAGCGATCACCAACGCGTCGCCAATCACCGCAAGGGCTTCTTCGTAATGCCGCTGGTAGTTCCAGAGGTTTGCACGAATATGGAGCACCCAGGTCGGGTCCAACGGTCCGAAGGCCGCTCCCTTCGTCAACTCTTCCGACCGCTGCATCGTCCGATTGGCTTGCTGGAAATCACCGAGAACGCGCCAGCTGTTCGCCACGAAGGCGAGCGCAAAACCCGTGAGGACGTTCCGCCAGGTTTCGTTTCCCGGCGAGCGTTCCGCCACGGTCAGGGCCAGCCCGGCCAGGTCGTGGGCCTTGTCGGCGTCGTGGGGGGCCTCGCGGATGCTTTCGAAGCAGAGCCTTTCGCAGACCGCCCAGGTCTGGAATTCGGAAGAGCCCACCACCAGCGCGATCCGATCTTCCTTCGTTGCCCGGCTCAGCCGCTTCCAGACTCTGCCCGCGGCCTTTCGGTCGGCTTGCCAGCGGGCCGCCTGGAGCACCGGTCCAAACTTCTTGCGCACCGCCCCGGCCAGCCGCCGCGACGCGGCGAGAGCCAAACCTTCGACCACCCGGCTGTCCGCCTCGGAGAGCGAGGTGGGAGAGTCATCCGGCGGCCGGCGGCGGGGAAGCTGATCGGCGGCGGCGAGCGTGCGGTCCACCCAGTCTTCGGGATGTCCCATGATCTGGCCGTAGCCCTCGAGCTCCATCCGGCTGAGGCTGCGGATTCCGCGCTCCATCTTGGACACCGCCGTCGCTGGAAGGTTGGCTGCCGCCTCCAGCTGGGCTTGCGTCCAGCCGGCCTCTTCGCGCATATGGCGTAGAACGAAGCCGAGGTGAGGGGGCGGGCCGGTGGTCGCTGGGGGCATGACGCGGGTCCTTTCGGGCGAGGGCATCGGCCGTCAACTCGCTTTCCGGCTCGCGCCGGCTGCCGATTCCGCACCGCGAATCGCGCGCGATCTGACAGCTTTGGAACGGGTCGAAGTTTACCTTGCTTCGCGCATACTCTGCGAGACAACCGGTCCAAACGTCCCATCGGTGCCCCAAATCGCAAAATTTTGCGGTAGAGCACCCTGGGGTACGCCGGGCCGGCTGCACCCGCGGCGGAGTGCTGGTGAAGGCCGGTGAAGGGCGGAAGAGGTGCAGAGCTACCCCAAACGCCTTAGAATCGTTTCCGATCACGGAGGTCCGAACATGCCGATCAAGCGCCAAGCCCTCGACCTTGTTGAGCAACTGCCAGAGAACGCCAACTGGGATGATCTGATGTACGAGGTCTATGTGCGGCAGAAGATCGAAACCGGTCTCGCCGCCGCCGATGAGGGTCGAACCGCACCCCACGATGAGGTCAAGCGCCGTTTCTCCATCCGATGACGGTGGAGTGGACCGATCCGGCGATCGCCGACTTGACGGCGCTTCATGACTACATCGGGCGCGATTCCTGGATTTATGCGAACCGGTTCGTCGAGCGACTGATTCGGGCAGTAGATCGACTTGAGGTATTCCCCGGATCGGGACGCCAGGTCTCGGAATTTCCGTCGTCCGAGATTCGCGAAGTCATCCATGAGGGCTATCGAATCATCTATCGCACCACTAGCGATCAGGTCCAGATCTTGACCGTCGTGGACGGGCGGCGCGATCTCATCCCACACCTAGAAAATCTCGACTAACCCACCGAGGGGATCTCGCCGTCGACGATCAGACAGACCGCCGAGGTCGACGGTGAAACGCCGCGGGCTCTTCCCGCGCCGAAAAAGGAGGCTAAGATCGACGGACGTCTATACGACCTCAAAAGGAGCTTCAGGTGAACCAGACCCCGCTCTCTCGACTTTCAACCCCTCGCCGGGCCGCTCTAGCCGCTGTGGCCCTGCTCGCCCTAGCCTTCGGTGCCCTGGCCCCCACCCCGGCCGCCGCACAGCCTTTCGGCGCCTGGTTCACCATGTCGGGCACCCCGCAGCACGGCTACATCGGGATTCCGCACAGCGCCGCGCTCAACCCCACCAACCGGTTCACTTTCGAAGCTTGGGTGGCCGTGACCGATCCCGGCGGTTGCAGCTCGATCGCCGGTAAGAGCTTCACGCAGGCGTGGTGGGTCGGCATCTGCGGCACGACGCTGCGCTCCTATCTCAAGGGAACCACGTCGCTTAAGGACGGCGGAACCCTTCCTCCCGGCACCTGGACCCACATCGCGGTCGTCTTCAACGGCACCCGGCGGATGCACTACATCAACGGCGAGCTGGTCTTGAACGTCCCCGAGACCGGCCCTTTGACCACCAGCTCAGTGGAAATGCGGATCGGCAGCGACGTCAGCTTCCAGAAGACTCCTTCGGGCGCGATCGACGAGGTTCGCCTCTGGAGCATCGCGCGCAGCCAGGCGCAGATCCGGCAGTCGATCAACAAGACGATCAATGGTCCGCAGGCCGGGCTGGTCGGCGTCTGGCATCTGAATGGAAGCGGTCTCGACAGCTCGGGAGCGCACCGGGACGGAACTCAACAGGGGGCGGGAGTGGGGTTCCTTACCTTCCCGGCGGGAGGGAGCTGCACGACTTCGGGGAGCTTCGCGTGCGTGGAAGACCGCTTCCTGGTCTCCGCGAAGTACCGCGTCGGCGGTCCCGGCAATTCATTGACTTCCGCCCCGGCCGGCCCTGCGGTGTTCAATTCCGCGGTGTTCGCCTTCCCCGACGCCGAAACCTGGCAGATCTTGGTCAACGTGATCGACTCCTGCAGCTCGTCGGGCAAGTTCACGTTCGCCGCATCGACACCCTCGACGCTATTTGAGCGGATCGAGGTGTTCGACACCCACGGTTTCGAGAACAAGGTGTACTTCCACTACCCCGGCGCCCCCTCGGCGCCGATCGTCGACACCAGCGCGTTCGCGACCTGCCCGTAAATGCTTGCGCCCGGAGCGCTCGCCGCTCCGGGCGGCTTTACCTCAACGCCCGCCCCTTGGTCTCGATTACCCAGGGCAGCAGGGCAAGGCCGATCAGCGGTACGAATCCGACGTAGAACAGCGCGCGCAGAGCGCTGGTGAGCGAGTTCGCGCCTTGCGCGGCGATCGTACCGACGAGGATCGGTCCGATCGCCGCGAGGATGCGGCCGACGTTGTAGCAAAAGCCCGCTCCGGTGCCGCGCAGGCGGGTGGGAAACAGCTCCGGTAGGTAGTAGGTGAAGCTGCCGAAGACGCCGAAGACGGTGAGGCCGATCAGAAAATACATCGCGAGCCGGGTGGTCGGTTCGAGGTCGAGGCCGAACGTCGAGAGGATCGCCGCGCCCGACCCGAGAAAATAGACCGCGAACATCGTCTTTCGGCCGAAGTATTTGGCGAACGGGATGGTCAGAAGCGTTCCGATCAACCCGCCGAGGTTGAAGTAGTTGGTCGCCAGGCGCTTCCACCCTTCGACCAGGGCGAGCGTGGCCGCCTTTTCCAATCCCTGGAGCGCCGCCGAAGCTTGGGCGAGACCGGTCGCGATCACCGGGATGAACGCGTTGCAGCTCCACCACATGACCAGGGCGACCAGCGCCATCAAAAACCCGGAGAGGGTGAGCTTGCGGTGCTCGGCATCGAACAGCTCGGCGAGGCGTGGCGGCGGGGCCTTGGCCGCCGTGCTCTTCCACAGGTCGGGCTCTTTGACGAACAGCCGGACCAGGAACGCGGCGGCGGCCGGGATCAGGCCGCAGAGGAAGACGTAGCGCCAGGACGTTTCGGGCACCGAGCGGAACCAGTCGCCCGCAATCCGATAATTGACGAACGTGGCGAGAAACAGCCCCATCGGGGCCGAGGTGTAGAGCAAGGCGCCCGCCTCCACCCGCCGCGATTCCGGAACCACCTCGGCGACCATCGATGCGCCGGCCGCCCATTCGCCGCCGATGCCGAAGCTCGAAACCAGACGGAACAGCAGCAGCACCCAGATGTTCGGGGCGAACGCGCAGGCCGCGGTGCCGAAGGCGTAGAGCAGCATGGTGAACAGGAGCGTCCGGGTGCGGCCGATCCGGTCGGCGATTTGACCAAACACGATGCCGCCGACCGCCCAGCCCACCAGCAAGACCGAAGTCAGAAGGCCGGTCCAGCGCAACGTCGCCGCCTTCGCCTCGGGCGAGCCGATCGTCAACCCCAGCAGGGTGGGCACGCAGTTCGGTGCGACGAAGTTGAACAGCAGGCCGTCGAAGACGTCGAAGCCCCAGCCGAGCCAGGCGGCGAAAAGGACCGTCCACTGGTAACCGTTCATCCCCCAAACGGTCCGACCGGGCGCTACAGTGGTCATCGGGCAGATCCTCCGGAAAGTGGCGGGGAGTCTATCGGCTAGACTGCGGAAGTGACCAACCCCCGCGCCGACGATCTCTTTCTCTCCCTCACCCCCGAGCGGGTGCTCCACGCGGTCGAGGCGGGCGGCCATGCGGTGACCGGCCTGTGCTATCCCCTGAACTCGTTCGAGAACCGGGTCTACGAGGTGGAGCTTGCCGACCGCTCTCGGGTGATCGCCAAGTTCTATCGGCCGGGGCGCTGGAGCGAGGAGCAGATCCTCGCCGAGCACAGTTTCCTGGAAGACCTCGCGGCCGATGAGATCCCGGTCGTGCCGATGCGACGGTTCGCGGACGGCTCGACCCTCGCCCGGATCGAGGAGATCTGGTACTCGCTCGCCGACCGCCGAGGCGGCCGGGCGCCCGCCGAGCTGAACGACGAAATGGCCCTCCGGCTCGGCCGGCTGGTCGGCAGGCTGCACAACGTCGGCGCCCGGAAACCCGCCGCGCCGCGCCTTCGGATGACGGCGGATACGTTCATCGGCGATGCGCTCGCCTGGCTCGCGGCGCATAAGACGCTCCCCGAGCACCTGGCGCCGCGCTATCGGGCGGCGGCTCAGGGCATTGCCGCCGCGGTCGACAAGGCGCTCCTCGGCGTTCCGACCTTCCGCATCCACGCCGATCTGCACCTGGGAAATCTGCTGGAGCGGGAAGGGCTGCTCCACATCATCGATTTCGACGACATGGTGGAGGGGCCGGCGGTGCAGGATCTCTGGCTCGCCCTGCCCGGCCGCGACGCCGAAACGCTCGACCGGCGCGATCTGTTTTTGGACGGCTACCGCCAGTTTCGCGAATTCGACCGGTCCTGGCTCGCCCTGATCGAGCCGCTGCGCGGCCTGCGGCTGGTCCATTACGCGACCTGGCTCGCGCGCCGTTGGCACGATCCGGCATTCCCCGCCGCATGGCCCTGGTTCGGTACGCCCGACTACTGGAATCGCGAGACCGAGGACCTCGAAGAGCAGCTCGCGGTGATCCGCGGCGAGGTCGAGGCGGCGCGAATCGAAGACGACCGGGCCGCGGGGCGCGAGGTCGAGGTGAAGGACGAGGCGCCGGAGCTGACCAACAAGGACTTCTTCTGGGATTGGGAAGGCAACTGAAGCGCTCCCGAAGGAGCGAGAGGTTTGGCTTTTAGCTCCCCGCCCGACAAATCTGGTAGGTTCCCGCACCGTTTGCTAGGACTCGGGCTGAAACCTGGAGGGGGCGCGGTATGGAAATCTACGAAAACATCCTCGAAACGCTCGGCAATACGCCGCTGGTCAAGCTCGCGCGGTTTTCGCCGACGGGCGCCACCCTTGCGGCGAAGGTCGAATCGTTCAATCCCGGTTCGAGCGTCAAGGACCGAATCGGGATCGCGATGATCGAAGCGGGTGAGAAGGCCGGCCTGTTGAAGCCCGGCGGCACGATCGTCGAGCCGACCTCCGGCAACACCGGGGTGGGCCTTGCGATGGCCGCGAATTTGAGGGGCTACCGGCTGATCTGCACCTGCGCCGACAAGATCCCGAAAGAAAAAGTCGCGATGCTCGAAGCCTACGGCGCCAAGGTGCTTACCTGCCCGACGAACGTCGATGCGGACGACCCGCGGTCATATTACAAAGTGGCCGAACGGATTCGCGACGAGGAGGGGGCGTTTCTTCCCTATCAGTACTACAACCAGGCGAACCCGGAAGCCCACTACCAGAGCACCGGCCCCGAGATCTGGCGCCAGACGGACGGCAAGATCACCCATTGGGTTGCCGGGGTGGGCACCGGCGGGACGATCAGCGGCGCCGCGAAGTTCCTGAAGGAGCAGAACCCGGACATCCGCGTGATCGGGGTCGATCCGATCGGCAGCGTCTACGAGTATTACCTCGAGCACCGCGAGCTGCCGCCGCAGGAGACCATCCATCAGTACCTGATCGACGGCATCGGCGAGGACTTCATGCCCTCGACTGTCTGGTGGGACTACATCGACGAGATCGTCAAGGTCGACGACAAGAGCGCTTACCGTGCCACGTGGGACCTCGCGCGGCAGGAGTCGATCTTCACCGGTTCGTCCGGCGGCGCCGCCGCCGAAGGTGCCCGCCGGATCTCCCGGGAGCTGTCCGAAGAAGCGCTGGTGGTCACCCTCTTCCCCGATGCGGGCGACCGCTACCTCTCAAAGCTCAACGAGGAGTGGATGCGCGACAAGGGGCTGCTCGACTAGCGGCCCGGTGGTACCGAGCCCGTTTTGACAGGGCAGGGGCTTGGGAGCTATGGTCACGGCCAACATATTCGATTTCCCTCCGCAAAGGAGACCGTGATGAGGACCGCACGACTCGCCGTAGGCCTGTATATCGCAGGCTTTGCCGCTCTCGCCGTATCGACTTCCTACGCCGCCCAGGGTCCCCCGCCAAGCGGTATAAAACCGACGATCCGCTCCCTCAGGGCGGTCGAGGTCGGAGTCACTCCCAAGGTGAGCGATCTCCGGCTTCCGGTTCAGCACCCGAACCCGAAAGTCGTCAGGGGGATTCCTTTCGTCGAAACCCCGGGAGAGGATGACATGGGGGTGCGCAAGCCGTTCGGCGAGGTCACTCCCGATGGCGCGCTCCAGAGCTACTATCCGGCGCCCCGGGACACCCGCGCGCTCACCATCGGCGCCAATTTCCAGGGCGTGAGCCAAGCGACCCAGGGTGCTGTTTCCGGATTCTTCGTCTCGCCCCCCGACACGGTGGGCGACGTCGGTCCGAACCACTACGTCCAGTGCGTCAACCTGTCGTGCCAAGTCTTCAACAAGAACGGCACCGCCGCCGCCGCAGTGTTCACGCTCCGAGCGCTGTTCCTGGGCGCGGGCGGCACGGGCGACTGCTCGACGCTGAACGACGGCGACCCGATCGTCAACTACGACCCGCTTGCCGATCGTTGGATGCTGAGCCAGTTCGCGGTCGGCAACCGGGCCGGCGCAGGGGTGGCCCACCAGTGCGTTCTGATCTCGAAGACCGCCGATCCGACCGGCGCCTACTTCGCCTACGACTTTCCAGTCCCCGAGCCGTATTTCAACGACTATCCGAAGCTCGGCGTTTGGCCCGACGCGTACGTCATGACCGCGCCGCTGTTCGAGGGTCCGGTTTTCGGCATGGGCATCTTCAGCTTCAACCGCGCCAAGATGTTGGCCGGCGACCCGACCGCCGAGGCGATCTTCCTCGATCTGACGACCGCCTACCCGGGCCTCGGACGCATTCTGCCCGCGGACGTGGACGGCGTTCCTCCTCCGGTGGGCGCGCCGAACATTTTGGCCGGCATCACCGCGAACGAGGCGGGCGATCCACAGGACGGCATTCGCCTGTTGGAGCTTAAGTCCAACTTCTCGAACCCTCCCGCCACGACCCTTACCGAGATCCCCTTCCCGGGCGGCAGTCTCGCCGTTGCGCCTTTCGATCCCACGTTCACCCAAATTTCGGGAAACTGCGGCTTCGCCTTCACCAATCGCGACGACCTCGAACAGCCCGCTCCGGCCAACTGCGGCATGCGCCTCGATGCGCTTTCGGATCGGCCGCTCCACCGCTTGGCGTACCGGAACTTCGGCACCTACGAGTCCTACGTCTTCACCCACACGGTCGATGTCAACGCCACTCCGGCGAACGCCGTGAGCGGCCATCGGGCGGGCGTTCGCTACTACGAGCTTCGCCGTTCCCTTCCCTCCGGCACGTTTACCGTCAACGAGCAGGCGACGTTCTCACCCGACGCCACCCATCGCTTCATGGGCAGCGCCGCGATGGACGGCAACGGCAACATCGCCGTCGGCTACAGCGTCACGGATTCGGCGACGTTCCCCGGCGTTCGCGCCGCCGGACGCCTGGCGACCGATCCCCCAGGCGGTCTGTTCCAGGGCGAGCTGGTGCTCGCTACAGGCGGCCGTTCGCAGACCAGCACCGGTTCGCGTTGGGGCGACTACAGCACCCTCTCGGTCGACCCGGCGGACGAATGCACGTTCTGGTTCACCCAGGAGTATTACGACGCGACGGCGCCGCCCGCATGCTCGGCCACGGCGTGCTGGACGACCCGTATTTCGAGCTTCACGATGCCCGGCTGCACCAACGCGGCCCCGCCGACCGGAACGCTCAATGGAACCGTGACCGACGCCAATACGGCGATCGGCATCGTCGGCGCGCTGGTCCAGACCTCGAACGGCTACTCGGCAATCACCACGGCCGGCGGCGCCTATTCGATCGTGATTCCGGCCGGTACGTACGGGGTGACGGCCTCCAAGGTTGCCTACGGTCCGGAGAGCGCCTCGGGCATCGTCGTCCCCACGGGCGGCACGACGACCCAGGACTTTGCGCTTTCGACCGGCATCTTGAGCGGCACGGTGACCGACTCGGTGACCGCGCTTCCACTTCAGGGCGCGCTGGTCCAACTCTCGAACGGCGCCTCGACGCTCACCGACGTCGCGGGCAACTACTCCTTCGCGCTCGCGCCCGGCAGCTACTCGGTCGCTTTCTCGCGCACCGGCTACTTCCCGAACAACCAGCCGGGGGTGGCCGTGGGTACCAGCGGCACCACGGACCTCGACGCGGCGCTTGCTCCGACGCCGGGTCTCACCGTCTCGGCGACCGCGGCCGACGATTCGACGGGTAACGCCAACGGCATCGTCGATTACAACGAGTGCTTCTTCCTGAACGTCACCTTGACCAACGGCGGCACGATCGCGGCGACCGGGATCAACGCCGTCCTCACTACGACCGAGCCTCAGGTGCAGATCCTCCAGGGCTCCTCGGCCTATCCGGACATCGCGGGCTCCGGCGGAACGGGCACCAATGCGACGCCTTTCAAGGTCCGCACCTCGCCCACTTATCCGGCCGGCAAGCCGATGAACCTGGTGCTGAACCTGACCACCGCGCAAGGGCCGCTCTCGATTCCGTTCACGATCGTGACGGCGGGTGGCGTTCCGTCCTCCCTCGCGGTGGCCGGGCCGGTGGCGATTCCCGACAACGACGGCATCGGCGCCGCGATCACGATTCCGGTCGCCAGTTTCTCGTCCGTCCTTTCGAAGGTCGCGGTTCGGGTGCGAATCACCCACACCTTCGATGGCGACCTCGTCCTTCGCCTGCGCGGCCCGGACAACACGGTCGTGCTCCTCGCCTACCAGGTCGGCGGCGCCGGTGCGGGTTTTGGCACCGATTGCCCCGCGGACGGCAACGACACCACGTTCGACGACCAGGCGGCGACCTCGATTCTCAGCGGCGCGGCGCCGTACATCGGCTCGTTCCGGCCGCAGTCACCGCTCTCGGCCTTCGCCGGCAAATCCGGGGCTCAGGTCAACGGCAACTGGACTCTTGAAGTCGCCGACTTGGGTGCCGCCGACATCGGCAACATCGAATGCGTCGCCCTGTTGTTGAACGGCGCCACGGCGGGTCCGGGTTGCAACGCCCTGCCGTCGGCGATCCCAGGCGGTCCGTACTCCGTGGGCGAGGGCGGCACGACGAGCCTCTCCGGCAGCGGCACGGATCTCGACGCCCAACCGGTCACCTTCACTTGGGATCTCGACGGAGACGCGATCTTCGGCGAGACCGGTGCCGGTGCGACCCGGGGTAACGAAACGGGCCCTGCGCCGACATTCTCGGCGGCCGGACTGGACGGACCTTCAATGTTCGTCGTGACGTTGCGGGCTTCCGACGGAATCGGCTCGACCGACGCTTCGGTTTCGATCGCGATCCAGAACGTAAATCCTTCGGTCACCGCAGGCGGTCCCTACAGCGTGGTACTGAACGGCACGGTCGGTTTGCTGGCCATTGGTACCGACCCGGCGGGCGCTGGCGATCCCCTCACCTACGTCTGGGATCTCGACGGAGACGCGATCTTCGGCGAGACCGGCGGTGCGGCAACCCGAGGCGACGAGGTCGGTGCCAACCCCACCTTCAACGCGACCGGATTGCCGAACGGTACGGTGGTTCCGATCAGCGTCCAGGTGACGGACGGTGACGGCGGAACCGCTTCGGCCAACGGTACGGTGACCGTGCAAGGTTCGGTGCTCGACATTCCCACCTTGTCGGGGATCGGCATTGCAATCTTGGCGATGCTCCTTGCGGGGGTGGCGTTTGCCCACTCCCGGAAGCGCCGGCAGGTCTGACGCACTTGTGAAATGAAAACCCGGGCGGATGGCAACATCCGCCCGGGTTTTTTGTGCCTCCCGAACTGCGCTCCAGCTACCCCCGAACGAACAGCGCCTCCCGGACTACGGCCCGTCGCAGCTCGTCGGTTCCGCCAAATCCGAGGTCGCGCGCCGCACGTTCCAAGGCGCCCGGATCGGCGGGCACGGGCCGGCCGAGGCGCTCCTCGAAAAACCACCTCCAAAGCTCGGAGAGCGACAGTCCGGTATCGGCGATTCCGGGTTGGGCGAAACCGCGAGCGGCCAGTGCCCGGGCCTTCGCTTCGGCGCGCTCGGCCAGCGGGGCGTAGGCGTGGCGGATGCGTAGATCGTCGCGCAGGGCGCCATCGAGCATAGGTTCGAGCAACGGCAAAATCCGCTCGATGCGTGCTTGGTCCGCCGCCAGGCGGTCGAGACCGGATGCATCGAGACGCTGCTCGGCAAGGAAGGCAGCGAGGTGGGTTTCCTCGGTCAGGCCGTGATCCCGACGAAAGCGCGCGAGCGCCTGGTCCCGGGCCGACTCGTCGAGCTTGAGCCCGCCGCGATCGGCAAGGGCTAGCGCCAGAATTCGAGCCTGCGCGACGGATTGGACGGCGGTATAGGTCGAGAGCCCACCGAGCCTCATTTCGTCGAGCGGATCGATCTCGGCGCCATCTCCCGCCGCGAGCGCGGTCCGCTGGTCGGCGGCGATTCTGCCCGCCTCCCAGGCCTCCGTGTGCTGAAAGGGAAAAGTCGCTTCAAAACGCCCCGGATGCTCGGTCCGATTCGCCGCCATCCGCCGCAGCATCGCGAGCGCGTCCAGCTTCTTTTGATCGACTCGACCGGTCGGAAGCCAAGCCGAGAGAGCCTCCAACTCGGAGCCGGGGAGCCCGGCGCGTCGCGCCTGTTCGAGCACCAAGGCCATTCCGCGCTCCGGGTAGAGCAGCGCCTTGGCGATCGCGACCAGCGCACCGCGGGTCGGCTCGGTGATCACTCCGGCCGCTTCCGCCGCGGCGAACGTTGCCCGCAGGTTGACCATCGCTTCGGAACCTGCGGCATAGCCGGTCGCCGCGGGACCGTGGAACACGGTGACCTCGTCGTCGTCGGTCAACTCGCCGCTTGAGAAGGCGGCGTAGATTTTGCCCACGCCCACCATGCCGAACGGCGAGCACTCGACGGCGCGCAGCGCACCCAGGGAGGCGGCGCCGAAGACATGGACCCCCTGGTCGAGCGCCCAGAGGATCTCCTTGTGCCACACGGAGGCGAGGCGGTCGAAATAGCCATCGATGACGCCGATGCCCCAAGGGCGTTCGCGAGCCGCGAGATACAGGTCGCCCTGCGCCACCGGCGGTCGCCACCATGCGTCGGCCAGCTCTGGCACCTCGCGTCGGCCCTCTTCGGCGAGGAGCGTCGGGCCGGAAAAGACGACGATCGTTCCTGAGAGGGAAGTGTTCATTTCCCCTCCTCGCTTCTTGTCGCGGCGTTTGCAGCCGCCGCGTGAGCCCGCGCGCCGGGAAACCAGCCGGGGATATCGCGAGAGGTCTCCAAGCCCGGCACCACGATCCGGACGACCGGCAGATCGAGGCCCGGATGCGTCAAGTCGACGGCGATCACCTCGGGAAAGCCGGCATCCTTGAGTCGGCTGAGGAGCGCCGAGAGATCCTCTTCGAACGTCTCGGCGGCGAAATCCGGCGCGGCGTGATAGGCGCGAACCGGGGTCGCTTCCAGAACGCTCCGGCGCAACCGGTCGAGAGCGTCGGCGTCGCGCCACGCCTCGTACTTGCGCAGCGGCATGTCGTCCCGCGCTCCGGCGATCGTCGTGAGACGGCTTTGGGCGGCTTCGGTCAACGCCCGCAACAGGGCGACTCCCCGGCTCGGATGGCATCCCATCCCGCCGCCCGCACCGCGAATTTGAAACGGATCGGCCTCGCGGTCGAGAACTAGGGCGCGAAACGCCGGCACCCTCAGATCGGAGGTGATGTCCCACACGGCGACCGCCACCCCGGCCCGGGCGTAGAGATCGAGGACCTGGCGGCAGAGCGGATCGTCGATCGTGTCCAGGTCCACCCGCGCCTCGTCCTCCGCCGCTTCGCCGCTCAGCTCGGAAAGGGTGTTGGCATCCCGTTCGATCACCTCGCACAAGCCGTGACCGATCGCTTCGAGCGCGTGGTTGCCGGAGGCGAGGCCGTTCGACGAGAAGGCGAAGCAGCCGCTGCCGGGCGGCATCGGACGGGTGGTGTCCATGTGGACCAGTTCGTAGGGAAGGAGGAGCGGCTCACCGGTCGGCAGGTCGACTCCCTCGATCCAGAGTGTCTTCAGCTCATCGTGAAAGATTCCGGCGGTGGTGCGCGGCAGGCCGCCGAGGTTCGCGACCCGATGGGAAAAACGCAGCTGATTATGGGTCGCCAGGCGGACCGGACGATCGATCCGCTCGGCGTGCCAAAGCTCGATCGCCTCCATCAGGCCGGAAGCGCGAGCGGCGGCGAGATCGAGCCCTTTGCCCTGCGAGACCGCGAGAGATCGCGAATTCGGCCGGCAGACCATCACGACCGGCAGGCCGATGACGTCGAGACCGGTGACGTTGGCGACCCGGGTGATGCCGAAGATCGGCGCGAGGCCCGAAATCCGCTCGACTGTCGATTGCGGATCGATCGTGCGGTGGGTCCCGCGCCGGAAGGATTTGAGGGTTGCTCCACTCACAGGCGAATCATCACACGCCTGGAGGAAGCGCCCCGCCGTCCCTGCCTACAGTTTGGGCAAATTGACCAGAGTGCCCATAATGATCGCGGAGACCGCGCCCGCAGTCCTGGCCCTCTCCTCGGTCTCCTTGGTGATCTTGCCGACGATCGCTCCGGAAGCCGCCTTTTCCATGGCGGCCACAGCGGTCCGATCGCCGGCCTTGAGCTTCTCGATCTTGCCGGCCCCGCCGAGAGTAACCTTGTACACCACGCCTGAGTCGGTAACTATGATGAGCCTGTCGGCCATTTTAAACCCCTCTCGGATCAAGTCCTCGTGCGTGCGCCGTTCGACACTCTAACCCTCGAGCAGTGGCCCCTTGACAAAGGTGCCCATGATCCCACTGGGGGTCGAGATCTTGGCGCAATTTTCACCGGCATCCATCAACTTTTGTACGGCGGCGATCGTACCGGCAACCGTCGGCGGCGAAATCGATTCGCCCGCTGTCGCATCCTTCGGCACCAGCTCCACGACCTGACCGGGATCCCCTAGGGTGACGCGATAAACCCTGCCGTCGTCGGCGACGATTACGATGGTAGACATTTCAAAACCCTCCTGGTTCGATTCCCTGCGAGTTCGACGATCAATACTTGGTGGTTCCGCCGTCGCCGATCAAAGGCAAATTGACGAACGTGCCCATGATGGCGAACGCCTT
Organism: Thermoanaerobaculia bacterium; assembly: GCA_038250865.1. Taxonomy (GTDB): domain Bacteria; phylum Acidobacteriota; class Thermoanaerobaculia; order Multivoradales; family UBA5704; genus DASYKS01. The sequence goes on along the minus strand of JBBSBW010000033.1, from coordinate 7,981 downwards.
CTCTCCTGACGCAGCGGCTGCCTTTTGCTCGAGATCTGGATGGACATCCGCGATCAACACCCCTTCGGCCGCCTTTCTCTTGGCGGCGATGGCGTTCGGATCGGTATCCGGAAGCTCGGTAGATGCGCTCGGATTTCCCAGCGTGACCTGGTACACCTTGCCGGATTCACTGACGATGAAGAGTGTGTCGGCCATCTCAAAACCCTCCCGATCGACTTCTAGTAAGTACGTTCAAAGTGCCGCATAACTCACTCGACGGTAGCACAGGCTTGGGTACGCCTCAAGATCAACAGGCTCAATACTTTCAATGGCATTTAGCCATGCGGCGATGCGACTGGATTCGACGTGGCTCAGAGGCTCATCAAACCGAGCTCGGCGCGTTGTGCGAGCCCCGGTGCACCCTGGGCGCGCGAGACTTCGAGCGCCTCGGTGAAGAGCCATCGCGCCCGTTCTGGTTCGCCCGCGGCCAGCTCGGCTTCGAGGCAGAGAAGCTGCGCGCGCCAATAAAAGCGCGGCCCCAAAAGCTCGGCCAGCGCCCGCGCTTCGGCGAACGCCCGTTCGGCGTCCTCCCGCCGGCCGAGGTGGATGTAGGCGTCGATCAGGAGGGAGAGAAAGTAGATCTCCGAAAGCCGGGCGCCCGACGTGCGGTACGCGGCCAAGCCCTCTAACATGCGACGCAGGCCCTCTTCTCCGCGCTCCGGATCGTCGCTCTTGACCAGCGCCCAGCCGAGCTGGAGGTTGCCGAGCGCCACGGACGAGAACCCCTTCTCGGTCGATAGCGCCAACAGGTCTCCGGCCAGCTCCGCCACCTGCTTCGGTTCGCTGCGCAGCTGATGCACCCAGCCGGCCGAAGAGAGCGCGTCGGCCAGACTGAAGGGGTGGGCGATCACGTCGCGCGCGGTGCGGATCGCCGAGGCGCAGCGCTCCGCCGCTTCGTCGGGGCGCCCCAGGTGCCAGAGGGCGACTCCGGAGATCGCGAGCGTCGTCACCGCGACGTCCAATCCGGTGATGAAGGTCGGAGTCCGGTCGCGGGCCGGCGAATCGAGCGCCAGGCCGGCCTCGAACTCGGCGAGCGCAGGGTCGAACTCGCCCAGGAAAAGCTGGGGCATTCCGGCGCACAGGTGCGCCTCGAACTGGAGCGCGCGGTCCTTCCGGCCGAGCGCGATCTCGTTCATCCGCCGCGCGAACTCCAGAGCGGTTTCAAACGAGCAGCGCACCAGATGAAAAGCCCAGAGGCCGCGGAGCACCCAGAAGAGCTGCGGCGCCTCTCCGACCTGGGTACACAGCTCGCGGGCCCGGTCGTAATTCGCCTCGACCTCCGGCGCCGCGTAGCCGCGGGTGGCGATCAGGGCGGGGCCGAGCATCGTGCGCAGGTCCAGCTCGGCCCGGTCACGCGGCGGCCCCGCGGGTAGCGACTCGCTGAGCTTGAGCGCGCGTTCGAGATGGCCGATCGCCTCCAGATTCGCCGAACGCTCGGTCGCGCGCCGGCCCGCCGAGAGCCAATAGCTGATCGCCCGCTCGGCGATTCCGGCCTCGGACCAGTGCTGGGCGACCAGTTCGGGCCGCCCTTCGGCGAGGTCGGGGAACTTCTCTTCGATCGCCCGCGCGATCCGCGAGTGATATTGCTGGCGGGAACTCTTGAGCAGCGACTCGTAGGCTGCGTCCTGAATCAACGCATGGCGGAAAGAATAGGTGATCGCACCGGCCACCCCGCGCTTGTAGAGAATTTCGGCGTCCACCAGCTGATCGAGGCCGCGCCGCAGCTCGGCGTCGGGCTGGCTTAAAACCGCGCGCATCATGTCGAAACTGAACTCCCGGCCGATCGCCGCGGCGAGCTGCACCAGCTCGCGCACCGAGGCGAGGCGGTCGAGGCGCGCCATCAGCGAGTCGTGCAGGGTCGCCGGAATCGCCAGCGGCGGTAGAGGCCCGTCCAGCTCGTAGCGGCCGTCGATCGGATGGAGCAGGCCGGAATCGAGCACCATCCGGGTCAGCTCCTCGACGAACAGCGGCACGCCGTCTGTCTTGTCGATCAATTGGCGCAGCACCTCGGGCGGCAACGGCCGGCCCTCGGTCCGTTCGAGGATCAGCTCTTCGATCTCTTCGTTGGTCAAGCGATCGAGGGAGATCTGGCTGGCATAGGCGCGGCCGGCCCACGGCAGAGCCATGTCGGGCCGAAGGGTGAGCAGGATCAGCAGCCGGGTGGTCGGCGCCTGGCCCACCAGCATGGCGAGCAGCTCCAGCGTCGACGGATCGACCCAGTGAAGATCTTCGATGAAAAAGATCACCGGCCCCTTTTCGGCCATCGCCAACACCAGCGAGACGAGCGTCTCCAGCGTCCGCTCCTTCTGGCGAGGGGGCGAGAGGTCGAGCGGCGGGAAGCGGTCGGTGATCTGCAGGCCGAGCATCGAGGCGAGCAGGGGAATTTCTTCGCCGATCAAGCCGTACGGCCGCAGGCCTTTTTCGAGCCGGGCGATCGTGGCGTCGATCGACTCGTCCGCGCGGAGCCCGAACACCCCCTGAAGCAGCTCGACGACCGGCGCGAGCGCGCTATGGGTCTGAAACGGCGAGCACCGGCCGTCGAGCCAGGTGCGGATTCGCCCGTTCGCCTTGTCTCTCAGGTGCTGCACCAGGCGGGACTTGCCGATCCCCGCCTCGCCGACCACCGCCACCACCTGGCCACGCCCTTCGCACGCCCGGTCGAGGCAGCGATCGAGCGCCACGGCGTCGCCCGTGCGCCCGACCAGGGGCCGCAGCCCCTCTTTGCGCTGGACCTCGAACGGGCTCACGAAGCCGCGCCAGGCGATTACTCGGAAGACCTCGATCGGCTTGGTGATTCCCTTGAGTTCGCGGGACCCCAGAGACTCGCATTCGAACAGCCCGCGCAGCAACGGGTAGGTCTTGCCGCTGATCGCCACCGTTCCCGGTTCGGCGATCACCTGGATACGCGCCGCGATGTTCGAAACCTGGCCCACGACCAGGGTCTCGCGCGTATCGACCGCAGGGTTCGCGATCCCGCGGCCGGTATGGATGCCGACCCGCACCTGGAGTCCAACCCCGTGTTTCGCTTCGACTTGGGTGCTGAGAGCGGCCACCGCCGGAACGATGTCGAGCCCGGCGCGCACCGCCCGTTGCGGATCGTGTTCGAGCGCGGCCGGAAAGCCGAAATAGGCCATCAGGCCATCGCCCAGAAGTTGCGCCACGTGGCCGCCGTACCGTTCGACCGCCTCCGAGCAGACCCGCTGGTAGCTCTGGACGACCGCCAGCAGCTCTTCCGGTTCGAGCCGGTCGGCGAGCGCCACCGACCCGACCAGATCGCAGAACAGGACGGTGACCGTGCGCATCTGCTCGGTGGCAACCGTAAAGGTCGAGGTGATCGACTCGACGGTCGTCGTCGGGAGCGAAGGGGAAACCGGTTCGGGGGCGCCGCCGAGCAGCGCTCCTCCGCAATAACCGCAGAAGCGAAGAGCGTAACCGGCCGGCAGCTCCGCCTTGCAACTCGGGCAGGCAAACGGCAGCGCCGCCCGGCAATGGCCGCAGAACCGAAAGCCGGGAGGGTTGTCGTTCTGGCAGGTGGAGCAGCGCATGGGCGTCAGAGAATCCGCGTCGGGGCAAGGTCGTCATCAGGGCCTTGATGTGACATCGAAAGCGTGCGGGAGCCGAGGTGGATCTCCTCCAACAGCTCTTCGAATCGCGGTTCGCCGCGCAGCGGATCGAACACCGGCCGGACGCGCAGCCAGGCGAGATCGGCCGCGCGCCAGCGGATCGCGCGGGAAAGTTCCTCGATCGCGCTGCCGTTTTCGCCCAGCGAAGTATGGACCTGCGCGAGCAGTACGGGCGAGACGTAGTCGGCGCGGGATCGCACCTCCAGCTCGTGCTGAATGCGCCGCGCCGGCTCGAGCCGTCCCGCCCGGGCGTAGGCGCAAGCGAGCGCCGAGCGCATTTCGATCGCGCTGCCCGAAAGCTGGGCCGCGTGTTCGAGCGCGCCGATCGCCTCGTCGTGGCGATCGAGTTGAGAGAGCGCCTGGCCGCGGAAGAAATGGGCAACGGCGAAGCGGGGATCGAGCTCGATCGCATGGGCCAGCTCGTCGAGCGCCTCCTCGAACCGGCGCTGGAAGATGAACACCAGGCCGACGCTCGCGTGGATCGCGAGCGACAGGGGATCGAGATCCTCGGCGATCCTTAGCTCCTCGAAGGCCTCCTTGAATCTGCCGCAGGGGGCGAGGACGTTCACCGCGAACCAATGGTGGGCGGTCGGATAGCGCGGATCGAGTGCGATCGAGCGCCGAAAGTCGTCCTCGGCGCCCTCCCAGTCCCATTCGTAGACCGCCTCCAGGCAGGCAAGCGAGGCGTAGACCTCGGCGCTCTTGCCGTCCAAGCCCAGCGCCTTTTCCGCCGATTCGCGGGCGCGAGGCATCACCTCGTCCGGCGCCGCCGCGCCGTAGATTCCGAGCAGCAGGTGGGCGTCCGCGAGACCGGCGTAGGCCTTGGCGTAGGCAGGGTCCTTCTCGGTCGCCTGACGGAACAGCTCGATGCTTTTCTTGAGCCCCGATTCGGTGCGCTGATTCCAGTGGAAACGGCCTTTAAGGTAGAGGTTGTAGGCCTCGAAGCCGCCCGCGGGCAGCACCAGGGGGCCGGCCTCGGTGGCCTCGGCCACCAGCTTCGGCCGTAGGGTCTCGACGATCGAGCGGGCGATCTCGTCTTGAATCGCGAAGATGTCTTCCAGCTCGCGGTCGAACCGGTCGCTCCACAGCTCGAAGCCGTCCGCGGTGTTGACCAGCCGGACCGTGATGCGCAGACGCGATCCTGCCTTGCGGACGCTCCCTTCGAGCAGGGTCGAAACTCCCAGCCGGTCGCGCACGGTCCGCAGGTCGGCCTCGCCGTCCTTGGTCACCTCGAACGTCGAAGTGCGCGAAGCGACGCGCAGGCCGTCGACCCGCGACAGCGCGGAGATCAGCTCCTCAGCCGTTCCGTCGCAGAAATACTGCTGGTCCTTCTCGGCGCTCATGTCTTTGAACGGCAGGACCGCGACCGAGGGCTGCGGCCGGACCGGCGTCTGGCTGGGAAACGCGGAGGTCGGACCGGTCCAGTTGTCCGTCTCTTCCAGGTCGCGAATCAGCTCCTCGGCGTTTTGATAGCGGTGCTCGGGGGATTTTTGCAGCGCCCTGGCCACGACGTCCTGCAATCGGCCGGGGACGTGTGGCGCCACGTCGACCAGCGGTTTCGGATCGAGATGGAGGACGGCGTAGAGCGCGGCCTGCGGATGGTCGGCGCGGAACGGTTTTCGCCCCGAGAGCGCTTCATAGAGCACCACCCCGAGCGACCAGAGGTCGGCCCGGGCGTCGATGTCGTCGCCCCGGGCGTGCTCGGGCGACATGTACTCGACCGACCCGACGATCTTGCCCACGTGGGTGACCGGCGTTCCCCCGACCAGCTTCGCGATGCCAAAGTCGAGCACCTTGACCACGCCCTCCTTCGTGATCATCAGATTGGCCGGCTTGACGTCCCGGTGGACGATCCCCTGCTGGTGGGCGCGCGCCAGACCGCGCGCCGACTGCGCCACCAGGTTGGCCGCCTCGGAGGGAGACAGAGCTCCCTGCTTGAGCCGCGCCGAGAGGGTCTCGCCGTCGTAATAGGCCATGACGATGAACAGCTGGCCTTCTTCGGTCTCCGCGATCTCGAAGATCGTGCAGGTGTTCGGGTGGTCGAGCGCCGAGGCGGCGCGCGCCTCTTGGAGGAAGCGCTGATTGGTCTCGACGGAGGGGCTGACGTGGGGGGGCAGGAACTTGAGCGCGACCTTTCGGCCGAGTTTCAGATCCTCGGCTTTGTAGACCACGCCCATGCCACCTCGGCCGAGGCGCTCTAAGACTCGATAGTGAGAAACGACCCGGCCGATCATGTTCGGTCCGCCCGGAACGAGGCCAACCGCGACCCCGAAACCAGGGGGTTTGCCGGGCTGCGACCTGCGATCCGAAGCTCTGGAGCTCCTTCTTTAGCGCGGATCATAGCAGCGGTGCTTGCCGCCGGGCCGCAGCCGGCCCTAAAGAGTCTTTGACCTTACTGTACGTCGCCGGTGATCACGACTTCGAGCTTCGGCACCTTCTGGCTGTCGGTATGAAACACCAGGTTCGCGGTGAAGGGACCCTTCGGTACATCGGGCGAGAGGGTCAGGCGGACCATGTACTCCCGGCCGTCCTGGATCGCGTCGAACGCCGTTTCGAGGCCCTTGCCGCTCATCGGGTTGTCGATCGAGGTGAGCTTGATGTCCTCGGTCGCGAAGTTGCGGACGTTGAGGGTCTTGGTCACCTTCTCTTTGACTGCGACCTTGCCGAAATCGCCGGCCGGCGGGGTGACCGCGACCACCGGGCGGACGAAGCCGGAGATCGGGATCTGCACCAGCTTCTGCTTCGGGTGGGTGGTGTGAACCGTCAGATAGTCGGCCAGGCTGCCCACCGGAGCGGCGAAATTATCGAGCGTCATCTCGATCTGCCACTGCTTGCCCTTGGCGTCGGGCAGGCGCTCGGTGTCGCTCGCCTGATGGAACGTCGCCTTCAAGTACGGAAACGGCGAGACCACGTCCGTGACCGCGAAATCGGAGGCGTCCGGCGCCCAAATGCTTTGGATGATCACGCCCGCCTTCGCCTCGCCCTGCACCGTCAGGTAGCGCGCGTAGCCGGGCTTGACCTGGATGTACGGCTCGACCTTCGCCTGGATGGTGAGCTGGATGCGCGGGTTGTCGGTGTCGTTGGTGTAGACCGAGATGCCCTTGGAAATCGGGCCGTTGAAGGTCGTGGTTTCGACCACCGCGTGGACCTTGCCGGTTTGACCGGGCGCCACGCTTTTGTCGAACTGGGCGACCGTGCAGCCGCACCCCGGCTCGACGCGCTGGATCTCCAGCGTCGCCTGGCCCTCGTTCTTGATCAGAAAATCGTGGACGACCTGCTCGCCCTTGGCGATCGTTCCGGCGTCGAAAGTCGCCTCGACGATGACCGCTTTCGGCTTGGTGGTCGGAACCGGGGTGTCCCCTTTCGCCGCGGCGGCGAGCGGCAGAGCGAGGCACAGCGTCAAAATGGCGGTCTTGGTGCTTCGGTTCATAGCGGCCTGCTCCTTGGCAAGGGACTAAAGGTCACCCACGGGTCGAATCGGTGGATGCTACACTCTGTCGTCCCGAATCGAACCTGATCAACCTCGTCTTCTTAAACCCCTGGACGCCGTGACGACTCCGACTCTCAACGTCTATCTGATCGCGATCGGTGGCACGGGCATGGCGCCGCTCGCGTGCCTTCTGCAAGAGCAGGGCCATCAAGTCCGCGGCACCGACGGGCCGCTTTACCCGCCGATGAGCACCCTGCTCGAAGCGGCGGGCATCCGCCCGGAGGTCGGCTGGGACGTCGGACACCTCTCGCCCCGGCCGGACCTGGTGGTGGTGGGCAACGCGGTGCGCCGCGACAACTCCGAGGTGGTCGAGGCGGAACGGCTGGGGATCGAGCGCCTGTCGATGCCCGAGGCGCTGGCGCGCTTCTTTCTTTCCTCGCGCCGGCCGCTGGTGATCGCGGGAACCCACGGTAAGACGACCACCACGGCGCTCGCCGCGTGGGTCTACACCCGGTGCGGGCAGAATCCGGGCTACCTCGTGGGCGGCGTCCCGACGGGGCTGCCTGCGAGCTTTCACATCGGCACCGGCGACCGGTTCGCGATCGAGGGGGACGAGTACAACGCCTCGTTTTTCGATCGCGGCGCCAAGTTTCTCCACTACCTGCCCGAGACGCTGATCCTCACCAGCGTCGAATACGACCACGCCGATCTCTACGCTTCGCCCGAGGCTCTGCGCGAGACCTATCGACGGCTGATCGCGCTCCTTCCCCCGACCGGTTGCCTGATCGCTTGCGGCGACGATCCCCACCTTCGCGCGCTCGCCCAAGAGGCCCGCTGCCCGGTGGTTCTCTACGGCCTGGGACCCGAATGCACGCTCCGGCCGCTCGCG
>JBBSBW010000032.1:0-80465 GCA_038250865.1 Thermoanaerobaculia bacterium | reverse complement strand
GGGGCGGGGGGCCCTCCCCCTCTCGCCGGGGGGGGGCTCGGCCTCTCCGGGTTGTGGTTTGGGGTTGGGCCCCCCCGGCCCCGCGCCCCCCCCCCCCCCCCCCCCCCGCCGGAGGGGTTCCTCCGGCGGCGGCGATTCCTCCCGCGTTCAGCTTCTATTTCTTCTTCTCTCCGTTGCCGAAGCAGAGGATGTTGTCGACAATGCAGCCGCCGTCTTGGGTCTCGCAGAAGGTGCCGGAGAATCCGGGCAGGCAGCTGCAGGTGAAGGCGTTGACCTGGTCGGTACAGTCGCCGTTCAGACACGGGTTGGATTCGCACTCGTCGATGTCGACGTCGCACAGGCGGCCGGTCCAACCGGGCTGGCAGGCGCAGCTAAAGCTGTTCTGTCCATCGATACAGGCGCCATTCAGGCAGGGGTCGGATAGGCACTCATCGACGTTGGTGACCTCGCAGTTACCGTTGCCGAGGTTACAGGTCTGGCCTTGGGGGCAGACGGCCGGCGGGAAGACGCAGGCGCCGGTGAGCGGGTCGCAAGAGTCGACCGTGCACAGGTTGCCGTCGCTGCACACGCGCGGTGCGGAAGAGCAGCCGGTTGCGGGGCTGCAGGTGTCGAGGGTGCACTTGTTGCCGTCGTCGCAGTTGACCGACGGGTGGGTGGCCAGGCAGTTTTCGGAGGCGTCGCAGGCGTCGATGGTGCAGGCGTTGCCGTCGCTGCAGAGCTGATCGCAGTGTGCGAAGCACGGGCCCGCGAAGTCGCCATGACCCAGATGGGCCTGCAGGGCGCTCTGGCTGATGGTGATCGTATGGAAGTTGGACGGGTTGCCCGGCGGAATGTGGCAGACCTGGACCTTCTGATTCCCGGCCCAGGCGGCGGGGGCGCTCAATGCGAGCGCGACGAAAAGGGCAAAGCATGAGGTTCTCAACGTCACTGTTTCTTTCCTTTCAAAGGAGCGGATTCGGCCGCTTGTTGGCGGTCCCGTTCTAGGACCGGCACCAGGCTGGCGTTAGGGACGGGTTTGAAGGTCTGCAGGGGAGGGAGGGCCTCCACCGCGCCGGGACCCTCGGCCGGTTTGCGGAAGGGCGAAGCGGGGTGTGCCCGCACCCGGCGGACCGCCTCTTCGACGTGGGCCACGAAGGCGTCCTCGGCGATCTGGTAGTTCCAGAACTTAGGGTTCTGCCGGTCCTTCTCGGCGACCGCGACTCCGGGCGGCAGGCGCCGGAGGAGGTCCGACTCCTTTCCCGAGAGGTGGTCGACGCCGGCCAGGCGGGCGAGGTCGGCGTAGGTGTCGACGTCGCCGCAGTCGTAGATCTCGTACACCACCGCCCACTCGGGCAGCCAAAGGGTGTGGACCAGGCCGGCGCCGTGCATCCCGACCAGGACATCGGTGTCGGCCATCAAGGCGAGCTGTCCGGTGAAGGGCGGGCGGCCGTTCCAGTCGAAGTTGACCACCTCGACCTCGATGCCCGGCACCCGCCGACGTAGCGCGGCGACCAGCTCGGCTTCGTTGGTCACTTGGCGGGTGCCCGAGGTCGATCCTTTGCCCGCGCTGCGCGACATCACCTTGACGCGCACCGGCTCGTCCGGGCCGGGGCGGTGCGGCGGATGAGCGAGGACGCGAGCCTTGGTGCGCTCGGCGAAGGCACGCACCAGGCCGCCGGGGCCGGAGCGGCAGCGCTCGGCGCGGCCGGGCACGTCCATGTTGAAATAGAAGGTCCCGACGGCGCGCGGATTGACCGCGAACATCGCGTCGTCAAAGCAGACGCTCTTGCCGGCCCAAAACCCGAGCGGGCGCACCGGCCGGGTGGTGAAGGCGTCGTAGAGTTCATACCAGCCCGACGAGACGCGCTCGGCGGTAGCCGTCGGCTCCCAGTTGACGATCTGGAGGTCCGCGGCGTCCTGCCAGCCGGCGATCCAGGCCGACAGGAACAGGTTCACGTGATCACAGAGGCCATGATAGACGTTGGCCCTGCTGTCCGGCTTGATGAAGAGCGTGGGCTCGTGGACCGTCACGTCGCAGGGCCGGGCCTCCTTGGCTCCTTGCAGATCGCGCAGCTCCGGTCCCCAATCCGAGATGCCGCCTAAGAACGGCCCGCTGCGCGGAAAGCCGTCCGCCAAAGGGCAGCCCGCCGACACGGTAACGCCCGTGCCCAGGCCCGCGCCCGAGGGCGGGACGTCGATCCGGACATGCCGGCCTTGGCAGAGGCGGAGGTCCGCGGTGCAGCGGAACGAGGCGCCGCCCCCGCCGGGGGCCGCGCAACGCTCTGCCAGGCGCTCGCGAGAGGCCGGAACGACGCCCCAGTCCGCTGTTTCCCAAAAGCGCTGCCGCTCGGAGCCGGGCTCCTGGTCGCACACCACGTCGGCGGGGCCAAAGCGTTGCCACGGCGCGCTGTCTGCGGCGAGGCTCGGCAAGGGGACGCAGGGCAGCACCGGGAGCAGGACGAACAGCGCCCGGAAGGACGGGCGTAAAAAGGCCGACGGACATCGCATGGGGCGGGCTCTCTCCAGGAATGCGGCGATCCTAACCCGGCCGAGCCGAAACCGCGCCTACGTATGTTGTAAGCCGCGCCGATCGATGAAAGGCGCTTGTGGGGCGGGCGAGCCCGGCTTGGGCGGAGCCGCGACCCCGAGGGGGACCGTCACCGGGGCGAAGAGGGGCAGCGCGGGGATCAGCCCGGCGGGACCGGCAGGCAGATCCCGTGACGCCCAAGCCCGGATCAACTTGGGCTCCGCCGAACCGGACGGCTCGCTTTAGCGTAGGAAGAAAGGAACGGCCGATGGGATCCGCCGGAGCGGACCCCGGAGGTTACTTCGCGGCGGTCTGCTCGGGGGTCCAAGTACGCACGGGCGGCTTGGTGATCGCGCCGCTGCGGATACAACGGGTGCAGACGAGAACCCGGCGGACGGTGCCCTCGATCAGCGCGCGGACGCGCTGCAGATTCGCTTCGAGCGTCCGCGGGGTGACGTTGTGGGCGTGGCTGACGTTGCGGCCGAACTTCGTGCCCTTGCCGCAGATTTCGCATTGCTTAGCCATGTGCTTCTCCTGATTCGCTGCTTGCTTGGGAGTTGAGCACACTACGGCGCCCACCCCGAAAGGAACGCGGAGACTAGCAGAATCTCGGCGGACGGCGCAAGGGACTCCTCGTCGGTGTGTGAGCGGGCGCCGGGCTGGGTTGAGGCCAAAATCTCTATGTTGGCGCCGCCCGGCTATTTTTTCCGACGGCTTGACCTCCGCCGGAAATCTCGAGCAGCTGCGGGCCGGAAATCAACACCCTTCCCCTGGCGCCGAGTTTGCAAAATCGGGAGCACACGCATCTTGGCTCAATGCCGAATGCGCCTCCAAGGAGAAGCCCAATGTTACTCGGCCTCGCTCTTGTGCTCTTCATAGCTTGGATTCTCGGCTTTGTCGTCTTCCATGTGGCCGGTGGCCTGATCCATCTCTTGATCGTCATCGCCGTCATCGTGGCGATTGTCCATTTCGTTCGCGGCTCGCGAACGGTGTAGCCGAGAGAACGCCAGGGAGGTGATCGCCTGCCCTGGCGCGATGTCTATCGAAGCCGCGTCACGAAAAGACCGGGGTGCCCGCAGCGTGCCGTTCCCGGAGTTCTGCGAGCATCTCCCGCTCGGAGAGATCGGCGGCCCAGGACGGCCGGAGCTGGAAGTGCGGTTGATCCACGATCGTCTTCCAGTTCCCGCCCCATTCGAGCCCAAGCTCCGACCCCAGCACGCCCACGGCCTTGTACTTGACCGATTCCGGCAGGTATTTGTTTGACTCGAAGACCCCTACGTCGAACGCGATGCCGAAATTGTGGTTCGAGAATCCGCCGCGGGCGTTGGTGACGATCGATCCCGATTCGGTGCGGCCTTGGGCGAACAGCGCATCCTGCTCGGCAAAGGTCCTGAGTCCGCTGATGATTTTGATCCGAATGCCGTTCTGCGCCGCCTTTTGGATCAGGGCGCGAGCTTCAGGCTGAACCTCCGGGAGCAGGGTGGCGATGTTCCTCTCGCTCCGGGGGTCTCCTTCGTCGATGGCTTCGCCGGTCGGTAGGCCGCCTATGGTCGGTTTGACGATCTGGGCGTAGATGGCACCCCAGGTTTCCGACCCGGCCCGACCGTCCACGTCGACGCCGACTTTTTTCTGGATCGCGGCGATCATCTCTTCGATCTTCATCGAGACGCTCCTCTGAAGCGGCAGGGGTTACGGTTCTCCGTCGTTCGACGGACGCTAAAGGAGAGTTTCCCTGTTATGGATCCGAACCGCAATCCTCCGCTTTCGCACGACTCGAACCCGGGACTCGACCGTTGCGACCGAGGCCTGGACCGAGCGGACCTGAGTCCGAGGGAACGGAATCTCAACCCCCGGCAATGGTCGGCGCGGCCGACCGAGGCGACCCATTGGAGCCACCCTTCGGGAGAAAAACCGAGGGCGCGCCGGATCGCCTCTTCGCTCCGCCGGGTAACCCAGAAGGGGGATATTTCCCCCCCGGCGGCACACCATACTTGATGGAGGGGCGGCCCCCGCCGGCCGTGGCGGCCGAAGGCGGCGCCGCTTCGAACTCGGAGCCCGTCATGCCTCGTACTCTCCGCGCTTTCACCTTCGCCCTGTTGTTCGCGTCCCTCGCCGGACCCGCCGCCGTCCGGGCCGAGCCCTGGGGAGCCATCGATTGGCTCGACCGCTTGCGCTCCGCCCTCGGGTCGATCTGGGCCGACAACGGTTGCAGTCTCGACCCGAACGGCCACTGCGGGACGGCACCGCTGGTCAACGGCTGCGAGGCGGACCCGAGCGGACACTGCGGCTCGATCTGGGGGGAGAACGGGTGTGAGCTTGATCCAAATGGCCGTTGCGGCACCGTGACCTTGGTCAATGTTTGCGGTATCGACCCCAGCGGACTCTGCACGAACCGGCGGTAGCGGGAGGGGGCCGGGAGCGGAGGCGATTTCCGGGTGGGTGGCACCGTCATGACCTTGCCTCCGGTTCTACCGCTTCGAGCGGGCGGCGGCGTTCGAGCTGTCGCAGCAGGTCGCGGGCAGAATCCGCTGTGGCGCACTCCTCGCGCGCGGCTTCGACCCAAACTGTCAGCGCCGCGAGCAGATCGAGCTCCACCCCCTGCTCTTGAAAAAGGGGAACGAGCTTTTCGGCCAGCGCTCTGGCTTCTCCAGAGTGCCCCAGCTCGATGTGCAAGGCGGCCAGTTCCAGCGCGGCCAAGCCCGCGTCGTAGTCGATGCCGATGTGCGTGAAGTCGCGGAAAACCTGCTCTACCGCCTGTGCCGCCGCCACCCGGTCGCCGAGGCCCGCGATCGTCCGCCCTTCGAGCCAGAGGACCCGGATCAGGTCCAGCTCTCTACGCCCTTCGATCGCCAGCGCGCGCACGTCCGGCAAGAGCTTCGATGCGTCGGCGAAACGATCGAGGTGGCAGAAATTTACGATTAGGCTGAAGTGGAGCACCCAGGGCAATCTCTCATCGGAGGTCTGCTGAATCAGAGGCGCCGCCGCTCGGAGCGTAACGATCGCTTTTTCGGGCTCCCCTCCCTGCTCCAGCGCGACGGCCTTCTTGAGCAACAGCCGCCCCCGTTCTTCCCCTTTCGCGCCCATCGCGAGCGCCCGGTCGAGCAGGTCGAGCGCCTGGGGAAGTTCGCCCAGGTGTTTGCGGAGCGACGCTTCCAGATCGAGCCGCCGGGCCGGGTTGAGCAGGCGATCCGGGTCTCCCCCTTCGCCTTCCTTTGCGAACGTTTCGGCCCGCCCGAACGCCTCCCGCGCGAGCGGCAGCTGGCCGGCGACCCGGCGCGCGTTGCCGAGAAACGCCCAGCAGTCGGAAAGTAGTAGCCGGCGAAACCCTTCGGGTTGGGGACCCGGCAGGGGCGCCCTCTCGGCGACGGTCACGGAGAGCCCCGCCAGCTCCAAAGCGCGATCCGCCCGATCGGACGCCGCGCGGGCGCTCTCCTGACCGAGCCGCAAGGCGAACGCCCATGTCTGGTAGCGGACGTCGCCTTCGACCAGGGTGATCAGGCCGCCCTCGCGCCCCGGGGATGAGAGGGGCGACTCTTGCTCGAATTGCGGGTTGGTGTGTCGCCCATGGGCCGGAGATTAGGAGAGTTGCCTTCCGCTCGATCCTGTATTCTTTCAACGGCTACCCCAGAGAGCCCCAAAAGGGGCCGGATCGTCGAGTGGGTCGCCGAAGGGCTCGTGGAGGCAGCGGGCGCGCCGCCCGATCCGCGAATCCTAGGCGAGTCGGTCGTCCGCGCCGAGGTGCGTTCCGCGGGGGTCGAGCTGCGGCACCTTCAGGAATTTTTGGCGGAGGTGGCGCACCGCTTGAAGTGGCTGCTTGGCGAAAGTGGGCGAGCCCTCGACCCGGCCGACCGGCGGCTCTGCGAGTTCGCCGAACGGCAACGTCGCGAGGTCATGCGAATCGCAGCGCGAATCGAGCGGCGGGTGGGCCCGGCGCCTGAGCGCGGGCCAGAAAGTTGACCGGCGGCGATTTGCCCCGGGAGACAAAGGCAAAGTTTCCGAAACGCTATCGTTTTCTCGGACCTCGCTGTTGCTGGGTCCTCCTCGCGGGACAAGAGGCGCCGCCGCCAATCTAAATGGCTCGCGGCGAGCCGCGGGAAGGACCGCAAGTTTTCGCGTGTTAGGCTGTTGCGATGATGCGCGGGGACCTTGTAGGGCGCCTGTGGGGGTGGCGGGGCGGGGCGCTCCCCGCTCTGCTTTTCTTCGGCCTGGAGGCCGGGGCGATTCATGCCGGCGCCCGCCGGGTCGGGTTCGTCGGCGACTCCTGGGCGATCCTCATGCAGGCCGCATCCGGATGGCGGGAAGCGTTGGGAACCCCTCTCGGCTATCACTACATTCCGCTCGCGAGCGGCTGGACCCGCCTTCTTTACGTGCTTCTCGGCGACCAGGAGCGGCTCTACGCGATCGTCAACATCGGGGAGCTTACGGTCGTCGGATGGCTGACCTTCCTGCTGGGGCGAAGGTTGCTCGGCAAGGCCCTGCCGGGGCTCCTGGCGGGGAGCCTTTTGATCGGCAGCGCCGCCTTTCCTGACATCACCTATTGGGCGTTGGTCGGAAACTTCCATTGCCTGGCCGCGGTATTTTCTATCGGGGCGATCGCCGCCGCCTCGGTGCTCGCCGAAGAAAATCCACCGCGCGGCGCCTCGTTGGGGTTTGCCGCGGCGCTCGCCGGAGCCTGCTTTACGTACGAGGGGATGATCACGCTACTGCCGGTCGCGCTGACCTGGTGTCTCGTGCGGCAGGCCGAGAGGGCCGGTGCTCGAAGCCTCTTCCGGCTCGCGGCCCTTCAAGGCCTGCTCCGTCGTTTCGCCTGGAGCCTGCCGGTGGTCGCGGCGCTGGTCCTGGCCAAAATTCGTTTCGCCCAGGCCACCGCGAGCGCGATCACGCCGGGTCTCGATCTCGAACGCCTCCACTCTCTCGCCCACGGACTGATCGGGATCTTCACCTTGAGAAGCTCGTCCGAGGTCTTGGAGACCCTCCTTTACATCGGCACGACCCCGATGAGCGTCGAGTGGAACCGCATTCTGCTTTTTCTTGGGCTCGCCCTTGCGCTGGGCGTTTGGACCTTTCTCCGCGCACGGAGGGGAGCCGCTTTGCTCGTGCTTTGGCTGGCGATCCATCTCTTCGTCGCCATCCTGGCTCTGCCGCTCTCGTCGCGGCACTGTTTCCTCCCCAGCATTCCCGGGCTGCTTCTGCTCTCGCTCGGCTTTTGTCAGGCGGGGGAATGGCTCTCCCGGCGGGTGGCACCCGCTCCCGGCAACATGCACATGGCCCTCGCGGTCCCCCTCGTCCTGACGTCCGTTCTGATCCTCTCCGCTCAGGGCGAGCTGCACCGCGCCCAGGAACTCTATCGGCGCAGCTTCGACGCTCTCCGCGTGGCGGTCGAGCAGGCCCGAATCCTTCTGCCCTCGCGCAACACCCCGGCCACCCTTACCCTGGTCAACTTTCCCGCGTACCTGGTGGAAGGAGGGATCGCCGTCCCCGCCTTCGACAATGCGATGAACGGTCTCGCCCGCTTCCGTCTGGGCGGCACCCGCATCGAGTTGATCCACACGTGGGTCGACGTCCCGGGCTGGGTTGCCACGGACGGCAGCCGGCTGGTCGACGAAGCGGAGGTCCTGCGACGGAGCGCCGATCCGTTCCGCGCCGTGGTCGCCTTCAGCCTTCCCCCTTGACAAGCCGCAGCGAAAATGAGTTACTGACCGTTCGGTCAGTTGACTGACCGGCACGTCACAATGATCTCCGAGACCCCACAGCGGCGCACGAAAAGAGACGTCCTCGCCGAGTTCCGCCACGCCGAAATCCTCGCGGCGGCCCGGGGGGTCTTCGCCGAAAAAGGCTTTGCCGGTGCCTCGGTCGACGAGATCGCGCAGGCGGCGGGGGTCGCCAAGGGGACGATCTACCTCTACTACCCGTCGAAGCGCGACATCTATTTAGCCGCGCTGCGCGAAGGGCTTTCGGCGCTCGCCGCCAAGACCCAGGAAAAGGTCTGGGGCGTCGAGAGCCTTCACGACAAAATTCGGGCCTACGTCGAGACGAAGCTCCGCTACTGCGATGAGCACCGCGATTTTTTCAAGATCTATTTCGCCGAGCTGGGTAACATGGTAACCCAGCACGCGACGCCCGACAGCGGGTTCGAAAAGGTCTTTCTCGACCAGGTGGCCCTGCTCGAAGACGCGATTTGCCAGGGCCGGAGCCTAGGCGACGCGCGCGACCTGCCGGCCCGGTACGTGGCCTTCGCGATCGCGAACCTGACGCGCGGAGCGGTCACCCAGCGGCTGGTCGGTTGGACCGAAGGATCGATCGAACGAGAGGTAGAGCTTCTCGTCGATCTCGCCTGGAAAGGGATTTCGTCACAATGAATGGAAGATCGCGACTTTCCCGCAGAGCGTCGGCCGCGGCTCTGTTCGGAGCCGTTTTGTTGTTCTTCGCGACTTTTTCCGGGACCGCCCTCGCGCAAGCCGGGCGCCCGGCCCTGCCGCCGGCCTTCTTGGGCGGCGTCCCCGAGGGCAAAGTCGATCCTCAGCCTTTGCGCCTCACCCTGGCCGACGCGGTGGCGCGCGGGCTCGACCATAACCTGGGCGCCCTCCTGGCCGAACAGAACGTCGAGGTCGCGGAAAGCTTGCGAGCCAAGGCTCTGGCGGATCTTCTGCCGCAGGTCTCGGCCGACAGCTACTTCGCCCGCCAGACGCTGTCGCTCGCGGCGTTCGGTTTCAGCTTTCCCGGCTCGCCGACGATCATCGGTCCGTTCCAGGTACTGGACGCACGCGCCAGGATCAAACAGACGCTGTTCGATTGGAGCCTGCTCGAAAAGAAGCGCGCCGCCGGTTCCACCCTCGAAGCGACGCGCCAGACCTACCAGGACGCCCGCGGACTTGTGGTTCTGGTCTGCGGCAATCTCTACCTTCAGGCGGTGGCGACCGAAAGCCGGGTCGCGGCGGTCGAGGCGCAGGTCGAAGCGGCGCGCTCGATCTTCCAGTTGGCCGACGACCGGCACAAAGCGGGCTACGTGCCCGGGATCGACGCGCTCCGCTCGCAGGTCCAGCTGCAGTCCCAACAGCAGCGCCTGATCGCGGCTAAGAACGACCAGGCCAAGCAGAGGCTCAGCCTAGCCCGAGCGATCGGTTTACCCCCCGGCCAGGAGATCGAGCTGGTCGACCGCGTTCCTTACGCCGAGTTGCACGCGCTGCCGCTCGATGAGGCGATCCAGACCGCGCTCACGACCCGGGCCGACATCAAGGCCGCCCAAGCGCGGGTCGAAGCGGCGAAACAGACCCTCCGCTCCATCCGCGGCGAGAAGCTGCCGTCGCTGGTCGGATCGGCCGATTACGGCGAGATCGGCAACAACTCCGGCAACTTGAACCACACTTTCAATTACACCCTGGCGTTGAAGATCCCGATCTTTGAAGGCGGCAAGGTCGAAGCGAAAGCCGCCGAGGCGGAAGCCGCCTTGAGGCAGCGCGAGGCGGAGCTGGCGGATCTCTCGTCGCGCGCCGATTTCGAGGTCCGCTCGGCGCTCTTGGACCTCAATGCGGCAGCCGAGCGGGTGAGTGTCGCGGATGCCACGCGGAACCTCGCGGAGCAGGCGCTCGCCCAGGGCAAAGATCGGTTCTCGGCAGGGGCGGCCGGCAGCATCGAGGTCGTCCAGGCTCAGGAGGCCGTGGCGACCGCCGAGGACAGTTACATCGGAAGCCTTTATGACCATAACGCTGCGAAAGCCGCTCTCGCCCTGGCCTTGGGGCTAGCCGAGCCGGCGTATCTCAAGTTCTTGCGCGGGGAATCCGGACGATGAGCGACACGACAGAGGACCAAACCTCCGGCAAGGGCCGGAATTTCAACCGTTCCCGCATGGCTTTTGTGGGGGTACTGGTTCTGGTGGCCGCCCTCGTCGGCGGCGGGTTTGCCTGGTGGCATCTTTCCGGCCGCATTTCGACCGACGACGCGCAGGTCGAAGGGGATTTGAACCCGATCGCTTCGCGCGTCGGGGGAACGATCGCCAAGGTTCTGGTGCGCGAGAACGACAACGTGAAGGCCGGCACCCTGCTGGTGCAGATCGACCCGCGCGACTTCGAGATCGCGGTCAGCAAGGCGCAGGCCGATTTGGCCGAGGCGGAGGCCAACGCCCGCGGCGCGCATTCGAACCTGCCGGTCGCTTCGGCCGCTTCGTCGAGCCGGCTGTCGATGGCTGCGAGCCAACTCGCCGGAGCGCAGGCCCGCCTCGCCTCCACCAAGGCAAAGCTCGAAGAGGCGAAAGCGAATTCGGTGCGCGCGCGCCAGGATTTGGCCCGGGCCGAAACATTGATCGCCAAGGACGAGATCGCCCAGCGCGACTATGACGCGGCGGTCGCGGCAGCCGCCGCGATGAAGGCCAGCCAGGACGCGGCGGAAGCCGCGGTACACGAAGCCGCCGGGGGAATCGACGCGGCGCGCGCCGGACTGGCCGACGCCCGCACCGCGCCGCAGCAGAATGAAATCGCAAGCGCCCGCGCGGATTCAACCGACGCGCGGATCGCCCAGGCCCAAAGCGCCCTGCGCAAAGCCGAGCTCGACCTCGAATACTGCTCGGTGAAGGCGCCGGTCGACGGCGTCGTCACCCGCAAGTCGATCGAACCGGGGCAGGTGATCGCGGCCGGCCAGCCGCTCCTCTCGCTGGTCTCGCTCGACGACGTCTGGGTGGTCGCGAACTTCAAGGAGAGTCAGCTCGGCAAGCTCCGGGTCGGCCAGCGGGTCGAGATCGAGGTCGACGCCTACGGCGGCAAATCCTGGCCGGGACACGTCGAATCGATCTCCGCCGCGACCGGCTCGCGCTTCAGCCTGTTGCCGCCCGAGAACGCGACCGGCAACTTCGTCAAGGTCGTGCAGCGCATCCCGGTCAAGATCGCGATCGACAAGAACGCTGCCGGCGAGAAGGCAGGCGAATCGCCCTTGCGTCCCGGGATGTCGGCCGTGCCCACCGTTTTCGTTCGCTAGACGCCGATGGAGCCACGTACTCCCGCCGCGGCCGGCGCGGCCGTAGTTTCGAGCGTTCCCAACACGCCCGGCGCGCCGACCACGCCGTCTCTGCCGCTGGTCAATCCGTGGATCGTCGCGATCTCAGTGATGCTCGCGACGTTCATGGAGGTTCTCGACACGACGGTCGTCAACGTCTCGCTGCCGCACATCGCGGGCAGCCTTTCGTCCTCGATCGACGAGGCGACCTGGGCGCTCACCTCGTACCTGGTCGCCAACGCGATTGTCCTGCCGATGACCGGCTGGCTCGCCGGCCGCTTTGGCAGGAAGCGCCTGCTGCTCCTTTCGGTCAGCGGATTCACGATCGCCTCGTTCCTCTGCGGCCTCGCCCCGACGTTGCCGCTGCTGATCTTCTTTCGCGTCGTCCAGGGACTGACCGGCGGGTGCCTTCAACCGCTCTCGCAGGCGGTGCTCTTGGAAACGTTTCCCCCGGAATCGCGCGGCAAAGCGATGGCCTTCTGGGGTTTGGGGATCGTCGTCGCGCCGATCATTGGTCCGGTCCTCGGCGGCTGGCTTACGGACAACACGTCCTGGCGCTGGGTCTTCTACATCAACGTGCCGGTCGGCCTCCTGGCCCTCTTGATGATCCAGCTCTATATTCACGATCCGTCCTACCTGCGGAAGGCGAAAGCAAAGATCGACTATTGGGGCTTGGGCTTCCTGGCACTCGGCGTCGGCGCCCTCCAGATTCTGCTCGACAAGGGGCAGGAGGACGACTGGTTCTCTTCCAATCTGATCACCATGCTCGGGGTCGTGGCGGTGATCGGCCTGATCGCCTTCGTGATCCGCGAGCTGATGACCTCGGCGCCGATCGTCGATCTGCGCGCCTTGAAAAACCGCACCTACGCGACCGGCGTCCTGCTGATGACCGTGATGGGCTTCGGCCTCTACGGTTCGCTCGTGATGGTGCCGATTTTCCTTCAGACGCTCCTCCGCTACCCCGCGTACCAGGCCGGTTTCGCTATGGCGCCGCGGGGGATCGGATCGTTCATCGCCATGCCGATCGTCGGCCTGATCCTGAACCGGGTCGGCGCCAAGCGGCTGCTCTTGGCCGGGTTCTATCTCGCCGCGCTCACCCTCTTTTGGCACGCCACGCTCTCCTTAGACGCCGGCTACTGGGACATCTTCTGGCCGCAGTTCGTCCAGGGCGTCTCGCTCGGCCTCCTCTTCGTGCCGCTCACCGCCGCCGCCATGAGCCCGATCTCGAAAGAGAAAATGGGCAACGCGACCAGCATTTTCAACCTGATGAGGAACATCGGCGGCTCGGTGGGGATCGCCACCGCGACCACGCTCCTCGCTCGCCGACAGCAGGTCCATTTCTCGGTCCTGGGCGCCCACTTCGATCCGTTCCAGCCGCAGGCAAAGGCCTTCCTCGACGGCCTGAAGCGCGCCTATATCGCCGCGGGGGCCGACCCCGTCACAGCGGGCCAACGCGCCGCGGCGGGAGCGATCGGCCTGGTGCAACGCCAGGCGGCGATGCTCTCCTTCGTCGACGTCTTCCGCATTCTCGGCTGGTCGTTCTTGGTCGTCGCGCCGCTCGTCTTCCTGATGAAGGCGCCGAAAAAAGGCGGCGAAGCGCCGATGGTGCACTGAGCCGACTATGCGTTCGATCTCTGTCGGGGATCGTCAACGGCCATGTGGGGATCAGTCCCGAAATGGCCGTTCGACTTTCGCTGGCGTTCGACACGACGGCAGAGAGCCGGCTCAGCCAGCAGACCCAGCAGCTCTACTACCGGTGCCCGGAGACGCTCACGCTCGATGAAATTGAGCGGGTTCGCATCTAAAAGGCGTGAAACAGCTCACGGGTTCGGCGATTGCCGCGGGACGTTGTCTACGCGAAGTTGAGGGTGCTTCAGGAAGATCCGCTGGTCTTCGTCGATGATCATGAGCGCGCGCTCGGGCTCGATCCGGAAGCGCTCTCGTAAAAGGTCGATGTTGACACCTAACTCTTGCACCGTGTAGTGAATCTCGGCGAGCGATTCGGCGTTCTCTCCCAATCCCGCGAGCACAATGTGCCAAGGGAACGCAAAGGAGCTTCCCTTGGGCGTCCGGTAGTCGAGTAGTTCCATTCGCGTAAGGACTCTACCTCCCGGGCGGACCCGCTCGATCTGGCGGACCTGGCTTGGCTGGCCGTCGATTTTAATACGGAAGAAGTAGGCCTCACCACCAAGGTAGCCCCCCGGTAGCTCAAGCACCAGGCCTTCTTTCGTCTCACGCCCCGTCGCGGCTCCCACTCGAGCCTGCCAGCGCGCTGGATCCAGGATGGAATCTCTGGTTGGGATACAAGGCGAGCAATCGTCGTCTTCCCAGCCGAGAAAACCAACCGGTAGAAACAACGGATTCGGGAAGGGGAAGGGTGCGGCTCCCGTCGATCGGCGCGAAAGGTGGAGGCGCTTATCCTCGGGATAGAAAAGCTGGTACGTCGCTCCATCGAACGCCGTTTCGACCGCTGGAGCAAGTCCAAACCGGGGGTCGATGCTTGCACTTGCAAAGGCCCGATCCCCTTCTGCTGCATACGCGAACGAACCTTCGCTGCTGCGATCCGGCCGCCAAGCCCAAACGGTCGCGCGGAAACTAACCGAGCGGAGGTTCTCGTAGAAGGCGACCAGATCGCGCAGCGCCCGTTCGGTTCGCAGCGCGACGACCCGTGATCCACCCGCCGGAACATAGGCCGACCGTGGGGCAACCGGCGGGATCGAGGGCCGGCTCCAAGCGGCAAGCTGGTCCTGATCGACCGGCTGGAGCATGAGGTTCAACACCTCGGGGGAGGTATCGCACGGCTCGAAGGGGGCGCAAGTCAGAACTTGAGAGTGACGGGTGAACTGGGCAGATCCAGCGACCGAGAAGAATGCAGAGAAGGCCAGGGCGCTGAGGTGCAGAAAGGTTCGCATATCTCTCCTCACTCTTCAGATACCGCGCACAGGCTGCGCCGGGTTCTCTCTCTTGTCAACCCTCCAGAGGCGGCAGGGGCGGCCTCGTCGCCGTTCGACCCGGGCGTGGATTTCGTGCTCATGCGGTTTCTCCCCGACGGACTGCCCGATCCCGCCTTCGGGACCGGCGGCAAGGTGAAGACCGACCTTAGGCGCGGATGACTGGGTGCTGGTGCTCGCCCGGCAGGCCGACGGCAAGCTCCTCGCCGGGGGGAGATCAGGCCCCTTGGGAACGCACAACTTCGCTCTGGCCCGCTTTCTGCCGAACGGCGCGCTCGACACCACCTTTGGGACCGGCGGAAAGGTCACCACCGCCTTCGCCGGGCGCGACGACTCGATCGAGGCGCTGGCGCCGCCGCCGGTCAGGCAGCCGCTGCATCTTCCGCTTCGATGAGCTTGAGGCAGAGGGAATGCATCGTTGCCAGTTCCCGCTGGTATTCCTGGTGAGCCACTTCGGCGGGCAAGGCGTCGAACAGGTCAGGAAGCTGAACGCCGCGGCTCATAAGCTCGTCGGCTTCATCGTGCTGCAGGCGCTCGCGGACGAACAAACAGTTGTCGGCGTGAAACAAGAGGCGAATCGCGTCGCTGGCGCGAATGGCGCCACTGACCAGGGACTCAATCGCACCTAGAGAAAGAAGCGCGAACCACGCGACCCTCTGTCGGCGGTCGGCGGTTTGAGAGAGCACGCTTTCTAGGTCGATGGCTGTCATAAGGCGCTTTCGCGAGGGAAGAATTTTACTCCAGCCACTTGTCCGGACTCATGCTCGAAGTAGTGGACTTCACCCGTGTTGCCCTGCTTGATGACCTTCTGCCATTTCCCGGACAGCAGCTCACGAAGGTAGTAATGAACGGCCGAATTGCGGACCGGGTATTTGAGCACGCGAGAAGGGGCCGGGCTCCAACCCGCAGGAACCGAGCCGGAGGCTTGGACGTTGGGATAGAGATGCAGCGGCATATCGATTCCCTCCGGCTATCGGCTCTTTAACGGAGTTCTGGACTCTGGAAGATCCTGTGCCGCCGCACATGAAACGAGTTTAGCACGCCCGAGGAGACGGCCTTTCAGGCTTGCGGTCGAGTCGAAAACCAAAGGCTCCTGGGAAGCACGCATCGACCGGCGAAAAAAAGATTCGCCAAATCCGCATATCAAGATGAAGGCGGCCTTTTGCCGTCGCTCACGGAGACAGCGACCATGTATGACTATGACAAGAAAATGAATAGACACGCCGGGTTGCCCGCCCTCATGCTCTTGGCGTTCGGACTACTGGCGAGCGCCGTCAGCCCCGCTCAAGCCACCAGCCTGGACGGCGCCGGCCGGATCGTCATCCTGCCTTATGCGGTGAGCGGCTTGGAGCGCGAGTCGACGATCTACCTTACCAATCCGGGCTCGCTCGCCATCCAGGTCTTCCCGATGTACATCGGGGCGGATGGCACGCCGATGGCCGCTTCGGCGGTCGGGGTCCGGTTCTGCGGGTCCGTACGTTTGCGTGCGGGAGAGTCGCAGCAGTTTCTCCTCTCGCAGCTCTGCCCGCTCGGAACCCCCGACGTCGAGAACTTCGGCTATCTGGAGATGAGCACGTTCGGCGGGTTCGACGCGAACCCCTTCTTTGCCACCAGCGTGGTCAACACCCGGAAGGACGAACGGTTCGGCGTCGAAGGGGTTCCGGTCGGCGCGCTGGACCCCGGAATGACCAAGCCATTTCGCGCGGGCACGCTGCGCGTCATCGGCCTGGAGGGGACGATCCCCAGCCCTCCGACCGCCCCCGTCGACAAGGTTTCGCACTGCTACCTCGGGGCCCTGGATGAAGACAAGGACGTCGACGTCCAGCTGATGGACTACCGAAGCGGGAGCGCGCGAGCGGTGGGAAATCCGATCTCCGTTCACCTCAGGCGTAGGACGATGGTGAAACTGGCCAATGTTCTGGTGCTGGCGGGCCTGTCGCCTCAGGTGTATTCCAACGTGACCGCCGAGCTCTACGCCGCCAGCCCGACGAGCGGAGCGGACCTGGTCGCGGGTTGCAGCGTCGAGACGCTTTCGACCCAGACGGAAGACTTCCGGATCGCCACCACCCCGAAGCCGAACGATCTCTCCCGATCGAGGTCCCCCGTTCGAGGCGACACCAGGCTCCTCGTCGGGGCGGCCAAGGTGGGAATCATGTTGAACAAGGGCTCCAAGGTCCGGCTGGCGTTCTACCTGCGGCATGAGGACCGGGCGCGCTGCTGGATCATGCCGTCGGTGCTCGCCCCCAACGAGAATCCCGCGCCCTGGCAGGAGCTGCGGGTGCTGGACCCTGACGGCGCGGTGGTGGCCGGTGGACCGGGGATCAGCGACACCGGCACCTTCTTCACCGGGGTCAAGAACCAGGTCAGCCGAGGCGTGAACGGCAAATGGGTTGTGGAGGTCTCGTGGCGGGGAACCCCGGCCACCGGCTATCCCTCCAACCCGTTGACTCAAGGCGCTTTCGGCGTGCTCTGCGAAAGCACCAGCGGGGTTTCCGCGATGCTGCCGCTCAACCCTGCGACCGACGACTTCTAAGCGAGGACGATCATGAAAACTCTCAAGCTCATCTCGACGCTCGTCGTCCTCGCGTTTCTCCCGGCTCTTTCGCCCGTTGGCGCAATGAGCGCCGACAGCTCCGGCTACGCGATCGTCCTCCCCTTCGTGGTCAACGCACCGAGTTTCAACACCCAGACGCAGATCTTCGTCGAGAACCACTCCGCGGCCCCCATCGATCTCCTCGCCTACTACGTCGGCGAGAGAGGGTCGGCCAATCCGCGCCTGCTCACGTGCAGCGAGAGCAACCAGACGCCGGCACCGCAGACCTTCGTCCTCACGGTACCCGCCGACGGAGTCCTGCAGTTCAACCTGCGGGACCTGCTGGAGCAGAAGTGCAAAGGATCGAAACTCGCCGGCACGATCGGAGATCGCGGAACGTTGACCCTGTTCGTCAACAAGGGTAACTCTTCGACGCGGATCTCGGCGCTCGCGCGCATCGAGGCGGTCTCCGGCGCCGGCATTCCGGCGGTCGGTTTCAGCGAGCCCGGCCTGCAGCTCGGCGCCCTCGAAGGCTCGACCCAGATCATCACCGGCGCCCGGAGCGGCGCCTCAGGCTCGGCGAAGCTACGGACCGACTGCCTGATTTCCAGCTTCTACGATTTCGGTGGCGCGGGAAATCTCTACCGGGTCACCGTCAAGGATTCGGGAGGTGGCGTGCTCGGTAGCACGACGGTCTCGCTCGGGCCCTGGTCGGCGGAGCTCCTGGTCGACGTGTTCTCCGCCGTGGGCGCCGGGGGGGTGACGATCGACGGAGCCAGGGTCGAGGTCGAACCGGCGGCCAACGCGTCCAATCCGGCGATGGTCGCCACCTGCCGGGTGATCGGCGGCTCGACCACCAACTACCTGATGGGCAAGGTGTATGAACCCAAAGACCTGCTGCGCCAGCGACGGGTGAGCGCGAATTCGACTCCGGGATGGGGCAACTTCCTCTTCGTTCCCGGTGCGAGCCCGCCTTTGCACGCGATCTTTCTGCGCCATCCGGACCTGGTCCAATGTTCGGTGGACAGCCCGCAGCTCGCCCTGGAGGTGGTCGCTCCCGACGGCACGGTGGTCACCGGCGGTTTTCAATCGACGGGCGAGTTTTCCACCCGGCTGCGGCAGCAGATCAATAACGGGGTCGCCGACGCCTGGATTCTCAGAGTCACCGCGAATGGAGGAAATCCGCCGCCCCAGGGTTCCCCGCCTATCTTCTACCGCCTGACCTGCGTCAGCGGCAACGGGATGTCGCAAATCGACCGGATCTCACCCTAGCGATCACCGGCGGCGGACGCCGCTCTCGACCTTCCTCTCCAGGTCGGCGAGAGCGGCCCGGTTGCCGGCCAGATCAGGGCTCTCTGAAAGCAGCCGCCGTCGGATCGCGAGCGCCTCGGCGAACGCCGTTCCGGCGGCGGTGCGGTCGCCTCGGTCCCCCTCGGGGGCCTCGATCTCGGCGAGGGTCGTAAGAGCGCTCGCCAATGCGTCTTTCCACCTCACGTTCCTCGGGTCCCGAGCGATCAAGCCGCGGATGCGGAGGACCGCCACAGCGATCTCGCGCTTCGCCTCAAGGTTGCGGCCGAGCGCCCCGAGCGCCTTGCCGACCTCCAGGCGCGACTCGGCCGCATCCTCGGCGGCCCGCGCATCGTCCGGCTCCTCGGCGAGCAGCCGCTCGCGCAGGCGGCTCGCCTCTTCGTGCAGAGCCAGTTCCTGGGCGGCGGAGCCCCACAGTCTTTGGTCGACCGCGAGCCGGCTCAAGTCGGTGCCGAGGTCGCGTTGGATCTCCAGATCGTCGGGATGCCGCGCGGCGAGCGCGCGATCGACCGCGAGGGAGGCCGAGTGGTGAGCGAGTGCCTGGCGGCCGTTCCCCAAGTCGGAGGCGGCATCTCCCAACCGCTGCTCGACGACGCCGACCTGCCGCACCACCAACATCGAGGCCGGGTCGCCTGCGACGGCGGACTGCGAGGTGGCAAGCGCCTCCCGATAGAGGTCGGCGGCAGCGGGCACGTCGCCCAGCTCCCAAACGTCGTCGCCGACCGCGACTTGGGCCTGCGCCAGGGCGAAGCGTGAAGCGGTGGACGGCGCCTCGGCGGCGCGTCGCTTGAGCAGGGCGAGAGCTTCGCGGTGCCGGCCGAGCGCGGCGCGGGTGTCGCCCCGCGCCGCGAGGACCGAGCCGATCCGCACCAGCAGCCGCGCCTCGCTTTCGTCGCTTTTCCCGGCTTTTTCTCCCGCAGCGGGACCGGCGGCGCGGCCGCGGCGCACCAGCGAGAGAGCGCGCCGGAAGCTTGCGAGCGCATCGCCGGTCCGTCCTTCGCTCGACCAACCCGGCATGCCCTGGATCTCGGCGACCCGCTCGTAGGCGACCGAAAGCTCGTCGAGCAGCGCCGGCTCGTCTCGGGTCTCGGCGGCGAGGTCGTCGAGGTAGCGCAGAGCGGTGTCGACCAGCAAACGCCGGGCGGGCATCGCGCCGGGGACGTTTTCGAGCGCCCCGTGGATATCGAACAGGGCAACGTTGGCGATTCGCCGCACGTCCGCGAATCGGCGCTCCGCGCGCTGGCGTTGGATCTCGGCCAGATGCGCCTGGCGCAGGCTGACGGCGGTGCCGACGAGGAGGCCCACCGTTGCGACGGCCGCCCCGGCAAACGCGGCGCGATGGCGGCGGATCAGCTTGCCGAGCCGGTAGCCGAGCGACGGCGGATGGGCCGAGACCGGCCGGCCGGTGAGATACCGCTCGAGATCGGCCGCCAGCTCGCCGACCGTGCCGTAGCGCCGGTCGATCTCCGGCGCCAGGGCGCGAGCGACGATCTGTCGTAGGTCGCCCCGCAAGGCCCGGCGATCGACGCGATCGACGCCGCAGTCTTCGATCTTGCCCCGGAGGGGATCCGGCCGCCGACCGGAGAGAAGAACGTGCAGCAGCACGCCGAGCGAGTAGACGTCCGAAGCGGTGGTGAGGGGGTCTCCCCGCAATTGTTCGGGGCTCGCCCATTCGGGAGTGAGCGGCCGAATCCCTCCGAGGGCGGTCCAATCCTCTCCCGCCTCCTCCGCGGGCGAAGCTTCGAGCAGCTTGGCGATGCCGAAATCGAGCAGCTTCGGCGTGCCGGTCTCGTCGACCAAGACGTTGCCGGGTTTGATGTCGCGATGGAGGACGAGCTTCCGGTGGGCGAAATCGACCGCGCCGCAGACCACGAGGAAGAGCCGCAGACGCGCCTCGACCGAGAGAGCCTGCCGCTCGCAATAGCGGTCGATCGGCTCTCCCGCCACATGCTCCAGGACGAGATAGGGAACCCCGTCGGGAGTGGCCCCGCCGTCGATCAGGTGCGCGATGTGGGGATGCACGAGCCCGGCGAGAATCCGCCGCTCGGCAAGGAACCGCCGCCGCAACAGGTCCGACGCCAGCTCGGCACGCACCAGCTTGACCGCCACCGTCTGCTCGAAAGCGCCGTCATCGCGCCGGCCGAGGAAAACGCTTCCCATGCCGCCGCGCCCGATCTCTCCCATGAGGCGCCAGGGGCCGACGCGTTCCGGAATCGCCGAGGTTCCGAGGACTTCCTCTTCCGTCTCGAGGCCGAGCAGCGCGGGCCGCTCCAGCCACGCCCCGGCGTCCGCTTCCTCCGCCGAGAGCCAGGCTGCCAACTCGGCCGCGAGCGCAGCGTCCTCGGAGGCGAGGCGGCCGAGGGCCTCTTCCCGCCGAGCGCCGTCCGCACCGAGCAGCGCCTGGAACTCCTCCTTGAGGCGGGCGAAGCGAACGCCATCCATGGCTAGGCCGTGCTCACGGTGCGTCTCCCAGCTCGGCGGCAAGGAAAGCTTTGGCGGCTACCCATTCGCGCCACGCGGCGGCGGGGGAGATCTCTAGAGTCTCTGCGACCTCTTCGAGCGTGAAGCCGACGAAGAAACGCAGCTCGACGACCGAGACCAATCGGGAGTCGACTTCGCTCAGCTTTTCGAGCGCGGAACTGACCGCGATCACCCGATCTGCATGATCGCTTTCGGCCCACGCCGCAGCCGGGGCGACACCTGTTCCGACCTCGTCGAGCGACAGATGTTGCGCGCCACCGCTGCGCTTCTGCGCCGCCCGTTCTCGGGCGCGATCGACCAGGATGTAGCGCATCGCCTGCGCCGCGACAGCGAAGAAATGGGATCGCGATTGAAACGGGACGCGCGAACCGTCGACCAGCCGAAGGTACGCCTCGTTGACCAGAGAAGTCGTCTGCAGGGTCTCGGCCGGCCCTTCGCCGCGCAGCCGCCGCGACGCGATCCGGCGCAGCTCCGCATAAACCAGAGGCACCAAGCGGTCGAGAGCGCGGCGGTCCCCGCCGCTGAACGCCAGCAGCAGCTCGGTGACCCCTTCCCCCTCGGCGAAGAGCCGCTCTTCCTCGGAAGGCACCCGGGAATCTTAGAGGAATCCGGGCGGGGCGGGGTCTAAGGAATCGCCACCGTGGGGACCCTCGAATGTGCGACTTCCCATATAACCTGTGCGAACGTGGACGAAAACACGCCCACCTTGATCCGCTCGACCTCGTTCACGCTTCCCGTTTGTGCGGATCTCAAAGAATTTTGTGCGGAGTTGGAAAAATTGACACCGAATCTATTCATTGATGTGCGAGTTCACACACAGATCTGTGCGAGGTATGGTAAAGAGCGTGCTGGCGTGAGAGGAAAAAGCGCAAATCTGAGCCGCAAAGCCAACGGGAGGGGTCCCATCGGCGCCTTGTCATCTCGTCATCGCACAAGTCTCAGCTATTTTTGTGCGACTTCGTTGAGATGAAGGCGCGGCTCGCTGTTTCTAGAGAGCTTTCCTTAAAATCTCGCACAGATTTCATCCAGATCTGCACAACTTTCTTCCAGCGGAGTGGTTTTCGGCATCACGACCGCACATGACGGGAACCGGTCCGCACAATCCTGAAACCGAAATGGCGGCTGGATGGCCGCGGCGGCAGCCCTGGTATCATCCTCCTCGTGATTCTGACCTCACCAGCCCAGTCGATACCTTCCTCAGCGGTGCCTGCCGAGGAGCTTGCCGAGTCCGCCGATGGCGTCGATCTGACCTTGATCCGCTGGATGCTCGGCTTGACCCCAATGGAGCGTTTGGCGGTCCTCCAGGATTGGGCCGACGGGCTGACCGAGCTTCGCCGTGGACGCATCGAGCCCTAAGTTTCTCGGCCTCCTTCGAGTCCTGACCCGCCACGAGATCGACTTCATCGTCGTTGGCGGCGTCGCGGCGCTTCTGGAAGGCGCTCCGATCCTGACTTTGGATTTAGATGTCCTGATCGACCGGGCTCCTCAGAACCTCGACCGGGTGATCGCCGCGCTTCGGGAGTTGAACGCCCACTACCGCGACCCGGCTGGGCGGTGGATCGAACCCGACGCCGAAAAACTCGCGACGCTTCGGCTGCATCTCCTGCTGACCGATCTGGGCGCACTCGACCTACTGACCACGATCGGGAACGGCCTCACCTGCGCCGATCTTCGAAGCCGGACTGTCGGCTATCAATTGGGCGACGAACAGGTCCGAGTCCTGGCCCTGGACGCCGTGATCGAAGCCAAGGAATACGCCGACCGCCCTAAGGATCACGCGACGCTTCCGGTTCTCCGCCAGACACTGGCGGCTAAGGACAGGGCGAAGGGGACCGAGGGAGCCTAAGAACCGGCTCGTTTTTATGCGAACCTTTTCCGACCTCCTCGACCACTTCCCGGAACGAATCCTCTTCGTCGGCCTGGCCGGCAGTCGAGCCTACGGCACGGCGACGCCTGAGAGCGACGACGACCTCCGCGGGCTGTTCGCGCTGCCGGCACGGGACTACCTCTCGCTCTCGGCACCTCCCGCGCAGCTGGCCGATGAGCGCTCCAACGTCGTCTATTACAGCCTTCGCCGCGCGCTAGAGCTTCTCTCCGTCGCGAATCCGACGCTCCTCGAGCTTCTGTTCCTCCCCTCCGACTGCGTTCTCCGCACTTCACCCGAGATGGAAAGGTTGGTCGCCGAGCGGCACCTTTTCCTCACCCGGCAATGCGCGGACACCCACGTTGGATACGCCCGGGCGCAGGTCAAGCGGGCCCGCGGCCAGAACAAGTGGATCAATAACCCCAAGCCTGAGGCACCGCCTCAACGGGAAGACCACTGCTACATCTTGGCCCGCGAGCGATTCGCTTCGCAGGATGAACCGCCCGCGCGTCCGGTTCCCCTTTCGGCGCTCGGTTGGGACCTCTCCCACTTCCACGCAGCTCGCCTTGAGCATTCCCAGGAGGCTTACCGGCTCTATACCTATGGCGAAGCGGCACGCGGCGTCTTTCGCGGCGACCTTCTCGTTTGCGAATCGATTCCGAAAGAGGACGAGACGACCCGTTTCGCCGGGCTGCTTCTGTTCAGCCAGCAGGCCTACGAGCAGGAACTCCGCGATCACCGGAACTACTGGCAATGGCGAGCCAGCCGCAACGAGTCGCGCTGGCGGCAGCAGGAGCGCGGCGAGCTCGACTTCGACGCCAAGAACCTGATGCACACGGTCCGCTTGCTCCTCTCTGGTCGGTCGATCCTGGCGACCGGCGCGCCGATCGTCCGATTCCAAGGCGAGAACCTCGCCCTGTTGCGCCGCATTCGGGCCGGAGAGATGACCTACGACGAGATCCTCGCGGTCGTGGACGAGCTGATTGCCGAGTGCGGGAGCCTCGTGTTGACGAGCGATCTGCCGCCGAGCGCCGATTTAGGCCAAGTCGAAGCCCTGCTGGCCGACCTCACCCGAAGCTGGGAGGAAAGACAGTGAACGCCGACATTCCCGCGGCCCTCGCGGAGATCGAGCGGAAGAACGGTGTCCGAGGGGAACGCGCCGCTCTGCGAGTGGCTCCACTCGCCGATCGTCTACTCCGGAGCGGCCGGCGGGCGAGCTTGACGCGGTGCTGTTGCGGTGGGCTGGGGGGGTCGCTTGAGAGAAGCCAAGCACAGCGTCGGGAAAAGGCCCTGGTATCATCTCCTTATGTCCCTGACCTCGCCAGCTCACGCGATGCCTGCCTCAGCAGCTCCTTTCGAGGAGCTTGCCGAGTCCGCCGATGGCGTCGATCTAACCTTGATCCGCTGGATGCTCGGCTTGACCCCAACGGAGCGTTTGGCGGTCCTCCAGGATTGGGCCGACGGGTTGACCGAGCTTCGCCGTGGACGCATCGAGTCCTAAGTTTCTCGGGATCACGCGACGTTGCCGGTTCTCCGCCAGGGTCTGGCGGCTAAGAACCGAGCGAAGGGGACCGAGGGAGCCTGACATCCCGCGGCCGGTAGGGGATTCAAGGCCGCGCCGCCCCCGGATCCCTCGCTCTCGCTCGGGATGACGGCGGTGGGCGGCTTGCCGTAAGGGGGCGACCTGTGGCGTTGGGGGGCAGCCACCAATCCCCACCCGCTGTGCTACCTTAAGCCGCCTTCGCCATGATTGACCTCTCCAAGCTCGCGGAGCCGGGCTCGCCCGAAGAAATGGTGGTGCGCCGGCTGGATCTCGGGCGCCTGCCTCGTCATGTCGCGATCATCATGGACGGCAACGGCCGCTGGGCGCAGCAGCGGGGGTTGCCTCGGGTGGAAGGTCATCGAGCTGGGGTCGAATCGGTGCGGGTCACGGTCGAGACGGCGGCTCGGCTGGAGCTGGAAGCGGTCACGCTCTATGCCTTTTCGGTCGAGAACTGGAAGCGTCCGCGGTTCGAAGTCTGGACCCTGATGAACCTGCTCAAGGAGTACGTTCGGAAGGAAACCGCGAACCTGATCGAGAACAACATCCGGCTCCACGTGCTCGGCCGCTGGCGGGATCTCGACCCGACCGTGGTGCGCGAGCTGGAGCGGGCGCTCGACGCGACCTCCGGCTGCTCCGGGACCTGTTTCAACATTGCGCTCAACTACTCCGGCCGTGCCGAGATCGTCGATGCCTGCCGCAACATCGTCGCCGATTGGGCGGCCGGCAAGCGGGCGGACATCGACGAAGAGACGATCGGCCGGTATCTCTACACCTCCGGCCAGGCCGATCCGGATCTGCTGATCCGTACCTCGGGCGAGCTGCGGGTGAGCAACTTCCTGCTCTGGCAGATCGCCTACACCGAGATCTGGGTGACCGAGACCCTCTGGCCCGATTTCCGCCGCGCCGACCTGTACGCCGCGATCCTCGAATTCCAGACCCGCGACCGCCGCTTCGGCGGGGTCAAAGCCGAAGAGCCCCGGGGCCTGTTCGCCAGGGGCGCCAAGGCGAGGCGATCCGCGGTTTGAAACTCCATCGCCGTTCGGTCGTCGCGTTCTTTCTTCCGGTTCCCGGGATCCGATCGTGAAACGCCTGCTCACCGCTCTCGTCGGCGTGCCGCTGGCGCTGTGGGCCAACTTCGCTCTGCCGGAGCCGCTGTTCTTCGCGTTGATCCTGGTGGTGATGATGGGCTGCGCCATCGAGTACCTGCGCATCGTGCGCTCGCTCGTGCCGGGTGCGCCGCTCTGGCTGCTTTATGTTTTTCTCCCCGCCGTGGCGACCGGGCTCTGGCTGGTGGCTTCCGGCCGGGTCGCCGATTCGCCGTACCACCTGCTCGTCCTCGCCGGCCTGCTCGGCATCGTCCTGCCGACCGCTCTTTTGACGGCGCGGATTCCTCTGGCGGAAACCCTTCCGGCGCTTGGCGTCGTCGGCTTCGGGACGGTCTACCTGGCGCTGCCCGCCGTCGCGTTCGCGCGGATTCAGGGCATCGATCCGTGGCTCACCTTTCTGCTGGTCGCGATCATCTGGCTCGGCGACACGGGGGCGTTTTACATCGGCTCGCGCTGGGGAAAGCACAAGCTCGCGCCGACGATCAGTCCGAAGAAGAGTTGGGAAGGGGCGATCGCGGGGTTTGCCACCAGCCTGATCGCCACCGGCGTCTGGAGCTTCTGCCAGCACGGCAGGATCGACCTGCGGATTCTCGCACTCGGAGCGATCACCGCGGTCGCCGGCCAGGTCGGCGATCTGGTCGAATCGATGTTCAAGCGGGAGGCCAAGGTGAAGGATTCCGGCAACCTGCTGCCCGGTCACGGAGGCTTGCTCGACCGGATGGATTCCGCCCTGTTCGCGGCGCCTACACTGCTGATCGGCGCCTGGCTGATCGGCTTCGAGGTGATCGTCCGGCGATAGGGTCCGGGCTCGCCCGTGGTCTGATCGCGGATATCCTTCGCCCCGTGGCGCAACAGCTCGATCTTTTCGGCCCTGGCTCTCCAGCCCTGACGCCGCCGACCCTTCCGGGGCCTGCGGCCGCTCCGCGCGGACGATTGCTTGCCGGGCGCGGCGCGCTGGCGACCGAGGCTCTTCTCTTCTCCGAAATCGACGCTCTGCTCGCCGCGGCCCAACGCGATCCTGCCTTGCTCGCCCGGCCGGTGCGGATCGTCGTGCCTTCCAAGAGCTTGCGGCTTCACGTCGCTTCGGCTCTAGCCCGCCATCGGAGGCGCGGAACGGCGGGCCTGATCGTCCAGACCCTTCACGCGCTGGCGCTCGAAGTCTTGGAGCGCGCGGGAGAGTCCGCCGGCCCGGGCGGCGGAGCCTTGTTCGAGATCCTGGCGCGCCGGGCGGCTCGCGCCCAACCGGCGCTCTTTCGCGGGCTCGATGACCTGATCGAAGGGTACGGGGCCGCGGCGGCGACGATCCGTGACCTGCTGGACGCCGGCCTCGACCCGGCGCATGCGGAGGCGCTCGATGAGCTGCTGTCCGGCGAGGGAAAAGCGATCGCCACGGCGATGGACCTGGAGCGCGCCCGGGCACTGGTGCGCGCCGCCGCGGCGGCTCAATCGGAATTGGAGCGGCTGGGGGTCGGCCGCATCGCCGATCTGCTGCGCCGCGCGACCCAGGCTCTCCTCTCCCGGCCGGAGGTCCTGCCGGCCCGGGCGGTCATCGTCCATGGTTTTTCGGACGCGACGGGCCTGGCCACCGACCTGATCGAGGCGCTGGTCCGCGCCTGCGATGCCACGGTTCTGATCGACCGGCCGCCCGACCCTTCGTTCCAGACGGTGGGCGAATCCGGCACCGGGGAAGTCCGCCTGGAGCACGCTTTCGCGGACCGCTGGGCCGAGCGGATCGCGCTCGCGACCGGTCCGGCGCTCTCCCGGGGACCGGAGCCCGCTCTACCGCGCCGCGAAGCTTTCACCGCGGCGGGAACCGATGCGGAAGTGCGCGAGGCGGGCTTGCGGCTGCGCGCCCTGCTCGACGCAGGGGCGACTCCCGAGCGGACGGCGGTGGTGGCGCGCGATCTTGGGCCGTACCGGTTTGCCGTCCGGCGCCATTTCGAAAGGTTGGGCGTCCCCTATTCAGGGCTGGCGGCGACCGGCGGGAAGACCCCCATGGGCAGGCGTCTCGCCGCGCTCGAAGATTTACTGCGGCGGGGGGGCGACACGCCGGTCTCGCGTTGGCAGGACGCCGCGATCGCCCTTCCGGGAGGTGCGGGTCGCCCCGGTTTCGAGCTGCGCCTGGCCTTCGCGGCGCTCGGCGCCGGGCGGCTGCGGGACGCGGCGGAGATCGATCTGACCGGCCTGCTCGATCCGTGGGGAAAATACTCCCTGCCGATCCGGCAGGGATTCACCGCGGGAACCGAGCGCGACCCGGAGCCCGAAGGGGTGGAAGAGGGCGAAGGGCTGGAACCGATCCCGCCCGAATCCCAGATATCAGAGGGCGAAGCGGGCGCGGAACCCGAGAAGAGTGCGGGAAACGTGCGCGCGCCGCGTCGCCGGATCGCGGGAAAGCGCCTCACCGCCGCGATCGCCGCCGCGCGGCGGGCGAGCGAGAAGTTGGAGGGCTGGCCCGAAGCGGCATCGGCGGCGGTCCATCTTCAACGGCTGCGCTCGCTGCTCGCGGGGGATCTCGGGTGGAGCCCGAAAGCGGAAGAAGGCGGCGCCGTTCCCGAGGAGGAGATCGGGCGTGCCTATGCCGCGTTGGAGGCTCTGGCCCGCGAGGTGCCCAGCGACTTTCCGCTCACGGCCGACGAATTCGGCGCGCTGGTCGCTGAGGCGTTCTCCCGGCTCGGAACCGGGGGATTCGGCGGCAACGGCGGAGGGGGCATCCAGGTGCTTTCGGTCACCGAGGCGCGCGGACGGACGTTCGATCACCTGTTCGTCTTGGGCCTCTCTCGCGACGCGTTTCCCCGCCCGGTGCGGGAAGACCCGCTGCTGCCCGATGCGCTCCGCAGGGTGCTGCGCCGCCTGTTGCCCGACCTGGGGGAGAAGCGCGCCGGATTCGATGAGGAGCGCCACCTTTTCGCCCAACTCCTGTCGGCCGCCCCGCAGGTCACCTTGTCGTGGCAGAGCGCCGATGACGACGGCCGGCCCCGCGCAGCCTCGCCGTTGGTCGAACGGATCGTTTTCGAGGCCGGGGGGGTCGTCCGCGCGCCGGGGCTGTTTGGCGCGCCCGATCCCGCCGCTTCGAGCGGCCCGAGGTCCGCGGCGCTGCTGCGCCCCGCCTGGGAGCACTCGACCCTCGCGGCGCTTCACGGCTCGCGGGCGAGCTTCGCGGAGGTTCTGCCAGCGGCTCTCGCCGAGCTGGCGCCGGAGATCGGAGCGTTCCGGCCGGAGGCCACCGCACAAGCCCGAATGGCGGCGCTCGCCGAGTTGGACCCCGATCTCAGGACCCCGGAAGGGCGCGTCGCGAATCATCGCCTCGGCCCCTGGTTCGGCTTCGTCGGCCCGCTCGACGCCGATCCGCGATCGAAAGAACTAGATCCGCGCCGCCGCGACCTCGCCGTCACCCACCTCGAACGACTGGACGGCTGCCCGTGGCAGTTCTTCCTCTCGCGTCTGCTGGCGATCGAACCGACTCCCGATCCCTTGCAGGCGCTCCCCGGGCTCGACGCCCGGCTGCTCGGCAACCTGATCCACGCGGTGCTCGACCGGCTCGCCAGACGGCCGGACCAAGCGGACTGGCCGTCGGAGGAGGAGATCGAACCGATTCTGCGCGACGAGGCGGCGAAGATGGTGGCGCTCGAAGGGATTGCCCTCTCGGGTCTCGGCCGCGCGCTCGCCGAGCGGGCGCGGCCCTACCTTGCCGCGGCGCGCGAGCCGTGGGAGAACGAGCTGATCACGACGGAAGTAAAAAGCAGCGTCGAAGTGGTCGACCCGGTGACCGGTGGGCTTCGCACCTTGACGTTTCGCGCCGATCGCGAAGATCGCCTGCCGGATGGAGCGCCGCTGTTTACGGATTGGAAGACCGGCCGGCCGCTCTCGCTCAAAAAGCGGCCCGAGAAGCAGCGCGCGGATCTGGTCGCCAAGATCGGCTCCGGCGCGATGCTCCAGGCGGTCGCCTACCGACGGTCGGCGGGACCCGGCGCGCTCGGCCGGTACTACTACCTGAAGCCGGACGCCGAGGTCCGCGAGTTCAAGGTCGAACAGGACCCGGAGATCGATGCGGCCTTCGACCGCGCCGTGTCCGCCGGCCTGTCGGCCCACGCCGCCGGGAGCTTCTTTCCCCGCCTGGTCGATCCGGCGGGCCAGAAGGAGCCGCGCCGCTGCGAGTACTGCGAAGTCGCCGAAGCCTGTCTGCGCGGCGACTCCGGCGCCCGGCGACGGCTCTACGAATGGTCGGCGCGGGGCGAGGCGGAAGGCTCGGCAGACCGGGCGCTGATCGGAGTATGGAACTTGGCGGCGACCGAACCGCGCAAGGAAGAGCCATGACCGATCGCATGGCCCTCCTCGACGCCGACCGTTCGGCCCGGCGACTGGCGCAGACCGAGTTCGAACGCCCGTTGGTGCTCGAAGCGGGGGCCGGAACGGGGAAAACCACCACTTTGGTCGCCCGGCTGCTCGCCTGGACGCTCGGGCCGGGGTGGGAGCGGGCGGCGGCGAGGCTTGCCGCGCGGGCCGGCGATTCCGGGCGGACCGGCGATTCCGCGCGGGAGATCGACGACGAACGGATTGCGGCCGAGGTGCTTTCCGGGGTGGTCGCGATCACTTTTACTGAGGCCGCGGCGGCCGAGATGGCTCACCGGGCGGCGCGCGATCTCGCCGAGGTGGCCAAGAGCTTCGGCCGCGTCCCCGGTTGGCTCGAAGCGGCACCGTTGCCGCCTGAGGCGGAGCGGGTGCGGCGAGCTTGGGCGCTGCTCGCGACGCTCGACCAGCTGAACGTCTCGACCATTCACGCGTTCTGCCGCCGGCTGCTGGCCGAGCACCCGCTGGAAGCGGGGGTCCATCCGCAGCTGACGGTCGACGCCGACGGGCGGTTGCTCGACGAGGCGGTCCAAGAGGCGGTCGAGGGGGCGATGCGGAGCGGCTATGGCGAGCCGGGCGATCGTCATCTATTGACCCTCGCGGCCCGAGGCCTTGGGCCGCGCGAGCTGGTGGAGGCGCTGCTGACCCTCGCCCGCGAAGGGCTGCCGGCAGAGGTGCTGCTGAACGATCCGCTCTCCGGACCCGGGGCCGCGGCGCTCTCCCGCCGCCTGCTCGACGCGGCGCGCGAGCTCAAGAACCTGTTGCCCGCGCGCTTCAAGGGCCGGGCGCCGAACGCGGAAAAGGTCGCGGCGGCGATCCACCAGCTGGTCGGATGTTTCGCGGGGGTCGAGTCCGTGGGCCTTGAGGCTTTGAGCCCGGTCTGCTCCCAGGTGCTGCCCGAAAACCTGGTCAACCATCTCGCCAATTGGGAAAAGGGTAGCTTCAACCAGGCGGAAGACACCGCCTTTGCCGACCGAGCCGAGGCGGTCGCCGCCGCCGCCGGCCGGTTTCGCCGCGCCGCGCGCTTTCTGCTCGGATTCGATGCCGAGCTGCTCACCGCGGCACGCGGCGCTCTGGCCCCGCTGCTTGCGACGGTTGAAACCGCCATGCGGACCCGTGGCGCCGCGACGTTTCAATCGCTGCTGTCCGGCGCGGCGCGTTTGCTGTCGAACCATCCGGGCGTGCGCCGCGAAGTGCGGGGCCGGATCGATCAGCTGCTGGTCGACGAGTTCCAGGACACCGACCGCCAGCAGTGCGCGCTGCTCGCGGCGCTCGCGCTGCCCGACCCTTCGGCGCCCGATGCGCCTTTGCCGGGGCTTTTCCTGGTCGGCGATCCGAAACAGTCGATCTACGGCTGGCGGAGCGCCGATCTTTCCGCCTACTCCGGTTTCGTCGCCCGGGTGCGCGCGGCGGGCGGCGCGGTGTTGCCGCTGGTTGAAAACTTCCGCTCGGTGCCTGGAATCCTCGCCGAGGTCGCAGTCGCCGTGGCACCGGTCATGCGCGAGCGGACCGGGCTTCAGCCGGCGTTCCAACCGCTTCTTCCTTGTGAGAAGTTGGACGAAGAGGAGGGATTTGCTGCCGCGGGGCGCCGGCCGGTCGAGCATTGGGTGCTGTGGCGCCCCGAAGGCGCGAACGCAGCCGACGCGCCCGGTCTGGGTAAGACCCCGCTCGTCGTCGCCGCCGAGCTGGAAGCCGAGGCGGTGGCACGCGACATCGCGGAGCTTCACGAGCGGGAAGGGGTGGCGTGGAATTCCTTTGGGATTCTGCTCCGGGGTTTCGGTTCGGTCGAGATCGTGCTCGAAGCGCTGCGCGCCCGGCGCATTCCGTTCGCGGTCGGCCGGGATCGCCAGTACTACCGGCGGCGAGAGATCATCGAGGCCTCCGCCCTGGTCCGCTCCGTGCTCGATCCGGGCGACCATCTGGCCCTGCTCACCTGGCTCCGCTCGGCGGCGGTCGGGGTGCCGGACGCGGCGTTGATCCCCTTGTGGGGCCGGGGTTTTCCTCGTCTAGCGAGCGAGCTGGGAGGCACCGCCGATCCGGTCCGAGCCGCCGAGGCGTTGCAGCAGATCGCCGAGCTGGCCCAAAAGGCGGCGCTCGCCACACCGCGCGACGTGCCGGGCATCACCGAGATCGCCGGCTGGGAGGCGAGCCTCGAAGCCGCGATGGCGGCCTTGGCGGCGATGCGCCGTTCTTTTGCGACCGACGCCGCGGACCTGTTCGTCGAGAAGCTCCGGCGCTTTTCGTTCATGGAGCCGACCGAGTCGGCGCGCTACCTTGGCCCCTACCGCCTGGCGAACCTCGACCGCTTCTTCCGCCGCCTGCTCGAAGCGTTCGAGGAGGAGGGCGACGCGGGCGCCCTGCTGCGCGTGCTCCGGCGGAGCATTACCGAGGGGCTCGACGCCGAAGAAGCACGGCCGGACGGCGGCGAAGCGGCCGTTTCGGTGCTCACGATCCACGGCGCCAAAGGACTCGACTTCGATCACGTCTATCTGCTCCAAACCCACCGGCAACCACCGGCCGACAACGAGATCGGCACAGCGGTCGGCCGGGTCGGGAGCCCCGCGGCCGAACCGGGCGACGACCGGTGGGAAGTGCGCTTGTTCGGTGCGCCGACCCCCGGCTTTGCCGAGGTCGAGGCGGAGCGCGCCGCGGTCGAGGCGGCGGAACGGGTGCGCACACTCTACGTAGCGCTCACCCGGGCGAAGGTCCGGCTGGTGATCTCCGGCCTGTGGACCGAGCGGGAAGCCAATCCCGACAACGCCCCCGGCGATCCCGGAAATCTTGCCGAACGAGCCCGGTCCCATCTTCATCTCCTGACCGCCCGACCGGGCCGGCCCGACCTTTTGGCCCTCTGGAAACAGTTGGAAGGCGCCGAGCCGCGAGAGCCTTCGTGGATCGACGGCGACGGCGTGCTCTGGCGCTTTCCGGGGTTGGAAGCTGCCGCACCGGTTTCTTCCAAAGCGAGCCAGAAGGCGCCGGCCGCGGGACTGCCGCCGTACGGCACGGGAAACGAAGTCGCCGCAGCGGTGCGGGATCTGGCGAAACGCCGCGAGGAAGCCGCCACCCGCCAGAAGCGGCGAATCTCGGCTCCCGCTTCCGAAGAAGCCCACGAGCGGCTGCGCCAGCTCCAGGCGGAACAGGCCGAGAGCGCCGCGGAGAGCCCGGAGGCGACCTTGGCAACCCTCGCGGTTGCGGCAAATACAGCAACCATCCCAGACGTCGAAAATCGCCGAAAGGCCGCCATGGCGGCAGGGACGGCGGTTCATCGGGCGCTCGAAACCTGGGACCTTGAGGCGGATGTGGCGGTGGAGAGAGCGCGGCAGATCGAGAGCCTCCCGGGCACCCTTGCGGCGCTGGCCGGAATCGACCCGGAGACGCGCCATGCGGCAGAAGTTCGTGCGCGCGGGCTGATCGAAGCGTTCGCCGCGGGTCCGCTCGTCGAGCGCCTGCGCTCTCTCGGCACGAAGATCCTCGCCCGCGAGCTGCCGGTCCTGCTGCCGGCGCAGGAAGATCATGGGCAAGAAAACGGGCCGGTCGGCTTCATCTCCGGCGCGATCGATCTTCTCTACCGCGAGGAAGGCGAGGGGACCGACCGCTTCGTGATCGTCGATTACAAGACCGACGACGTCCAACGCGAGGACGAACTCAAAGCGCGGGCCGCAGCCTATGCGCCGCAGGGCGCCTGGTACACCCGCGCGATCCGCGACGCGTTGGGGTTGACCGAGCTGCCGCGCTTCGAGCTTTGGTTTCTGGCTGCGGGTTCAGTGGTACGACTTGATCGATAGCCGAAACGCTTTCTCAGGCGAGCAGCTGCGCAACTCGGTCGAGGAAAGCTTTCGATTGATTGGGGCCGAGGGCTGCCGAAACCACCTTCTCGTCGGCGCGCACCAAATCGAGTACGGCTTCGAACCCACGCCCCGCTTCCAGGCCGGTCTTGCTCATCCGGAGCGGCGCTTCGAGATCGCCTTGCTTCGGATGGCTCGAAAGCAGAGCGCGCGCTTGGCCGTGGATCGCCTCGTTCACCTCGGCGAGGGCCGTTGCGTCCAAACGCAGCAGCCGGTCGGTGCGCAGCTTGGTGAAGTCCTCTTTGAGCGCCACCAGGCCGGAGGTGATCAGGCCGTAAAGCAGCTTGCAGGTCTCGAACGGGCTCAAGCCCAGCCCCACCGCGATCTCCTCGATCGAGCGGCGTTCGTCGATTTTGCAGATCAAGGTCCACTCGTGCGGCGTGAGCGACACCGAGGTGGTGGTCGCCTGCTGGGTGAAGACCGGCACAAGGCGGGTCGACGGGATGCGCTTCGACAGAACCTGCCATTCGTCGATCCGGCGCGCCGCCTCCATCAGGAGGTTGGTGTTCGACTTTTGGATCGTGGTCCGGTCGGTCTCTTGGCCGGCGGTGAACAGGAACTCGCCTTCCGGCCAGATCGCCAGCTCGTAGACCGCCTCCTCGCCTTCCAGCTCGCCGGAATGGGCGTGGACGATCTGGCCGCCGCGAAGGAAGATCTCGCCGCTGACGTCGCCCTCGCGGGTGAGCGAGAAAACGCCTGTCTTGCCCGAGACGGACACGAGCTGAATGATGTCGGGGAGCGGTAGCTCCTTGAGCGAGCCCTGGAAAGCCATTGCGGAGATCCTAGTCCACTTCAGCTGTTCGTGTCAGCGGAGTGCATCAAGCTAGCACGCTCCAGAAGTGAGGGTCAACCGACGAAGGAGCGCTAAAGCCGGATAATTAAGCTACTTGGCGGTTCGAGCCGAAGCCACGGGCCGGGCGGCGAGGCGATCGATCCGCAGGCGTTGGGCGCAGCAGACGCCGACCGCCAGGGCATCGGTGGCATCGGCCGCCCATTTGTCCGTCGAGCCGAGAATCAGCCCGACCATTCGCGCCACCTGGGTCTTGTCGGCGCGGCCGTTGCCCGCCACCGCCGACTTGACCTCCGCGGGACTGTACTCGACGATCTCGAAACCGCGCCTTGCGACCGAAGCGAGGAGCGCCCCCCGAGCCTCGGCAAGCACGATCAGCGACCGATGGTTGGCGCCATGAAACGGCGCCTCGATCGCCACCACCTCAGGGTTGGTGCGGTCGAGCAGCTCTTCGAGGCGGACCACCAGGGAGGCCAATCGCTGCGGCAACGCGAGGTCGCGCGGGCACGAGAACCGGCCCGCTTCGATCGCGACGAGCTTGCCGCCGCGCTTTTCGATCAGGCCGAAGCCGGTATGAAGGCTGCCCGGATCGAGGCCGAGGATCAACATGGGCGGGACGGCGAAGCGCTAGGAATCGAGAGCCTCCGGGGTGACCTCGAAGTTTCCCCACACCTTCTGCACGTCGTCGTGGTCCTCCAAGGCTTCCATCAGACGCATCGCGGAGCGCACCTTGTCGCTCGGCAGCTCCATGTAGGTCTGGGGAATCATCGACAGCTCGGCCACCAGGGTCGCGATCTTCCTCTGCGCCAGCTCCTCTTGGACGCGCAAGAAGTCCTCGACCGAGGTGAAGATCTCGTAGACCTCGCCGTCGGTCGAGATGTCGTCGGCGCCGAGCTCCAACCCCAGCTCCATGAACGCGTCCTCGCTCTGAGTTTCCCGGTCGATCGCGAAGTAACCGCGGCGATCGAACATCCAGGAGACGGCGCCGGACTCGGACAGGTTGCCGCCGTTCTTGGCGAACAGATGGCGGATTTCGCCCGCGGTTCGATTGCGGTTGTCGGTTGCGGCTTCGACCAGGATTGCGCTGCCGCCCGGTCCATACCCCTCATAGACCAGCTCCTCGAATGTCGCGCCGCCCAAGTCGCCGGATCCCTTCTTGACCGCCCGGTCGATGGTGTCGTTCGGCACGCTGCTGCCGCGCGCTTCGAGAATCGCCGAGCGCAGGCGCGGATTGCCCTTCGGGTCGCCGCCCCCCATGCGGGCCGCGACGGTGATTTCCTTGAGCAGCTTGGTGAACGCCTTGCCGCGTCGGGCGTCGGTCACCGCCTTCTTATGCTTGATCGTCGCCCATTTGCTGTGGCCGGACATCGTGCTCTTTTCCCCCGTAGCTCGAACCTTCGCGGCCCACCAGTTTACACGCTCGCCCAAGGGGGCGGCGAGGGCTTGGGCAAGGGGGCTAGCAAGGGGGCACGGCAGGATTCCGCAAGGAGGTAAGCCCTTGCCCGTCAGTGCGTTCGATTGACGGACGGGCGGCGCCAGTGCTAGAAGAGCGAGGATTCGCCTCTCAGGAGAAGCAAGCATGGCCCTGATCCTCGTCATCGAGCGGGAACAACGCTATATCGAGCGCATTCAGGATGCGCTTTCCGTCGAGGGCTACCGGCTGCATTTCGTCGGTGGCCGGGCCGAGGCTCTCCAGGCGGCGGCATCCGAGGCGCCCGACCTGGTGATCGCGAGCGCGGAGGCCCCGGGGGTCGAGGCGTTGGCCATCAGTTTCTCCCGCCGCTCCGGCGGCCCCGGAGTCGTCGCTTTGATGCCCGAATCGTTGGACGGCGTCGATGCCGCGGCGATCGAAGCGGACGAATTTCTGGTTAAGCCGTTTTCCGACCAAGATCTCCAGGTCGCGGTGCGCCGCGCGCTCGCCGCCCGCCGCGATCCGGCCCGGGCGCGGGTGTCTCAAGCGGACGATCAACAGCTGACCTCGAAGGACATCTTCGGAGACGTGCTCGCCGAGGTCGAGGACGACCTGCGCCGGCCCGCGGCCTCGCTGGCCCCGGCCACCGCGCTGCCGACCGGATTCGCCGCGGCGGGGACCGATCAGGGCGCGATCGAGCGGAAGCTCGAACAGACGCTCTCCGGCGTTCTCGGGATCGGCGGCCTGCCGCGCCCGAAGCCGCCCACCCCGCCGGCCAAGAAACCTCCGGATCTGCCGGCGACGGACGTCGAGGCACTGCTCTCGAAGACCCTGTCGAGCCTCCAAAT
Source organism: Thermoanaerobaculia bacterium (assembly GCA_038250865.1). Taxonomy (GTDB): domain Bacteria; phylum Acidobacteriota; class Thermoanaerobaculia; order Multivoradales; family UBA5704; genus DASYKS01. Next base: position 43,947 of record JBBSBW010000032.1, on the reverse strand, counting down.
GGGCGGCCGATCGAGCGCCCCGATGCGCCCGGCACCCCCGGCAACCCCGGTGGCCCCGGCCGCCGCCCTCCCCCCTCAATCGCCGCCGCTTCGTCCTGCCGCAGCCGCTCCCGCCGCGCCGCAGCCGAAGCCGAGCGAAGGGACCGGCGTGCGCTCGAAGGCGGATCTCGATTTCGCCGCGATCGAGCAGCTTGCGCGCCCCGTGCGCCCGACGCCGACCCCGCAGGCGCAGCAACCCCCGGCCCCCCAGCCCCCGCCGGCCGCTCCCGCCCCGCCGCCGGTTTCAACACCCGAGCCGCTCCTGCGCCAGGCGCCGACGCCCCCTCCGGTCGAGCCGCCCGCGGCGGTTCCGCCTCTCGTTCCGGCGCCGACGCTTGGCGCGAGTGTCGAGCCGGCCAATTCCCTCGCCACGCAGCGGATTCCGGTTTACACCGAAGAGGCGGACGATCAGCGGTTTGGGCAATACACGCTGCTCGAACGGATCGCCGTCGGCGGCATGGCGGAGGTCTGGAAGGCGCGCATGCGCGGTCTCGAAGGGTTTCAAAAGACCGTGGCGATCAAGAAGATCCTGCCGCACATGACTCATAACTCCGAGTTCGTGAGCATGTTCATCGACGAGGCGAAGCTCGCGGCGCAGCTGTCGCACCCGAACATCATCCACATCTACGATCTGGGCAAAATCGCCAACGACTACTTCATCGCGATGGAGTACGTCGAGGGCCGAGACCTGCGGACGATCGGCAACCTCGCCCGCCAGAAACGGCTGCCGATCCCCGTCGGGCTCTCGCTGCTGATCGCGCACCACGTCGCCGGAGCGCTCGACCACGCCCACCACAAGCGGGATTTCGAAGGGCGAGCGCTCGGGCTGGTCCATCGCGACGTATCGCCCCAGAACGTCCTGATCAGCCGCGACGGCGACATCAAGCTGTGCGATTTCGGCATCGCGAAGGCGGTGACCCAGGCGGGGCAGACGCAGATCGGAGCCCTCAAGGGCAAGCTCCAGTACATGTCGCCCGAGCAGGCCTGGGGCCGGCCGGTCGATGCGCGCTCCGACATCTTCTCGCTCGGCACGCTGCTGTTCGAAATGCTCACCGGCGAGCGGCTGTTCGCCGGGGACAGCGAAATCTCGGTCCTCGAAGCCGTGCGCGAAGGAAAGGTGAAAAGCCCGCGCGAGATCGATCCGTCGATCTCGGCCGAGATCGATTCGATCGCCCGCCGGGCGCTCGCCCACGATCCCGCCGATCGCTTCCAGTCCGCGGGGGAGATGGAACAGCGCTTGGGTGCCGTGCTCTACGAGCAGAAGCCCACGCCTTCACACACCGACCTCGCGGCCTACGTCCGCAAGCTCGAAGAGGCGCCCGTTCCGACGGAAGCTCCTGCACCGCGAGTCGCGGCGCCGGCCCCTCCCGCTCCGGCTTACCTTCCGGCCGCCGCGCCGGTTCCCTCGGCGCCCCTGCCCCCGCCGCCCCCGTCGATCGCTGCGGCTCCCATGGCTGCTGCGGCCGCCGCATTTTCTCCAACCTCCGCGGCGAGCATCACCGCCCAGCCGGCAGGGGCCGAACCTGAGTATTCCGAAGTCGGAGGACCGATCGTCGAGGCCGTCGCTCCGCTGGTGGACCTGCCGTTCGCGGCACCGACGGCCAAGAATAGGACCGCGCTCTGGCTCGCCCTTGCGGCGCTGGTAATCGCCGCGGTGGCCGGAGGGCTTTGGTTTGCCCGTGGAAAGGCGAAGGCGCCGACGGTCCCTGCGCCCGGAACCACCGCACCCGGTTCGGCCGTAGTACCGCCTCCCGCGGCCGGAACCGCGGAGACTCCGGCAGCTCCCGCGCTCCAGACCGATTTGACCGGTCTGGTCAGCGAAGCTCTGGCGAAAAGGACCGAGGAGTTAAAGAGCCAGTTCGAGGAGAAAGAGCGCAAGCTGCGCGAGAAGGTGGCTGCGGACACGGCCGCCGCCGAAAAGAGCCAGGCCGGGGCTACCTCTCCTCCGGCCGTCGCCTCACCCACCCCAGCCGCCCCGGCTCCCCCTGAACCGGCGCCGCAGCCGGAGGAACGGCGCCCCGAGCCGACGCCCGAACCGGTAAAGGCGGAGGAGCGCAAGCCCGAGCCGCCCGCGCCCGCCGTGGAAGAAGCTCCGCGGGTTCGCGAAGGGGATCTCGTCGAACCGGGCCCCGGAGTGAGCGTTCCTCAGCTTGTCAGCGCTCCGAAACCGGGATATCCTGCGCTCGCCAAGCAGCTTGGCGTGCAGGGCGTGGTCGTCCTGGCGGTGCTGGTCGACGAGAACGGCAGGGTTGCAGAGGCACGGTTGGTCGAGCCGATCAAACAAAAAGTGGGAATCAACGAATCCGCGCTCGCCGCTGCGCGAGGCGCTCAGTATCGCCCTGCGACCAAAGGCGGCGTCCGGGTCAAAATGTGGACACGGCTACGCATTCCGTTCAAGCTCTAGGCGCAGGCAGTGGGAGGAGATCAATGAGTCTGAATGATCAGCAACGGAAATTCTACGAAAACATTCTGGCCACCACACGCCAGGAGATCGAAGACCTCGATCGCTCGATCGAGGAGGAGCTCGCCAAGGTGAAGGATCGCCTCGCCGAGCTGCAGAACGGCAAGAAGGCCGCCCGGCAGATGTACGACGCCGCCTGCCTACGGCTCGGCCTCCAGAACGATCTAGAAGCCGAAGAGGCAGGATCCGGCGAAGCCTAAAGTCGTGGCTTGGTTTCGCAAGACGAAGAAACCGATGCCGGTCCGCGAGGACCGCTCGCGTAGCAACGTGCCCGAAGGGCTGTGGGTGAAGTGCGAAGGCTGCAAGCAGATCATCTACTCGCGCGATCTCGAACGCAGCCTCCACGTCTGCCCGAAGTGCGGCTATCACTTTCGCGTCGGTGCCCGGCTGCGGATTGCGATGCTGCTCGACGAGCCGCAGGGCCGCGAGCTGTTCGCCGACATCTCGCCCACCGATCCGCTCCAGTTCAAGGACAGCAAGCGCTATAAAGACCGCCTCAAGAGCTATCAGCTGGCGGTCGGCGAGCGCGATGCCGTGGTGGTCGTCCAGGGCAGGATCGAGGACCGTCCGGTGGTCCTCGCCGCGATGGAATACCGCTTCATGGGCGGCTCGATGGGCTCGGTCGTGGGCGAGAAGATCGCGCGTGCGGCGGAGCGCGCGATCGACAAGAAGCTCCCCCTGATCGTGGTCTCCGCCTCGGGCGGCGCGCGCATGCAGGAGGGGGTCCTCTCCCTGATGCAGATGGCGAAGATCAGCGCGACGCTCGCCCGGTTGCGGCAGGAGCGCCTGCCTTATTTGTCGATCTTGACCGATCCGACCACCGGCGGCGTCACCGCGTCGTTCGCCATGCTTGGCGACCTGAATATCGCGGAGCCTGGGGCGCTGATTGGCTTCGCCGGTCCCCGAGTGATCGAACAGACGATCCGCCAGAGCCTGCCCGAAGGATTTCAGACCAGCGAGTTTCTGCTGGAGCACGGCTTTCTCGATCTCGTGGTGCCGCGCCCCGAGCTCAAGAGCACGGTCGCCCGCTGCCTCGAACACCTGACGCGCGGTTGACCCGACCCCCCCGAGCGACTTGCCCGGTGAACGAACCGGACCTCTACCCAAGTACCGACGCGATCCTCTGTCGCCTCGAAGGGCTCGGCATCCGGCTGGGACTGGATCGGATGCGCGAAATGCTCGCGCAGCTTGGAAATCCGGAGAGGTCCATGCCGGCGGTCCTGGTCGCCGGATCGAACGGCAAGGGCTCGACTTCGGCGCTGCTCGCTTCGATCGGGCGGGCCGCCGGGTACCGCACCGCCCTTTACACCTCTCCTCATCTCGAACGGGTCGAAGAGCGTCTGCAGATCGACGGCGAGGCGATTTCGAACCGCTCGTTGGGGAGAATCCTCGCACGCATCGTGGAGGTCACCCAGAACGCGGGGGACGGCCTGCCGACTTACTTCGAGGCGATGACGCTCGCGGCGTTCCTCTGGTTCGCGGAGGAGCGCGCCGACCTCTCGGTGCTCGAAGTCGGCCTCGGCGGCCGGCTCGACGCGACCAACGTCGCCGAGCCGATCCTTTCGCTGATCACCTCGATCAGCCTCGAACACCGGGAAATGCTGGGCGATACCCTCGCCGCGATCGCCCGGGAGAAGGCAGGGATTCTCCGCTCCGGCAAGCCGGCTCTCGCCTGGATCGAGGCGCCCGAAGCACTGGATTCGGTGCGCGCCGAAGCGGCCCGGATCGGCGCGAATCTCGCCTCAGCGCCGGACCGGGTGCGGATCGCCGGGATAAGACCTCGTGGCTGGGACGGTCAGGAGGTGGAGATCGAAACGGATCACGCCCGGTACCGGCTGGATCTCGCGCTGCCAGGCGCCCATCAGCTGAGGAACCTCGGGCTCGCCGTGGCCGCAGCGGAGGAGTTGGCGGATTTGGGCTGGACCCGAATCGATCAAGCGGCGATCGAGGGCGGCGTCGCCGCCTGCCGCTGGCCGGGGCGGCTCGAATCGATCCTTTTAGCTGACGGAAAGCGGATCGTGCTCGATGCCGCCCACAACCCGGAAGGCGCCGAGATGCTCGGCCGGTTCCTCGCCGAGCGTCAAGAAGAGAGTGGCGAGCCGGTGGACCTATTGCTCGGCCTATTGGGCGACAAAGACGCCGCGGAGATGCTCGGGCACCTCGTGCCCCACATCGGCCGGATCGTCCTCACCGCGCCGCCCAGCCCGCGAGCGAAAGATCCGGCGGAGCTGGTCGCCTTGCTGTCTTCCGCAACCACGGCTGAGGTTATCCCGGATCTCGATGAGGCGCTCGAAAGGGCTCTGGCCATGAGCCCTCGTACCCTGGTGGTCTGCGGCTCGATCTTCCTGATCGGCGCGGTGCGGGAAAAGCTACGGGGAAGGTGAAGAAAAGGACGGAAAGGGTCGCGACCGCTCGGGCACGACCCCCGCCCCTACATCAACGGGTCATACAGCGGGAAATGCGCGCACAAATCGCGCACTTTGGCTCGGACGGCGTCGTGGACGGCCGGGTCTCCGGCGTTCTTGAGAACTTCGGCGATCAGGTCGGCGACCTGGTCCATCTCGGGTTCTTTCATGCTCCGGGTGGTGATCGCCGGGGTGCCGATGCGGACGCCGGAGGCGACCATCGGGGGCTGCGGGTCGAACGGGATGGTGTTCTTGTTGACTGTGATTCCCGCCGCTTCGAGCGCCTTTTCGGCGACCTTGCCGGTCGTTCCCGCGACGGCGACATCGACCAGGAAGAGGTGGTTGTCGGTTCCGCCCGAGACGATGCGCAGGCCGTTTTCGGCCAGGCGTGCTGCCAGCCGCTTGGCGTTCGCGACGATCTGGCCCTGGTAATCGCGGAACTCGCTCGACAACGCTTCGCGGAACGCCACGGCCTTCCCTGCGATGACGTGCATCAGCGGACCGCCTTGGATGCCCGGAAAGACCGACCGGTCGATTTCTTTGGCGTATTCCTCTTTGCACATCACGAGGCCGCCGCGCGGTCCGCGGAGCGTCTTGTGGGTGGTCGAGGTGACGAAGTGACAGTGCGGCACCGGCGAGGGATGAAGCCCTGCGGCTACCAGCCCTGCGATGTGCGCCATGTCGGCCATCAGCAGCGCACCCGCCTGGTCGGCGATTTCGCGGAATCGGGCGAAATCGAGCGTGCGGCTATAGGCCGAGGCGCCGACCACGATCAGCTTCGGCTGCTCGGCGAGCGCCTGGGCGAGAACCGCGTCGTAGTCGATCCGCTCGGTCTCTTTGTCGACGCCGTAGGCCGCGACCTGAAAGTCCCGACCCGAGTAGGAAAGCCGATGGCCGTGGGTCAGGTGTCCGCCGCAGGCTAGATCCAGCCCCATCAACTTGTCGCCCGGGCGGAGCATGGCGAAGTAGACCGCCATGTTCGCGCTGGTTCCGCTGTGCGGTTGGACGTTGACGTGCTCGGCGCCGAACAGCTCCTTCGCCCGCTCGATCGCCAGACGTTCCGCGACGTCCACGAACTCGCAGCCGCCGTAATAGCGCTTGCCCGGGTAGCCCTCGGCGTATTTGTTCGTCATCACGCTGCCCACTGCTTCGAGCACGGCGCGACTGACGAAATTTTCCGATGCGATCAGCTCCAGGCCATCGTTCTGGCGCGACCGCTCGTCGGCGATCGACTGCCAGATCTCAGGATCCACGGCTTTAAGCGAGCGGTAGTCAGGCATTAAGCCTCGCTGCCCGAATCCGGCTCCGCGGCGCCGTCACCCTTGGCCGCCGCCTTCTTGGCAGGAGCTTTCTTCGCCGCGGGAGCCTTCTTGGCCGCAGGCTTCTTCTTGGCCTCTTCGGCGGCGGTCTCCGCTGCGGCGGCTGCATCGACCGATGCTTTCTTCGCCGCGCGCTTGGAAGCCTGCTGCTGCTCGGCCTTCTTCAGAACTTCCGCGTGAAGACGCTTCGCCAGGCGCTTGTTTCGGCGCTGCCTGCGGCGCCGCAGATCGCGATCCTTCTCTCTCATCAGCCCTCCTGCCATCCCTAGAAACGTGAACCGGCCGCGCGGTGACTGATTGACGAAAGCGCGACCGAAGAATGTTCTCAGCTTGTCGCACGGGCCCGCGAGCTGTCAAGAAATCAGCCGGCAGGGCCGATTTATGCTGGCCGCGATGACCGAAGCCAGTGGCTGCGACCACAGAAGCCTGGGGATTCAGCGACAGGATCCTCACGCTGCTGGTGAAAAACGCTTCATTTGTGGCACCGGCCAGCGCGTCCGTACGCGTTGCCGAAACTTCCCTGTCTCCCGCTGTCGCACGAAAGCGCGTGATTTTGCGATTCCGTGTCTCGCGCAGGGTACTTTGCGCACTAGAGTATGAAAAGAGAGCTCTCAAGTATGCCCACCCCGGACGTCGCGGTTCTGGCCCGCGCACTCAAGATTCTGCTCGCCCATTACGGTTGGGGCCAGTCGGAGTTCGCGCGCAAGGCGGAAATCTCGCGCACTACGCTGCACCGACTGCTTAAAGGAAAGGGTCTCGACCGAGCACGTCTGGAGGAGTTGGGCGCGCTGATCGGCGCTCCCCCGGCACGGATCGAGGCCGCGATCACTTTCGCCGCCACCGAGGATCTGCCCGGCGAAGCCGGAGCCAGGCTTTGGCACCGCCGCACGCTGCTCGCCGACTCGATCGCCCGCACCACGACCGAGCTTCGCGACTACCTCTCCGGGCGGCTCCAGGAGATCGAGGTGCAGGCGCGCCGCGACGAGGCGGTCCGGCTCTGGCGGCGGATCGAGCCTCTCTCCGCGAAGCAGCGCACGCTCCTGGTGGCGCCCTGTGATGAGTACTGGAACGTCGCGTTCATCGCCCAGCTCTGCGAAGAGAGCGCCCGAGCCGCCGCGCGCGACGCCGCCAAGTCTTTGGAGATCGCCGAGCTTGCCCTTCAGGTGGCCAAGGTGGCTCCCGGGAACGAGAGACTGAAGGCGGGTCGCCAAGGCTACGCCTGGGCTTTCGCCGGTAACGCCCACCGGGTTGGCAATCGGCCCGGGGCGGCCGACGCGGCGTTCGAGCGCTGCCGCGCGCTCTTTCCGCCGGGCGGCGGGGAGGAAAAGGATTTCCTCAGCCCTTCCCGCGTGCTCGATCTCGAAGCTTCCCTTCGGCGCAATCAGGGTCGGTTCGGCGAGGCGTTGGCACACCACAAGCAGGCGCTAGAAATCTGTTTTTCTGCCTTGCGGCCCTGCTTGCTGCTCAACCAAGCGACAACTCTGGAACAGGCTGGTGATCCTTTGGCCGCCATCGCTTCCCTCCGCGAAGCACGACCGGCGATCGAGCGAGGAGAGGGGGGCTCCCGGGCACGGTTCATGTTGCGGTTCAACCTGGTGAAATGCCTAATTCATCTAGAGCGACCGAGTGAGGCAGAGTTCATCCTCCCCGAACTTTGGGGGCTCGGCCAAGAGTTGGGGAACAGGTTGGACTTTTTGCGCACCCGCGCGCTCGCCGCGCAAGTGCTGGCGGCTACAGGTCGGCCGAAAGATGCGCTCGTGGAGTTTGAGGCCGTCCGCGAGGAATTCAGGACGATTCCACTGCCGGCAGACGCGGCAATCGTCGCCCTTCATGAGGCCGAGATCCTGCTGAGCGAGGGGCGCACGGCCGAAGTCCGCGGTCTGGTCCAGTCGATGCGCCCGATCTTCGACGCCCTTCGCCTGAAGCGTGAGGCGCTGGCCGCGGTCCGTCTGTTCGTCGAAGCGGCGGAGCGCGACGCCGCGACCGCCGCGATGGCGCGCGAAGCCGCGCTCTGCCTATGCCGTGTACCTCGCTATGCCTGAGGGATTCATCTACTCCGCAATAGGAGAGAAGGAAGTGCCCGGAAGTGAGACTGGCCTCTCCCGGGCGTTCGATCTCGGTGAAAAGGCAGGGTTGCCGTTCGATCAGTGGCTCGGCTGTCCGTCAGGATCGAGCACGATGCCGATTTCTGCCGGTGTCGGTGAGGACGCAGGTTGCCCGCTTGGGTCCAAGACGATCCCGATCGAGCCGAAGATACCGCTCGGGCCAGTTCGGCCGTTCGGGTCGATGACGATGCCGATTTCTCCATCAGGTGGAACCGCGCCGGGCCGCCCGTTCGGGTCGATCTCGATGCCGATCTCGTTCCAGAGGCCCGCGAGGAAGCGGAAGAACGAGAACGAAGGCGGCCCCTCCCGGGGCGCCGCCCCGGCCGGTGCGGCGTGGACCAGGGAGATCAGCAAGAGGGCGACAACGAGGAAAAGGGGAATCCGCTGGGGTGGACGGCGCATGAGCGTGTCTCCTGGTTCGGGGGCGATCCTTCGGCCGAAGGGCCGCGGTCCCCTCGAAGTTGGGTGCCAAATGGCGCATTTGGCGCACGGCGATCATGCCGCATGCGGAAATCGGTCGGGATAGGAGGGAACCCCATGAGAAAATCGAAAGCCAAGAAGCTCCCGGCCACCGACGCGAAGCTGATTCCCGAGGAGATCGCGCTCGCCGTCCGCCTCATCCAGGCGTTCGCCAACCTGAAGCAAGGACCGCTCGGTCGCCGAGCCTTGATCGATCCGAGCGCCCTCTCGCGCTACTCGAACGGTGTCGACACCCCCTGCCGCGACATCCTCGAACGCCTCGCGGGGGCGGCCGGGAAATCGCTTTCCTTTATCGAAAACATCGTGGTCTCGGCGCGGGCTCTCGGTGCCTCTCCCGTTTCACGATCCGCCGACCACCTGGCCGAAGAGGCCGCCTGCCGGGTCGCCGCGCTGCTCGCCCCTCCGCTCGCCGCGCTCACCTCGCCCGAAAGCTGGCTCGCCTCGCCGACCGCTCCGTCGGCGCTCGATTGGGCCGAGGCCGAAGCGCTTTGGCAACGGCTCGTGCCCTACCCGCACGAGGAGCGCCGGCTGATCGTCGGCCACGGCCGGTCGTTCGGGAACTGGGCGCTCGCCGAGTTTTTGTGCGAAGCGAGCGCCGATGCCGCCGCAAAGAGCGCCGCCACGGCGACCGAGTTGGCGGCGCTCGCCTTGTGTGTCGCCGAACGGGTACCGGGCGGAGATCCAAGGCGCCTGCCGGTCGTGGGCTACTGTCATGGCTTCGTCGGCAATGCGCGAAGGGTCGCGAATGACCTGCCGGGGTCTGCGGCGGCGTTTGCGCTTGCGTGGGCGCTCTTCCCAGCCGGGGGTGGCGAGTATGCCGGATTGCTCGACGAGGCTCGGTTGTTGGACCTCGAATCGTCCCTCGATCGGGACCACGGCTGCCATCGGGAAGCGCTCTCGAAGCTCGACCGGGCGATGAAGATCTGCAACCCATCCATCCGTTGGAGACTTCTAGTGAATAAAGCCGTGACGCTCGAACAGTCCGGCGACCCGGCCGGGGCGCTCGCGGCGCTGGTCGAGGCGCGACCGGCGGTCGAACGGGGCGAAGGCGGCCCCCGCGCACGGCGGTTGCTCCAGTTCAACATGGTGAAGAACCTTCATCATCTGGGCCAGCCGCTCGAAGCGGAGGCGCTGCTGCCCGAGCTGCGCCGCCTCGTGGCGGATTCCGGAGACGACCTCGACATCTTGCGCACGCGGGCGCTCTGTGCCCAGGTGCTCGCCAGCCTGGGCCGCCGGGCGGAAGCGCTCGCCGAGCTCGCCGCCGTCCGCCAGGGGTTCGCCGAGATTCCGTTGCCCGCCGACGCGGCGATCATCGGTCTGCACGAGGCGGAAATTCTGGTTCTTGCGGCCGAGACCGGCAAGGTGCGCCGCCTGGTCCGCGCGATGGCGCCGATCTTCGAATCTCTCGGCCTTCGCCGCGAGGGGCTCGCCTCTTACCGGCTTTTCGTCGCCACGGTCGAGCAGGAAGCCGCGACCGTCGCCATGGTCCGCGACCTTGCGGCGGCGATCAAGCGGGGCGCCCGTGGCCTTGGGGATGCCTCGTAGGTTGGGGCCGAGCTTAGTGCAGCACTCGTGGGGGAAATATCCCCCGATCGGCCTATTGCCTACAGCGGCATGTTGCCGTGCTTCTTGGCCGGCAGGCTCTGGCGCTTGCTGGCGAGCTGGCGGAGCGCTTTGACGATCTGCGCGCGGGTTTCGCGCGGCTCGATCACCGCATCCAGAAAACCTCGCTCGGCCGCGACGTAGGGGTTGGAGAACTTGGCCCGGTACTCGGCCACCTTCTCCTGGCGCACCGCTGCTGCGTTGTCACCCGCTTTGTCCAGCTCGCGCTTGTAGAGAATGTTGACGGCTCCTTCCGGCCCCATCACCGCAAGCTCCGCGGTCGGATAGGCGAGGTTGACGTCGGTGCGCAGATGTTTGCTCGCCATCACGCAATAAGCTCCGCCATAGGACTTGCGCGTGATGATCGTGATCTTCGGCACGGTCGCCTCGGCGAACGCGTAGAGGAGCTTGGCGCCATGTTTGATGATGCCGCCGAATTCCTGCTGGGTGCCGGGGAGAAAACCGGGTACGTCCTCGAACGTGACGAGCGGGATGTTGAAGGCATCGCAGAAGCGGACGAAGCGGGCACCTTTGAGCGAGGCGTCGATGTCGAGCACGCCGGCCAGGAACTGCGGCTGGTTGGCGACGATGCCTACCGACTGGTTGGCGAAGCGGGCGAATCCGACCACCAGGTTCTTCGCGAAATCGGCGTGGACTTCGAGGAACTTGCCGTCGTCGACCACCTGGGCGATCAGCTGTTTGATGTCGTACGGCTTGTTCGGGTCGGCCGGGACCAGGGTGTCGAGCGCCTCGGAGGTGCGGAACGGGTCGTCTTCCGAAGAAGCCGGCGGCGGATCGTCGAGGTTGTTGCTCGGCAGGTAGGAAAGCAGCTCGCGGATGCCGGCGAGGCACGCCGCATCGTTGCCGCGGACGAAATGGCAGACGCCGCTTTTGCCGCTGTGGGTGGCCGCCCCCCCCAACGCCTCTTTGGTCACCTCTTCGTGGGTGACCGTGCGGATCACGTCCGGCCCGGTGACGAACATGTAGCTCGTCCCCTCGACCATGAAGATGAAATCGGTGATCGCCGGAGAGTAGACGGCGCCGCCGGCGCAAGGGCCCAGGATCGCCGAGATCTGCGGCACGACGCCGGAGGCGAGGGTGTTCCTCAGGAAGATGTCGGCATAGCCGCCGAGCGAGGCCACCCCCTCTTGAATCCGCGCGCCGCCGGAATCGTTGAGGCCGATCACCGGAGCGCCGTTTTCGACCGCCAGATCCATCACCTTGCAGATCTTCTGGGCGTTGGTCTCGGACAGAGAACCGCCGAAGACGGTGAAATCCTGGGCAAAGACGTAGACCAGGCGCCCCTCGACCGTGCCGTAGCCGGAGACCACACCGTCGCCGGGGAATTTGATCTTCTCCATGCCGAAGTCGACGCAGCGGTGGGCGACCAAGGCGTCGAGCTCGACGAACGAGCCCGGGTCGAGCAGCAGCTCCACCCGCTCGCGGGCGGTGAGCTTGCCTTCCTTATGCTGGCGCGCGACGCGCTCCGGGCCGCCGCCTGCCTCGGCCGCGGCGAGCCGTTCTTTCAGCTCGGAGATCTGCTGGGCCCGGGTGTCGCTCATGGCGGCGGATCTTATCTTGGAATCCCGGGAACCCGGGGCCCGGCAGCGGCCCGGCTGCGGGGAGTAAGCTTCGCCGCCTTTTCCGCGTATTCTCTCCGCGCTCTTCATCCAGGAGGAACTATGAACGCCCGAACCTTCGCTGCCTTGATCGGCCTGCTGTTCGTCGCGCTGTCCTTTCCTGTTCTCGCTCAAACGGCGCCTTCGGACGTTGCGGAGGTTTCTCCGCGGGCCGCCTCGGCGGCGCCCGAGACCGGCCCGGTCGCGGTGCCGGTCCCGAGCGAAAAAGCGATGCGCTATTACGAGAGCGGCATCGTGGTCTGGTGGGTCGACCTGCTGTGGGGCTTCGCGGTGCCCGCTCTGCTCCTGTTTTCAGGGGTTTCCGCCCGGATGCGCACGTTCGCCCAGCGGCTCGGCAGGCGGTGGTTTCCGACCGTGGCGATCTATTTCGCGCTGTTTACGATTTTGACGTTCGTGATCGACCTGCCGCTCGCCTATTTCACCGATTTCGTGCGCGAGCATGCCTATGGCCTGTCCAACCAGACGGCCGCGAAGTGGTGGAGCGACGCGTTTATAAGTCTCGCCGTGGGGGTCGTCGGCAGCGCCCTCGTCCTCTGGATTCCCTATCTGCTGCTCAAGAAGAGCCCGCGCCGCTGGTGGCTCTGGACCTCCCTCGCCTCCGTGCCCCTGCTCGCCCTGATGCTGGTGATCTCGCCGGTATGGCTCGACCCCCTGTTCAACAAGTTCGGTCCGATGAAGGACCGGGCGCTCGAAGCGAAGATCCTCGCGCTCGCCGACCGGGCCGGAATCGAGGGGAGCCGCGTCTTCGAGGTCGACAAGAGCGTCGACACGGAGAAGGTCAACGCCTACGTCGCGGGCCTGGGGAGCACGAAACGGGTGGTGCTTTGGGACACGATCATCAAGCGGCTCGACGAGCGCGAGCTGCTGTTCGTCATGGGGCACGAGATGGGCCATTACGTCCTCGGCCACGTGATGCTCGAGATCGGCCTCGGGTTTGCCCTGATCCTCGTCGGTTTGTTCTCGATCCATCGCTTGGCGCGGGGAATGATCGCGCGCTGGGGAGACCGCTTCGGCTTCACCGACCTGTCCGACGTGGCCTCGTGGCCGTTGATCGTCCTGCTGTTCAGCCTAGTGGCCTTCGTTCTGACCCCCGCGATTCTGGCGGTCGGCCGCGAAGTTGAGCACCAGGCGGACGTCTTCGGGCTGGAGATCACGCGCGACAACCACGCCGCCGCCACCGCGTTCGTCAAGCTGCAGGAGCAGAACCTGGCCAATCCGCGCCCGGGACTGCTGTACAAACTTTGGAACTCCTCGCACCCGACGCTGGGCGAACGGATCGACTTCTGCAACGAGTACCGGCCGTGGGAGACCGGTCAGCCGCTCCGCTACGGGAACCTGATCCGGCCGGCGGAGTAGGCTTTGGCTCCGGGCGAAACACGGCAGGCGATTTGGATCTATAGGCCGACTTGAAAGGTGGCGTCGATCTTACAAGCTTGGTAAGATGGACTCATGAAAGCTGCGACAAGAGTCACCAGCAAAGGGCAAGTCGTCATCCCGAAGCCCGTCCGCGAGCAACTCCGGTGGGCGTCGGGAACTCGCCTTGCCGTCGAGATCGAGGGCGGTGGTGCCGTGCGCTTGATGCTTCTCCCGGCCGAGAATTCAATCGACGCCCTCTATGGCTGCCTGAAGGATCTTCCGGGGGACCCCCTTACGGATCTCGAAGCAGAACACCGAGCCGAAATCGAAGCCGATGAGCGCCGGCAACGTCGCGGTCGTTGATTCCTGGGCGATCCTGGCGTTCCTGCGGGCCGAGGAACCCGGTGCCGGGATGATGCGCCGCTACCTCCGGCGCGCTCAGGGCGGAAGCCTCCGTCTGCTGCTGAACGTGGTCAACCTCGGCGAGGTCTTCTATCGTCTAATTCAGCTCACTGACGAGACACAGGCCGGGATACGCCTCGGCCAGGTGAAGGCGTTGCCCATCGACATCGTACCTGTTCGCGAATCCCTGGTCCTGGAGGCCGCTCGAATCAAAGCGAGGCACCCTCTCTCTTATGCGGATGCCTTCGCTGTCGCCACCGGGCGGGTGGAGAATGCGCCGGTCATCACCGGCGACCCCGAGATTCTGGCCCTGCCGGCCAGGGTGGTCCGTGTCCGTAGGCTCGACCGTAACTCCTGAGCCCAACCGGAGAGTCTCCGGCTCAAGCCTCGACGATCGGGCCTGCCACCACGCCGGGCAGCCCGTCGACGAATCGGCTGCCTAACGCCTGAGCGGCCGTCCAGGCTCCCGGCTTCACCTCGCCCGCGAGAACTTTTCGGGCGCAGGCGATGGCGGAGACCGCAGTGAAGGCGTAGGCCTCCGGAGTTTCGAGGGTGGCGGTGCGGCGCCCGCCTTCGCCTTCGATCTCGCCCCAGAGATAGGTGCGGGCGGTGGCCCGCGCCTCGGCGCTCGGCCCGATCGCCATGCGGTCGACCCTGCGTTGCAGGAACCGTTTGACCGGACTCCAGCCGGCGACCGGCAGGAGGGGATTCACCCAGCGCAACCGGCGGATCGCGCTCGGCGGCATCCCGGTGTAGACCTTGAGGTTGGGGATGCCGGTGGATCGCCAGGCGGTCGACAGGTCGCCCCAGGGGATGGTGACGCAGGTGCGTCGGCCGAGCCGGCCGCCGAAATCGATCTCGCGAACGTGCCAGGCGAGCGGCACCGCCATCAGCTTGCCGTCCCGGCGGATCGCCCCGGCTTCGGGGAAGCTCTCGATCATCGTCTTGAGCGTGCCGCGGCTCGCCGAACCGCCCGCGCTGGCGAACGCCAAGGTGAGAGAGGTGGCGCCGGGAAGCGCTTGCGCGAGCCGCAATGCCAACGAATCCGACGGCACGACATCGAAGCCGACGCCGGGAAGCAGTACGACCCCCGCGCGCTCGGCTTTCGCATGCTGGGCAAAGACTCCTTCGAACACCCGGATCTCGCCCGTGATGTCGAGGTAGTGGCAGCCCGCCTCCAGACAGGCCTGGACCATCGGCCGGCTGGTGATCACGAACGGCCCGGCGCAGTGGAGAACGGCGGAAACCCCGTCGAGGCCGCGGCGGACCGACGCGGGATCGGCGAGATCGAATACCCTCACGGTGAGCCCCAGCTCGGTGCCGAGCGCCAAGAGCGCTTCGCGTTTCCTTCCACCTAGGATCGGCGAAAGGCCGCGCGCGACCGCCTCACGGGCCGCCAGCTCGCCGGTGTAGCCGTTGGCGCCGTAGATCAGAAGCTGGCTCATCGCGATCCTCCCGTTGTTTTTCGCCCGAGTGCCGAACGGGCCAGGAGAGCGAGCGCCGCCGCCTCGTCGGCCGTCCCTCCGAGCGCCGTGAGGTGCCCCATCTTACGGCCGGGCCGCGCCTCGACTTTGCCGTACAGGTGGAGCTTGACCTCTCGGAACGAAAGCGCAGCCTCCCAGTCGGGCTCGCCCTCGGCCCAAAGGTCGCCGAGCAGGTTCGCCATCGCCGCCGGCCGGTAGAGTTCGGTCGATCCGAGGGGTAGGCCGCACACCGCCCGCAGCTGCTGCTCGAACTGGCTGGTTACCGCGGCGTCGAACGTCAAGTGGCCCGAGTTGTGCGGCCGGGGCGCCAGCTCGTTGACCAGCAGCCGGCCGTCACGGGCGAGGAACAGCTCGACGCAGAGCACCCCCACGACGTCGAGCGCTTCGAGGATCTCGCGCGCCAGCTCGACCGCCCGGGCGCCGATTTCCGTCGGCACGCGGGCCGGTGCGACCGTCAGGTCGAGAATGTGGCGGGCATGGTGATTTTCGAGCGCCCCCCAGCTTGCGAAGGCGCCGTCCTCGCCGCGCGCCGCGACGACCGATAGTTCGAGCGAAAAATCGACGAACGCCTCCAGGATCGCCTCGCCGGCTTCTCCGAATCCGAGCGCGCTCCAGGCCGCCGACGCCTCTTCTAAAGACCGAATCACCGCCTGCCCCTTACCGTCGTAACCCCAGCCGGCGGTTTTGAGCACCGCGGGGCAGCCGATCGAAACCAGAGCGTCGGTCAATTCCGCCCCTGAGCGCACCGCCGCAAACGGGGCGACCGGAAAGCCGTGGCGGGCCAGGAACCCCTTTTCCCTCAGACGGTTCTGCGTTACGTGAAGGACTGCGCCGGAGGGCCGGACCGGCGCGAATTCGGTCGCGGCGGCGGCGGTCGCCGCCGGTACGTTCTCGAACTCGAACGTCACCGCCGCAACGTCGCGGGCGAAGGAACGCACGGCGTCCAGGTCGTCGTAGGGGGCGACGATCTCGACATCCGCCACCTGGCCGGTTGGCGTATCGCGATCCGGCGAGAAGGTGTGGACCCGATAGCCCATCTTGCGCGCGGCGATCGCGAACATCCGCCCCAGCTGGCCGCCGCCGAGGACGCCGATCGTCGAACCGGGAAGGATCGCCATGCCGAGCAGAGGTCCGTAGCCGCTCTAGTCCAGCGTGTCGTCGAGCACCTTGCGCTCCTGCTCGGCCGCGAACGCGGCGAGCTTCTCGGCAAGGTCGGGACGGGAAACGGCGAGGCAGCGGATGGCGAGCAGCGCGGCGTTGGTGGCTCCCGCCTCGCCGATCGCGAGGGTGCCGACCGGCACTCCGGCGGGCATCTGGACGATCGACAGCAGGGAGTCCAAACCGTTGAGGCTACGGCTCTGGACGGGCACGCCGAACACCGGCAGAAGGGTCCAGGCGGCGATCATTCCGGGCAGATGGGCGGCGCCTCCCGCCCCGGCGATGATCGCCTCGACCCCCTTGCCTCGTGCGCCGCGCGCGAATTCGCGCAGCAGCTCCGGCGTCCGGTGGGCCGAGACGATCCGCCTCTCGTGGGGCACTCCGAAACGCTCCAACGTCTCGGTGGCGCGGCGCATCGTCTCCCAATCGGAGCGACTGCCCATGACAACGCTCACCAATGGCCGGTCTTGGAGTATCATTCTAGGTGCTCAGCCGGACAGGGTTCAGATTAGAGGGTCGCTTCGGCGTCCGAACATCCAGCTCGATCCGGTCACGAGTCCGTCGTCGTAGAGCCATACAAGCAGCAGACGAGAATCCGAGGTCGAGATGCTCGGTCGAGCGGTGCGGGGGGAGCCTACCACGGCTCCTCAGGCTCCAACAGCCGCCAGCCGTCGCGCCTTCGTCACGGCATAGCCGGCGGTACGGCACCGCCCGATCTTGCTCCGGCCTCTAAAATTGCGCCCGAAATCCAAACTTTGATCGTTCGCATTGAACCCAACTGACATGAAACAAGGAGGAAACATCGTGCATCGAGGTCAAACCTTTACCCGATGGACGTTCGCACTGGCGAGCCTGCTGTTGCTCTCAGGATTCGCGACGGCCGCTTTCGCCCAGACCGACGTCACCACCAGCCGGATCGCCGGTACCGTCAGCGGCTCCGACGGCGCCGCCCTTCCGGGCGTCACCGTGGAAGCCAAGAACCAGGAGACGGGTCTCCAGATCGTGGCGATCACCAATAACGAGGGTGCCTACCGCATCTTCAACCTGCCGACGGGGCTGTATTCGGTCACCGCAACGCTCGACGGCTTCGGCCCGGCGAACCGCGAAATCCGCCTGCTGCTCGGCGAGGCGCCGACGCTCAACTTCACGCTCTCCCCGGGAACGGTCACCGATACGATCACCGTCACCAGCGAAGCGCCGGTCGTCGAGGTCACCAACACGACCCACGGCACGACCATTCAGACCGAGCAGATCAAGCAGATCCCGATCAACGGCCGCGAGTTCCGCAGCCTGGTCCTGCTCACCCCTGAGTCGCGCAAGGACTCCGAGCGCGGCAACCTTTCGCTCTCCGGCCAGCGCGGCATCAACACCAACGTCACGGTGGACGGTGTGGACTACAACAACGGGTTCTTCGGCGGCACGGTGGGCAGCGCCGAGGACCGCGCGCCTCTCGCCATCTCCCAGGAATCGATCAAGGAATTCACCGTCATCACCAACGGCGCCTCGGTCGAGTTCGGGCGCTCGGGCGGCGGATTCGTGAACGTCATCACCAAGAGCGGCACGAACAAATTCCACGGCTCGGCTTTCTACTATGACCAGCCGCAGAGCCAGATCGCGGACTTCGCCGACGGCACTAAGCCGAAGGACCAGAGCAAGAAGCAGTACGGCGGCTCCTTCGGCGGCCCGATCGTAACGGACAAGCTGTTCTTCTTCGCCTCCTACGACAAGCAGAAGAAGACCGAGACCGAGCCGATCGCTCCGTTCGTGCTCAGCCCGGCCATTTTCGCCAAGTACCCGGTGCTCGCCTCGCCTTCGTCCTACCAGCAGACCCAGGACGGCGACGTCCTGTTCGGCCGGGTCGACTACCAGGCCAACGCCCAGCAGCGCTTCCTCTTCCGCGCCAATAAGACCAAGTACAACGGCGTCAACGGCACCTCGAGTTCGGCGACCCGCACCGAGTCCTACAACGGCATCGAAGGTCTCGATTCGAAGTCGTACGTCGGTTCCTGGTCGGGCCAGTTCGGCACGAACCTGTTGAACGACCTGAACTTGAACTACATCACCGAAGACACCCCGCGCCAGGACAAGGGGCTGGGCCTGCCCGAAATCCAGCTGGGCACCGCCCGTTACGGCGAAGTGTCGTTCCTGCCGATCACCTCGACGGTCGAGCGCAAGGCGTTCGGCGACACCGTCACCCTAATGCACGGCGACCACGTCTTCAAGGCGGGCGGCGAGTACAACGACACCTCGATCGACCAGGTTTTCCGGGGCAACTGGCGCGGCGTCTATATCTTCAACAACGAGGCGGACCTGATCGCCGGCCGCTGGTCGCAGTACCGCCAGTTCGGCGGCCTCGGCGGCCGCACTTCATCAGAGGCGGGCCGGGCCGCGTTCGGCCAGAAAGAGACCGCCCTCTTCCTGCAGGACCAGTGGTTCCTTTCGAGCCGCCTGACCCTCTCGGCCGGCATTCGCGCCGAGACGCAGGACAACCCGAACGCCAAGACCCTGAACCCGAATGACCGCAACGCCAACGGCTCGTTCCGCCAGACGCGGTCGATTCCGGACGCGAGCCTTACCGATCAGCTTTCGCCCCGCATCGGCATCTCCTGGGCGCCGGATACGAAAACCGCCGTTCGCTTCTCGGCCGGCCGTTTCTGGAGCCGCACCCCGGCCATTCTGCTGGCCCAGCTCTACACCAGCAACGGCGTCGTCGGCACTCAGTACATCATCTCGGCGCCGCGCAATGGCAACAACATCCTCCAGCCGACCGATCCGCTGTCGCCGGGCTGGGGCAACAACTTCAACCCGGTGGGCGTCGAGCGCATCGACTTCAACCGCGTGCCGAACCCCAGCAAGCCGGGCGTGTTCGTGATCGACTCGAACTTCGAGAACCCCTACACCGACCGCATCACGCTCGGTGCCGAGCGCGAAATCCTGCCGCTCACCTCCGCCGGCCTCGACTTCACCTACGCCGAGACGAAGCAGCTCCAGCGCCTCAAGGACATCAACCGCCAGTACGACGGAACGATTGCGGCGAACGGCCTGCCGAAGTACAGCTCGACCGTGTTTCCGTTCCCATACTACGGCCGCATCACCACCAGCGTTTCCGACGGCAAGTCGAAGTACACCGCCTTGACCGCCACCATCCGTCGCCGCTTGGCGAACAACTTCAGCTACTACGCGGCGCTCACCTACTCGAAGGACAAGGACAACGACTCGAACGAGCGGAACTTCGCCGGCCTCCAGGCCGAGGACTACAACAACCTCGACCTGAACTATGCCTACTCTACCCGCGACCAGCGCTGGAAAGGTGTCGCCAATGGCTTGTGGCAGAGCCCGTGGTGGGGCATCAGCCTCTCCGGCGCCTTCCGCTACAGCACCGGCTCGCCGTACAACGCGACGGTCAACTCGGACATCAACAACGACGGTGAGAGCACCACGGACCGGCCGACGGTGAACGGCGTTCACTTCGAGCGCAACAGCTTCCGCCAGCCCAAGTTCACCTCGCTCGACCTGCGGGTTGCCAAGGACTTCAAGCTCGGACCGGGCAGCATCTCAATCTTCGCCGAGTGCTTCAACTGCTCGAACGCCGAGAACCGCACGGTGGTCAACACCGTCTTTGGCACCGGCCAAACCCCGAACGCGACGTTCGGACAGAGGAATGGCGGCGGTACCCCGCGCACGCTTCAGCTCGCGGCCCGCTACGACTTCTAAGAAGTCGGCTTCGTCACAGCAGTTGTTGTCGAGGGGGCCTTCGGGCCCCCTTTGTTGTTTCAGGTTGGGTCGGCGGGGCCCCCCTTCCGGCTATGATTCCGGGCGCCTGAGGCTTGTTTGACGCGGAGAGCTGCCCCCCAATGCCGAATTCCAGCGCAAAGACCCGGAAGAACGCCCTCTACCTGGTCGTCTTTTTCACCAACCTGCTGTCGCTCGCGTGCCAGGTGATCTGGGTGCGCAAGCTGTCGTTCTTGTTCGGCTCGACGGCCGGGGTGTTTTCGACCGTGCTTTCGGTCTTCCTGCTCGGCCTCGCGCTCGGCGCGCTGATCGCCGGGCGGTGGGCGGACCGGACAGGGCAACCCTGGACGCTGCTCGGGCGGATTCAGATCGCGCTCGGGGTGTACGTCGCTTTGTCGCTGCCGATCTTCGACCTCGCGCGCCGGTTTTACCTTCAGGCGTTTCCCAACGATCTGGGGCCGATGTCGGCCGCGCTCTGGAAGTTCCTGGTCGTATTGGTCGTTCTGATCACACCCACCCTCGCGATCGGTGCCACGTTTCCGCTCGCCGTCCGCCTTTTGACCCGCGACGCGGCGGACGTCGGCGGCAGCGTTTCCTTGGTCTACGGGCTGGACACGATGGGCGCAGCGCTCGGGGCGCTGCTTTCAGGGTTCGTCTTCGTCACCGGCTTCGGCCTGTCGCTCTCGACCTGGATGCTCGGCGCGCTCGCCGTGATTTTCGGTTTGTGGATTCTCGGCGCGAGGTTCAAGGGATCGGCGGTTTCCGAGGGCAAAGCGGAGCGCAAGGAGGCCGCGGCAGCGAGCGTTTCGAACTTCAAAAAAGACAAGGTCCGGCAAAAGAAGCTCCAGATCGATGCGGGAACCTCCGCGCCGATCGCCGAGCCGTTGCCCCTCCTCGACGTCGAGCCCTGGCCGGCTTGGCGGCTGGGGCTGGTGCTCGGTATGTTCTTCCTCTCCGGCCTGGCGGCGCTTCTGTTGGAGACCGGCTGGAACCGCCTGTTCTACCTGATGAACGGCACCAGCGTGTATTCGCTGTCGAGCGTGCTCACCGGCTTTTTGACCGGCATCGGCCTCGGCAGCCTCGCGATGCGGCGGCGGATCGACCGCATCCGCGATCCGCTGTCCGCCGTGGCGATCACCTACGCGGTGATCGCCCTGGGCGGCGTGCTGGTCCTGCGCTGCGGCACGTTCTTCGAGTGGATGTACCTCGCGATTTTCGGCGCGACGAATTCCTACTTCCTGTTCCAGATGCTGGTGTCTCTGGTGATCGCCGGCATCGTCTTTGCCGCCACGGTGGCGATGGGTGCCAATTTCCCGCTGGTCGCAAAGATCTGCACCCGGGTCGCCGAACGCCGCGGCTTCGCGGTCGGCCGGGTGTTCTTCTGGAACACGCTCGGCGCGGTGCTCGGCGCGTTCCTGGGCGAGTTCTACCTTCTGCCGCGCTTCGGCTTCGCCGGCCTGGGGCTGGCCACCCTCGCCATCTACGCGCTCGGCACGCTGCTCTTCCTCGCCCTGTCGCAAGGGGGTGCTTCACGCAACCGCGCTGCGGTTCTCTGCGCGGCGTTGTTGATCGCTGCGGTCGTCCTCTCGCCCGTCGTGCTCCATTTCGAGCTGCCGATCCACGCGGTCTACTACCACGGCCTGCGCGACGGCACCTGGGAGAGCTTTCAGGCCGAGCTGGCGGATATGAGCGTGGTCGACGCCAAGCAGGGGTTCTACGGCCAGGTCGCGGTGCTGCAGTTCGGCCCCGACCTGCTGCTCAAGCACAACGGCAAGACCGACGCCTCGACCAACATCAAGGACAACCGGACCCAGATCCTGCTCGGCCATCTGCCGCTGTTCTTTCATCCGAACCCGAAGCAGGTGCTGGCGATCGGCCTGGGCGGCGGCGCCACGCTGCGGGCGTTGGTCCACAATCCGGACCTCGAATCGATCACCATGGTCGAGATCGACCCGCTGGTCATCGCGGCGGCGCATAGCTACTTCGGCGACTTCAACGACCATGCGCTCGACGATCCACGGGTCAAAATTGTCACCAACGACGGCCGAAACTACGTCGACAGCTCGCGGCGCGCCTACGACGTGATTTCCTCGGAGCCGCCCAATATCTGGGTCTCCGGGGTCTCTGGCCTGTTCACCCAGGAGTTCTACCGCTCGGCCAAGGCGCATTTGAACCCCGGCGGGGTCCTCTGCCAGTGGATGCCGCTCTACGAAATGCAGGCGCCCGACTTCCGGATCACCCTGCACACGATCCAATCGGTTTTTCCTTACCTCCGTTTCTGGGCGATCGGGAGCGACATTCTGCTCGTCGCCTCGGACCGGCCGCTCGAAGCGGACGAGGCAAAAGTCCGGGCGCGCCTCGCCTACCCCAGGGTGCTCGCCGACCTCTCCGAGATCGAGATGTCGCCGGACGAGCTGGTCACCAAGCTCTCCCACCCGGACATCCCCTCGGATCGGCTACCGAGCTTCATCGGCCGGGTCGAGATCGAAAATACCGACGACCTGCCCGTCCTCGAATTCAGCACCGCCCAGAACCTCTACACGTTCGCCAAGGAGAAATAGGGCGCTCTTTCGGGCCATTCCGGCCAAACGTGGCCCGCTTTCGGCAGTTCCCGGCACCGATAGCATTGATCAGGCTCTGTCGCTACAATCCGCCGATCGGCAAGCACGTTGGCACGCTCCACGCCCGCCGACCGCGCGCCTCCTTCTTCAGGTTGACCGGAAGGCGGCAGAGACTCGCGAGTTCCATGCCGGATTGCCAGAGGAAGTCACGTGCAGCCACGCAAAGTCCTCGTCGTTGACGACTCGAAACTGATGCGCAAGATGTTCGAGGTGATGTTGCGCCAGTACCCCCTCGCCTATGCGGCCGACGGCCGCGAGGCGCTCGATCGTCTGCGCGAGAACGCCGACATCGACCTGATCCTGCTCGACATCAACATGCCCAACATGACGGGCCTCGAATTTCTCGCGGAAATGCGCGCGGTTGGGGCGAACGCCGAGACCAAGGTGGTCATCATCAGCACCGAAGGGCGGGAAGAAGACACGGCCCGCGGGCTCGAAGCCGGCGCCGACGCCTACATCTCGAAGCCGTTCCGCACCGAGCAGATCCTCGAGGTGATCTCTCGCCTGGCCGGCCCGGAGACCTCCGCTTGAGCGAGATCGACGCCCTCGCCGGCCACCGGCCGGACCTGCAGATCGACCTGGTGGAGCAACTGCGCACGACGGTCGAGCGCGCCAACGACCTGCTGCGCGCGCTCGAAGGGAGCTTCGCGGCCCAAGAGCCGATGGTGCCGAAGCCCGCCGAGCGCATCCGCGAGCTGGAACATCGCCTGTCGACCACCGATTCCGACGTCAAGGAACTCGCCTCCCGGCTGGTCGAATCCGAGCACCAGTCGGGCCGCTTGATGAGCCTCTACGTCGCAACCTACCAGCTGCACGCGACGCTCTCGCCCCCTGAAGTCCAGGCGACGATCGCCGAGATCGCGATCGATCTTTTGGGGGCCCAGCAGTTCGTCCTCCTGCTCCGCCGCGAAGAAGGCGACGATTACGAGATCGCCCTGCGCCAGGGCTTGGGACCGGGCGGCCGGGCCCCGTTTGCCGGCGACTCCTACCAGGGCGGCGATCGGATGATCGACGCCACGCTCCAAGACGGCTTGCTCCGCCTCGGACCGACCGAAGACTCGCCCGCGCTCGCCGCGGTCCCCCTGCGCGTGCAGCACGAGATCGTCGGCGCGATCGTGCTCTTGAAGCTGCTCGACCACAAGCCGATCCTGCGGCCCGAAGACCGCGATCTGCTCGACCTGCTCTCCGCGCACGCCGCCTCCGCCCTGTTCGCCGCCCGGCTGTTCGCGGCGAAGGATCGGAAGCTGCGGACGCTCGAAAGCCTGGTCAAGCTGGCGCGGGGAGCTTAAAACCGCGATGGGGATCTCCGGCAGCCTCCAGGACGTCTCGGTCGCCGACGTCATGCAGTTCATCCATCTCGGTCGGCGGACCGGAACGCTGGACCTGTGGCGCGGTCGCGACCGCGCGATGATCGGCTTCCATCTCGGCCGGCTGGTGAGCGCGCAGACGCCGAAGACGCCGAAGATCGGCGACCTGCTGGTCTCCTCGGGGCTGATCTCCCGGATCGACCTCGACGAGGCGATCCGGAAACAGCGCGCCGCGGGCCCCGAGCGCCGCTCGCTCGGCCAGCAGCTGATCGAATCCGGCGCGCTCTCCCCCGAGAGCCTGCGGGACGTGATCGCCCGCCAGATCGAGCAAGGCGTGGGCGAGGTGCTGCTGTGGGAGACCGGCACCTTCGATTTCGCGATCGACGACCTGCGGCCGATCGACGACATCGCGATCTATCCGAGCGACGTGCTGCCGGACGGCGACATCAACACCCAGATGGTGTTGCTTGAGGCGGCGCGGATCTTCGACGAGCGGAGCCGCGAGTCGTTGAGCTCGCCCGGCGGATCGACCGGAGGGACCGGATCGGGTGCCCTGCCGATCGGTCCCGCAACGGCCTTTCCGGCTCCCGGGGCCGCCGCGGCCAGCCATCGCGAGATCGCGGTCGAAGCCCTGCTCGACGAGGAGCTGTTGCTCGCCGCCGAGATTGAAGTGCAGATCGTCTGCGAGGACGAGGTGTTCCTGCGGCGCCTCCTGCCGGTGCTCGCCCGCCTGGGCGGACGTTGCCGGGTGGTCGAGCTGGCCGAGGCCGGGCGGGCGCTGCCAGGCGACGCGCCGCCGATCGTGGTCGCCGACCTGCGCCACGGCACGCTCGCCCCGGAGCGGTTCCGTGCCCTGTCCGATTCGCATCCGCGCCCCTCGCTGGTCGCGGTGATCGACCCAGAGACCCCCGTCGCCGGGGTGTACGGTGCGGGGTTCCTCGCGACCCTGCCGGCCGAGGTCGAGGCCGTCGCGGCCTGCGTCCAGAACCTGCTGGAGAGTCGGCGTGAAGGGACTTCCGGAGGCGCCGCCGCCCCGGCCCCCGAACCGCAGCGCGAAGTCCGCACCGGCGTCGCCCGGCTGCGCCGGGTCTACGGCGACCTGCGCTCCGGCTTGATCTCCGCCACCGTGGCGCTCAATCTGATGCACATCATTTCCGAGTCGGTCGAGCGGGCGATTTTGTTCCTCGTCCGGCGCGATCATCTGGTGGCGCTCGGTGCGTTCGGCGCCGCCGCGGACGGCCGGCCGCTCGCCGAGCGGACGCGGGGGAGAAACCTGCCGCTCGACGTCGACAGCGCGCTCTCCCGGGCGTTCGATTCCGGAGAGGTGCAAAACGTCACGTTCGAGGGTGCCACCCTGCCCGAAGAGCTGCGGCTTCTGCTCGGTCCGCCGCGCGCCGGCCAGGTCGTGGTCTTCCCGGTCCTCGGCGCCCAACGGGTGATTTCGGTGATCTACGCCGACAACGGCGACCGCGACCAACCGATCGAAGACATCGACATTTTGGAGCTGGCGACCGCCCAGGTGGGAATGGCGTTCGAAAACGAGCTGCTGCGGCGCCAGATCCAACAGAAAGATTGACCCTCGGCGGTAACCCCGCCGGGGCCTTCCCCGAGAGAACGTGGGAGGTCCGTTTGGCCACCGATCCGCCGTCCGCCGCCCGTCCCCCCCGCTATCAGCCGGAAGATTTCCGTTCGCCCTCTCTCACCTGCGACATGGTGATGAAGGGGGGAATCACGAGCGGCGTGGTCTATCCGCTCGCGATCACCGAGCTGGCCCGCAAATATCGCTTCGTCAACATTGGCGGAACCTCCGCCGGGGCGATCGCCGCTTCGCTCGCGGCGGCCGCGGAGCTGGGGCGCGACAGTGCCACGGGAGGATTCCTCCGCATCGCCGAGCTGCCCGAAATCCTGGCCGCCGGCCTGTTGAAGCTGTTTCGTCCGAACCGCGAGACCCGCCCCGCTTTCGATCTGCTCCTCGCGTTTTTGGGGCCGGGCGGAAGGCTCGCCAAAGCCCGGCAGGTTCTCGGAGCGATCTTTAGCGGCCATCCGCTCGCCGCCCTCGTCGGGGGGCTGTTCGGCGCTGCGCTCTGGACCGGGCTGCTCCTCCTCCTGGCCGGCCGGCCGACCCTCGGCGGAATCGTCCTGCTTGTCCTTCTGGTCCTGGTCGGCGCGCTCTCCGGCGCGTCCCTGCGCCTCGGCCTTGCCGGTTGGCGCGCTCTGGAACGGAACCACTTCGGCTTGTGCAGCGGCTACCGCGAGCCTCGAGACCGCGCGGACGCCGCATCCCTCGTCGATTGGGTGGACGAAGCCCTCGACCTCGCGGCAGGCCGCATTTCGGATTTTCCGCTCACCTTCGGCGACCTATGGGGCAAGGAGAAAGACGCGGCAGCCGCCGATCCCTCGAAACGGCGAATCAACCTGGAGATGATGACCTCAAACCTCATGCACGGCCGACCCTATCGCCTGCCGTTCGAGAGCGAAATCTTCCACTGGCGCCGAGGAGATTTCGCGAACCTCTTCCCGCCCCGCGTCGTCGAGTGGATGGAGAACCATTCGGTGCCCGCGACCGGCGTTCCCCGGAGCCCGACCGCCTCGCCGGACGATCTGTTTAAACTGCCCAAGGCGGCGGATCTGCCGGTCGTCGTCGCCGTCCGCATGAGCCTGTCGTTTCCGTTCCTGCTCTCCGCGGTGCCGCTCTACGCGGTCGATTGGGGGCGGAGCGAGAACCATCAGAACCGCCTGCATCCGGACTACGAGCGCTGCTGGTTTTCCGACGGGGGCTTGGGCAGCAATTTTCCGGTCCATTTCTTCGACGCCCTGCTCCCCTCGCGGCCGACCTTCGGCATCAATCTGCGCCCGTTCGCGCGCGGCGTGGTCCCACAGGCCGACGAATCGAAGAACGTCCGTTTCCCGAGCGCG
Organism: Thermoanaerobaculia bacterium; assembly: GCA_038250865.1. Taxonomy (GTDB): domain Bacteria; phylum Acidobacteriota; class Thermoanaerobaculia; order Multivoradales; family UBA5704; genus DASYKS01. The sequence goes on along the minus strand of JBBSBW010000032.1, from coordinate 16,920 downwards.
CCCGGCGAAGAGGTGGCCCCCGAGTGGTACCGATTCAAGGGCCTGTTCGGCTTCTTAAGCGCCTTGATTCATCTGATGCAGAACTGGGTGGATGCGACCCAGACGCGCCTGCCCGGCTATCGCGATCGGGTGGTCCACGTACAGCTGTCGAAGGAGGAGGGCGGGCTCAACCTGGAAATGCCGGCCGAGCGGATCGAACAGCTCGCCGAGCGCGGCCAGTGGGCCGGCCGCGCCCTGGTCGAGCAGTTCAATTGGGACCTGCACCGCTGGGTCCGCTACCGCTCGACCCTGCCCGAAGTCCATCTCCAGCTGGGCCGAATGGTCGACCGGTTCCGCGGCAACGGCGTCGACGAAAATTTCGCCGACTTCCTCAAGCGATACGGCCCGACGCCCGCCCACTATCCGCTTGCCCACTCGGCCGAGGCGCTCGAACGGGCGATCGAGCTGCTGAAGCTGGTCGAGACCTGGCCCGGCACGCCGTGGAACAAACCGCGGATCCCGCAGCCGCGGCCGTCGCTCCGGATCATGCCGCGGATCTGAAGCTCCCTAAGGCTTCGGGCTCCACACCTCGGTCGCCGGGTAGAACGACGACCAGCCGAACCAGTACGCCTCGTGCCCCGGCAGCCGAGCGAGGCGGCGCCCCGAGGGTCCGCTGAGCGAGTCTTCGCCGAGCTTCCAGGCGTGGCCCTCCTGATCGGCGAGGAAGCTGGAGCCGAGCGCCGCGCGAAGCACCGGCCCGAACATTCGATCTTCTCTCCGGTAGGCGCGCACCGCGCCGGTTTCGTCGATCACCAGGACGACGGGCACCCCGTCAACCCCTCCGGCACCCCCGGAGCCACCGACCTGATCCGAGATCACGCCCGGCTTCGGCAGATCGGCGAGCGGATAGGCTTTGGCCGCGCCGCCGAGCAGCAAAGCGAACACCTGGGTCTTCGGCGCCATTCGTGGGCTCGCGCCGAGGGAGGGGAACATCAGGTCCGGGCTGGCGAAATAGGGCCCGTACGGCTTGCCCGGGGTGTAGTCGCGATCGAACCCGGTGCGCGGCGAGAGCACCTTAGTTCCCGGGTGATCCTTCTTCCATTTCGCCCAGGTGGTGACCACGATCGGCAGCCGTTCGAGTCGCAGGCCGGAACCGGCGAGGGGCCCGGTCACCGGTTCTCCGGTCAACTGGTTCCACAGCGTTTCGGTCTGGCGGTCGTACATCAGCTTGTTGCTCTCGTAGAGCAATCCGGACGAGCCGAAAGTGAACGTCCGATCGCCCGCCTTCGTCCGGTACAGCACGCCCGCTCCGCAGAGGGTGCAGTAGGCGAGCGAGACCGGTGTCTCTCCCACGACGTCGTTCGCCATCTCGTGCCAGTCGAGGATACGCAGCGGATAGGCGCGCGCGTCGCCCTGGATCTCCACCCCGAACACGCGATCCTCCGGCGTCAGATAGGTCGCTTCCGCCGAAGCGATCAGCTCCGGCCGGTCGAGCGCGGGAATGCCGTCTTTCTTCACCCCGCCCCATTGGATACGTTCAATCGGAATGCGGCTCACGGCCTTGGGATCGAAGAAACGCCGCAGCGCCGGATCGACCCGAGCCGCGAGCAATCGGCCCTTCCAGTCGGTAAACCCCGGCGGCAGCTTCGGTTCTTTCTGCGCACCCAGCCAGGTGAAACCATCGTGCCAAGGCTCGCCTAGGCCAATCCCCGCCGCGGGTCCGGCGATCGCGCTCAAAGCGTCGACCACCGCGGCCTTCTCTTGACCCAGCGGATAGCGCAGCAGCTCGATCAGGGGGGCCGCATAGCGGGGATCGCGCGAGCTTTCCGCTCTTTTGCAAGCGGCGCTGAAGGCCCGCGAGTCCGAGCCGAGCCACGCTTCGAGATCGGCGTGCAGCTTGGCGTCGGAAACTCTCGCCACAGCAGGTCCGGCTAGGACGACCCACGCAGCCCCAGCGAAAACCGCTGCGATGCACCTTCGTCTCATCGGCTCTCTTCCTTCCTGGCCGGGGCGCCTTCCCGAGCGCGCCGTAGAGAAGCTACGCCGCTTCCACGAGGTCTGGATTCTCTCCCACATCAGCGTCTAGGCCCGAGCATTTTTCAAAGCCGCTGCCCGACGCGCGATCTGGTCGATCAGCCCGCTGAAGATCAAGCCGTGCAGAGGGTAGAGGCCGTACCAGTAGAGCCATCCCGCGAGCCCCTTGGGCGCGAAGAACGCGGTTTGCGACAACAGTACCTGGCCATCGTCGCGCGGCGCCGCCTGGAATTGCAGCCAGGCCTTCCCCGGCACTTTCATCTCGGCGCGCAACCGGAGCAGGCTTCCCACTTCCACCGTTTCGACGCGCCAGAAATCGAGCGCGTCCCCCCGCCGCAATCCATCCGGATCTCGGCGGCCCCGGCGCAGCCCCACGCCGCCCAACATTCGATCGAAGAATCCGCGGATCTCCCAGGCCCAATTCATGTAAAACCAACCGCGTCGGCCGCCGATCCCGGTAAAGACCGTGTAGACGTCGGAAGTGGAGGCGTCCACCACCCGCTGGCGCGTTTCCAAGACCATTCCCTCGTGGGTGGTCAAAGCGACCGGGGTGACCTCGCCCGCGCTGGTGCTCAAGGCATCGAACCAGGTCGTCTCGATATTGCTCGCCTGCAAGCGGGCGAGCGCCCGTTCCACCGCGACGCGATAATTCACCGGCTGGATCTGAGGAAATAGTCTCTGCGCGCTCGGATCTTTGACGATATTTTCGTTGTGCAGCCCCTCGATCAGAGGCCGGGCGATCACCGCGGGAATCGGAGTGACCAGATTCACCCAGTACGACGACAGGCGCGGCGTGAGCACGGGAACCGGCACCATCCACCGCTTCAGCCCGCGAACCTCGGCATAGATCATCATCATGTCGCCGTAGGTGATGACCTCGGAACCGCCGATCTCGATGATCTTTCCGGCGCTCTCGGGCACCCCAAGCGCCGCGGTCAGATACTCCAGCACGTCACGAATCGCCAGGGGCTGGGTTTTCGTATAGACCCAGCGCGGGCAGATCATGATCGGCACCCGCTCGGTCAGATAGCGAATCATTTCGAACGAGAGGCTGCCCGAGCCGACGATCACCCCGGCGCGAAATTCGGTGACCGGAACCCCGCCGCTCCGCAGCGAGTCGCCCGTCTGCTGCCGGGAGCGCAGATGCTCTGAGAGATCCGGCGAATCTTCCGCCAGAGCCCCAAGATAGATGATCCGTTCGACCCCCGCCTCCCGAGCCGCCGCACCGAATTCCCGAGCCGCCTCCAGATCGCGGCGATGAAAATCGGCCCCGCCGCCCAGGCTATGAATCAGGTAATAGGCCGTCCCCACCCCCTGCATCGCGGCCGCAAGGCTCTCGGGCCGAAGCACATCGCCCGCCACGACCTCGACCGAATCCCGCCAAGGGCGCCCCTCCAACCGGAAAGGATCGCGCGCCAAACAACGGACGCGATACCCCATCTCCAGAAGGCGTGGAACGAGCCGTCCGCCAATGTACCCCGTGGCGCCGGTTACCAGGATGAGCGGATGGGCTGTCTCGACAGTTGGCATGGGAACGTGTCCTGCAAGGGGCGTGCTTAGGGCCGAACCTACCGGAACCTCGCGCCGCCGCCCGGAGGACCTCACCGGTTCCGCACTCCGTGGATGATATCCTTAGGTTCAGCGAGGGGATTCATGTACGGAGTGAATGAGAACCTGCCATTGACCCCTCGCGACGGTGCCCCCACGTAGATAGATGATGCCCACCGAAACCGACGCCGCCGAAATCCCCTTCTCCGGCCAACTCACCGAACCTGAGCACCGAAAGATTCAACTGGCCTTGCTGCCGCAGATCTTTCGGATCTGGCCTTGGATTTACCTGGCGGCGATCGCCGTGGTCTTGTTCACCGCCGACCTGCGGGAATTCGCCTCGCATCCCCTCAAAAATTTCCCAGGGACTCTGCTCACGCTGCTCCTCGCTGTCTTCCTTTTCGTCACCCCGCGCCGCGCCTCGGGAAAAGCCTGGCGGAGCAACGCGGCCCTCCGCGCTCCTTTTTCCGGCAGCCTCTCGGCCACCGGACTCTCGTGGCATGGCGCCTTCGCCCAGGGGAACTTCCCTTGGGCTGCGCTTTACGGCTACCGCATCCGCGGCGAGATCGTTCTGGTTTACGTCGGAATGAGCCAAGCGGTGTTTCTTCTACCGCGATTCTTCGCCTTTCCGGCCGACTGGGAAGCGGCACAGGAACGGATCGCTACCAACTTGCGGTCACGGTAGGCCGTCGACCGTGGAACCACAGGGCGGATCTGGTTCCCCCTAAACCTCTCCTGCCTCTGCCAGCCACATCTGGAAATCGGAGAACACGCGCTCGCGGAGCGGAATGAGAGCTAAATACTCCGGCTCGAAGAAGGCGGTCTCCGCGCTCTCCCGGGCGGGGAAATCGATCGTCATCACCAAGCTGGGGGATTGGTTCCCGTAGAGCGTCCGCTCGATCAGTTGGCGACGAACGACGGTGGCGTTTTTCGAGTCGAGGAAGGCGCGGACTTTCCTTGAATATTCGGAGAAAACCTCTTCGTAGCCGGGTGCGAAGGTGCCGAGGACGACGATGGTTGCTTTTTCCATTTTTCCTCCTGAGGCACCAGTGGCCCTCAAAGCCTTTGAATCCAAACCTCGGGATGCGCCGCAGCGAGCTGACCCAGATCGTCGGGATCGCCGGTGAGGATCTGGGCGCCTCCGGCCTCCACGGCTTGGGCAACGACCAGGGCGTCCAAAGTCGATGCTGACCGGGCCGCTCCGAGGAGCCGTCCAGCCGTTCGGCCGTGAGCCTCTCGCGCGTCTGGAACGGAGCCCACCGCCTTCAAGATTCGATAGATGGGAGCGTCCCGCGGACCGCCCCGGATCGTTTCGGCGACCACCCCCACAGGGACTTCGATCAGAGCGTCCATCTGGAGCGCGCGAGCCAGGAAGGCCCGCGCTCTTTGATCCCCCCGAGCCAGGGCGATCACAGCGCCCGAATCGAGAATCAGGCGCTGCGGCGCTTCTCGTTCGTCTCTGCGGGCGCCGGCCATGCTCGACGGACCTCCTCTGTGACTCGGGGATCGATTGGACCGTACTCCTGATCCAGCTCGGAGAGCAAGGCTGCGACGCGATCCCGCTGCAACTGATGGCGGAGAGCGCGGTTCACGTAACTCGAAAGACCACGAATCCCCACCACCCCGCGGGCTTCAGTAAGAAGCTCTTCTTCCAAAGAGAGGGAAACTTTCTCAGTCGCCATACTCGAATCCTACTTCGAGTAGGAATCGCGGAGCAATAGCAGAGGCCCGGAACAGCGAAACCTTCTGGCCCGCGCCCAGCGGTTCGAGCTGCGCACGCCCGACGGTCCGGTCGTCGGCTGGTCCTGGGGCCAGGGCGATCCGGTCCTCCTGATCCACGGCTGGGGCGGACACGCGGGGCAGTTCGCCCATTTCGTCGAGCCGCTGGTCGCCCAAGGGCATCGGGCGGTGGCGCTCGACGTTCCCGGCCACGGCAGCTCGGGCGGGTCGACTTCTTCCCTTCGCCACTTCGCTACCGCGATCGAAAAGGCGGGCGAGCTGTTCTCGCCTTTCGCGGGGATGATCGCCCACAGCTTCGGCTGCGCCGGGGCAACCTACGCGATCTCGCGCGGCTTGAACCTCAAGAAAGCCGTCTACCTCGCCCCGCCCGCCGGTTGGGAAACCTTCCTTGGCCGCATGCGCCGGGGCCTCGGCTGGAACGACGAAGTCGAGCGCCGGTTTCGCCGCATGTCCGAAGCCTGGCTGCGAATCGGTTTCGACGAGGCCGAGCCCCGGCGACTGGCTCCCAAGATCGACGTGCCGCTCCTGGTGCTCCACGACCGGGACGACGACGAAGTGCCGTTCGAAGATGGGGAAGAACTGGTAAGAGTCTGGCCCGGAGCGCGGCTTGCAGCGACCGAAGGGTTGGGGCACCACAAACCGCTATGGGATGGTGGAACGATTGCGCGGGCGGTGGGGTTTTTGGGGGAGGGATAGGCAAGGGCTAGGAAGGGCTAGAAAGATTGGCATCTCGCCAAACCTCTCCCGGCAGGCGTAAACTAGGCGGTCCACGAGGTGGAGCCATGCTCTCTCTGAAACCACCCAAGACCTCTCCCCTAGCCCCCTTCCACCCAGCCGTCGCCGCCTGGTTCGAGCGCCGTTTGGGCGCTCCGACCGAGGTGCAGGCTCTCGCCTGGCCTGAGATTCGCGCCGGGCGGTCAGTTTTGGTCGCGGCGCCAACAGGGTCCGGCAAGACCCTCGCGGCGTTTCTTGCCGCGATCGATGATTTGGTACGGCGTGGGCTTGAGGGTGAGCTGACGGACGCGACCGAGGTGCTCTACGTCTCGCCTTTGAAGGCACTTTCGAACGACGTCGAGAAGAACCTGGCCGAGCCGCTGGCGGGGATTCGCGAGGAGCTGGCCGCGATGGGGCTTCCCGATGTTGAGATCCGGACGATGCTGCGGACGGGGGACACTCCCGCCAAGACGCGGGCCGCGATGGCTCGGCAGCCCCCGCACCTTCTGGTGACGACGCCGGAGAGCCTCTACATTCTGCTGACTTCCGAATCGGGCCGGAAGATGTTGTCCACCGTGCGAACCGTGATCGTGGACGAAATCCACGCGGTCGCGGGGTCGAAGCGCGGTTCGCACCTGGCGCTCTCGCTGGCGCGGCTGGAATCTTTGGTCGAAGGAAACGGCGGATCGCTTTCTAGGATCGGCCTGTCGGCGACGCAGAAGCCGATCGAGGAGATTGGGCGGTTCCTGGCGGGACGGGATGCGAATGATCTTCCGCGGCCGATTTCGATCGTCGACGTCGGCCGGAAGCGCCGGATCGATGCGGAGGTCACCCTTCCCGGCTCTCCCCTTTCGGCGGTGATGTCGGGCGAGGTGTGGGACGAGGTCTACGACATTCTCGCCGACCGGATCCGGGCGCACCGGACGACGTTGATTTTCGCCAACACCCGGCGCCTCGCGGAGCGTGCTGCGCGGCACCTGGAGACCCGGCTGGGCGAGGGGCGGGTCTCCTCTCATCACGGCAGCCTGTCGCGCGATCGGCGTCTCGCGGTCGAGGACCGGTTGAAGCGCGGCGAGCTGGCCGCTCTGGTCGCCACCTCTTCGCTCGAATTGGGAATCGACATCGGCGCGGTCGATCTGGTCTGCCAGCTCGGCTCGACGCGGTCGATCTCAACACTCCTTCAGCGCGCGGGGCGCTCCGGCCATCAGGTGGGCGGCACCCCCAAGGTGCGGATCTTTCCGACCACGCTCGGAGAGCTGGCCGAGGCGGCGGCGCTGCTGGATTCACTGCGTCGCGGCGAGCTCGACCGGGTGATCATTCCGCAGGCTCCTCTCGACATCCTGGCCCAGCAGATGGTCGCGGAAGTCGCGGCCGGCGAGCGCGGGCTCGACGAGCTGTTCGGCCTGGTCCGCCGCGCCGAGCCGTATCGCGAGCTGTCGCGCGAGGATTTCGACGCGGTGGTCGATTCGGTGGCGAACGGCTTTGCCACGACCGGCGGCCGGCGCGGCGCGCACCTGCATCTCGATCAGGTGCACGGCATCCTCCGGCCACGGCGCGGCGCGCGGCTGGCCGCCATCACTTCGGGCGGCGCGATTCCGGATACCGCGGACTATGCGGTGCTGCTCGAACCGGTCGGAATACCGATCGGCACGGTCCATGAGGACTTTGCGGTCGAGAGCATTCAGGGCGACGTGTTCCAGCTTGGCAATGCGTCGTGGCGCATTCTGCGGGTCGAGCCGGGGAAGGTCCGGGTGGAGGATGCGCACGGCGCGGCGCCGACCATTCCCTTCTGGCTCGGCGAGGCGGCGGGCCGGACGGACGAGCTGTCCGCTTCGGTCGCGCGCCTTTACGCCGAGGTCGAGGAGCGGCTCGAATCCATTGACCCGGACGGCCAACCCGGAGGTCTAGCCGCAGCGATCGCCTGGCTGCAAGAAGAGGTGGGCTTGAGCGCCGAGGCCGCGCGCGAGCTGGCCGAGCACCTCGCCACGGCGCGCGCCTCGCTCGGCGCTCTGCCTACGGCCGAGACCCTGATCGCCGAGCGATTCTTCGACGAGGCGGGCGATCAGCACATGGTGATCCATTCGCCGCACGGCAGCCGAATCAACCGGGCCTGGGGGCTTTCGCTGCGCAAACGGTTCTGCCAGAGCTTCAATTTCGAGCTGCAAGCGGCGGCCGACGAGGATTCGATCGTGCTGTCGCTCGGGCCGACCCACAGCTTTCCTCTGGAGGAGGCGTTCGACTTTCTGCACCCGGCCACCGTGCGCGGGGTGCTCGAACAGGCGGTGCTGGACGCCCCCCTCTTTCCCGTCCGCTGGCGCTGGAACGCGACGCGCTCGCTCGCCGTCCTGCGCTTCCGCGGCGGCCGGCGGACGCCCGCTCCTCTCCTTCGCCAACAGGCGGAAGATCTCGCCGCGGTGGTCTTTCCCGATCAGCTCGCCTGCCTGGAAAACATCGTCGGCGAGCGCGAGATCCCTGATCATCCTCTGGTCCGCCAGACGCTCGTCGATTGCCTCGAAGAGTCGATGGACATCGAGGGGTTGCAGCTGCTTCTCGGACGGCTCGAACGGGGAGAGCTGCGCCGGGTCGCGCGCGACCTCACCGAGCCGTCGCCGCTCGCGGCGCAAATCCTCGCCGCCCGGCCCTATTCGTTCCTCGATGACGCGCCGCTCGAAGAACGGAGGACCCAGGCGGTCCGCACCCGACGCTGGCTCGATCCGAAGACCGCCTCGGACTTAGGGGCTCTCGACCTCGAAGCGATCGAGCGCGTCCGCGCCGAGGCGTGGCCCGATCCGCGCGATGCGGAGGAATTGAACGACGCTCTGGCGACGATCGGTTTTTTGACCGAAAAAGAGGGGCGCGCGGTGGGCTGGGAGACTTTGTTCGACAGCCTTGCCGCCACGCGCCGGGCGGCCGTCCTGCGAGGTGCCAAGAATCAACCGCTCTGGATCGCGGCCGAGCGGCTGCCGGATCTTCTCGCGGTCGTCGAGAGCCCCGAGCTGGCGCCCGCGATCGACGCGCCGCCGCGCGTCAAAGCGCCCGAGTCGCGCGAGGCGGCGCTGATCGCCTTGCTCCGCGGCCGGCTCTCCGCCCTTGGGCCGGTCACCGTCGAAGCGCTCGGCGCGCCGCTCGGCCTCTCGGTGGGCGACATCGCTACGGCGCTCGCTGCTCTCGAAAATGAAGGAACTGCGATGCGCGGCCGGTTCACGCCCGGCGCGGCAAGCGAAGAGTGGTGCGACCGGCGGTTGCTCGCGCGCATCCACCGGGCGACGATCGAGCGATTGCGGCGAGAGATCGAGCCGGTTTCGGCGGCGGACCTGCTTCGTTTCTTGCCCCAATGGCAACGGGCGGCGCCGGGGACCCGCGCGCGCGGCGCGGAGGGGCTCGCGGCCGTGCTTGCCCAGCTCGAAGGTTTCGAGGCGCCCGCGGGTGCCTGGGAGAGCGAGATCCTGCCCGCCCGGGTGGAGGGGTACGACCCCGCCTGGCTCGACGCGCTCTGTTTTTCCGGCCGCCTGCTCTGGCGCCGGGCGAGCCCGCCGGCCGTTTCCGCCGCGAAGCCCCGGGCGACCGGCCGCGGCGGGCCGGTGCGCGCTACGCCGATCGCGTTTTTCGCCCGCGAGACCGCGCCCGTCTGGGAGTCGCAACTCGCGACGCCGGGACAGGAGGAGATCGCGAGCCTGTCGAACGAGGCACAGTCGGTGTATCAGGCACTCGAACGGAGGGGCGCCTCGTTTTCCGCCGACCTGGTCCGCGCGACAGGGTTGTTGCCCTCGCGGGTCGACGCGGCCCTCGGCGAGCTGGTCGCGCGGGGTCTCGCCGCGGCGGACGGCTTCGCCGGGCTGCGCTCGCTGATCGGTCCGGCCGACTCGCGCGTCGCAGCAGCCAAGCGGAGGAACGGCCATGGCCACTCTCTCGGAGTCGGACCTCTCGGGGCCGCCGGGCGCTGGGCGCTTCTCGCCTCGGCCTCAGAATCCGCCGACCTCGCGGCCCCCTCGTCGAATTCAGCGGAAGACGCCGCGGCCGAGATCGCGGCGCGAAAACTGCTGTCGCGCTACGGCGTGGTGTTCCGCAAAATCCTGGAGCGCGAGTCGCTCGCCCCGCCCTGGCGCTCGGTGCTGCGCGCGCTCCATCGCCTGGAGGCCCGGGGAGAGATTCGCGGCGGCCGGTTCGTCCACGGATTTTCCGGCGAGCAGTTCGCGCTTCCCGAAGCGGTCGGCCAGCTGCGGCGAATGCGCCGCGAGGAGCCGTCCGGAGCGCTGGTCGCGATCAGCGCGGCCGATCCGCTCAATCTCGCCGGAATCATCACTCCCGGCGAGCGGATCTCCGCGGTCGCCGGCCAACGGATTCTGCTGCGCGACGGATTGCCCGTAGCCCACCTCGCCGGGCGCGAGGTCCGCCATCTGGTCGACGCCACCGAGATCGACGCCGCGGAGGCTTGGCGCATCGAGGACGCGCTGCGCCGGCCGTCGGCGACGCGAGGAAACTCAAGAGTCGTAGGGGCGGAGCTCGCCTCCGCCCGAGGGCGACCTGCCGGACCGGGCGGGGTAGGGCGGGAGGGCCACAGGGGCGGCACCCCCTTCAGTTCGGCCGTAACCCCGCATCCAAGCTGAGCCACAGGTTTTCGTCGAGCGGTTCGGATTCTATGGCTTCGCCCCGGGGCCAGGCATCTCGCGCGCGGTCGAAGGCTTCTTCGGCTCCGGGGAGATCGCCGAGCCGTTTCCGGGCTCTGCCCAAAAATCCCCAGGCGTAGGACTGGAGGCGCCACCGCGTCCAGGGCGCGCCGCCGGGCATCTCGGCGACCTGGACCGCCAGCTCGGCGAAATCGACGGCGGCGTTCGGACCGCACTTCTCTTCGATGCTCGCGGCGCAGAGCAGCTCGCAGAACGCCCAGGTCTGGTACTCCTTGCCGTTGGCGATCACGTAGCGGCGGTGATCCGCGGGAACCTCTAGAAACCGTTGCCAGGCGCTCGCCGCCGCGGCGCGCGCCTCGGCGGGCGGCGGCGGGGGCGGCATGCCCACGACCTCGAACAGAATGGCGAGTGCCGCCTTCATGGCTTCGGAAAGCTCGGTGGTCAACTCCATCACCAGGTTGCGGAGAGCCACGCGATCGTTTTTCGACGGCTCCTGGTCGATCGCCGCGATCTCCGCTTCCGTCCAGTCCCTGCGTGCGATCACGGTCTGGCGAAAGACTCCGAGCAGCAGGCCGAGCCGCGCCGAGGACACGCCGGCCGTCGCCGCCATCCGCCGGAGCGTTCCGTCTCGGGGCATGTGCTCCCCGGTCTCGTAGCGCGAGATGTCTCGTTGATTGACGCCCGAAGCTTTCGCGAATTCCCGCTGGTCCATCCGACAAAAGGCGCGCAGGAAACAGACCGTCAGCCGGACGGTCTCCGCCTCCAACGCTTCGGCTTCTTCGTCGATCATGGCGTCTCCGGTCGCGTCATGGTAGTACCTGAGGGGCAATTCTGGGGGAAAACGAGTGCGAGATTGTCCCGCAAGCGCTCGCCACCCTGCTCGAAGCGGCCGGGGTGGAAGCGGTCGAACAAACGATCCGAAATCTTCGCCGAAGATTGCAGAATCGACTTTCGGCGTAGGGCGGCGGAAGCACGCGACCCCGGAGGGCCGCCCGAAACGGGCCGCGGACGCTACCCCACCTCGCTACACGAATTCAAGGGCATAGGCCCGATGCCGTAATTCGCCCTGGAAAATGCATTTCCCGATCTGTAGGGTTTGTCGCGTGATGAACGACGCGACGATCCTGCAGCCGATCCTTCCGATCTCGGACCTCGACCGTCCGATCGTCGCGCCGCGAAATCTGAACGCCGAATTCGCTCGGTTCGTCGAGCGGAGCGATTTTCTGAGTGCCGAGCTCGTTCTTCTGCGTGCGGGGGTCGGTTCGCAACCGGCAAAGGCATTTGCCGGATGGCGCGAAGGATTTTCTGGATCGAAAAACCCCTTCGCTCGATGCCGAAATCGTTGGGCTGACCGTGGAAACTCCTCGGCCGGCTCAGAACTCCCGGTTTCTGCCCGCAAGACGAATTCGGCATTGAGAAAAGCGCTCCGCTCTGCCGGAAAACCCCACGGCGCACCCACCCCACCGAATTCGCCACACGCAACGCCGGGTTCGCCGGTCGCCCCACGGCTTCTCCGGGTCGCATTTCGCGCCCCGTCATTCAGAAAAGGAGTTGTGTCATGAAAGACGCCAGTTTCGCGGACAAGATCAGCAAGTGCGAGGTCACCCTTCAGAGTCTCGAAGGGGCGCTGCCCAACATTCCGGGTGGCGACGCCTACGTCACCGAGGTGCGGCAGAAGGTCGACGCCCTCCGCTCCTCGCAGGAGGGAGTTCAGGCGCTGCGCGGTCAACTGACCGATGCGGTGATCGTTCGCCAGCGGCGAAACCGCGAGGCGAGCGCCGCCCTCCGGCACCTCGCGGCGGTCGTCCGTGCCCGGTTCGGCTTCGACAACCCGATGATCGAAAGCTTCAACATCCGCTCCGAGCACCGGGCCAAGCGCGGCCGGAAGTCGAAGGAGAAGGCCGCTGCGGCAGCCTGATCTCGCAGGGTGCGCCGTGCGCACCGTCCCGGGGAGCTCCCACGGATTGCAGGCACGGCGGACCCGACGTAAATCGAGATTGTAGTTTGTAGTTTGGAGGGTGGGGCTTCGCGGGCCTCACCCTTTGCTTTTCGGGAAATCAGGCCGCGGGCCGGGATGGGGGCGTAGGCCGCTCCGGAACCGGCAAGACAGTGCGATCGACGGAGGGTAGCTTGTCGAAGTCTCCGTCGAATGTGAGGAGATGTCCACCGCAATCTACAGCGGTCGCGGCAATCCAGATGTCGTTGATTGGGATCGGAGTGCCAGCCCTCCGCAGCTCCGCGAAAAGCCTTCCGTAGTGGCGGGCCACCGCTGCGCGGAGAGGGCTTCGTTGAACTCCTCCAGCTCCTCCTGAGTCCAGGTCGCATAACGGGCCAGCCGTTGCCGGCGCTCGTCGACTCCTACCGCGGACTCAAGGATCGCAAGAACGGTTGCGTTGACGCTCTTTCCCCGAGACCGACTCAGACTCTCCAGCCGTTGGCCGACCTCCTCAGAAACGCCCCGGATCGTCATTTGCCTACTCATGCAGGCATCGTAGCACAGGAGTGTAGGCATGTATGCGCGGCGGCCGCCCGCTCGCACTCCGACCCGCTCCTCGAAAGCTTCAACATCCGCGGGCCTCACCCTTTTTCTTTTCATCGGGTCCGGCGCAAACCTGGCCGAACCTGGAGCCCCTGCTCACCTAGCCTAGACCCGCCCCGCGGGCCGCGACCCCCGATACACTCCCCGGCGTGGTGGATCTCGAACAGCTGGCGCGGGACGCCGTGGGCTACTTCCTGCGGGAAGGCAATCTCTCCAACGGGCTGGTCGCCGACAGCTCGCGCGAGGGCTCGCCGTGCAGCATCGCCGCCGTCGGGCTGGGACTTTCGGCGTTTCTCGTTGGGGTGGAACGCGGTTTTCTCTCCCGGTCCGAAGCGGCGGCGCGAACGCTCGCGGCCCTTCGGTTCTTCCGCGACAGCCCGCAGGGCGAAGAACCGGACGCCACCGGGCATCGGGGCTTTTACTACCACTTTCTCGACATGGCGACCGGCCGGCGGGTTTGGAATTGCGAGCTGTCGATGATCGACACCACTATCCTGATCGCGGGCGTGCTCTCTTCCGGCAGCTATTTCTCTTCGGCTTCGGACGACGAGCGGGAGATCCGCGAGATCTCGCGGTTCCTCTACGAGCGGGTCGATTGGGCCTGGGCCGCGCGCGACCGGCGTGTCGTATCGATGGGCTGGAAACCGGAGTCCGGATTTCTCACCTATAGCTGGGAGGGGTACAGCGAGGCGCTTCTGCTCTATCTGCTTGGCCTCGGCTCGCCCACGCATCCGCTCCCCGCGGAAAGCTATAGCGCTTGGACCGCGACCTACCAGTGGGAGAACCTCTACGACATCGAGTTTCTCTTCGCCGGCCCGCTGTTCATCCATCAGATGTCGCACGTTTGGATCGACTTTCGCAATATCCAGGACGAACTGATGCGCGATCTGCGCTCCGACTACTTCGAGAACAGCCGCCGCGCGACGCAGGTGCAGCAGCGGTATGCCGTGCGCAATCCGAAGAGTTTCAAGGGGTACGGCGAGAACAGCTGGGGAGTCACCGCCGGCCTCGGCCCGGGCTTCGTGCGGCGTCAGGAGAAGGGGGGCATCGAGCGGCTGTTTTACGGCTATGTCGCCCGGGGCGTCCCGTTCGGCCCGGACGATGGCACGCTCGCTCCCTGGGCGGTCGCCGCCTCTCTGCCGTTCGCGCCGGAGATCGTCTTGCCCGCCTTAGAGCACGTTCAGGGCACCTATCCGGAAGTGCTTCGAGATGGGCTTCTCACCAGCTTCAATCCGACCTTCGAAACCAGGGACGGTAGTCCCGCAGGCTGGCTCTCTCCCGAGCACTACGGGCTGGATCAAGGGCCCGTGGCGATCATGATCGAAAACTTCCGCTCGGGTCTGCTCTGGAACCTCATGCGGGATTGTCCGGCGCTCGCCACCGGGCTCCGCCGGGCGGGATTTCGCAAGGGCGGCGGGAGGTCTTTATGGTGAATCCTACCGTCTTGCCAAACGACGCGAACGACGCCGAGCTGTTGGCCCGAGTGCGCCCGGCGGATTGGATCAACCCGCCGCCCGCACCCTGCTACAACCTGGTGGTCGTGGGCGGCGGAACCGCCGGGTTGGTGACGGCGGTGGGCGCCGCGGGGCTCGGGGCCAAGGTTGCGCTGATCGAAAAGAATCTGCTGGGCGGCGATTGCTTGAGCTTCGGCTGCGTCCCTTCCAAAGCCCTTCTGCGCTCCGGGCGGTTCTATGCCGACCTGAATCATGCAGGCACGTTCACCGGCGGCGAGCGGCTCCCCTCGGAGGCGGATTTTACCGCGGCGATGGAACGCATGCGCCGGCTGCGCGCGCAGCTGTCCCGGCGCGATTCGGCCGAACGCCTGAGGGCACTGGGGATTGACGTGTTCTTGGGCGAGGCCGCCTTCCTCGATAGAAACCATGTCGAGGTGGCGGGGGCGAGGCTCGCGTTCAAAAAAGCCGTGATCGCCACGGGCTCGCACGCCGCGCGGCCGGAGATCGAGGGGATCGAAGCGGTCGGGTATCTGACGAACGAAACGGTTTTCAACCTGACCGCACGCCCGCGACGGCTGCTCGTGATCGGGGGTGGCCCGCTCGGCTGCGAACTGGCGCAAGCGTTCGCCCGGCTGGGTTGTGAGGTGATCATCGCCCACCAAACACCCTATTTTCTGCCTGACGAGGAGCGAGACGCCGCGGAGATCCTGGCCGAGTCGTTGCGGCGCGACGGGATCGACGTCCGTTTGAACACCACCGTCCGAAGCGTCGTCTTGGAGCGCGGCGAAAAACGCGTGCGGCTGACTAACGACGGCCAGGACGCGACGGTCGCCACAGACGAGATCCTGGTCGGCGTGGGTCGCGCGCCGAACGTCCTCGGGCTGAACCTCGAAGCGGCCGGCGTCGAGTACGACCGGGAGCGCGGCGTCCGGGCGAACGATTTTCTCCAGACGACCAACCGGCGCATCTATGCTGCGGGCGACGTGGCGCTGGAGCAAAAGTACACCCACATGGCGGACGCCACGGCACGGCTGGTGATCCAAAACGCTCTATTTTGGGGCCGGAAGCGCTTGAGCTCGCTCACTGTCCCCTGGTGTACTTATACCGATCCGGAAATCGCCCACGTGGGGGCCTACGTGGACGAGGCGCGGGAGCGGGGTTTCCGCATGAAGACCTTTACCGTGCCGATGAGCGAATCGGATCGCGCCGTGCTCGACGGCGACGAGGAAGGTTTCGTCAAAATCCACGTCCGCACAGGGACGGACACGATCCTGGGAGCCACCATCGTGGCACGCCACGCAGGCGAGATGATCAACGAGATCTCCCTCGCCATGGTCGCCGGGATCGGCCTCAAGACGCTCTCCCAGGTGATCCACTCCTACCCCACACAGGCGGAGGCGATCCGCAAAGCGGCAGACGCCTACCAGCGGACCCGCCTCACACCGCGGCTCGCGAGGGTCAGTCGCCGCTGGCTGGCCTGGTCGCGCGGCTAGGCCCGGCTGGTCCGAAGAGGTCGAGATCGTTGACTAGCACCAAAGAGCGAAGGCGATGAAAACACTCGCACCTGTGACGCCCGGCAAGCTGCTGCTCGAAGAGTTTCTCATTCCGATGGGAATCCCCCAGTATCGTCTCGCCAAGGAGATCGGTGTTTCCGAGAAGCGAGTCAGCGAAATCGTGAACGGTAAGTGTGCCATCTCGGCCGAATCGGATCTGCGCCTGTGCCGCTTCTTCCGCCTCTCCAACGGCTATTGGCTCCGGGCCCAGGCGGCGTACGACACGGAAGTTGCGGAAGTGGTTCTCGCTGAGGAACTCGAGGCGCAGGAAGAGCAAGTGCGCGCCGCGGCGTTGAAGTGCGCCGGTTCGATCGAAGGGCAGAACCCGGGGAGGGCCGAGAACGCTCGCACTTTGGTTCGCGCTCGGATCGCCAGCCGCCAGAGGAAGCGGTGACCCTACCGCCTTAGGTTTTGCGACGGGCAGCGATCCCGGCCTAACGAGCAGGGAACCGATTCGCTGGGTCAAAGTAGTCCGGCCCAACGGGCTGGGAGAACCCAGCCCAGGGCTGAGGCCGAAGGCCGATGCCCTGGGTCAAAGGTCCCCAGCTCCTGGCGGCCTGAAAGGCCGCGAGAACCGCAGGCTTGGCAGATTCGCACGCCCTGCCGTGCGTTCCCCGAGGCCTAGAAAAACGAATTTGACGAGCGCTACGTGTGGGCCTGAAACTCTCGCTGCCTTTCAGGCCGCCTTTCTATGGGGTCTTAGAACCCAGGGCATCGGCCTTCGGCCTCAG
>JBBSBW010000031.1:0-84777 GCA_038250865.1 Thermoanaerobaculia bacterium | reverse complement strand
TCGGTCACGGCACCGAAGGCGCCTGGCGGCGGATCGTCGCGGTGGTGCCGGATCTCGGCATGAACGGCTTC
Source organism: Thermoanaerobaculia bacterium (assembly GCA_038250865.1). Taxonomy (GTDB): domain Bacteria; phylum Acidobacteriota; class Thermoanaerobaculia; order Multivoradales; family UBA5704; genus DASYKS01. Next base: position 84,706 of record JBBSBW010000031.1, on the reverse strand, counting down.
CAGAAAGAAGATCCGCAGGGGATCTACCTGCCGCTCGGCCAGAGCCAGGACGACCAGCGGATGTCCTACCTCGTGCGCACGCCGCAAAACCCGCTCGCCTTGACCGGCCTGGCGCGCGCCCAGGTGGTCGCGGTCGACAAGGACCTGCCGATCTACTTCGTCCAGACGATGGAGCAGGCGATCGAAAAGTCCCGCTTCTTCTACGACCTGTTCTCGACCCTGTTCGCGATCTTCGGCGCCGCGGCGCTGCTGCTCGCCTCGGTCGGCATCTACGCCGTCGTCTCCTTCTCGGTCGGCCAGCGGACCCAGGAAATCGGCGTCCGCCTAGCGCTCGGCGCCGCCCCGTCGCGAGTGATGCGCCTGCTCCTCGGCCAAGGGGCACGGCAACTGCTGATCGGCCTAGCGTTTGGTCTGCCGGTCTCCTTCTTCGCCTCGAAGGTGCTCACCCAGTTCCTCTTCGAGGTCCAACCGACCGACCCGACCGTCTTCTCGGCCGTGCCGATCGCCCTCGGCCTGGTCACCCTGTTCGCCTGTCTGATGCCCGCCCAGCGGGTGCTCAAGACCGACCCGATGGTGGCGTTCCGCAACGGGTAGGGGAGGGGCGATCAACCAGCGATCAACCGGCCTGGGTCGAAGGGCCGAGGCCGAGTCACGATCTCAGCAGCTGCCGCACCAGGACAGGCAGGTCGAATCGCTGGTTGTCTGATAGAGGTAGAGGCCGCCCAGGGCCGGGCAATGGACCGAGCCGAAGCCATAGAAGTAGCAGGTTCCCGCGGCAATTACCCCGGCCCAGGACGAGCAGGAGACGCTGGTTCCCGTCAAGGTGCAGCTGTCCGAAGTTTCCATGGGATCGCTGCACGACGACTGCGCGTAGGCATAGCTGTGGACGGTGCATTGCTCCGGGCAGGCGGTCGGATTGCTGGTGGAGTAGGCGGCGTTGGCGTTGGCCTGCTTCCAGCAATGGGACGATCCGGTAGTGGCCCCGTAGCTGAAGGTCCGGGTACAGGCGGCCGCTGCAGCGGCCTGGTTTGGATCGAACGGTGCGGCGACCGAATTTCCGACCGCGGCTTTCTCCTTGGCCGCCAAGTCCGCTTCGACCTCGCGCACCAGTGCGAGGTGGTTGTCGAGAATTTCCTTGCGCTTCTCGCTCGGGCTGGCCAAGAAGCCGTCAACCAGAGGGACGAGTTGCTTTTGGAGCTGGCCCAGGGCGTAGCGCAGGCCCTCGACGCCGGTCGCGTAGGTCTCGATGCCGCCGGGGGCCGGACGCTGCCATACGCCGTTCGCCACGGCCTTCCAGCCTTCGCTGGCGTTAAAGACCGGAGTGAAGTTCGATCCTTCCGCCGTCACCTGCGTTCCCGCCGAAGCGGCGAACGGAAACAGCGCGATCACCAACAAGACACAACTCCACCGCATCACCTGAACGCTTCTCATGGCAGTCTCCTTTGAAAGACGTGGTTCTGAAAGGGAGAGTGCAAGGGCTCAGGAATTGTGGACATTGCGGCGTCGTTCCGTCGATCAACGCGACACTTGCAATCATGACACCTCGGTGTCATGATTAGCTCATGAGCGGTCTCGACAACGCCCCAACCTACTCGATCGGCGAGCTGGCCGACCTCGCGGACGTCTCGCGGCGGACAGTGCGTTACTACATTCAGCGCGGCCTTCTCCCGGTGCCGGAAGGCGCCGGTCGCGGAAGCCGCTATACCCAGCGGCACCTTGATGCCCTGATCGAGATTCGCCGTTTGCAGGAATCGGGCAGGCCGCTGCCCGAGATCGCGGCGCGACTCGAAGGCCAGCCCTGGCCCGAGCCGGCTCCGCTCCCCATCTCTGGCTCGCTGTCCGTCTGGACGAGGATTCCTCTCGCCGACGGCGTCGAACTCCACCTGTCCGGCCGCCACCTCGACGGCGACACGATTCGTGCCCTGGCCGAGGCGCTCCATCCCATTTTGAACCCTCAAGGAGCTGACTGATGGTCACTTCATCCAGGTCAAAGCAGAAATCCGTTCCTCTTCATCGGATCCCGGAGTTTCCGTTCCCGGCGCCAGGACCGTTTCCTTGGCCGTTTCCGTTCCCGTGTGGGCTCCTCGTTCGCGACCGTGCGATCCCGCTCGAAGGTGTCGCGATCGACGTTCGCCTTTCCGGACTGTCGACCGAGGTGGAAGTCCGGCAGCGCTACCGCAATACGGAGAAGGTCCCGGTCGAGGCGGTGTACGTCTTTCCTCTGGAGGAAGGGGCGGCGGTCTGCGGGTTTTCGATCCGGATCGGCGAGCGCCTGGTGCGCGGCAAGGTCGAAGAACGCGAGCGCGCCTTCGAGATCTACGACGACGCGATGGCCGAGGGGCAGGGCGCGTTTCTGCTCGACCAGGAACGGCCGAACGTGTTCACCGCATCGGTCGGCAACCTGCGGCCGGACGAGACGGTCGAGGTGCAGATCCGCTACGTGGCGCTCGCCCGCTTCGAAGGTTCGGCCGTCCGCCTCGCGATTCCCACCACGGTGGCGCCGCGCTACTCTCCGGCCGGGCCGCCGCGGGTCGGCCAGCCGGAGAGCGAGCGGGTGAATCCGGAGCACCGTGGCTCGGTTCCCTACGGCTTGACGCTCCGCGTCGATCTCGACCTCGGCGGTCCGGTGGCGCGCGTCACCTCGCCCAGCCATCCGATCGAATTGAGCCTCGGCGGTGCCGGAGCGCCGGGCGCGTCGGGCGCCAGCGTGGCGCTGGCCCAGGCCGAAGCCGCCCTCGACCGAGATTTCGTTCTGCTCGCCGAAGCCGTGGAGCCCCATCGTCCCCACGCGAAGGTGGCGCGCGGAGACGACGATCGGAAGGTCGCCATGGTTACGTTCTACCCCGAGCTTTCGCCGGAGGCGGACGGCTCGGAAGTGCTGTTTCTGCTCGACTGCTCCGGCTCGATGAACGGCTCGTCGATCGACCAGGCGCGCCGCGCGCTGGAGCTGGCGATCCGTGCCCTGTCGGAACGCGACACCTTCAACGTCGTCCGATTCGGCTCGCGCTTCGAGTCGCTCTGGCCGGCGCCGCGGTCGTTCGATGAGGGCTCGCTGGCTAAGGCGGTCGCCTGGCTGCACCGAATGAACGCCGATCTCGGCGGCACGGAGATCTTGGCGCCGTTGCGCCATCTGCTCGATTTGAAAGCCGACTCCGAGCGCCCGCGGCAGATCCTGCTTCTGACCGACGGCCAGGTGGGCAACGAGGGCGATGTGGTGCGGCTGGCCGCCGAGCACGCCGGCCGGGCTCGCATCTTCACCTTCGGCATCGGCACCGCGGCGAGCGACTATCTGGTGCGCGAGTTGGCGCGAGTGAGTCGCGCAGCTTGCGAATTCATTTTTCCCGGGGAACGGATCGAGGCCAAAGTGCTGCGGATGTTCAACCGCGTCCGGACTCCGGCCCTCTCCGATCTGCGCCTCGATTGGGGCGGCGCCGAGGTCGAACAGGCTCCGGCAGAGACGCCGCCCCTGTTCTCCGGCGAGGCTCTCACCGTCTTCGGACGAATCCGCGGGAAGTGCCCCAAGCGGGTCACCCTTCACGGCGGCGGGCGAAGCTGGGAGCTGGCGCTCGACGTCGCGACCGCCGAGAGCGGAGGCCCGATCCCGGTGCTTTGGGCGCGCGAGGCGATTCGCGACATCGAGCGGCGCGGTCTGCGGCGTGGCTCGAGCCAGAGAGGCGCCGCCGAGAAGCGTACGGACCGAAGACTGATCGAGCTGGGGAAGCAGTACGGCCTGGTCTCCAGCGCAACCAGCTACGTGGCGGTCGACGAGCGGCCGGAGGGGGGGCGCACCCTCGCAACGGCCGAGTTGCGACCGGTCCCCGTGGCGCTTGCCGACGGGTGGGGCCGGGGTGACCTGAAAAACGTCCAGCACGGCATCTCGATGAAAAGAGGGGGTGGACCCCAGTTGAGGGACACGACGGGAGCGTTCCCGGTCGCCAACCTGGCGCCCGCCGCCTCGGCGCAACCCGGAACGTTCGCGCGGGCCAAGGCGCGGTTCGGATCGGCGGTGGCCGGCGAAGTTCGATCCCCCAAGCTCGCGTTTTTCGACCCGGCGGAACCGGCGGAGGCGTTTGCGCCCCGAGCGGTGCCTCCAACCACCGACCGGCTCTACGAGCTGCTCCTCACCCAGAAGGCGGACGGCAGCTTCCCCTGGTCGCCGACTCTCAAGGAGTGGCTCGCACCGATACCGCCGGAGGTCGAGAAAGCCCTCTCGACCCACGGAGAAGCGGTCGTTGCCACTGCCCTCGCCCTGGCTCTGCTCGAACGCGACGAAGCGGCGCGCGAAGAACAGTGGCGCCCGGCGGCGAAGAAGGCCCGCGCCTGGCTCGCGCGCCAGGCCGGTGGATTGGAGACCGGCGAGCTGTTGCGCCGAGGGGTCTCGGTGGTTGACGATTCCGGCGTTGAAGGCTAGTCTTACCGTGGTCTTACCGTTTGAGGGCCTGCCGATGAGAGCACCTGCCAGCCTGCCCGAATCCAAGTCTCGCCTTTCGACCAAAGGCCAGCTCGTCGTTCCCAAAGAGATCCGAGAGCGACATGGTTGGACGGCTGGCGTGGAGCTGGTTTTCGAAGACCTGGGAAGCGACCGGGTCGTCCTTCGCCGGTTGGGCGATCTGCCCGCAACGCGACTTGAGGACCTGATCGGCTGCACCGGCTATCGCGGTCCGGCGAAGAGCTTGGAGGAAATGGAAGCTGGCGTCGCCCTGGGAGCGCGCCGCAGCCGATGATCGCCTTGGACACCAACGTCCTGGTCCGTGTCGTAACGGCCGACGACCCACGCCAGCTCAAGGCGGCGATCGCCGTGATGGAATCCGGACCGCTCTGGGTCTCGAAGACCGTCTTTCTGGAGACCGAATGGGTCCTCCGCTACGCCTACGAGCTCTCTCGCGAGGCCATTCTCGCCGCCTTGCAAGGACTCCTGGGATACAGGGCGCTCGAAGTGGAGAGTCGCGGAAACGTCCTGTTGGCCTTGAGCTGGTATGAGAAGGGGATGGACTTCGCCGATGCTCTCCACCTCTCTTCGAGCGCGGACGCCGACCGCTTCGCAACCTTCGATCGAGAGCTGGCAAACGTCGCGAGGTCGCTCGGCGAAGGGATTCCGGCGGTAATGCTGCTTCAGCCTTCTCCAGAGCGTTAGGACAGGCCAGCCACCGCGGATTGCCGCCTCCGGCCTCCGCACAGTACGATGTCCGTCTCGGTCCCGGGGTTGGTTCCGCCGCTTCGCTCCCCTGTGGGCTTCGGGGTGGGCGCCTTGCTTGGCGGGAAACATGCAAGCTTCGATTTTGTTGGAGCGAGCCCAAGGTTGATCCGGGGACGAAATTTGAGGTATTTCTTCTTATGTCTGATGTGACTGTGACGCTAAGTCTGCGAGAGCGAATCAAGAGCCTGATCGTCGAGAGCCTGCATCTGGACGGAACGGATCCGGCCTCGATTGAAGACGATGCCGCGTTGTTCGGCGAGGGGCTGGGGCTCGACTCGGTCGATGCTCTGGAGCTGGTGGTTGCGCTCGAAAAAGAGTTCGGGATCAAGATCAAGAGCAACGAGATGGGGCGCGAGTCGTTCGCTTCGGTCGCGAGCCTCGCGAGCTTCGTCGAGGGCCGGCTCTAAGCTCTTCCTCTAGAGCCCTCAAAGAGGCTGATGAAGGAGACAGCGGGAGGTCCGTGGCGCGTCGCCGTGTCGGGCGTCGGGGCGGTGAGCGGGCTCGGCTGGGGTAGCGATGCCCTGTGGTCGGGCCTCTCGGCCGGCCGGGCGGCGATCGGCAATTTCGTCCGTTTCGATCACGCGCATCACCGGACCCACGTCGCGGCCGAGGTTCCGGAGCCGGAGGCCGCGCTTGCGCAGGCACTTGCCGGGCGCCGGCTGTCGCTCGCCGACAAGTTTGCTCTCGCTGCTGCCGGCGAAGCGCTCGCCCAGGCGGATCTATCGAGCCTTGCGGGCCTGGCGGTGGGGCTCTACTTCGGCAGCTCGACCGGCGGCATGTGGGAGGGCGAGGCGTTCTTCGCCGACCTGCTGGCGGGCGAGCGGCGGCTGCGCGCCTCGCTGCTCGCTTCGCAGCAGCCCAACGGCCCGGGCGACGCGGTGGCGCGGAAATTCGGCATCGAAGGGCCGGTCGAGACGGTCTCCTCCGCTTGCGCCTCGGGGGCCTTGGCGCTCGGCGCGGCGCTCGAAGCGATCCGTTCGGGCGAGGTGGAGATCGCGGTCGCGGGGGGCGCCGATTCGCTCTGCCAGATCACCTACGCCGGGTTCAATTCGCTCCGCTCGGTGGACGAGCAGCCCTGCCGGCCTTTCCGCGCCGGACGCGAAGGGCTCTCGATCGGCGAGGGGGGAGCCGTGCTGATCCTCGAATCGGAAGAGCGGGCCCTCGCCCGGGGGGTACGGCCGCTCGCGTATCTCGCCGGGGCCGGCGCCTCGTGCGATGCCCATCACATGACCGCGCCGGAGCCTCAGGGGTCGGGCGCCGCCGCTGCTATTTCCGCCGCACTGCTCGATGCCGGCCTCGGACCCGAGGCGATCGTGTTCGTAAACGCCCACGGCACCGGCACGCCCTTGAACGACGCCGCGGAATGGCGGGCGTTCGAGCGCGCGCTGGGAGATCGGGCGCGGGCGATCCCGGTCACCTCGACCAAGGGGTTGGTGGGGCACCTGCTCGGCTCGTCCGGCGCGATCGAAGCGGTCGCGACCGTCCTCTGCCTGGCGCACGGTGAGGTCCACCCCAGCTCGGCCGGCGGCGAGGTCGATCCCGATCTAGGCATCGATCTGGTGTTGAATTCGCCGCGCCGGCTGGATGCTCTCGCACCCCGGGGACCTGCGATGGCCGCCCTGTCGACCAGCCTGGCGTTTGGCGGCGCCAACGCCGCTCTGGTGTTCGAACGGGCGGACCCCCGATGAGCGGTGCGCCAAGGAGGAGCCTGCCGTCGGTGGTGATCACCGGATACGGCGGCGTCTCGGCCTACGGGCTGGGGATCGCGGGGCTCGAAGCGGCGCTTCAAGCGGGGCGGCCGCGGCTTTCCGAGATCGACCGTTCGGCCGGCTACCACCACGCCGATCCGAGCGCCCGGATGGCTTTGCGGGTGGGCGCTCTTCCCCTGGCCCCGTGGCTGCAACCGGGGGAGGCCCGCCGGATGAGCCCCCCTTCGAAGCTGGCGGTGACCGCCGCCCGCCAGGCGCTCGCGATGGCGGGGCTGGCGAACCCGGAGGGCCGCGTCGCAGACGAGCCGGAAGGCGATTCGCCGGGTCCCGGCCAGGCGACCGCCGTGGTGCTCGCCAATTCGTTCGGGCCGTCGTCGTTTACCGAGCACCTGATGCGCCAGATCCTGCTCGAAAACCCGGAGGCGGCCTCGCCGTTTTATTTCACTGAGTGCGTCGCCAACGCGCCCGCGGCGCAGATCGCCATCGCGGCCCACGCCCGAGGCGCGAACGTCACCGTCGTCCAGCGCGAGGCCGGGCCGCTGCTCGCGGTGGCCAAAGGGGCCGCCGAGGTGGCCTCGGGCCGTGCCCGGCGGGCGCTGGTCGGCGCCGCGGAGGAGATAACGCCGCTGCTGCACTCGTTTCTCGATCGGTTCGGCGCTTTGTCACGCGGGGCGCGAGGATTGCTCGGGACCGGCGAAGAGGGTGAGGCGGCCCGGCCGTTCGATCGCCGCCGCGACGGATTTCTCGCCGCCGAGGGCGCGGTGGTCTGGGTGCTCGAACGGGAGGACGATGCCCGCGAGCGGGGAGCCCGGCCGCTCGCCCGGATCGCCGGGTGGGCGAGCGCGTTCGATCCGACCGCGCCGCCGACCGACTGGGGGCATGGCGGTGCGGCGCTCGCGCGCGGCCTGGTCCGCGGCCTGATCCGGTTCGGGCTCGCTCCCGCCGCGATCGACCGGATCGTCTCCGGGGCGAGCGGCGCGGTGGCGGGCGATCGGTTGGAGGCTGCGGTTCTCTCCTCGGCCTGGGAAGGCGAGACGTTGCCCCCCATCCTTGCGCCCAAGGGGGTGACAGGCGAATATGGGGGCGGCTTCCTCGCTTCGGCTTTGCTCGCCGCTTGCGGTGCGCCGTTCGGCCCGACGGCGGGGTTCGCCGAGGCCGATCCGGAGTTGGGCCTGGTACCGCACGACGGCCGGCCGTTGCCCGCCCCGCGGCGGGTGCTCGCGACCGGCCTGGCTGCCGGGGGGGCCGCGACTTGGTTGGTTTTGGAGTCGATGCCGGAATCGATGGCAAACCCATGACCCAAAATCTCAAAATCGGCGTTGCGATCCCCGCCTACCAGGCGGCAACTTCGATCGGTGCGGTGGTCGAAGGAACGCTCGCCCTGCTCGCCGCGCCGGGAACGGCGCCGACCAACGCCCTGCCGCTCTCCGAGCTGGTGGTGATCGACGACGGCTCGACCGACCGGACGGGAGACGCGGCGAGCAGAGCGGGAGCGCGGGTTTTGATCCAGCCCAAGAACTTGGGAAAAGGTGCGGCGCTCCGGCGCGCCTTTGGCGATCTTCTGGCGCTCGGCTGCGACGGGGTGATCACCCTCGACGCCGACGGCCAGCATCTGGCGAGCGAGATCCCGAAGCTGCTGCCCCTGATCGAGGGAGGCGCCGATCTCGCCCTAGGGGTGCGCGATCACCTGTTCGCCGAGATGAGCCGGGTCCGCCGCTTGAGCAACCGGCTCTCTTCGCGCGCGATCTCGTTCGCCGCGGGGCGATCGGTGCCGGACATCCAGACCGGCTTCCGCTGGTATTCGCGCCGGCTGATCGAGGCGGTCGGTTTTCCGGAAGACCGCTTCGAGGCCGAAAGCGCCGTAGTGGTTCGCGCTGCGCGGCGCGGCCTGGCGATCGTCGCGACCCCTGTCCATCTGGGGTTCGCGGACGGCCGCACGACCAGCCACTACCGGCCGTGGATCGACAGCCTGCGAATCGCTCGGGCGGTGATCGGCGCGCGGTTCGAGAGGCACCGGCCGTGACCGCGGTTCTCGTGACGGGCGGCAGCCGGGGTCTTGGGCGGGCGATCGTCGAAGCGCTCGCGGGGCAACCGGAGAACGCTCTAGAGGCTCGGCCCATCGCGTTCACCTATCGCAGCGACGAGGCGGCGGCCCGCGAGCTGGCGGACCGGCTGTCGGTCGAAAGGGGAGCCACGGTGCGGGCTTTCTCGTTCGACCTCGCCGACCGGGAGCGGCCGGACGATCTGATCGCCGAGGTGGAGGCGGAGATCGGGCCGCTCGGGTCTCTAGTCAACAATGCCGGCATCCGCCGCGAATCGCTGCTCGCGCTCACCTCGGATGAAGATTGGGACGCCGTGCTCGACCAGAACCTTTCCGGCGCCTTCCGGCTCTCCCGCGCGGTGCTGCGCGGATTCGTCTCGCGCCGGAGCGGCGCGATCGTCAACGTCTCCTCGCTTTCGGCGCTCCACGGCGTCGCCGGCCAATCGGCCTATGCCGCGACCAAGGCCGGGCTGCTGGCGATGACCCGCGTGCTCGCCCGCGAGATGGGGAAGCGGAACGTCAGAGTGAACGCCGTGATCCCCGGCTTCGTCGCGACCGACCTCACCGCCGATCTCTCCCCCGAGCAGATCGGCCACCTGCGAGCCGGCGAATGCCTTCCCGGCGGGGTTCGCGCGGAATCGGTCGCCGCTGCGGTAGCGTTCCTGCTTTCCGCGGGTGCTGCCTCGATCACCGGTCAGACCCTGGTGGTCGATGCCGGCGCCTCGGCTTGAGAGACCCTATGCCCCGATTGCTCGAACGCATCGCGAGCCGGATCGCGCAACGCCCCGGCCGTACGCTCGCCGTGGGACTCGCGATCACCGCTCTCTCGCTCTGGCCCGCATCGCGGATCACGATCGACACCGACCTGTCGGACCTGTTGCCGAACGACACGCCTGCGGCCGAGGACTATCGGACGTTTCTGCGCACGTTCGGCGGTTTCGAGAAGGTGTTCGCGATCGTCGAGATCGCGGGAACCCCAAAGGCCGCAGCCGATGGGGAAGGCGACGACGGAGTGCTGCCGGACGCCGCCCGCCGGATCGCCGAGATCTTGAAGTCGAGCCCTGAGGTGCGGGCCGCGCGGGCCGGTTTGGAAGATGCCGACGAGCGATTCTTCTTTGGACGCATCGCGCCCCGCCTGCCGCTCTTGGTGAACGCCTCCGGCTGGCGGAAGGATCTCGAACAGCGGTTGGAACCGGCGGCGATTCACGCCCGGGTGGCGACCATGCGCCAGGGGCTGCGCAGCCCGATGGGCGGATTCGCCCGCGGTCTCTACGCCGCCGATCCGCTCGGCCTGTCCGAAGGGCTGCTCGGCGCTGCGCCCGCCGGTCTGCCGATCGATCCGCTCTCCGGCGCGTTCATCGCCCGCGATGGCAGCGCCGCCCTGGTGGTGATCACCCCGGCGCGCGCCGAGCTCGATCCGGCGGCCGGCCGCGCGATCCTCGCGGCGATCGAGGCGGCGCGGAAAACGACCGAGGCGGAGACCGGCACCAAGCTTTCAGTGCGCGCGATCGGCGGACCGATCTATGCCGCGCACGACGAGGCGATCCTGCGCACCGATCTGGCCTCGACGATCTCGGGCTCAACACTCGGCGTCGCCGCCGTACTGCTGGCCGGATTCGAAGGGGTGTTGATTCCCGTCGCGATCACCCTGGCGGTGATCGCCGGGGTCGCCTGGACGGTCGGGGCCGGGGCGCTCGCCCTCGGCAGCATCACGGTGGTGGGGGTGGGTTTCGCCGCCGCGCTGTTGGGCCTGGGGGTCGAATACGGCATCCATGGCGGCTCGCGCTTCCGCCTCGCCCGCGCCGGAGGGGCCTCGCGCCCCGAAGCGCTCAAGCTCGCCTTCGTCGAGGCGGGGCCGGGGATCGTCTCCTCGGCGCTCACCTCGGCGGTCGCGGTGGGGGCTCTGGCGATCGCCCACTTCCGGCCGCTGCGCGAGCTGGGTCTCCTGCTCATGTTCGGAGTGCTCGCGACTTTGGCCACCACGGTGCTGATCGCCGCGCCGCTCCTGGTGTTCGGCAAGAAGGAACGGCGCCCGCGGGCGATGCTCTGGCGGGCGTTCTGGCAGCCGATGCTGCTGCGGACCTCCGGCTTCGCCTCGCGTCGACCGCTGCCGGTGCTCCTCGTCGCCGGGGTGGCGACCCTCGCCTCGCTCTGGGGTCTCTCCGGCCTTGCCGTGAGCGTCGATCCGCGGGCGCTGCGGCCGGCCGATACGCCCCTTCAAGAGCTGGAGACGATCGCGTTCACCAAGTTCGGCCTGGGGTTGGACACCTCGACCGTGGTCGTCCGCCGGCCGGATCTTGGCAGCGCGCTCGACGCCGCGGCGCGGGTGCGCGAGATCCTCGGCCAACGACTGGCGAAAGATTCGGCGATCGACAGCCCGTCGGATTGGATCGTGCTCGGCAGCCGGCGCGCCAAACGGCTGGCCGAGCTTCGCGCGCTGCCGCTCGGGCGGGCCGCCGACGATTTTGAGCGCGAGATGGTCGCCGCCGGTTTTCGCGTCGAGCCGTTCCGGCCGGCGCTTCTAACCCTGCGCGGCTTTGCCCGCGGCGAGGACGCGGGCGCCCCGGCCCCGGCCGATTGGCCGGACTGGATGTCCGAGCTGGTGCGGACGAGCGTTCCCGCCACCCCGGGGGTTCCGGCAGGAGCGGCGGTCGCCGTCCATTTGCGGGTGCCGATCGGCGCCCTGGAAGAAAACGCGGCGGAGTCACTCGCCGCCGAGATCGAGCGCGACGTGCCGGGGGCGGCGTTCGCGTCCGCGCCACGGGTCGGTCGCGAGCTGCGCCGGGTCGCCTCGCGCGATCTGCTCCGGTCGAGCGGCTTCGCCGCGATCCTGGTGGCGATCGTGGTGCTGATCTCGCTCGGCGGCCGGATCGGCTCTTCGCTGCTCGCGAGCATGCCGTTGCTGCTCGGCTGCCTCTGGACGTTCGGCCTATGGGGGGCGCTCGGCCGGCCGCTCGATCTGGTCTGCGTGGCGGCGCTGCCGGTGCTGCTCGGCACCGGCATCGACCTCGGCGTCCACGCGGTGGTGGGCGCCCGCCGTGCGGCCGGAGGGATGCGCGAGGTGCTGCTCGAATCGGGGCCGGCGATGACCCTGGTGATGCTCACCGCCTCGATCGGCTTCGGCAGCCTCACCGCATCGCGCGTGCCGGGTCTGCGCAATGCCGGATTGATCGTCGCAATCGGCGGCCTCGCGTGTCTCGCGGCGACGCTGCTCGTACTGCCCGCGCTCGACGCGGTGCTGCGCCGGTCGCGCGGGCCGGCCGCCGCGACATCGATCGCGGAGGAGGCCCCTTGAGCGTTGCCGAGGCCGCCCCCCGAGCCCCCAAGTCTCCTCAGGCGCCGCAGACGCCGCCCCACGCTCCCGAAGCGGGGATCTGGCGGCGGATCCTGGGGCCGTTCTATGTCACCGGGGTGTTCTGGTTCCGCTTTCACCTGTTCGGCATCCGTAACCTGCCCGGCTGGCTGATCGGGCCGGCGATCGGGGTCTTCACCGTCTTCTTCGGGACGACCTTGTTGAACATCCGTCGCGCGATCGCGAGCAACCTTGAAGCCGTCCTGGGCCCCTGCGGCTGGTTCGAGCGGCAGAAGCGGATCTTCCGCCTGATCCACGTCTACTCCTGGTGCCTAACCGAGCGCTACGAAAACCTCGCCGGCAAGCGCCAGCCGCACACCGAGATCTCCGGCATGGATTCATGGCGCGAGGTGACCGAGGCGCCCGGCGGGTTCATCCTCCTCACCGCCCATTACGGCAGCTGGGAAGCCGGGTCGTTCGTCCCTTCGACGGTGACCGGCCGAACGGTCCACGTCGTCCGCGAAGGGGAGACCGACCCGCGGGCGCAAGAGTTCATCCGCGGATTGATCGAGAAGCAGTCGGATGGTCGCCGCTACTTCACCCATTTTGCGGATCACGATCCGAGCCTCTCGATGTTGTTGCTCGACGCGTTGCGCGACGGCGACATCGTAGCTCTCCAAGGCGACCGTCCGCGCAGTTGGGGCAAGCCGACCGCGGGGAAGTTGTTCGGCCGGCCCTTCCCGCTGCCGATCGGCCCCGCGAGCCTCGCCCGCGCGGCGGGCGTTCCCCTTTTGCCGGTGTTCATCCGCCGGGTCGGCCGCCTGCAATACAAGAGCGAGGTCCGTCCGCCGATCCACGTCCCCCGGACGAACGACCGCGAGGCCGACGTCCGCTACGCGATCGGCCGATTCCTGACGGAGCTGGAGAGCACCATCCGCGAAGACCCCTACCAGTGGTTCTGTTTCCGCAAGTTGTGGTAGAGACGTCCCCAGTCCTCAACCACGACCGAACCGGGTGCTGGCCGTCGGGGCGTCTCCTTCGGTCCGGGATCCACGGGTCTCCGGTACAAACGTCCCCAGTCCTCAACCACGACCGAACCGGGTGCTGGCCGTCGGGGCGTCTCCTTCGGTCCGGGATGATTCCGGTCTAGGATCGCGGGGATGCCGATCGAAATCCAGACCCACGATTCGCCGCTCGGCCGTTGGACGATGACCGGTTCGAAGCCGGCTCACCTCGCGGGAATCGTCGACGCGCTCTGGTACTTCGAAGGCTTCGTCGTTCTACCGCGAGAGCGCGTCTTTCCCGATGGGCGGGTGGATCTGATCGTTCATTTAGGGCCCCGTTACGCCCAGGTGGATGGAGAGCGGGTGGAGCGTTTCTCGACGGTTTGCATTTCGGGACTCCTGCTGCGCTCGAATCTGATCGAGGCCCCGCCGGGGGAGTGCGCGGTGCTCGGGATCCGGCTCTATCCGGCGGGAGCCTACGCGCTGCTGGGCCGCCCGCTCCCCAACCTTGCTGGAATCACCGCCCTGGCCCCCGACCCTGCGGTCGCCTGGACCGCCGCGGAGATCGAGCGGCAGGGGGGCGCGGTCTCGATCGCCGCATTACGAGAACGGACTGGCTGGTCGAAGAGCCGGCTTACCGAGCGTTTCAAGGAGCAGGTCGGGGTGCCGCCGAAAGTGCTCGCCCGGATCGTCCGTTTTCGCCGCACGCTGGCGCGCTTGCACGCCCTCGATCCCGAGGAGAGCCTGGCGGATCTCGCCTGTTCTTCCGGCTACTACGACCAGCCGCATCTGAACGCCGAGTTCCGCGAGATCGCGGGCTTCTCGCCCGGCGACTACCGGGCGAGAAGCCATTACGCCGAAAGCGTGAGCTTGGCGGAGCCGGGCGGCTGAGAGGTTGGATCGCCGGACTTTTTTCCAAGACGGAGCCGCCGACGGCACGGCAAGATGCGCCTCGGGACGTCGATGCCGGCTCCCTTACACTCCTGGAGGCACGCCATGAACCCCCCTTCTTCCGTCAAACCGATCCCCGAGGGGTACCACACGGTCACCCCCTATCTCGTGGTGGATGACCCGGCCCGCATGCTCTCATTCCTCGAAGCCGCGTTCGACGCCAAGATCCTCTACCGTTCGCTGCGCGAGAACGGCGAGATCGGCCATGCCGAGATCCAAATCGGCAATTCGCGCGTGATGCTCTCGGGAACCCAACCGCAATGGCCGGCGCTGCCCTGCGCGATCTATCTCTACGTCGAGGATTGCGATGCGCTGTACGCGAAAGCGATCGCCGCCGGAGCGAAATCGCAGGCCGAACCGGAAGACATGTTCTACGGCGACCGCCATGGCGGCGTGATTGACCCGTCCGGCAACCAGTGGTGGATCGCCACCCACATCGAGGACGTCTCCCCCGAGGAGATCGCCCGGCGCGACGCGGAGCGGCGGAAGGCGGCTTAGCTACACCAGATTGTGGAACACCCGCTGCACGTCGTCGTCCTGCTCCAGGCGGTCGACCAGCGCCAGCACCTCGGTCGCCTTGTCCTCGGGCAGCTCCGTCGGGGTCGTCGGGATGAATTCCGCCTCGGCCGAGATCGGCGTGATGCCGCGGTCTTCCAGAGCCTTCTGGAGGTTGCCGAAGTCGTTCCACGCGCCACGGATCAACAGCTGGGGCTCGCCCTTTTCGCCGGTCGTCTCGCCCATCTCTTCGAGGCCATGGTCGATCAGGTCGAGCTCCAGCTCTTCGGCGTCGAGGCCTTTGGGATTCAGCCGGAACACGCCCATCTTCTTGAACAGGAAGGCGACGCTGTTGGAGCTGCCGAGGTTGCCGTTCCCCTTGTTGAAATGGGTGCGGAGGTTGGCCACCGTGCGGGTCGGGTTATCGGTCGCGGTCTCGACGAGGATCGCGATGCCGTTCGGCGCGTACCCTTCGTAGACGATCTCTTCGTAGACCGCCGCATCCTGGCCCGAGGCGCGCTTGATCGCCGAATCGACCTTCTCCTTCGGCATGTTGATCGCGCGGGCGTTCTGGATCACCCGCCGGAGCATCGGGTTCAAGGCCGCATCCGTGCCTCCGGCCTTGACCGCGATCGTGATCTCTTTGCCGATCCGGTTGAACTGCTTGGACATCCGGTCCCAGCGCGCGAACATCGTGTGTTTTCGAGTTTCGAAGATGCGGCCCATGATTCGGTATCCGGAGAGAAAAGAATCTGAAGGGGGAGCCCGGGCGGACCGGGCGGCTGGCTAGGGCCGCAATCTAGCCCGATCGAGGGCGAAGAGTAAAGGCGCGGCCCAAGCCGCTCGCCCCCGCGGCAAGCGGCTCTTCACCGTGGATAGCGGCTATCCCCGTCCGATAGCGGCTATCCAGAGCGTAGTGCCGATTTCTACCTCCGCACCGCGACGGCGCCGGGGGAGGCCTCGTTGCCACGGCCGTTGGTCGGTCGTGGTGCTCAAACGCCGCTTGCGAGGTACGTCATACTATCGCGCTGAACAGCCGAACCCATCGGTCCAGAAAGTCGACGAGAAGAGATCCATGCCTGAGCTGGACACCATCACCGTCAAAGGCTTCAAGAGCATCGCTTCGATCGAGAAGCTGAAGCTCGCGCCGATCAACGTGTTGATTGGCCCGAACGGCTCGGGGAAGTCGAACTTCATCGGGGTGTTCTCGTTTCTCCACGCCATCCGTGAAGGCCATCTGGAGGATTACGTCCTCAGGGCGGGCGGTGCCGACAAGGTGCTGCATTTCGGCTTGAAGGAAACGAAGAGCGTCCAGATTCATGTCTCGTTCCAGGGCGGTACGAACCATTACAGGATCGAGCTTCAGCCGACCAATGCTGACGAGTTGGTGCCGAAGTCCGAACAGGTCGGGTTTTGGCTCTTCCCCTATAAGAACCCCAAGTGGGAGGGAGTCTCGCGCGTTGGCAAAGAGGCCGGCATCAGCGCACCAAGTTCCGCCAAGATTGCCAAGCACGTCCGCGAACACCTCGACAGCTGGCGCCTTTACCATTTTCACGACACCAGCTCGACCTCGCCGATGAAGAAGACGGCGGACGTGAACGACAACCGATACCTTCGCTCCGACGGCTCGAACCTGGCCGCCTTCCTCTATTTTCTGAGAGAGAAGCACGCGGACGACTACAGCCTGATCCGGCGCACGGTGGCTCTCGCGGCTCCATTCTTTGATGATTTTCAGTTAGAGCCACAACGTCTGAATCCGGAAAAGATCCGGTTGGAGTGGCGGCACA
Source organism: Thermoanaerobaculia bacterium (assembly GCA_038250865.1). GTDB lineage: Bacteria > Acidobacteriota > Thermoanaerobaculia > Multivoradales > UBA5704 > DASYKS01. The sequence continues at coordinate 68,230 of JBBSBW010000031.1, read as the reverse complement.
AGGGGTCGGACGCGTACTTCGATGCTTCGGCCCTCTCCGACGGCACCTTGCGCTTCATCGCGTTGGCGACCCTGCTTCTTCAGCCGCAGCTCTATCGCCCCTCGGTCATTTTGGTGGACGAACCGGAGTTAGGGCTACACCCGTACGCCATCACACTATTGGGATCTCTGATCAAGCAAGCCTCGATCAAGACGCAGGTGATCGTCTCGACCCAATCCCCGTTCCTGCTCGACCAGTTCCAGCCGGAAGACGTGCTGGTGGCCGATCGCGTGGACGGGGGCACTCAGTTCACCCGGTTGGACCCCGTGAAGCTGGAATCCTGGCTGGAGGATTACAGCCTGGGCCAGCTTTGGGAAAAGAACGAGCTGGGCGGCCGCCCCGGGGTCGAGTGAGCCCATGTCCCGCTTGCTGATCCATGTCGAAGGCGAGACCGAGGAGACCTTCGTCAACAAAGCGCTGGCTCCGCACCTCTACAACCATGGCTACACCAGCGTCGGGGCTCGGCTGATCGGCAACTCTCGCCAGCGGGATCGCCGCGGCGGAATCAAGGCATGGAGCGCTGTAAGAAAGGACATCCTCCGCCACCTGAAGGAGGACGCGGGCGGCCTCTCGACGACGATGGTGGACTTCTATGCTCTTCCCCAGACCGGCGATAGGGCATGGCCGGGACGCTTTACGGCGGCGCGGCTGGCGTTTGAGGAAAAAGCGGCCGCGGTCGAAAGCGCCCTCCTGGCGGATGTCGGCGCTCACCTCGGCGAGGGGCCTGGGCGATCCCGTTTCGTTCCGTACGTCATGATGCATGAGTTCGAAGGGCTCCTTTTCAGCGACCCAACCCGCTTCGGCCAAGGCATCGGCCGGCCCGATCTGGCGCCCAAATTCCAAGAGATCCGTAACGAGTTCGCGACTCCCGAAGAGATCAATGACTCCCCCGACACCGCACCCTCCAAGCGGATCCTGCAACTGGTGCCGAGCTACCAAAAGCCGTTGATGGGAAATTTGGCCGTCCTCGCGATCGGCCTGGACGCCATCCGGCGAGAGTGCCCGCTGTTTCGCGGTTGGATCGAGAGGCTGGAGGGGTGGTTGAAGCCGGCCGGAGTTCGCTCGCTTTAACGCGGACCGCTTTGAGATTGCGTTGCTGTCACGAGTGGAGGTTCCACCGTCATTGCCTCCCTTACGTTGAGTAGCGTAACGTTGAGAAGTTCATGATAGACAAGCCACTCGCCGGGCGATCAACTCATGCCTTCAACCGGCGCATCCTCGCCGAGGATCTCATCCGCGTCCGCCGGCCGGACGATCGGGAACGTTATGCGGCGGCGCAACGCCAGGCACGGATCGATCCCAATCCGCACCAGATCGACGCGGTGATCTTCGCGCTCCGGCGTTTGCAGGAAGGTGGCTGCATTCTCGCGGACGAGGTAGGTCTCGGCAAGACGATCGAGGCTGGCCTCGTCATCGCTCAGCGCCGGGCGGAAGGCGCCCTGCGCATTCTGCTCATCGTGCCGAAGTCGATCCTCGGCCAGTGGCAGGCCGAGCTGCTCCAGCTCTTCGGCATCCAGACGCGTGAGGACCCGGCGAGCTTCCTCGACCCCGGGGTCTACCTGGTCGGACGTGAATTTGCGGGAAGCGAGCGCGGCGCGGCGCTTCTTTCGGCCGCACCCCCCTTCGACCTGGTGGTGATCGACGAAGCCCACGAGATCTTTGCCGGGCTCCACAAGCGATACGGCCGCGACGGCATCTACGACGAAGCCTCGGATGAGGCGATGATGGCCCACCGCGTCCGAGGTTTCTTGAGATCGGCACCGGTTCTCCTGCTGACCGCCACGCCCATTCAAAACTCCTTGGCCGAGCTGTGGGGCCTGGTGCAGTATGTCGAACCGACCGGCACGCTGCTGGGAGACCTCTCGACGTTCCGCAAGGTGTTCTGCGACGAGGACGACCGGACCCTCGTGCCGGGACAGGAGCACGAGCTTCAGCGGCGCCTCTCTGTGGTCCTCCAGCGCACCCTGCGCCGGCAAGCCCAAGAGTTTCTCGACCGCCCGTTCACGCAGAGGCGGTGCCGTCTCTACGAGTACGCGATGAGCACCGACGAGCGCGCTCTCTATGACGATGTGACCGAATATCTTCTCGAGCCTTCGCTGTTCGCCTTCGCCGGGCGACAGCGCCGCCTCCTGCTCATCGGTTTCCACCGCCGCATGGCTTCCTCGATCCCCGCCTTGGCCGCGAGCCTGGACAACGTAGCCGCCCGGCTCCGCCGTCTGGCAGAGGGCCAGGGTAGTGCCGAAACGATGGCCGCGATGCTTCGCGACCTGGAGGACGAAGAGGAGAGAGCGGAGCCACTCTTGGACGACCCAGCCCCTCCCCTGGATCGCAACGCGGTCTTGGCGGAACTCGCCCGCGTCGAGGAACTCCTCGCTCGCGCGCGCTCGCTTCCGAGCGATGCCAAGGCCCGCTCGTTCTTGGAGGCGATCCGGCTTGTCCTCGCTCGTGGCCGGGACGGCCGGGGCAGCGGCAAGGCCGTCGTGTTCACCGAGTCGATCACGACCCAGGAGTACCTGCGGAAGCTGCTCCTCGAAGCCGGACTCGAGGACGAGGAGATCACTCTGTTTCGTGGGGTCAACGACTACGAGCGCGCCGGCCAGGCCCTTGCCCGTTGGCATGCGGAAGAAGGTGCCCGCCTCTTGCCCCAGACCCCCCCGAGCCGCGAGGTCGCCGTGCGGCTGGCCCTGGTTCACGAGTTCCGCACGAGGTCCAAAGTCTTTCTATCGACCGAGGCCGGGGCCAAAGGTCTAAACCTCCAGTTCTGCGAGACGGTGATCAACTACGACCTGCCCTGGAACCCCCAACGCATCGAGCAGCGCATCGGCCGCTGCCATCGATACAGCCAGAAGCGGGACGTCACGGTGGTCAATTTCATCAACCGGGACAACGAGGGGCAGCAACTGACGTTCGAGATCCTGAGCCGGAAGCTCGACCTTTTCGGCAAGGTCCTGGATGCGTCCGATACCGTTCTGCACGAGCCGCGTACCGAGGCACCCGAGATCGCGGTCTCGGCCCTGGCCGTCGAGCTGCAAAGCGACCTCCAGAACATCTACAGCCGCTCTCGTACGATCGAAGAGATCACGCGCGAGATCTCGGCGTTGCGCGACAAGATCGAGGGCCGCCGGGAGGCCTACGAGAGAGAGTACAGACGTACCTCCCAGATCATCGAATCCCGCTTCGACGAAGAGGTACGGAAGGCGTTCCGGCATTTGCGCCAGGAACTGCCCGCCGCCCTCGCCCAACTCGATCGAGATCTCGCCGATCTGGTGGACGGCTACCTGGCCGCGTCCGGGATCGAGTACCGCCGATCCGGCGAGGGAAATCGAGCCGTCTTCGAGGTCTTGTCTGAACAGGGGCTGCCTGGCGAGTTTGGGGAGGGGCGGAAGTTTGCGGTCGGTGATGCGCGCGAATTGAGCGACGCCGAAGCTCTGAATCTGACTCATCCACTGGTGCAGGCGTCGATCGCGGACGCTCGCCGGTGGCCGGGCGGATCGGTCGCCCTGCGGTTGATGCCGGACGCTTCGCCCGATCTCGCCCGCCTGGTGGGCAAGACCGGAATCCTCGACGTGGTGCTCGTGGACTACGGCGGCTTCGAGCCCGTAGAGCAGCTGGTCGCGGCGGCCGTGATCGACGGAGCCCCGATCGATCCCGAACTGGCCGCCCGGATCGCTCGCCTTCCTGCTGCCGACTGCCCTGCGTTGGAGATTGCCGTGGCCCCGGCATGTCTCGACGACGCGGTGGACGAGGCAGTGTTCGTCGATCAGCAGGAGATCGAGCGGAGCGAGCAGAAGCATTTCGAACAGGCCCTGGGGCAGCTCGAGCGGTATGTCGAGGACAAGATTCTCCTCTGCCGCCGAGAGCTGAAAAGCATGACCGAGAAGCTGCGGGCCGCCCGATCCCGGCGCGACCAGGTGGTCGGCGCGACCGACCGCCAGCGGGTCGAAGCGGAGATCGAAAATCTCGCGTCTCGGCAGGAAAGCCTGGAAAGTCGAATGAACGCCTTGGATTCCAGAGAAGACGAGGTCTACCGCAAATGGCGAGACGACTACCACGAGCGCCGGTACCAATCATCGAAGGTGACCCGTCTGTTTCGGGCGGTGTTCCGGATCGATCCCCCGGAGCCGACGACGTCATGTTGAAGCTCCTGCACACGGCGGACTGGCACCTGGGCCGGCGTTTCCCGACCTTTCCGGAAGAGGCGCAGAAGAAACTCTCGCGGGCACGGATGGACGTCGTTGTCAGGATTCTCGAATTGGCGCGGCGCCACGGGGTCCATGCCGTCCTCTGCGCAGGAGATCTGTTCGATGACCAGGCGCCGGCTCCGGACTTCTGGGCGGGGCTCGCCAAGATCTTCCACGATCACCCGATCGAGGCGCCGGTGTTCCTCGTGCCAGGCAATCACGATCCGCTCAAAGAGGGATCGGTGTGGTCCGCCAAGCATCCGTTTCGCGCGTCTCTACCTGCAGGGGTTCATGTTGTGGATCGGGACGATTTCTCTTACGAGATCACACCGGAGGCGGTCTTGTACGCCCAACCGTGCCGATCGACGGCCGGACAGGATGATCCGGCCATGGCCCTGCCTGAGCGGGAGGCGGGTGATTCTCGGCTCCGCATCGGCTGTGTTCATGGCAGCACGTTCGATATGCCCGGCTACGAGACCGACTTCCCCATCCGTCGAGAGGCGGGAGTCCTGCGCGGTCTCGACTATCTTGCCATCGGCGATGCCCACTCGTTTCGTGACGTTACGCCGAATCTATCGGTGCCGACCGTCTATCCGGGAACTCCAGAGCCGACGAATTTCGACGAACCGGGCAGCGGCAAAGTGGCGGTCGTCGCGTTGTTCCGACAGGGTTCACGCCGCCCCCGCGTCGAAGCGGCGTCGGTGGCCTCTTGGACTTGGATCGACGTGCGGTGCCGCGACATGAACGAGCTTCGGTCTTTGCTGACTCGGCAGGATCTCGAACGCCACGTGGTCCGGCTTCATCTGGACATGACGGTCACGCTGGCGGAAGAGAGCGAGCTGACTCGAATCGTCCGGGATTTGGAAGGAACCGATGCAACCCACGGCCGCGCCGGCATCCTGGTCGTGGACCGGACGAAACTGCGGGTGCAAACCGGCTCCGCCGACGCCTTCCCCGCCGACCTGCCGCCGGTGCTTGAGGATACGGTCGCCCGTCTCAACCGGATCGTCGAAGGCTCGATGGTCGAGGCCGAAAAGGAGAGGGCCACCCGTGCGTTGACCCACCTTTACAAGCTTCTGCAACAGCAAGACGATCTGCCCGGAGGGGTGCGGTGAGGCTCCACCGGCTGCTCGTTCGGCATTTTGCCGCGATTCCGGACGTGGACCTTGCGTTCGGTCCAGGGCTCAACGTTCTTTATGGCCCCAACGACATCGGCAAATCAACGCTTGCGGATGCGATCCGCCTGGCGCTGTTGCTTCCCCACACCTCGACCGCCTGCGAACCCTACATCCCCTGGTCTGGGGGCGAAGATCCGTTGGTCGAGCTGACGTTCGAGACGGAGCCGCAGAGGATCTGGCGCGTCCGGAAACAGTTCGGCAAGCGCGGTTCGTCGCTGCTCCAAGTGTCGAGGAACGGAGTGGACTTCGAAGACGTCGAACGCGCGCGCAAGGTCGATGCGAAACTTCGGGACATCCTTCGATGGGGCATTCCCGAGCCGGGCGGATCGGGGGCGGGCAAGGGGCTTCCGACGAGTTTCTTGGCCACCGCGTTGCTTTCGACGCAGGCCAACGTGACCGATGTTTTGAACCGCAGCCTGCGGGACGACGGCACTCTGAGCGGGAAGAGCCAAATTGCGGCCGCGTTAGAAGCCGTGGCACAGGACTCCCTTTTCCTGGCTCTGCTCCGTCAGGCCCAAGCCCGACGAGACGAGGCGTTCACGGACAAGGGTGCCAAGAAGACGGCTCGGGGGAGCGTCTTCAAGATTGCCGCGGATCGGGTGAAGGAAGCCCGAGAAGAAAAGGAGCGCCTCGAAAAAATCGTCGAGGAGTCGGATGAGGTGGAGGCGCACCTTAAGGATCTCTATCAGAAGCGGACCCACGCCGAAGGGGAGCTTGCCGCCGCGGAGGAACGCTTGGTGGCCGTTCAGCTCCTGGCAGGTCAGGTCATCGCGCGTGAGGTGGCTGGGGAAGCGGTCGAATCCGCGCGCGCGGAGGTTGCGCGTATCCAGGGGATCGATCAGGCCGTGGCCGAAGCGGAACAGCGAGTCCGGGATCTCGCGGCGGCCAAGGAACAGGCGGAGCAAAACTTGAAGGCTGGGAAAGCGGCGGCAGCCTCGGCCGGCGATGCCCTGGTTTCCGCCGAGGAACAGGCGAGCGCAACGGGCTCCGACATGGCCGAAACGGTCGCCCGCCAAGGTCTTGAATTGCAGAAGCTCTCCGCGGAGCAGGCGGTGGAAGCGGCTCGCCGACGGGTCGAAGCCGCGATCCGGGTGCAGGAGAAGGTGCAAGCCGCCGACCGAGTCGAAGAAGAGCACCGCCAGAAAGAGGCCGAAGCCGCAAGCGCGCGCGAACGGCGGGCCGAAGCCACGCAGGCCGAGACGTCGGCGAACGATGCGTTAAGGCGCTGCGAGGTGCTCGAACGCGGCGCAGAAGCGCGGATCGCAGAGCGCACAGTCGCGAGCGCCCGCGCCGAAGTCGAGCGGGAGTCGGCTCTTCACGCAGACTCCAAGCGCATTGCGGCAGAGAGGGCCGATCTTGCCGAGCGGAGAACGGCCCTGGTGGTGCCAGGCGCGGCGATCCTTCCAGCCCTGCGGAAGCTCGAAACGGAGCTTGCCACCGCGCGAGGTGCCTTGGAGGTGGGGTTTGTGATGACGGTGATCCCCACTTCGCTCGTTGCCCTACAGGTTCGGAAGGACGGTGTGGCCGTAGTCCCCACAACGATCGCCCGGCCTTTGGTCATCGAAGCGGATGCCGAGGCGGAAGTGGATATCGCCGATTTGGCGACTGTTCGGGTGCGGGGTGGCCGCCGCGAAGCGCAGGATCGGGCTCGCGCCCTGGAGAGCCGCCGGGCCGCCGAGGTTCTCCCGCATTTGGTGGCGGCCGGGGTGGAAGATTTGGAAGGGCTCGAAGAGAAAATGACCGAAGCGAAGGAGTTGGATTCCCGACTCCAGTCGATCGATGTCGAGCTGGAATCCCTGGGGCGCCAGCTCGCCGGCTTTTCCGGCGCCGCCGAGACACTCCGCGAGGCCTCCGAACGCTCGGCGGCCTGCCGTCTCGCGCTTGAAGACGAGACGGTGGAAACGCTCGCCTCCGATCTCGATCTGCTGGGTCCCGATCCGAGCGCGTCTCTCCGCGCCCGCCGGCAGCAGGCCACGCGCGATGCAGAGGCGGCAAGAGCAGCGGTTCAGGAGTCGGCCACCGCCCAGGCTTTGGCGGAGGAGCGCACTCGGGCTCTGCGGTCAACCTTGGAAGCGGCGAGGGCGGATCGGGATGCCGCGCTCCTGGCCTTTCCCTGCGGATTGGCTTCTGAGATCGCGGCTGCCGAGGCGAGTCTCCGAGCTGCCGAGGAGGATCGAGAGCGAGTGGCAACGGAGCTGCGCTCCCTGCAATCCCGGATGGCTGCCAGGAAAAGCGAGATCGATTCCGTTCTGGCACAGGTTCGGGATGCGGTGGATGAGGCCCAGCGCGGCGTCGAAACCGCACAGGAGTCTCTCTCAAAGGCCATCGCGGATCATTCAAACGAAGAGGGGAGGCTGGTCGAGCGCCGCCGACAGCGCGCAGCCGAGGATCTCCCGACCGCCGAGTGCGCGCTTCGCGAAACCACGGATCGGCACGACGCCCTTCCCGTGCCGGAGCGGATGATCAGCGCCGAAGAGGTCACCCTCGCGACGGAAGTCTCGGCGAAGGCGCGGCAGGCCCTCGCAAGCCTCACCGAGGAGATTCTGACTACGCAAGGCAGGCTCCAGCAGGTCGGCGGCGCCATCGCGAAAGATCGCTTGCGCCAAGCGGTCGAGGCGTTCGAACTGGCCGAGCAACAAGACTACGAGATCGAGACGGACTACGAGGCCTGGAAGCTGCTGCTGGAACAGATGAAGGAAGCGGACGCCGATCAGGCAAGCAACCTCGGCCAAGCCCTCGCGCCGGCTATCGCCGGACGGTTCGAGGCCTTGACCCGCCAGCGCTATCAAAACGTCCACCTCTCCGCCGATCTGAGTACCGAAGGGGTGTTCGTAGCAGGAGAGGTTCGATCTCCCGATCGCATGTCCGTCGGAACACGCGAACAGCTCTCAACGCTCTACCGCCTGTGCCTCGGGGAGTATCTCCAGACGACCGTGGTCCTCGACGACCAGCTCGTCCAGAGCGATGACGTCCGGATGGAATGGTTCCGGGGGCTGCTGGCGGAAAAGGCCCGTATTTTCCAGATTCTGGTGTTTACGTGCCGACCTGGGGACTATCTGACGGAGGGTGCAAGGGTGGGGGAGGACGGGATGGTTTGCGTCGACGGCGATGAGGGGTTTGTGCGGGCGATCGATTTGGGGCGGGCGCTGAGTGGGAACTCTGCGCACCCAAAGGTGTCTGAATAAACTAAGCGTTCTGAGAGGAGAAGCGATGCCGGCATTCTACGGAATGAGATCGGATACGGCGCGATCAGCTTGGTGGTCCAGAGCCTTGAGGTCCGGGGTCGCGCTCCTAGGCATCCTTATCTTGAAAAGCCCGCAAACCGACTTTGGTGGCTGGGAGACGGTAAACACGGGTAGAGCCGCGAGACGATTGCCAACATGAGGAACTCCCCGTCGAACAGGCCCGGCGCGGTCAAGTTGATGAGCTGGCCGTGCATCGGTGTAAACGCCGGAGTACCCCTGCCATTCTCCTACATGAGTGAGAAGCAAGAGGTCTTGCCGAAACTCCTACTGATCAGTGGGTTCGTCAGGCCTCGCATCTTGCCCACAACACGCGAGTAGTTCGGCGAGATGTTTAGACCACTCCTCTCGATTGGCATACACACCGGTAGTGGTTGGATTTTCTACTCGTTGAAAGATTATATGCCGCGGTTCTCGCTCGAAGGACGTTTCGTAGTCGCCTTCGATTTCGTCCCCTTTGAGGCTGCCTCTGAAATAAGGCATATAGTCTGCCCACGTTGTCCTGAAACTAAGTGGTCCGTCGCTACCAGTTCCAACGACATCCAAAATCTCTCCCACGGTTATTTTGGTGGAATCTGGAGAAAAAGATATGATCAGTCCAATAACCTGACTGCTTGCTTCGTCATCCCGGTAAAGCTCTATTTCATACGTGCCATCAGAAAAGTGCCCAAGAGGAACGAATGTTGGATTTGATAGTGCCGAAGTCTCTGCAATTGGCTGGGACTCTGATGCTGCCAGCGGGCGCGGAACCTCGACGGGTGCAAGTAGAGTCGGTAATGCTACCGGTGCAACGCTTAGGTCCAGGTAGGGTGGAAGTTTGTATGGCAGGCTGTTTAAGACTACGATCACTACGGCGAGTAGCAGGCCGACAGCTACTCGCCGTGGGCTGCTAAAAATCCAAAGTGCTATTAGGATAATCCATTGGATAACAGTGACGAATGCAGCACATATAAATAAACAAAATAGTAATATTGTAGAGGCAGCTCCGTCGCCGAAGTCATGGCTTGTTGCACTTTCAGGGGATGAAGTCCAGGAATTGCGTCTTTTGTTTGCAGCTCCGTTCTGAAATCCCAAAACGTAATGCTTGGATGAAGTTATGTTTAGTGCTATTCCCAATTCGCCAAGCGTTGACGAGTTAGCCCCATCTCGTTGACCCCTCTCATATTCATCAGTGTCAAAAGACATTCGATCCCTTTCCTTGTGTTTCCCTAGTGAGGTGTTAAAGAAGCGTTAGTGGTGCCAAGGGTCGATTGACGACAATTTTCCGCCCCCGATCGAACGTAGACTAACGCTTTGGTCGATACGGCCGAACCACCCAAGATAGCGCCATGAGCTACACGCTCGACCCGAATGGAAACCGCACCGTGTCCACCTATCCGAACGGGATGGTTTCTTCTTGGGCCGTAAGCGAGCTGTCAGGTCCACCGCGAAACTCCAGCCCTCGCCCCTTCCACATCCAGCACCCCTGCCGCATAATCCACCGCCAGCACCTCATCCTCCAGCCAGGGGTGAAACTTCTCCCGCACTTTGTTTTCCACGCTTTTGGCGAGGTCAACCGCGTTCGGTGGCTCTTCGGTCGCGATCTTCCGCAGCTGCTCATCCACCTGCTCCGGCGCCATCCTCTCGAAGATCAGGGCGACGCCCTCCCGGATGACTTCGATCTTTTCGCTCGCCAGCCAGACCACCATCGTGTCCATCAACCGATCGCCGGCCCAGGGGAAGTAGAGAGACCGATCCCCGTACTGGATGATGGATTTCTCATCGAGAAGATAGCGGCGAAAATTCTCTCTGCCCTCGGCGAGGAGTTCGCGGGCGGTGGCGTCGAGATAGCGCGGTAGGTCGGTGGTCGTGTAGATCCGCAGCATCTCCTTTCGAACCCGGTCGTGGATGGCCGGGGCGGCTCGGTCCGAGAAGGGAGGGGGCTGGCCGCCCGCGGCGGGTTTGAGATCGACGACTCTGGCTCGATCGTCAACGGAGACCACCACCCAGCGCCTACCGCCGAAGATGACGTGTCGACCGGGAAAGAGAGACTCCGAGAAGGGAGCGCTTCCTAGGTTGCGGCCTCCGGCGACCACTCGGTATTCCTCGGGGCTGCTGAAGGCCGCAAAGAAGCTGTAGTGGTTCACGATCTTTTCGCCCAGCTCCGCGAGAACCAGCTCTCCGGAGTGGTCCTGCTGAATCAAGTCGTTGCTTCCGAGAGAGCGAAGGAAGCGAGTGAAGAGTGCCTGATCGACTCGGAAGAAAGGACCGCTGTCGCAGAGCGCCCGCCATGCCTGGTCGGCGCGAACCGCTCCCAGCTGAGCGATGATCGAGAGGACCTGCTGCACGAGCGTCGAGAGGTGAAGGCCTCGCAGGTCGGGGGGCTCACACCAGCCGGCGAGAAGCAATTCGATCGCTGCGATGGTCTCGACCAGATCTGTGCGCAGCGAGGCATGGGGAGGGGTCTTCGGGTCGAGAGCACTCTCTTGGATATAGGCCCGCAAGATCGCCGGATCTCCGGCGCGGCCGGAACGTCCCAGCCTCTGCCGCAGGCTCGCGACCGAAGGAGGAGGTCCAACCTGAGCCACACTGTGGATTACCGAGATGTCGATGCCCAGCTCGAGAGTCGAGGTGCAAACGGCGCTGGCCGGGCGGGTTTGATCCTTGAGCGCCGCCTCGGCTTCCTCGCGGAGCTCCTTGGAAAGACTGCCATGGTGCGGCCAGAACTCATTGGGGACTCGGTGGCGCTCGCAGAGAAGGCGCAATAAATCGGCGAACTTCTCAACCTGGCCCCGGGTGTTGGCGAAGATGAGGTGGTGGCCGCCTCGTAAGTGCTCGAAGAGGTGGTGGGCGATGGAAGACACATCGCCTTCGGTCACTTCCTCGGGCGTGACGGATTGGCCGGCCACCCTCCGGGCCTCGGCTTCTTTGGGCGAGAGAGGCGGAGCCAGCCTGCGATAGCCGCGCACCTGGAGTCGCAGCTCCTGCCCGGCCGCGGTCGAATGGATCTGTTGCACGGCCTCTCCCTGGCGGGGACGCAGAAACTCGCAGGCGAGACCGGGATCGCCGAGCGTTGCAGAAAGGCCGATTCGAGGCACGCGGCGACGCACGGCAAGCTCCAGCCGATGGAGAAGCGACTGGAGCTGTGCGCCGCGCTCGGTACCGAGGAAGACGTGCAGCTCATCGACCACGACGTAGTCGAGTTGGTGGAACAGGCGCGAAACCTCGTGTCCTCGGAGGACGAATAGGGCCTCCAGCGACTCGGGCGTGATGATGAGAACGCCCGCCGGAGCGGTGAGCACCTTGCGTTTCTGCCCTGCCCCTACGTCCCCGTGCCAGCGGTGCACGGGAATCTCCAATTCCTGGCAGAGCAGCTCCAGGCGCCGGAACTGGTCGTTAATGAGCGCGCGCAAGGGGCTGACGTAGAGGGCCCGGATGCTGCCTCCGGAATCGTCGGCGAGGCTTGACAGGATCGGAAGGAAAGCGGCCTCTGTTTTGCCGCCGGCGGTGGCTGCGGCGATCACGAGGTCGTGTTCCCGGCCGAGGATCGCCGGGATCGATTGCTCTTGGATATCGCGCAGCTCCGACCAGCCTGTCCGCCAGATCCAACGCTGGATCTTCGAATGCAGTTGGTGAAAGGCCGAGGACTGAGTGGGAGCCTCCGGCTCAGAGCCGGAAAGAGGCAAGGTCGTCATCCCCGGTTTGGGTGGCGGCCTCCGGGCCGATGTCGTTCTCTTCTTCGAGCGGCTCCAGATCCGGATTGGTTTCGGCGACCAACTCGATATTTCCCAAAAGTTGCCGCCAGTCGATCTGCGGATTCTGTTCGAGCACCGCGAGAAGCTCTAGGAATGCCCGAATGGTGCTGCGCGGCGTTCGGAAGTAGGCGTCGCCGATCCGCTGCGAGCAGTGCTCCATGAAGGCGACGAAGGCTTCGTCGGGCAATAGGTACGCGGCAGGATCGCCGGAGGCATAGACGTGGCGCAAGTTGTGGAACAAGACGAAAAGCTCTTCAGGAGTGAGACCCGGCAGAAGGACGACCGGGCCGCTCAAATCTTTGAGCCCGTCCGCGGCGAAGCGGTTCTGCGCCAGGCGAGACTGAAGCGCCTCGTAGCTGTAAAGGCCTCGTCGCGGGTCCATGAGGAACTCCGGCGTACCGCCAAAAAGGATACCCAGGCCAACCGCCGTTCCCTGCAAGCTGTCGTTGACGATGCGGAGGATCAGCTCATAGTTGCTGTTTCGCGCTCGGGTGTTGGTCAGCTTATAAAGGTTGACCATTTCGTCGAAACAAACGACGAGGCCCGCGTAGCCGGCCAGGCGCACGAAGCGCGCGAAAAGCTTCAGATGGTCGTAGATGCTGGCGTCGTCGATGATCGTGCGTACTCCCAAAGCCTTGCGTGCATCGGTCCGCGTCGCGAACTCTCCCCGCAGCCAGCGAACGGCATCGGACTTGAGTCGGTCATTCGCTTCGTCGTGGCCCTGCCAGAACGCGGCGATCACTTCGGCGAAATCGTAGCCGCCCGGCATCTCGGAGAGCGCCGCAAGGCGTTCATCGAGAACAGTGCGCGTCGCGACGCTGCGCTCCTTCGCCTCCTGAAGGGCTGAAGTGACGAATCGCTCCACAACGCTCGGCACGGCGCCGCCTTCCGGTCGTGTGCGGGTGGCGAGGTTCGCCATCAAATCGGAATAGAGAGACCGAGCCTCCCCTCCGGTTGAGTGCAGCCGGCGGCTGGGCGAGAGATCGGTATGGGCGGCGACGAGACCCTTCTCAAGACCGATGGAGCGGACCAGATGTAGGAAGAAGGTCTTTCCAGACCCGTATTCACCGATGACGAAGCGCATTGCAGAACCGCCGTCTGCCACGCGATCGAGATCCTGGAGCAGGGCTTTCACCTCGTCGGCGCGGCCAACCTGGATGTGTTGATGGCCACGCCGGGGCACGACCCCGGCGCGCAGGGATTGGATGATGGCGTCCCGGTCCCGGGAACGAAGTTTCTGGGGAGCGGCGGCGGGGTTCTCGGTCATGACAGCATCTCCTGGAGGATTTCCGAGTCGAGTTCGATCAGCTCGTCCCCTTCGAGCAGGGGCGCGCCGCAGGCCTTGATGGCCGCTTCATTAATGACCTCAAGGGCGCCATCGGGAAGGAGTCCCAGGGCGTCGGCCAAGCGCTCGACCTGAGCCCGTTCCCAACTTGGCGCACCGCCGAGGCGGAGCAGAAGCGCGGAATGAGCACCGTCCAGTCCGGCGATGGCGAAATCGTCAGCCGCCGGTTTGACGGTGGGCGGCGGAGCCGGCGTGGACGACTCCTCATCGACGAAGATTTCGCCGAGAAGGCGGGAGACCCGTTCGGTTTCCGAAAGCTTGGCCCGCACTTTGGCCAGGTCGAGTTCGATGCCTTGCGGTGAGGCCTTGGCCTTAGCCGGCGGCGAAATACCGTAACCCTTCGGCACCTCGGCCGGCCTCACCGAGACAGGCTCTTCTGCCGGCGCCACCTGAGAGCTCATGAGCTGGTGAACGTCGGCATAGAGCGATTGGGGTTCAAGGCCGAGGAGCGGATAGATCTTGCTCAGCGCCGCCATCTCGGCGGGAGCGAGATGACCGTCGGCGCCGGCCAAGGAGATCAAGAAGGCGGCGATGCCGCGGCGTTCGTCCTGTGAAAGGCCCTCGATGGCCTTCTTTGATCGAGCGAGGCTCGGAGGAGCCTCCGCGAGCCATCGAAAGTGAGCTTCGAGACGAACTCGATCGGAGACCGGAAGATTGAGAGCCTTGTCGAGATGGTCGATCAGATGACGCTCCTCCGCCATGGAAACCTCCCCGTCGGCGGCGGCAACGGTCGCGGCAAGATGTAGGAGCACGGACGCGCCTTGGTATGCGGGCGAAGGTTTGTCACGTATGCCTCCCGGCAAGCGGAAGAGAGCCGCACTCTGGGATTTGGAGAGAGCAGAACCTCCCAACGCGATGTCTGGCTCGATTCCGAACCCGCGCGAGGCGAGAAACTCGCTGAGGGTTTCAAGCTCGCGCCGGGAAGGGCGGGCCTGGTCTTTGCTGGGCCAGTGCGCCAGGAGGCCTACAGAATCGATCAAAGTGAGGTTCTGGCCTCCGAGCCGCGTTTCGAGCCAGTCGCCGAGTGCTCGGGTGGCTTCGTTTCCCCGGCCACGCGCCAGGGGCGCAGGAAGCAGTGCTACTGCAGGGGGACTCGCCGTCTCTCCCGTCCTACCAACCCAGCGACTGTATGGATCGAGCTCTTGGGTGCACTGCTCCGCAAGGCTTCGTAGGCGATCAAACGTCGCTGTCGTACGCGCGATATCGGGTAAATCGGTGGTTAGCGCAACGACTCCTCCAAATGAGGCGCTGGCCGGTTGATATTCAACTTTAAGGAGAGTTTTGTTAGGACGAAGGGGCAGACCCTCCCCGAAGCTCTCCTGATACCGCAAACGAAAAAGCTCACTGAACTCCTCCGGACAGCGCTGGGCCGGGGTCCGCAAAAAGAAGTCAGGAGCGGTCAACACCCACGAGTGTGCCCACTCTGCGGGCAGCCGCTTTCCTTCGGTTGCGAGGACGCCCAATGTGAGGCGTGTTACCAGGGGAAGCTCCCACCCGTCTCTGTGTCGTGGCGGCGCTAGAGTCTCCGTGTCGACGGAGCCACGCAAAAGAAAACCCAGGCCATGGAGTGTGGAGGCATAACGCCGGAAGGAGTTACTGTGGCCGTAGATCTGGAGCAGCCTCTCAACCTCGGATTGAATGGCTTCGCGCTCGGCAGGAGGGATCGGAGATTGTGCGTGGTCGAACAGAAGCCGACGCTCAAGCCCATAGAAAAAGAGGAAGACGAAACCGATGGCGGCGTCAGGAGCGCATCGGCCACCGGCCAGCCACGTCAGGTAAGCCGCCCGAGAGGTGGGATGAATCTCTGTATAGGAGGGCCAGTAGGACAGCAGCTTTCCTTCGAGATCCGCTCCTGACGTTTGGACTCGAAGACCTGGGTTGATGAGTGCCGGTTCGGTGGCGACCCTCCATTCCTTGATCGGGGGGAGGCCGGTGCCGAAGTAAAGCATGCCCCCTGGAATGGAGAAGCCTGCGACTTCGACCGCCTCTCCAGGGGGTACCCATTTTGCTCGCGGACCCGGCGGGGTCGCGGCTCTGGTCTGTGGCGCAGCTGGTTGTTGCGTACGTGCCGCTCTGGCCTGTGGCACAGCCGGGTGCTGCAAATGCGCCGCTCTCATAGCTAGTTGCTGCGTACGCGCCGCTCTGGCCTGTGGCACGGCCGGGTGCTGAGTGCGCGGTCCTTCCATCCAGGTCCACTCGTTGTTGGCGCTGCCGGCGTCGGCCTCGGGGGTAGGTAAACCCCGGCTCGGCCCCACAAGGCTCGGCGGAGCGCTCTTCGAGGTGGCGGTGGAGAAGCCCACGGCGGCAATCACCAAGACCAACAAGACCACCACCACAAACACGATCGAACACATCTCTTGGCGCCCTTCTCAAAAAAATTCGGAAACGATGAGGCATTTTATGCCAAACACGAGGTCCGCTGCATGGCGCTCAGGGGGCACTTCGCAAAGGCCACCGGGCAGCCGCCTCGCTCAGCTACGGAGGAGCAACGGAGGATGCGCCTTTACGCCTCCTTTCCGCTGCGATAGAGTCCGATTTCCAAGGCGTCTACAAGCGATGACAAAGAAGGCTCTACCCAGAAAAGCCGCCGTGCCGGCAAAGAAGAAGCCTGACGACCTCGCCGCGCTCGTGGCCGAGGTCCGGGGCCTTATTCAATCGGCCCGCCGTGCGGCCGCGACGACGGTCGATACGCTTCAAGTGCTCACGAACTTCGAGATCGGTCGCCGCATCGTCGAGCACGAGCAGAAGGGCGAGAAGCGGGCCGAGTATGGGCAGGAACTCCTGAAGACCCTGTCGATTCGGCTGGTGGAGGAGTTTGGGAAGGGGTTCTCGACGCGGAATCTTAGAAGCTTCCGTGCCTTCTATCTCACCTACCGGGAGCGCGGATCTGAGATTTGGCAGTCGCCGACTGCCAAATCTCTCCCGGGGGAAATCTCCCAGCCGTCTGCCTCGCTCCAGATTTGGCAGCTGCCGACTGCCAAATCTTCCCATCCCTTGACCATTAGCTGGACCCACTACGTGTTGCTACTCACCCTCAAGGACCCCGACGAACGCAGCTTCTACGAGATCGAGGCGTCCCGAGAAGGATGGTCCGTGAAGGAACTCAAGCGCCAGGTGGCGTCGAGTCTCTACGAGCGGCTCGCGCTCAGCCGGAAGAAGAGCGAGGTCCGCAAGCTCGCCGCCGAGGGCCAGATCATCACCCGTCCGGAAGATCTTTTGAAGGAGCCGTACGTCCTTGAATTCCTCGGGCTCGACGAGAAGGCCAGCTATTCGGAGTCTGACCTCGAACAGGCGATCATCGACCGGATCGAACGCTTCCTGCTCGAGCTGGGCAAAGGGTTCCTCTTTGAATCCCGGCAGCGGCGCTTCACGTTTGACGAGGACCATTTCTTCGTCGACCTCGTATTCTACAACCGCCTCCTGCGCTGTTACGTCTTGGTCGATCTCAAGCTCGACAAGCTGACCCACCAGGACCTCGGCCAGATGCAAATGTACGTGAACTACTTCGACCGCTACGTGAAACTGCCTGAGGAGAACCCCACCCTCGGAATCGTCCTCTGCAAGCGAAAGAAGGACGCGATCGTCGAGTTGACCCTGCCCAAGGACGCCAACATTCACGCCCGCGAATACAAGCTCTACCTGCCGTCCAAAGAGCTGCTCAAAAGAAAGCTCTTGGACTGGACACACGAAAGTGGATGGGAGAGTTGACCTCATCCGCGGCGCCCTCAAGGGCGGACTTACCTGCTCTCGGTGTTCTAATCGCACCGGTGCCAGGAGTGGTAGATCCAGATATCGGTCGCCGGGCCTTTGCCGTCCAGCCAGGTGAAGCCTCTCCGATGGCGGCTGACGTGGAGGGTCTCTGTCTCCGGCCCATTAGCCGCTTCGGTGAGGAGAACCGGGCGAGGTAGCTCGACCGTCTTCAGCGCTTCGCGGCGTTTGGGTTCCTGCATCGCGGGGATCAGGTGTGTGGCGATGGTTCGGTTCGCCCGGGTATAGCCGAGCATCATCGCCTCTTCCATCGCCCAAGCGTAGTCGCCGTCGATAAATCGGCAGAGACCGTTGTCACAGTACGCCCCGCCCGCGGCGTGGGTCTTGTCCACGGGTTTGCACTCCACGAAGAGCGCGTCATGAACGGGGAGAACCGGGCGCGGTTCTTCTTCGTCGTTGCGTAGCCGGAAGCACAGGTCCGGTGCCTTCCCCCGCTTGGTGTGATCGAAATTCTCCACCTGAGCCGGACGAGATACAAAGTCGAAGGTGTGACGATTGAAACCTGGGACCCGGCCGTTCTGGCGAAGGTCATTCTCGATGATGTTCCGAAGCGCCATGGTGACGCTGTCCTCGTCCTGCATTGCCAAGGAGCGTCCCCCTTCCGACAGGATCTCGAAAGCTCGAACGAGAACGCGGCGGACCAGAAGGATCACCGGCAACCCGAGCCGCGGGTGCGGCAGCCGGTAGTCCTCGGGCCGGATGCCGTGGGTGAAGAACCCATCCACCTGGGTTCGATTCATACCGTCTCGGGCAAGCCGAAGGCGTCGAGGTGCTGCCGGAGAATCGCCTGGCCGCAAAGGCGTGCCCGGGTGATCGTCCACCAGCGGCGCTCGTTGAGCAGCCCCAGCAGCAGGCCCCGCTTGCCGGGCAGCCTGACGAAGATCCGGCTCGCCGAACGCTCGTTGGCTTCCTGCATGGCCTTACGCAGCAGGGGAGGGCTCACAGCGACCGATTCCGGCGCCCGCGAGAGGGCGAGAAAGAACCAAGGCTGCTCCCACTTGTCCGGTTGATCGCGCGTTTCTTCGACGAAGACCTGTTCGCCACAGACGTTGAAGTATGGCGCCAGAAGGTCGCACAGCTCCTGGCGGAACGGTTCGCGATCCGGCTGGGTTGTGCGCTCTAAAGCCGCGCTACCCTGTCGGCGGTACGACATGGCAGAAAACAGAGTGTCGCGAACGGTTTGTGCGGCTTCGTCATCAAGGCCGTACAGGCGAAACAGGAAGGAATCGGTCGCGCCCCGGCTGAGTGCCCGGTTGGTCTCCAACTCGCGCGCGAGCCTTTGAATCGCAGATTTCTCCGGCGCCGCAAGCAGAAGGGGGTCGGGGAAAGGGATCGCGTCGAACTCCTCCTTGTTGAAGGTCTGCCGGTCGAAGCCGGCTCGCCGGCTGGACATCAGGCAGAAGTAGGAGAAGAGCGTCGAGTGAGGTAGCAGATAGAGCAGCGCCGCCAGCGTCTCGGCTTCAGGGTGACCGGCGCACGAGTAGCCGTAGTTACTCTGGGAGAAGGCCAGGGCTTCCCGCGAAAGGTAAGCGCGGGTGCTTTTTTGATCGGCGCCGGGCGACTGGGGAACGATGAGCAGGGGAGGCTGAAAGAGATTCTTGGTCCGGGGCATGTGGGCGGTTCTCTGACCATATTGCTCAAAAAAAGTCTCTAGAGCCCGAACCTCTAGGGCGACGCCGTCGTCGGGTGGTGCGAAGACCTTAAGGTCGGCCAAGAAATCAGCGGTCTTTTGAGCCAAACCGGAAGAAACGTTGAATCCCTGCCCGGTCTTGTCCTCCTCCGGGTTCCACTCCTGCCAAAACGCCGCCAAACTCTGAGGGAAGGCCCGTAGAATGTTTTCCATCACTTCGACATCCCGCCACGTACCCAGAGACAGCGTCTTGAGAACCCAAGGTTGACGCTCGATCCGCTCGACGCTGACCGGTCTGGCCGTCTCGTAGTCGAGGCGAAAGCGGCTTTGCTGATTCAACCCGGGCTCGTGGAGAGGGGCCGCGAAGATGAAGCGATGATCCGGAGGCGGCGCGGTATTGCGCGCGAAGAGCAGGCAGAAAGGTATGTCCATCGATTCCCAGACGGGAGTCTTCCTCAAATCAGCACCGTTGATCAGGCCCGTCACCGAGAGGCTTTTCAGGATCGCCATCCAAGCCGCGTAACCTTTTCCACTTGTGCGCCCAATGAGTCTGGCGGGCAGGGCAAGAGCGATGACGCCGGTCGACTTCTTGGCCCACTCGGTGGCCCGCCAGAGAAAAGGAAGGTCGGGATTCTTGTCCGGGTTCTTGTAACGTTTCGCCAGTTCGCCGAGTCCTCGTTCCCAAAGCACTCGCTGCCCGATCCTGGTGAACTCAACATTCAGAGCGGCCGTCTTGTTCGTCGTACCTGGCTTTCTTTTGCGACCCGTTCTCTGCAGTTCTTCCTCGCGAAGGCGCGTCCAGGGCGGGTTACCGATCACGAGGTCGAAGGCGCCATCGAGCTCCGGCGGGACGCGCGGTCCCAGGCTACCCAGAGAGAATGCCGCCTCTTCCGGCGAATCGTCGCCGAAATGGAAAAGCACCCCTTCCCGAAGATCCTTGGGGAATTTTAGCGCGTTCGGCGGGCGCTGCGTACCGTTCAGCTCGATGGCAGTTATGTAAAGCGCGAGAGCCGCCAGGCGTAAGGCCGACTCGCTGACGTCGAAGCCGCGCAGTTGGCCATAGAGGATGTTTTGGATCGTACGGGTGTTGGGCCGCTTCTGGTCGAGTTGCCAGCGCTCGCTGACGAGGCGACGCAGGGCGAGAACCAGGAAAATCCCCGCGCCGCAGGCAGGATCCAAGACCATCGCCCCCGCAGGATCCGGGACCGCTGCAAAAGCTTGGTCCACGAGAAGCCGTGCGATCGTGCGCGGTGTGTAGTGAACGCTTGTCTCGCGGGCCGTAACGGGATCGGCCCGGTGGCTGAAGCTCTCGTAGACCTGGCTCAAGACCCCCACGGGGATGTGGGCGAAGTCGAGATCGTCCCAGTCCAGCTCCTGTTGGAACCCGCCTCCGGTATTTCGCCAGCCGTTCAAAATGGCGTGGAGGTGATCGAAAAACTTCTTCCCCGCGCGGCGTTCGATTTGCCGGTAGAACTGCAGGTAGGCCTCTTGGCGCGCAGCCCGATCGGTGGCCGGGATCGACTCGTCGATGAGGCGTAAGAAGTCGCCGTTGAAGGTCTCGTCGAGCCACGCGGAAGTTTGCGCGGCCTTCTCGGCGCTGGCGAAGGCGTCCTTCAGTCCATCAGCCGCCGGGCAGATCTCCTCTCGTTCCGAAGCGAGCACGATCTTGCGGTCGATGAGAAAGCGGAAGAAGAGCGCGCGTCCGGCCATCGAAAGAACGTCGAGGGGTTGAAGCCCGTGCCCTGTGGCGCCCTCTCCAACGTATTCATCAATGGTTTGCGTCAAGAGGTCAAAGATCTTTTTGAAGACGTAGTCGGCGCCCTGGACTCCCTCGCCTTCTGAGAATGTGCCGTGGACCAGACTCTGGAAGAAAAAGGGCGCAGTCCTATCCTTTTCGGAGATCACTTTTGCGGGCGCGGTAGTTGCCGTCTCGCGAAAGCCGATGGGGAAAAGATCGAGAGAACCGGGGCGTGCCACTCCAAGCCAGGCGGGGTCGCTGCGGTTGGCGAGTTGGCGTTGGATCTCGGCGATTTTAGCGGCGTCAACACCCTCGCTATCGGCGTCCAAGACGTAGAGCAAGGCCGTTCCCTGGTGCTCGGCGACGCCGGACACCAGAGGCGCAGAGGTGGTTCCCTTCCTGGGAAGCAGGTCCAGGTATTCGATCTGCAGAGGGGTCGAGAGCGGTTGGTCGAGTGGGATGAGATCCGGACACCCGAAGGCCCGCATACGCTTGGATAGGGGGTGGTCCTCCGCTCCGATGAGGGGTTCAGGGCTCATCTACAGCCCCAACCGCAAAATCACCGGCCGCTTAAGCCCGCGGCGGTCTAGGTTGCCGACCTCGTCGTAATTACCGACCTGGCTGTTGGCGATCAGGTAGAGCGCTCCGTTTAGGAGCGCGCCGGTGGTGGGGATCTCGTAGAGCGGCTGGCCGACTTCCAGGGTTTCGATGTGCGCGATGGCGAGGCCGGTGGCGTCCAGGGTGGCGCGGAGGACTCGCTCGGCGCCGTGGCCGTTTTGGATCGCTACCAGTCGGTCCGGGGCTTCGAGGTAGAGCCCGTCGCAGCCGCCGAGGCCGCCTGAAGGAAAGCCCTCCGGGGTGGCGAGAACGCGGAGGGTTCCGGTTTTTGGATCTACTACCGCCAGGCCGGTCGCCACCGCGACGTAAAGGCGGTTTCTCTGCGCCGCGCAGGCGATGCCGTTGGCGAAGCGGAGGGCTTTCTTGGCTTCCGGATCGAGCGAAAGGGCGGAGAGCTTTTTCTCTCCCGACTTGGCGTAGAAGATCGCACCGGGATTGCTGTCCGTGACGTAAATCGTTCCATCGGCATCGATACAGAGGTCGTTCAGCGCATGGACCGTGCCGAACGAGCGCGGCAGCTGGATTCTTGCCGCGAGGGAGCCGTCTTGGAGGGTGAAGGCGTAGAGGCCGCGAAACGTTCCGGGATCGCTCTTCGGCCGGCCGGTCGGTTCGGAGACCGCCCACAGCCATCCGCGGGCCGGATCGACTCGCAGGCCGATCACGGGACCCAGGCCCGCCGCTCCGCTGGGGACGAAGCTCGTCTCCTTGCCGTCGGCGGAGAGGGCGACGATCTTTCGCTTCTCGACGCTGCCGACGAACAGCCGGCCGGTCTTCGGATCGGCCGCGATCCCTTCGGGAATCAGATCCTTCTCTTGGAGGGTGAAAGCGACGGTGCTGCGAACGAGCTTCGGTTCGGCCGAGGGGCCGGGCGGCTCCGCGATCTTCGCCGGCTCGGTGCGGCCGCAGGCCGAAGCGAGCAGGAGCGCTGCCTGAAGGACGAGCGGGCCGGGCCGAAACATGGCGGCAAGACTACCGCGGTTCGGCCCGGCCCCGGATTTATCCGATCAACCGCCTCACCAGCCGCACTTCTGGCCCTTGTTCTGGTCCTTCAACCAGACCAGAAGCGGCTGGAAATAATCGACGATCGCCGTGGCGTCCATCTGCCGGCTGCCGGTGAGCGCTTCTAGAGCATCGGGCCAGGGGCGGCTCGCGCCCATCGCGAGCATCTTTTCGAGCTTGGCGCCCGCCACCTTGTTGCCGTAGATCGAGCAGCGGTTCAGCGGGCCTTCCACCCCCGCGGCCTGGCAGAGCGCGCGGTGGAATTGGAACTGGAGGATCGCGGCGAGGAAATAACGGGTGTAGGGAACGCTCGCCGCCACGTGGTACTTCGCCGCTGCGTCGAAGTCGGCCTCGGTGCGCGGCACCGGCGGCTGAACGCCCTGGTACTTCTTGCGCAGCTGCCACCAGCTCTCGTTGTAGTGGTCCGGCGTGATCTCGCCCGAGAAGACCTTCCAGCGCCATTGGTCGACCATCAGGCCGAACGGCAGGAAGGCGATCTTGTCGAGCGCGCGGTCGAGCAGCAGGCCGATGTCTTTGGACGGATCGGGGACGGTGTCGATCAGGCCGATCTTCTTCAGATACTCCGGCGTGATCGAGAGAGCGATCGTGTCGCCCACCGCCTCGTGGAAACCGTCGTTCGCGCTGTCGCGGAAGAAGTTCGGCTGCTTGTTGTAGGCGCGCTGGTAAAAGTTGTGACCCAGCTCGTGGTGGATGGTTTGGAAGTCTTCGGAGTTGACCTGGGTGCACATCTTGATCCGCAGGTCTTCCTCGTTGTCGATGTCCCAGGCGCTCGCGTGGCAGACCACCTCGCGGTCCTTCGGCTGGACGATCAGCGAACGCTCCCAAAACGTCGCCGGCAGAGGGGCAAAGCCGAGCGAGGTGAAGAACGCCTCGCCGTACTTGACCATGCCGATTTCGGTGGTCCCTTTCGCTTTGAGCCGGTCGGTGAGGACGTAGCCGGGATCGGCGGTCGGGGGGGCGACCAGCGGGTAGACGTTGCTCCAGTCCTGCGCCCACATATTGCCCAGCAGGTGCGCGGGGATCGGCTCGCCCGGCTTCACCACGTCGGCGCCGTATTTGGCCGTCAGCTTGGCCCGCACGTAGCAATGGAGCTGGTCGTAAAGCGGCTTGACCTGATTCCACAGCCGGTCGACCTCTTTGGCGAAGTCGTCCGCCGGCATGTCGTACTTCGAGCGCCAGAGCGCTCCCATGTCCTTATAGCCCAGCTCGCGCGCCCCTTCGTTGCCCAGCTCGACGTAGCGCTCGAAACGCTCCTTCATCGGCGGGGCGATCGCGTGCCACCCCTTCCAGGCTTCGAGCAGCTCCGCGGGGTTCTGGCTCGCGTCCATGATGTCGGAGAGCTTTTCGATGTCCATGCACTCTTTGCCCGGCGGGCAGTACTTGCCGCGGCCGTAGTCGGCATCGAGCGAGGCGGTGATCTGCGACAGCTCTGTGGTCTTCTTCGGATCGCTCGGAGCGGGTACCACCAGCGACAGCTTCAAGAATTCGAGCTTCCGCCGCACGTCGGCCGGGACCGCGAGGCCGTCGTAGCGCGGCGCCTTCTTGGCGTATTCGACCGCCGCGGTCACCGCCCGCTCGCCGGCCTTGGCCGAGAGCACTTCGGTGTCCGAGGTGATGAAGTTCTGCTTCACCCAGTCGGTGCGCTGGGCTTCGAGGCCGAGGTCGGTCAGGCGCTGTTCGGCTTCGGCGACGAACTGCGTCGCCTCTTCCACGGTGGGCGCCGGGGTGTCGGCCTGGCTGGCCGGGTTGGCCGCGCGGGCCGCAACGGGCGCGAACGCCAGGAGGCCGGTGCCGAGGCTGAGCGCGAGCACCCGGGAGTTGAATTTGAATCGCAAGGTCATCGGTGTCCTCCAAAACGGGAACGTTAAGAGCGGAGCCGGCCGCAGGGCGGCCTTGGAGATCAGGAGAGCGCCGCCGCGATCCGCTCGACGCCGCGGCCCAGCTCTTCGAGCGAGGTCGCAAACGACAGCCGGATGTGGTCGTCGGCGCCGAACGCCGAGCCGGGCACGACGGCGACGCGCGCCTCTTCGAGTAGAAACTCGGCGAGTTCGACCGAATTCGACCGGCCGGGCGCAAACACGTCGGTCGCCCGGGGGAAAGCATAGAACGCGCCGCCCGGAGGGGCGCAGGTGAGGCCGGGGATCGCGTTCAGCCGGGGGATCAGGAAATCGCGCCGCTCCTGGTAGATCGCGATCATCCGCTCGACCTCCGGCTCGGCGTTTTGAAGCGCCGCGAGCGCGCCGACCATGGCGAACGAGGTCGGGTTCGAGGTGACGTGGCTCTGCACCCCTTCCACCGCAGCGATCAGCTCCGGCGGACCGAGCACGTAGCCCACCCGCCATCCGGTCATCGCGTAGGTCTTCGAAAACGAGCCGGCGAGCACCACGGTGTTGGGAAACTCGGCGGCGAGCGAGGCGACGGTCGCGATCGGCGCGCCGTCGTACACCAGCCGGGCGTAGGTCTCGTCGGCGATCACCAGAATCTCCCGGGCGGCGGCGCCTTCGACCAGGGCGCGCAGCTCGGAAGGCGAGATCAGTCCGCCGGTCGGATTCGACGGCGAGTTGATCAGGATCGCCCGGGTCCGTTCGGTCACCGCGGCGAGCAGCGCCTCGGCGTGGAGCGCGAAGCCGTCGTCGGGACAGCTCGGAACCATCACCGGCGTGCCGCCCGCCAGCTCGATCTGCGCCGGCAGGCTCACCCAGCAGGGCGAAGGGAGGACGATCTCCACCCCTGGTTCGGCGATCGACATGGCGATCTCGAACAGTCCGGCCTTGCCGCCGACCGAGATCACCGTCTGGGCCGCCGCCCAGTGGGAGCCGAAACGGGCGCGGTAGTGTTCCGCCACGGCGCCGCGCAGCTCGGGAGTGCCGCTGCCGGCGGTGTATTTGGTAAAACCGTCGCGGAGGGCGGCGCAGGCGGCTTCGACGGCGATGTTGGGAGTGGGGAAATCGGGCTCCCCGGCGCCGAGGTCGACCAGATCGACCCCCTGGCTTTTGAGCGCGAGAGCGCGACGAGCCACCTTGAGCGTGGCGGATTCGCCGACGCGAGACATCCTTGATGCGAGTTTCACGGGCGGAATGGTATCAGAGGCGCCGGAAGGGATCGGGCGCTACAATCTTCTGCACCCATGATCTCCCTCCGCCGCTTCCGCCTCGACGACGCGGAGAACCTGACCGAGGCGGTGCGCGAGTCTTTCGAGCAGATTCGCCTCTGGATGCCCTGGTGCCACCCTCATTATTCGGTCGACGACGCGCGGACCTTCATCGCGAGCGCCGAGGGGGCCTGGGATACCAAGGCGGCCTACGAGATGGCGATCGTCCGGTCCGAAGGCACCCCCGAAGAGCGAATGCTCGGCGTGTGCGGCCTGAACGCGATCCGGCCGGGCGGGCGGATCGCCAATCTCGGCTTCTGGGTCCGGACCTCCGAGACGCGTGTCGGGGTGGCGACCGAAGCGGTGCGGCAGCTCGCCGCCTTCGCGTTCGCCAAGACCGGGCTGGTGCGCCTGGAGATCGTCGTTGCGGTGGGCAACCGCCCCAGCGCCCGGGTGGCAGAGAAGGTGGGCGCGCTGCCCGAGGGGATCGCCCACGACCGGCTCCGCTTCCACGGCCGGGACCTGGACGCCTGGATGTTCGCGCTGCTGCGGTCCCGGTACGTGGTGTAGGGGCCGCCCCTACGGTGCCCGCAATTTTGCTATTCTCCAACCTGCCGGGGCGAACCGCGGCCTCCGGCTCGTTAACGCGGGCGGACCCGGAAGATCCCTGCCTGCCGCGCCCGCGAACGAGCCCCTGGCACCCGCCCCGGCGCTTCTCTGCGCTTTCCGGGCGCCCCCTCCGAGGACATCGAATGACTTCGAGACGCCGCCTAGCCTTCCTTCTGCTCCTCGCGCTCGCCCTTTCCGGTCCGCTTGCGGCGCAGTCGGACGAATTCGATCCGCACAAGGCGAAACTGGTGCTCGAAGCCGACCGCACCTCCTACGCGCCGGGGAGCCAGGCGGCCCTGATCGCTGCGATCACCATTGAGGACGGCTGGCACGTCAACAGCGACAAGCCGACGCTCGAATACCTGATCCCGACGAAGCTGGAAGTGACCCTGCCGGACGGCTGGGCGACGCCCGTGATCACCTACCCGGCGGCGAAGATGAAGAAGTTCTCCTTCCAAGAGGAGCCGCTCTCGGTGTTCGACGGCTCGGCGATCGCCATCGTGCGCTTCGCCGTCCCCGCGAAATCGACGGCGAACCATGCGCCGGTCAAGGCCGTCCTCTCCTATCAGTCGTGCAACGACCGCCAGTGCCTGCCGCCGACCACCGCCGAGGCGACGCTCGACTTGGCCGTCGGAGCGGAGGGCGAACCGACCGCGGCGGCGGCGCAACTCGCCCCGCCGGGCACCAATCCGGCGGCCGGGAAAGCGGCGAAACCGCCGGTCTCGGCCCGCGGGCTGCTCGGCATTCTGGCGCTCGCCTTTCTCGGCGGGCTGATCCTGAACGCCATGCCCTGCGTGCTGCCGATCCTCTCGCTCAAGATCTTCGGCCTGGTGCAGAGTGCCGCGGGTGGCCGGCGCGAGATCGCGCGCGGCATGCTCGCCACGGCGGCCGGCATGCTGGTCTCGTTCTGGGCTCTCGGAGCGGCGGCGATCGCCGCCCGTTCGGCGGGCAACGCGGTCGGCTGGGGCGTGCAGTTCCAGCAGCCGGGCTTCGTCGCGTTCCTGGCTGCGATCGTCGTGCTCTTTTCGCTCAACCTTTGGGGCGTGTTCGAGATCCCCCTGCCCGGACGCCTCGCGGCGATCGGTGGCGCCGAAGGGCGGGAGGGGACGGCGGGGCACTTCGTCTCGGGGCTGTTCGCGACCCTGATGGCGACCCCCTGCTCCGCGCCGTTCCTCGGCTCGGCGCTCGGCTTCGCTCTCGCCCAAAGCGCAGGGACGATCCTCGCCACGTTCACCGCCGTCGGGCTCGGCATGGCGCTGCCCTACCTGCTGGTCGCCGCGGTGCCGTCGGTCGCCCGCTTCCTCCCCCGGCCGGGCGTCTGGATGGAGACGCTCAAAGGGATCATGGGCTTCCTGCTCGCCGCCGCCGCGGTCTGGCTGTTCTTCGTCCTCTCTTCCCAGGTCTCGCCGCAGACGCTCGCGTTGATCCAGCTCGCCCTGCTGGGGTTGGCGCTGATCGCCTGGCTCGGCAGCCGGGGCCGCTACGGCCAGCTCCGGCCGATCGCGAGCCTGGCGCTGGTCGCCGCGGTCGCCGGGACCGTCTGGCTGGCCAGCTCGTCGGGTCCGATCGGGGCGACGGTCCACACAGGTGAGCCGGCCCAGAAGCTGATCGCCTGGGTGCCGTTCGATCGCACCCAGGCCGAAACCCTCGCCCAAGGGGGCCAGACGGTGTTCGTCGACGTCACGGCCGACTGGTGCTTTACCTGCAAGGTGAACGAGCGCCTGGTGCTCGAGACCGACGAGGTCGCCGGGGCGTTCAAAGAGCATCACGTGCTGGCGATGAAAGCCGACTGGACCAACCGCAACGATGAGATCGGCGCCTTTCTGGCCGAGCACGGCCGCTACGGCATCCCTTTTTACGTCCTCTACCGCCCGGGCGCCGAACCGCACGTGTTCAGCGAGCTTCTGACCCAAGAGGCGGTGCTCGCCGCGGTGCGCGCGGCGAAAGGGTAGCTGTCCCCCGTGCCGACCTATGTGATCGGCGACGTCCACGGCCACTTACCGACCCTCGACCGGTTGCTCGCCGAGATCCGGTTCGACCCCAAGGCCGACCGCCTCTGGTTCTGCGGCGACTTGGTCAATCGGGGACCCGATTCGCTCGGCGTCCTCCGCCGGGTGATGGGCCTCGGCGACCGGGCGCTGGTGGTCCTTGGCAATCACGACATCCACCTCCTAGCCCGAGCCGAAGGGCTCGCCGAGCCGAAGCGCCGCGACACGCTGGACGAAGTGCTGGCCGCCCCCGACCGAGCCGACCTGCTCGACTGGCTCCGTCGGCAGCCGCTGGTCCACCGGGAAGGGGAGTGGCTGCTGGTCCACGCCGGCCTCCACCCCGGATGGACCCCGAACCAAGCGGCAGCCCTCGCCGCCGAGGTGGAGGTGGGGCTAAGGAACGAGCGCTTCCAGCGCACCATCGACCCCGCCCGCGACACCCCCGGCACCTGGGCCACGACGCTACGAGGCACCGAACGCCGCCGCTACGTCCTCTCCATCCTCACCCGCGTCCGGACCTTCGAACGGAACGGCCGCCTCTCCCCCTACAGCGGCCCCCCCGACAGCGCTCCGCCGGGCCTCACCCCCTGGTACCACCTTCCCAACCGCCG
Source organism: Thermoanaerobaculia bacterium (assembly GCA_038250865.1). GTDB lineage: Bacteria > Acidobacteriota > Thermoanaerobaculia > Multivoradales > UBA5704 > DASYKS01. The sequence goes on along the minus strand of JBBSBW010000031.1, from coordinate 39,438 downwards.
CCCCGACGGCCTCACGATCCTCTTCGGCCACTGGGCCGCCCTCGGCTACCACCGCGCCGACGGGGTGATCTGCCTCGACTCCGGCTGCGCCTGGGGCAGAGCGTTGACGGCAATGCGGTTGGAGGACGGAGAGGTCACCCACGTGCCGGTGGTGGTCTGACAGATGCCCAAAGGGTTTGGGTACTGGAGCCGCCGAACCGCAGCAGGGGTAGAGACGACCCCAGTACCCAACCACGACAGAACCGGGTCCACCGTCGTCGGGGCGTCTCCGCGGAAAGGCGGTGCGACAGCGGCCACGATCGCCCATCGGGCGCGCCATCCCGGGATCGGTAGGTTGGATGGGGTTCGCGATTGATCGCGGCGACCGTGGCTGCGGCGGAGACGCCCCGACGGCCAGCACCCGGGGAGGTTGGTGGTTGGGTACTGGGGGCGTCTCTACGCGCGTGCTGCGTGGTGCATACACCGGCGGATCAGATCAAGGCCGATCCGGATCATTAGTCGTAGCCGAACTCGCGCAGCTTCCGCTGGATCGTCCGCAGGCCGATCCCCAGCACTTGGGCGGCGCGGGTTCGGTTGCCGCCGCAGGATTCGAGCGTCGCGAGGATCGTCTTTTTCTCCACCTCGAACAGGGTGGGGAGCTGCGCGGGCCGGGTGGCCGGCGCCGAGTTCGGCTCGGCGACCGGTTCGGTGGTGGGTTCGGTACTGGCGGTCGACGGCCCGCGCAGGATTGCGGCCGGCAGGTCTTCGAGGTCGATGCGGCCACTGGCGTTGAGAACGACCAGCGACTCCATGACGTTTTTCAGCTCGCGGACGTTGCCCGGCCAGTCGTAGCACTCCAGGGCGTCGAGCGCTTCGGGGCTGATCTCGCACGGCGGCCGTCCGGTGGTTTCCGCGAGCGTTTCGAGAAATGACGCGATCAGGAGCCGGACGTCGCCGCGGCGGCTTTCCAGGGCGGGCAGCTCGATCCGGATCACCGCCAAGCGGTAGTAGAGGTCGGCGCGGAAGCGGCCCTCCTTGATCATCCCTTCCAGCCCCTGATGGGTGGCGGCGATGATCCGCACGTCGATCGGCACCTCGCGGGTCGAGCCGACGCGGGTGATCGCCCGCAGCTCCAGGGCGCGGAGGATCTTCGGCTGAAGTGCCAGCGGTAGGTCGCCGACCTCGTCGATGAAGAGAGTCCCGCCCTCCGCCGCCTCGAAAAAGCCGCGGCGGGTGGCGAGGGCGCCGGTAAAGGCTCCTTTCTCGTGGCCGAACAGCTCGCTCTCGACCAGGCTCTCGGACAGGGCGGCACAGTTGACCGCGATGAACGGCCCGTTTTTGCGCAGGCTGTTCAAATGCAGCGCGCGGGCCACCACCTCCTTGCCGGTTCCCGACTCGCCGGTGATCAGTACGGTCGAGGAGGCGGGGGCGGCGAGCTTGATCCGATCCAGCACCGCGCGCATGGAGGGGGAGTTGCCGACCAGGCCGTCGAAGCCGTAGCGGTCGTTGAGCTGGCGGCGGAGCAGATCCAACTCCAGCCGCATCGCGTGCTTTTCGTACGCCTCTTTGATCAGCTCGACCAGCAGGGCCGAGTTCACCGGCTTCTCGACGAAATGGCTGGCCCCGGCGCGCATCGCCTCGACCGCGCTTTGGACCTCGCCGTGCGCGGTGATCATCAGGCAGGGGCAGTTCGGGGCGCGCGCCTTGACCCGCCGGACCAGCTCGATGCCGTCGATGCCGGGCAGCTTGTAGTCGGTGAGCAGGACGGAAAAGTCGCCCTCCGCCACCTTGGCCTCCGCCGCCTCGGCGTCCGACACGGCGGTCACCGCGAAGCCGACATCGCGGAGGTAACGGGCCAGCGCCTTCTGGCCTGCCTCGTCGTCTTCCACCAGAAGCACGTGAATGGGGATCTGGGTCGTCATCGTTCAACGCCTCAGGAATCGGCGCAGCTCGACGACGAAACGGCTGCCGCGAGGATGCACCGGCTCCAACGTAATCGTTCCTTCCATCGCCGTCACCAGCCGCCGGCAGATCGCCAGCCCCAAGCCGGTTCCTTCCTTGCGGCCGGTGGCGAAGGGCTGGAACAGCGTGCGCCGCAGGTCGGTGGGTACGCCGGGACCGTCGTCTTCGACCTCCAGACGAACCGACTCCGCCGCCTCGGTGACGCGCAGGGTGATCGTATGGCCGAGCGTACAGGCCTGAGCCGCGTTCTGGAGCAGGTTGACCAGGACCTGGCGCAGCGGGCCGGCCAGCAGGTGAGCCTCCACCGGATGATCGGGAACTTCGAGCTTGACCTCGGCCCCCGAGCGCGCCAGCTCAGGGCGGGCGATCAGGAGCGCCGAGCGGGCGTTTCCCGCGACGTCCAGGTCCTCCGGCACCTCCAGCGATTGGCGGGCATAGGAAAGAAACGAGCGAACGATGCGATCGAGCTCCCCGACCTCGTCGGAGATCTCTTTGGTGATTTCCACCATCTCGGTTGAGGAGCCGGTGTCCAGCTGGCGGGCGCGGAGCGCCAGCGAGTCCGAGGCGAAATGGATCGCGTTCAAGGGATTTCTCAGCTCGTGCGCCAAGCCGGCTGCGAGCAGCCCGAGTTCGGCCAGGTGCTCGGCTTGGGCGCTGCGTCGGATCTCTTCGCCTTTTCGATTGGCGAGCGCCAGGCTCACGCCGCCCACGGCGATCAGAATCGAAAACAGAATGCCGGCGAGGCTCGCGAGAATCCGCGAGGTGCCGCTGCGCAGACGCCGGGCGAGCCCCTGCTCCGACAGTCCGACGACCACCGCGCCGCAACGCGGGGCGGTGCCCGCCGCGGAGACCATCTCGACGAAGACGTCGGCGTCGCTTGGGGCTCCGATGTCGGGAACTCTCGCCCGCTGATCGACCTCGCTCAAGAAATCCTTCGGCGTGCCGCCGCGCCAGAGGCTGCCGAGCGTGCGCTCGTTCGAGCTCCAGACGATTTCGCCGCGCGTGTTGAGAACGTAGAGGTAGCTGATCTCAGGGGACGCCTCGAGGGCTTTGACGGCTTTGCGTTCGAAGCGATCTTCGGAGGCGGTCTCCGCGAGCCGGGAGCAGCCGGTGGTTTTCAATTCTGAGGCGAGCAGGCCCGCGAGGTTTCTGCCGTCGTTTCGGGCGGTGCGAACCAGCAGCTGCTCGCCGCCGGTGAGGCGCCGTTCTTCGAGCACGATTCCCGCCGCGAGCGCGAGGGTGACCAGCAGAGCCGCGCCGGCGATCAACCAGATCCGCGTGTCGGAGTGCCGAAAGGAAGCGCGAGGGGCTCGGGCGGGCATGAGGGGGCGGGAAACCTCCACGACGAGAGACGTGCAGCGGAGGGGGATGGTAGCAGCGCTCCACCTGCTATGCACTGCGGCACGATGGCGCGCCAAAAGGGTCGGTCGGGAGGGTTCCCGGGCGAGAATGGTAAGGCTGCGAGGGAGTCCGCCCCCTGACGTCCGCGGGAGGAGACCTTGGCACAGACCGTGCTGTTCCCTGGGTTGCCGGCTTGTCGATCGGCACTGGACTCAAAAACGAGCCCGAAAACCTAAACAAACTACCAGGAGGTTGTCATGCTTAAAAAGGTTACTACTCTCGCCGCGGCCCTCGCCCTCACCGCACTGTCGCTCCCGAGCTTCGCCGCAACGGGTGCCACGACCACCACCAAAGCCACCAAGACCACCAAGACCACCACCACGACCACGATGGCGAAAACCGAAAAGGCGATCGGCGCGATCTCCTCGGTCGATGCCGCGGGCGCGAGCCTGGTGGTGAAGACCAAGAGCAAGACCGATACGTTCTCCGTGCCGGCCACCGCTAAGATCACCTCGCATGGCAAGGCGATCACCTTCGGTGACTTGAAGGCCGGCGAGAAAGTGGAAGTCACCTACACCACGGTGGGTTCCTCGATGACCGCGAGCGCGGTCACGCTGCTCGGACACGCCTAAGTCCGGCGGCCCGGGTTCGAGGGGGCGTCTCCTCCTTCTCGAATCCAGCCGTGCGCAGCCCCGCCTCGGGCGGTAGAATGGCCTCGATCGCACCAGCCGGACCCGGCGCCCCCACTGGGAGGCGCTGCGGTCCGGCGATCCTTTTCCTACCCGATCGAGGAGCCCGATGAAGCCAGCCGATACGTTTCGCCTAACGCCCGGCAAGAGGGTGCTGTTCCTGACCAAGGATCCGGACCTGATCCGCCGCCAGTTGACCGGCGAGCTCGATTTGCAGATGGCGGATTTGAGGGTAGACGACCTGCTCGACGACATCAACACCGACGCGATGACCCCCGCGTGGGTCTGCTTCTCCCACCGGCCGGAGGACATCGCCCGCGATGCGTACGCCGGGTTGATCGTCGACGGCAAGCGCTTGTTCGAGAAAGACGCGCTGATCGACGGCAACTTCGAGGTGATCGTCTCGGGCCACCGCAAAGGGGTCGGCAGCTCGCGCGAGACCGCCGTCCAGGCCGAGAAGTGGAGCGGCATCCGCTTGGCGGTCGCCGCGTCGTTCGCGCCGATCCACGCGGGCAACAACATCAACCAGGGCGTGATGATGGGCGATCACGCGATGCTCCAAAAGCTCCAAGCAGGGGAGGGGATTCCGCTCGACGAGTTCTGCCAGGGGAATGACCCGATCACCCAGCTGGTGATCCGCCACGGCGGCCTGTTCCCGTTTTCCAAGGCGCTCGCCGCGTGCGAGATCGACCTGCCGAAGCCGGACACCGGACCGCGGCCGATGACCATGGTCGAAAAGATCCTCGCCGCAAAGATTTTGGGCGAGGGCGAGAAGTATGTGAAGCCGGGCGACGCCGTGGTCGTGCGGGTGGACGGCGGGTACAGCCACGAGTTCACCACCGCGCAGGTCCACTACTTCCTGGAGCAGGAATACGGCGTGGATTACCAGGTGCAGAACCCGGAGCGCTTCGCGGTCTTCGAGGACCACCTGATCTACGCCGACGAAGTGCCGAAGATGCGCGTTTTTTCGGGCAAGATCGAGACCCTGCGCGAGCTGCAGCGCGAGTTCCAGCGCCATACCGGGGTGCGCGACTTTTCGGCGAAGGATGGCGTCTCGCCGGGGATCTGCCACGAGGTCGCGCGCGAAGAGCTGATCGAGCCGGGCGATTTCATCCAGGCGACCGACAGCCACACCTGCATGGGCGGCGTGAACAACGCGCTCGCTTGGGGGGTGGGGACCACCGAATACTCGGACCTCGCCCACGCCGGATTCACTCAGGTCGAGGTGCCGGAGTCGATCCGCTTCGAGCTGTCGGGCCGGCTCAATCCCGGCGTCACGGCCAAAGACGTGATGCTCTACATCCTGCTCCATTACGCCAAGCCGGAGGCGACCCTCAACCGGGTGATGGAGTTCACCGGACCCGGGGTGGCGGCCCTGTCGATGGACGAGCGGGCGACGCTCACCAACATGGCGACCGAGTGCGCCGCGCGGACCGCGATCGTAATCGCCGACGAAGAGACCTTCCGCTGGATCGCCGAATGGCGGCCGGGGACCGACGTCGAGCGCCTGCGAAAGAAAGCGGTGGCGCCCGACCCGGGGGCCGAATACGCGGGCGGCATTCACTCGATCGATCTGTCGACGATCAAACCGATGGTGGCACACCCCGGCGACCCCGATCGCGGCATTCCCTCCGACCCCACCAACGGCGAGCTGGTGGAAGCCCTCGGCCAGGTGCCGATCGAGATCGCCTACGGCGGCAGCTGCACGGCGGGAAAGATCGATGACCTGGTCTTCTACCACCAGGTGGTCAAAGAAGCTGTGGACGCGGGCCTCAAGGTGGCGCCGGGGGTGAAGTTCCTGATCCAGTGCGGCTCGATGGCGGTGGAAAGGTTCGTCCACGAAAACGGCCTGGATAAAGCCTTCGAACAGGCCGGAGTGACGCTGATCCGCCCCGGCTGCGGCGCCTGCATCGGCTGCGGCCCAGGCGTCTCCGACACCGCCGACCAGGTGACCCTCTCGGCGATCAACCGCAACTACAAAGGGCGTTCCGGCCCGGGCAAGCTCTGGCTGGCCTCGCCGCTGACGGTCGCGGCCTCGGCCTTTACCGGCAAGATCACGGCGTATACGCCGGGGATGTTCCGGGACGCCGCGGTGCCGGCATCAGCGTAGAAAGGGCGACCGATGCTCGATCGGCAGAGCGTTTTCCTGAACGTCCCCTTTGATCGCCGCTACGCGCCTCTCTTCGTAGCGACCATTTCTGGACTGACGGCGCTGGGGCTCAAGCCCCGCTGCGTACTCGAGATCCCTAGCGCTGGGGCAAACCGCCTCGAGAGAATCTATTCGCTGCTTTCGGGATGCGGCGCTTCGATTCACGATCTCAGTCGCGTTTCTCTCTCATCGACCGTCAGAGTCCCCAGGTTCAACATGCCCTTCGAACTCGGTATTGCCTATTGCCTGGCGCAGGAGCGTGGACATCGATTCTTCGTGCTGGAGGAGAAGCCCAATCGACTCCAGGTGAGCCTGAGCGACCTCAACGGCCACGATCCGTTGGTCCACGGGGGCAGCCAGAAGGGAATCTTGCGAGTTCTCTTGGACGGCTTCGGCGCCGCCGCCGCCAATCCCTCGCTCGAATCGATGATCTTGCGGGCCAAGCGCCTATCGAGAATCCGAGTTCGTTTGGAACGAGCCCACGGGGTCCAGTCGCCTTTTAGTCCGACCCTTTTCAGACAGCTCGTTTCCTCGGCGCTGGAGCTCGAGCGCGATTGAGCCCTATTTCTTCGAAGAGTTCGGGAAGTAGCCCAACTCTCTGACGATCTGGCGCGCTTCGGCGACGTCTTTCTTCGAGATTTTCAAGGTTCGGCGAATTTCAGCGGGGCTCGCCGGCTGAACGATATAGCGCCCGGTGGAAGCGGTCCGGCCTCGGATCTCCAATTTCGGCTGGGCTCTCATGCTTTGACTTTAGGCTATTGGGTTTTCAAGAGCAAGAGAGGCGCCCTCATCACTCCTGGACTTTCTTCCAGGCCCCGTAGACAGCCAGGATTGCGGTCACGAGCCAGAACCCGACCTTGGCGATCAACGCCCAACGCCAGCTATAGCGGACGGCGTGGAAGAGCGTCAGGCGGTGGTCCCGGACAAACTCCCCGGCCTTGCTGGCGGGGCGTTCGGCAATACCGTCGAATCCCACGCGAAGTACGCCGTTTTCGGGGTCGAAACTGAGACGGGTCAACCGTGCCTTCGAGAGCCTGCCAAGGCCCAGGTCCTCGTTCGGCTCGATGGTCACAGATGGGACGTCTGGATAGTCGGAATAGCTGAGCTTGGCCGGGCTTCGCAGCGGCGAGGTGAGATCTCCTCGCAGGCTTTCCTCAAGCAGCTCCAACGAGGTCAGGGGGAAGTCCGGCTTCTCAGGGAACATTTCCGCGGCCCTGCCCTGTGCCGGGGTGACGATCAGGACAAGCCCGTGATCGCCGCTCGTGAGGTCAAGAAATCGGCGCGCCTCCGGAAGCCGCGCCCGCCAGGTCAGAGGGGAGCCTTGGAAGGGAACGGCGACGCCCTCGGGCGCGACGAAGTCGGCCACCAGCTCAAGATCGGGACCCACTGCGAGGTGCAGGTCCTGGGGCGTCTCGATCTCCAGGCTAATGGCGGTCTCCCGACCCGGCGAGACCTCAAGAATCACCTGCGAGCCCGGGGCGAGGTAGACCTGATCGAGGGTTCCAGTCGTCGCCGCGGCCGGATCGGGATTCCGCAGGGTCAGCTTGGCCTCCGGGTCCCGGCACGGGAGCTTCACTGGGTTGGTGTGTGGGAGCACGCGCCAAGCCTCGACCGGGAAGTGCGGTGCCTGCGTCTCCGTTCCCGGCACGAGCTGTTGCGGGTCCGCGACCTCCAGCGTCTCCGCGGCGAAGGCCACCGCGTTGCAATCCTCAATGACGAGAGCTGAGAACGGCACGGAACGGTCGAAGACTTCGCGGCGCTGCGTACCCCCAAGGGAGATGCCCAGCCGGGTGGTCTCCAGGTCGAGCTGGACTCGGGTCGGCAAGTGCCAGAAGGTCGAGAACCCCACCAACGTCAGCAAGATCACGGCGACCAGTACGAGCAGAAGCCACATGCGCTGCCCCCGGCGCGACGGTACCGCCTCGCCGCTTCGGGCCTGGCCTCTCCTGTGTTTTGAGACCCCCGGCGTTTTCCCCGGCTCCGGTTCAGACGTCAAGATCATGCCCCTTGTAGAGCGGCCGACTCATTTCCAGGAAGCCCTATGGTAGAAGACTACCTCCTGGGCGAGTTGGTCGTTGGTGTTGTCGAAGAAGCCGGAGAGGACGAGCCGGTACTCCCCGTCTGGTTGCCCCTGGGCTGGCCAACTCAAGGTGAACGGGCTGCCTGCAGTCTCGCGGTTCTGCTGTCGCTCGAAAACCTTCTGGTCGCCCCGGTAGATCTTGCCCGTCACATACGCCGTTCCGTTGGTCTTAAAAGTGAAGCGGTAGCCGCTCGCGGCCGTCGGCGGCTGCGTCTGGAAGAGCGCCGCGGGGGCGACCCTCTCCTGTTTGGATGGGCCTTTCGCGGTGCTGAGGCGCACGACAGCACCGAGATCCTCCAGGGTCACTGCGCTCAACTTCTGGAGGACCGGCTCCGTCGGCCAGGTGTATTCGTTGACCGCCCGGGGGCGCCACGGTAACCGGGGCACGACCTCGTCGAGCCAGTAGTAGAGGGTCTTCGGCCGTGGCTGGCGGACGGTGATCGACACCGGCCCGGCAGCAGGGAGGACGAACCTGAGATGGAGCGCCGGGGACCAGCCGGAGCCTCCCTCCTCGCGGTAGTCCACGAGGGCCGAGAGAAGCTCGACGTCGTTGCCGCTCACCGGCTTGGGCTTCAAGCCCTCCCGGCGATCGCCGCGGTCCTGGTATTGGAGTTTGGGGTCGTACTGGGCAAGCAGTGGCAGGGCGGTGAGGAGGAGGGCGGCGAAGGCCATCCGCCCGAGGCGCCGGCTTCGATTCGTCTCTGCGAGCATGGTGGACGCAATTGTAGCGTCAAGGCTCGCTGGGGGTGTCGCGGGCGCAGCGGAAGCCGATGATCCTGTTCCGGATCTCGGGCCGGTCCCCGTCCCGGTTCGCGGAGCGCAGGTCCCCGGGCGGGAAGTCGAACGCGCCCCCCCGCACCATACGGGCCTCACCTGTCGCTGGGCCGGCCGGGTCGCGCTGCGCCGCGGCCGTGTAGGGGGCTTTCCAGTCCGCCACCCACTCCCACACGTTTCCGTGCATGTCGTAGAGACCCCAGGCGTTGGGCTTCTTCGTTGCGGCGGGGTGCGTCGCATTGGCCGCATTCTGGTCGAACCAAGCGTAGTCACCGAGGCTATTCTCGTCGCCAGCGAACGACCAGGCGGTCGTGCTGCCGGCGCGCGCGGCGTACTCCCACTCCGCCTCGGTGGGCAGCCGGCCACCAAGATGCTCGCAGGCGGCCTTTGCTTCGGTCCATGTAACGGCCGCCACCGGCAGGTCGTCCTCCCCCTTGTGATCCGATTGGACGCGGCGGTACTGGGCGTTGGTAACCTCGGTTCGTCCAAGCCAGAATTCGCTCAGTGTGACCTGGTGGGCCGGCTTTTCGTCAGAATCGGCCTGCGGGTCGTTCTCGGCCGAGCCCATAGTGAAGGTTCCCGGGTAGATGCGGACGTAGTCGATGCCTTTCTCGGTAAGCGGTGTGTCAGGGACGGAAGCGGCCCCGATCGAAGGGGGGCGAGGTTTCGCAGGGGCGCTTGTGGCCGAGGTGCCGGTCTGCACACCGAGAGGCCCTCCCCAGCCGGCGACGGCATCCAGGGCCACCAAAGCCTTGACCGCAAAAGTGAGCCGCAGGTCTTCGTCCACCACCACGCCGATCACCCCTCCTCCGTTGCGCAGCACCGGGGAGCCGGAGATCCCCTCTCCCGCGGGCTGGTCCAGCTGCAGGAAGTTGCCGGTGGGCCCGGCGAAGGTGCGCCTTAGGGCGAGAGGGGTCTCGGCCATCTCCGGAAAGCCGACGACGAACACGTCTTCGCCTCGCCGAAGCTGGCTTTCGGTCTCGAAGCTCAGCGCGGTCACCCCCGCCGGTAGGTCGCCGCGCACCTGAAACACGGCCAAACCGCGCGAATTGCCCGCTTCCATCCCGAGCACGATCCCGGCGGGAAAGCTTTCCGTGCGGTCGACGGCGAAAGTCACCTGGATTTGCTCCACGCCCTGGATCACGTGTGAAGCTGTGACGATCGTCGCCTTGCCGGGGGCGAGACCGACCACGAAGCCACTGCCTTGCACCCTGGAGCCGTTGCGCGTCCCGGAGATCCGCACCACGGCGGAGACGGCGGTGTCGAGATCCTGGGCCTGCGCGGCGGCTGCCGCCTGGAGGAGGAGAAGAAGCAAAGCGAGGGCGGTGCGGTTCAGCATGGGGTGGGTGGTTGGCATGAGGCGTTCAAGGCTGGCGGCGGGGGCCACGGGCACAGCGGAAGCCGATGGCCCGGCTCCGGTGCCAGGGCTGGAACTTGCTCCGGAACGCGGAGCGCAGGAACTCGGGCGGGAGGCTGAAAGCGCCCCCCCGCAACACACGGGATCCACCTGTCGCCGGGCCGTCTGGGTCACGCTGAGCTGTAGCAGAGTAGGGGGCGTACCAGTCTGCCACCCACTCCCATACGTTCCCTTGCATGTCGTATAGGCCCCAGCGATTGGGCTTCTTCGCGGCGACGGAGTGTGGTGTGTTGCCGGCATTCTGTTCGTTCCAGGCATAGTCACCGGCGCTGAACGACCAAGCCGTCGTGCTGCCGGCGCGTGCGGCGTATTCCCATTCCGCCTCGGTGGGCAGCCGGCCGCCGAAGCGCTCGCAGGCCGCTTGCGCTTCGGTCCAGGTCACCTCGACCGCTGGGAACTCGTCCTCTTCCTCGTGATCCGGCTGGATGCGGTGGTACTGGGCGTTTGTGACCTCGGTTTGGCCGAGCCAGAATTCGTCGCTCAGCGTTACTTGGTGGGCCGGTTTCTCGTCTTCGTACGCCTGCGAGTCGTCGGCGGCCGAGCCCATGGTGAAGGTACCAGGGCAGATGCGCACGTAGACGACCCCGTCTTCGGTGACCGACTGGCCAGGAACGCAAGCTGAAAGGGCTGGCGAAGGTGGTATCGGGGCTGGACCCGAAAGGACCTCGCCTGTTGTGGGCGTCCGGGGGGCTGCTGCTTGACCGCCGAGTTTCACTCCCCAGCCCTCCAGAGCCGCGCGGACCACCACAGCTTCGACGGCGTAGGTCGTCTGGTCGTCCACGCCGGTGACGACGCCCACCACCTTGCCATTCTGAAGCACCGGCCCGCCGGAGGAGCCTTCTCCGAGCCCTTGATCGATCAGTAGGGACGTTCCTTCTTGGGCCGACAGCGTTCTCTGGGCCTTGCGCAGTGAGGTGGCCATCTGAGGAAAGCCCAGCAGGTACAGGGCCTCCCCGAGGCGTGGCCGCTTCTCGCTCTCAAAGCTCAAGACGGTCACCCCTGCCGGCAGCGCTCCGTGGACTTGGAGGACGGCCGGTCCCTTGGGGCTTTCGGCGTCCATCCTCAGGAACCCCTCGGCAGGAAAGCTCTCGGTGAGGTCCGCCGCGAAGGTCACCTGGATGTTTTCGAGACCCGCGATCACATGCGAGACGGTGACGATCATGGCCTTGTCGTCACCAACGGTGATTGCGACGTTGCTGCCGCTGCGCCCGGCGGAGACTGTTTTCTTGTCGCGATCGAGGCCGACCACGAAGCCGCTGCCGCGCACCGTAGCGCCATTACGGGTACCGGAAATCTGGACCACGGCAGAGGCCGCGGTGTCGAGGTCCTGCGGAAAGCCTGCCGCCGGGAGCAGCAAGAGCAGAAGAATTGCGGTACGGATCATCATTCGATTCGCGGACTGTGGCGTATTGTAGGTTCACAGGATATCCCATTAGAGTCCGAAAACACCTTGGCGGCGAGGGAATTTAAGGTCGCCCGACCCCCAGATCCCTCGCGCTCGCTCGGGATGACGGCGAGGGGCTCTTTCGCCTAACAGGTCCCAGAGGTCGGTGCGTGTGGCGCGAAGTGCCGCGTGGTAACTTTCCCCTCGTCATGAGCCCCCGCCAAACCTCCGGCGCGATCGTCTGCCCTTCTTGCGGCCGGCTGGTCGATGTCGCCGAACCCAAGTGCCCCTACTGCGGGCGGGCTCGGCCGGGGTTGTTCGGCTTCGTCGGCGTGTTGCAGCGTCTGGGCGACGACATGGGGTTTTCGGCGATCGTCGTTGGGGCGTGCGTTCTCATCTATGGGCTGACGCTCTGGTTCGATCCGAGCCAGCTGATGAGCGGCGGGATCTTCGGATTTCTCTCTCCGACCCAGGAGGCGATGATCACGTTCGGCGCGAGCGGCTCTTGGCCGATGTTCGCGGCCGGGCGGTGGTGGACTCCGCTCTCCGCGGGATTTCTTCACGGGGGCCTGCTCCATCTGTTCTTCAACATGATGTCGCTTCGAAACCTCGCGCCCGGTGTCGCGCACCTGTACGGGCCGGGGCGGATGGTCATCGTCTTTGTCGGCTCGTCGGTGTGCGGCTTCCTGGTCAGCTCTTCGGTCGCTCTCCTGCATATACCGATTCCCGGTCTCCAAGGGGGGCAGCTCACCCTCGGCGCCTCGGCCGGGATCTGCGGCCTGCTCGGTGCGTTGATCTATTACGGTCGACGGACGGGCAACCGCTACATCAAGAGCCAGACCTGGAATTGGATTTTGCCCCTCCTGGCGTTCGGTTTCTTCATGCGGGGCATCATCGACAACTGGGCGCACATCGGCGGGTTTGCCGGCGGCTGGCTGCTTAGCGTTTGGATGGACCCCTTGCGCGAAGAGCGCCCCGACCACGTGCTGGGCGCGCTCGTCTGCCTGGTCGCAAGCATCGCGGCGGTCGTTGCCTCGGTGCTCACTGTGATTCTTTAATCGCCGAGGTTTCGGTGCTTGGCGAACGGGTGTAGGCTTCTTTCTTCACCTTTTCCCGACTGTACCGACGGGCCCGGCGGCTTAAGGTCCGTTGCTCTTCCGTAAGGAGGTTGACATGCGTGCCTTGCTTCCCCGCGCTTCGTGGATTCCCGCCCTTGCCCTTGCCCTTGCCCTCGCCCTCTGCGCCGCGTTGCCCGCGGGCGCCCAAGCCACCCGTACCTGGGTTTCGGGGGTCGGCGACGACGCGAACCCGTGCAGCCGAACCGCTCCATGTAAGACGTTTGCCGGAGCGATTAGCAAGACGGCGGCGGGCGGCGAGATCAACGTCCTCGATCCGGGCGGCTTCGGCGGCGTCACGATCACCAAGTCGATCTCGATCATCTCCGACGGGTTCGAGGCGGGTGTCTTGGTCTCCGGCACCAACGGAATCGTCGTCAACGCGGGGGCCGGCGACGTCTACCTGCGCGGTCTCGATTTCGAAGGGCTCGGCACCGGCCTGAACGGCATCCTCTTCATTTCCGGAGGGTCGCTGACGGTCGACAAGTGCACGATCCAGAACTTCAGCCAGAGGGGGATCGATTTTCCGCCGTCGGCCAAAGCCAAGCTCACCGTAATGGATACGACGATCCGCGGTCAGAACAACATGACCAACGGCGGGGCCATCTGGGTCCATCCGTCAGGCGGGCTGGCCTCCGTGGTGCTCGAACGGGTCCGGATGGATCGCAATCTATTCGGCCTGCGGGTCGAGGAAAACACCCGGGCCGTGGTGAACGACAGCATCGCGGTCAACAGTTTCGCAGAAGGCTTCGGCGCGATCGGCACGGCAGCGGCTCCGACTCTCTTTTTGACCCGCGCCGTTTCTTCCTTCAACGCGACGGGTCTGCGGTCGGAAGGGCTTGCCACGGCGAAGATTACCGACTCGGCTTTCTCCGGCAACACCAACGGACTGGTGACGGCGAGCGGCGGGACCCTGATCTCCTACGGTACCAACGAGAACGATGGTTCCGGCGCGCCGACCATGACGGTGGCCCGGCAGTAGGCGGCGGACCTTGCGAGGGGCGGGATGAAACGAAATTCAAGTCCGCCGAGCCTAGAGTTCTGGTAGGTTGGAATCCAGAACTCTTCAATGCGGTATGCGCGCGGGTATTCCCGCGCGTTTTCGAAAAAGGAGATTGTGATGACTATTCGATCCTTCCGTCCCCTCCTCGCGCTCGCTGCTTTCCTTCTCGTCCCCTCGTTGGCTTTCGGACAGGCGACCCGCACCTGGGTTTCCGGCGTCGGAGATGACGCCAATCCGTGTAGCCGCACCGCGCCGTGCAAGACTTTCGCGGGCGCCATTTCGAAGACCGCCGCCAAGGGCGAGATCAACGTCCTCGATCCGGGTGGCTTTGGCGCCGTGACGATCACCAAGGCGATCTCGATCGTCTCCGATCACATCGAGGCCGGCGTGCTGGTCTCCGGCACGAACGGCATCATCGTCAACGCAGCTGCCACCGACACCGTGGTCCTACGCGGTCTCGACTTCGAGGGGCTGGGCACCGGCTTGAACGGCGTCCGTTTCATCGCGGGCGGCGCGCTGCACGTCGAGCGCTGCTCGTTCAAGGGCTTTACCCAGCGCGCGATCGATTTCGAGCCCCCGACCGCCGGCCAGCTGTACGTCCTGGATTCCGTGTTCATCGAGAACTCGGCCGGCGCCATCTTCATCAAGCCGAGCGGCACCGGCTCGGCCAACGGCACGATCGATCACGTGCAGATGGAGCGCAACCTGTTCGGCCTGCACGTCGAGGGGCTGGTCAACATGTCGATCAGCAACAGCTACGCGGCGGCCAACACCACCCAGGGCTTCGAGGCGCTCAACACCAACGGCTCCGCGGGCCTGATGGTCTCGGGTTCGAGCTCGGTTTCCAACGGCATGGGTGGCGTTCGGGCGGATGGTCTCAACACGGTCGTCCGGGTCACCGACTCGACGCTCTTTGCCAACGGCACCGCGGGTATCGTGACCGCGAACAGCGGCCAGGTCATCTCGGTGGGCGACATCCGCAACGTCGGCAACGGCGCTCTCAGCTCGCCGACCTCGACGGTCGCTCCGCAGTAGTCTCAGACGTGCTCCGCCCCAATTTGCCTCGGGCGTGCCGGATGGTTGGTTCTCCGGCACGCCTTTCCCTTTTTGAACCCCCTCCTCCAGTTCGTCCGGTTGGCGTGGGCGCCCAGGTCCGATAACCTTGGCGCGACACGCCCGGCGAAGTCCTCGCCGTCGTTAAAGCCCGAATCGAAGGAGTCCGTATGGCCGTGACCCTCGCGCTCGACCTTTCCGCTCCGGACGTCGCCCAGGAAGGGGTCGGGTCCCTGGCGTTTCATCTCGTCGGCTCGGAGATTTTGCGCATCGCCGGGGAAGTCCGGGCGCTGCGCGAGAGCGGCGCGCCGATCTGCGACTTGACGGTCGGCGATTTCTCGCCGCAGCAGTTTCGCATCCCCCAGGCGCTCGAAGATGCGGTCTGCCGGGCCTACGCCGCGGGCGAGACCAATTATCCGCCGTCCGACGGCATTCCGGCTCTGCGCAAAGCGGTGGCGGCGTTTTACGACCAACGGCTCGGGCTGTCTTATCCGATCGACGGGATCGGCATTGCTTCGGGTGCGCGGCCGGTCCTCTGGTCGAGCTATCAGGCGGTGGTCGAGCCGGGCGACAAGGTGGTCTATCCGATCCCGTCGTGGAACAACAACCACTACTGTCATCTGACCGGTGCCCAGGGCGTCGCCGTGCCGACCACGCCGGAGGCGGGATTCCTGCCCACAGCGGCGGATCTCGAACCGCACCTTAAAGGCGCCCGCCTGCTGGTTTTGAACAGTCCGTTGAACCCCGCGGGTACCGGATTCCATCGCGAGGCGCTGGGCGAGATCGCCGAGCGGGTGGTCGCCGAGAACCGGCGGCGCGGCGCCGCCGAGCGGCCGCTGTTCCTGCTGTTCGATCAGATCTACTGGCTGCTCGCCGCGACCTCGGCGCCGCATTTCACGCCGGTCGACCTGGTGCCGGAGGTCGCTCGCTACACGATTTTCGTCGACGGCATCAGCAAGGCGTTCGCCGCCACCGGCCTGCGCGTCGGCTGGGCGGTCGGGCCGCCTTACCTGATGTCGCGCATGCGCGATCTGGTCGGCCACATCGGCGCCTGGGCACCGCGGCCGGAGCAGGTGGCGACGGCCGAGATCTTTGCCGATCCGGCGGCGGTCGAGCCGCTGGTCGAGCCGATCCGGTCGGGCGCGCTCGCCCGTTTGGAGGCGCTTTACGCCGGGCTTTCCGCGCTCGGACGCGAAGGTTACCCGGTCGCGGCGCTGCCGCCGGCCGGTGCGATCTATCTGTCGGCGAAGTTTGACCTGCTCGATCGCTTCGGTGACGACGCGGGGATTCGCCGCTTCCTGCTGGAGAAGGCGGGCCTCGCGGCCGTGCCGTTCCGGGCGTTCGGCTATCCGCACGATTCCGGCTGGTTCCGGCTGTCGATCGGCGCGGTGTCGGTTACCGCGATCGAAGAGGCGATGCCGCGTCTCTCGGCGGCGTTTGCGGAGCTGGGATGAGGCTCGGATGAGGGGGGAGGGCGCGTTGCGCTCATGGTGACCCTGGCCTCGCCCCGGCCCTCGGCGTCGACCGAAGACGCGACCCGGCGCTCGTTGGCGCTGCTCCGATCGACCCTGGAGTCGACGGCGGACGGCCTGTTGGTGGTCGATCGGGAAGGACAGATCGTCGCCCACAACCGGCGCTTCGGGCAGATGTGGGGGATCGCCGAAGAGGTCCTGGACGCGCGCGACGACGAGACGGCGCTCGCCGCGGTGCTCGGCCAACTGGTCGATCCCCAGGCGTTCCTGTCGCGCGTGCGCGAGCTGTACGGCGAGCCGTTTTCCGAATCGTTCGACGTCCTGCAGTTCAAGGACGGCCGGGTCTTCGAGCGCTACTCGATGCCGCAGGTGGAGGACGGCGAGCCGATCGGCCGGGTCTGGAGCTTCCGTGACGCGACCGAGCGGGTCCGGGCTCAGGCGGCGCTCGCGGCGTCGGAACAGCGCTACCGCAGCCTGTTCGAGCGCCACGTCGCGGGCCTGTTCCGCAACAGCGTCGCGGGCAAGATCCTCGATTGCAACGACGCCTATGCGCGGATCTTGGGCTACGGGTCGCGCTGGGACCTGATCGGGCGCGATGTGAACGACCTGCACCGAGATGTCGGCGAGCGGGAGCGGACGATCGCCGAGCTGCGCGAGCGGGCGAGCCTGTCCGACCACGAGCTCTGCATGCGCCGGAAGGACGGCAGCCCGGTCTGGGTCTCGGCGACCACCAGCTTGCACGAGGGAATCGACGGCGGGCCGGAGTTCCTCGAAGGGACGATCGTCGACATCACCGCGCGCAAAGAGGCCGAGCGGCAGATCTACCATCTCGCGTACCACGATGGCCTCACCGGCCTGCCGAACCGCGCGCTGCTGCTCGAACGGTTGAACGCGGCGCTCGGCGATGCGGCGGAGACCGATGGCGATGTCGCGGTGCTGTTCCTCGATCTCGACCAGTTCAAGCGGATCAACGACACGCTCGGCCACAGCGCGGGCGACCGGATGTTGCAGCAGGTCGCTTCGCGCCTGCTGCGGGTGGCCGGACGCGACGAGACGGTCGCCCGGGTGGGCGGCGACGAGTTCATCCTCCTGGTGCCGCGGTTCGAAGACGCGCGCCGCGCCGAGGACCTCGCGCGGCGCATCCTGCGGGCGGTCGAGGAGCCGATGGAGATTAACGGCCGGCGCCTGTTCGTGACCACCAGCATCGGCATCAGCCTGTTTCCGACCGACGGCGCGGACGCCGAGGCGCTGCTCACCGGAGCCGACGTCGCGATGTACCGGGCCAAAGAGCGGGGCAGGAACGGCTACCAGCTCTGCTCGCCCGATCTTTCGGCGCAGGTGTTCGCTCAGATGACGCTCGAAAGCGAGCTGCGCCTGGGGCTCGAACAGAGCGAGTTCGACCTCTTCTACCAGCCGCAGATCGAGATCGCGACCGGCCGCACGGTGGGTTTCGAAGCGCTGATGCGCTGGCGCCACCCGACCCGCGGGCTGGTGCCGCCGTCGGAGTTCATCGCCGCGGCGGAAAGCTCGTTTCTGATCGGCGCGCTCGGCCGCTGGGCGCTCGCCGCCGGCTGCCGCGAGGCGAGCGCCTGGCCCGCCTCGGCGCGCCTGGCGGTCAACCTCTCTCCTCATCAACTGGTGCGCGACGACCTGCTCGCGACGATCCACTCGATCCTCGCCGAGACCGGCCTGCCGGCCCACCGACTCGATCTGGAGATCACCGAGAACGCGGCGGTCGCCGAGATCGAGCGCACGGCCCGCCTGCTCTCGGCGATCCGCGATCTCGGTGTACGCATCGCGCTCGACGACTTCGGCGCCGGGCACGCGTCGTTTTCCTACCTCCAGCGCCTGCCGCTCGACGTGCTCAAGATCGATCGCGAGTTCGTTCGGGCGATCGACGAGGGGCGCCAGGGCCGGGCGATCGTCACCGCGATCATCGAACTCGCTCGCGGGCTGGGGTTGCAGACCGTCGCCGAAGGGGTGGAAACCCCGGCGCAGCTGGATTTCCTGCGCGAACGCGGCTGCGATCTCTACCAGGGCTACCTCGCCTCGGCCGCGATCCCCAGCGCCGCGGCCCGGCGGTGGATTGCCGGGCACGGTTGAGCCGGACCGTCAGGCACGTTACCTACCGCCCCAACGCTCCCCGTAACCCCCCGCCGATCAGCGTCGCCAGATCTCCCAGGACCCGCGGCAGCACCAGCCCGCCGGGGGCGGCGAGGTAGCGCGGCTCCCAGACCGGGTCGAATTTTTCTTTGTACTGCCGCAGCCCTTGGAAGTTGTAGAACGCCTCGCCGTGGCGATAGAGGGTCGAGCCCAGGCGGGTCCAAAACGGCGCAAGCGCGCGACCGGCGAGCCCGGAAAGCGGCGCCATGCCGAGGTTGAACCAGGCGTAGCCTTCCTGCCGCGCCCACAGCAGTAGCTCTAGGAACAGATAGTCCATTACGCCGGCCGGGGCGTCGCGGTGATAGCGCATCAGGTCGAGCGACATCTCGGTGCCCGGCGCGCCGGGCCAGAGATTCGCGAAGGCAACGATCCGGCCCCCGCATGAAACCGTGGCGACCGGCGTTCGGGCGAGATACTTAGGATCGAAATAGCCGAGAGAAAAGCCCTTCTCGCGCGCCCCTTTGTGCTCCAGCCAGTCGTCCGAGATGGCGGTCAGCTCCTCGATCGATCGCGTGGCGGCGCCGGGCGGGTGGATCTCGATGCTGCAACCGGCTTCCACCCCTTTCTTGTGCGCATGGCGGAGCTTCTTCCTCGGCCGCCCTTCGAGGTCGAAGGTGGCGAGCGGCACGCGGGCCTCTTCGCCGAGCTTGAGCAGGGTGAGTCCGAGATCGACGCAGAGCGGCAGGCTCGCCGAGCTCACCTGGTAAAAAACCGGCCAGCCGCCGAAGCGGCTCGACAGCTCCCGGAACCGCCAGGCGACCTCCGCGTGCGCGGCTTCCGGACCGACCGGATCGCCCATTGCGACCCAAGCACGGTGCTCGACCGCGTACATCAGGAACGCCGAGCGGTCTTCGCTCCAGAGCAGTTCCTTGTCGCCGAGCAGAGCCAGGTGGGCGCTCGAACGGGGCGAGGCCGCGGCGATGCGGCCGGCGAGATCGAGCTCCTCCGGCGTGGGAAGCGTCGGGCGGGGAGCGGCCGGCCGCATCAGGCGGGCGAGCGAAAATGCGACCACCAGGGCCAGGCCGCCGACCGACGCGCGCAGGAATCGCGGCGCGTTGGCGTCGAGCGCGAAACGCCACCAGAGCTCGTGCGAGTAATCGACGTGCTGGTAGGCGAACATCCCGAGCCAGATCGAACCGGCGAGGACCGTGGCGATCGCTACGATCCAGCCCGGGGTGAACGGTGCGCCGAACAGCGCCGCACGGCGCGAAAAGAACCTGCGGCAGGGGAGGAGAGCGGCGAGCATCGCGGCGAGCACGAGCGCCTCTTCCCAATCGAGCCCTTTGGCCAGCGAGGCGACGATGCCCGCGGCGAGCATCGCGACGGTCAGCGGATAGGCGATATCCACCCGGCGGCGCAGGCCTTGGGCGAGGAACAGCAGCGCCACGCCGACGAGGCTGCCCACGAAGTGCGAGACTTCGAGCAGCGGCAGCGGCAGGAAGCTGTCGAGCCAGGCCAGGCGCTCGGGCTCCGCGGGGGTGGCCCCCGACGCGAGCAGCACGATGCCGCCGACGAAGGTGAGCATGGCGAGCACCGGCGGGACCAGCTCCGGCCCCAATCGGCCGATCCTGCGGACCCGCCGGGCGATCCGCCCGACCTGCTCGCTCCGCTCGCGCAGCTCATGGCCGGCGAGCAGCAGGGCCGCGAGCAGCAGGGGCAGAAAATAATAGATGCCGCGGTAGGCGACCAGCGCGCCGAGCGCCTCGGAGCGCGGAATCTCCGTCGGCAGGAGCGCCACCAGAATCCCCTCGAAGACGCCGAGACCGCCGGGCACCTGCGAGGCGAGGCCGCCGATCTGGGCGAGCAGGTAGATGCCGAGGAACGCCGGGAACGACAGGCGCCACGAGTCGGGGAGCAGGGCGTAGAGGACCGCTCCGGCAAGCGCCCAATCGAGCGACGAGATGGCGACCTGGGCGAGCGCCAAGCTGGGGCGCGGGATCGCCAGCTCGAAGCCGCGGATCACCATCGGGCCTCTCCGGCGCACCTTGGCGACGACGCTGGCCGTGAAGTAGGCGGCGACCAGGATCAGAAACAGCATGCCGATCGGCCGCACCGAGGTGAGCCCGAACGCCAGCAGAGAGGGGGGCAGGGCGAGCGGCTCGATCGTGAACGCCAGCCCGGCAAGGGTGCCGAAGCCGAGCCAGAAGGTCGCCAGGCTGAACAGCACCAGGCGCGTGACGTCGAGCGCCGCGATCCCCCAATGGTTGTACATCCGCGCCTTGAGCGGCGTGCCGGTGAGCAGCGGGTGGCCGAGGGCGTTCGAAACGGCGTAGCCGACGAACGACGCGAGCGCCGTCTTGCCGTACGGCAGAACCCGCCCGGTGTAGCGGCCGGCCAGCAGGTCGTAGCCGGTGAGCGAGAGGTATCCCGCCGCGGTGAGCGCAAGCGCGAGCAGCAGGCGGCCGGCCGGCAGGGCGGAGAGGAACGCCGCGACCTCGTGGTAATGAAACGACCGGAGCTCGCGATGCAGGAGCCAGAGCGCGGCCAAAAACAGCAGGGCCGAAACGAAGGGCATCAGCCGGCGGCGCATGGATCTCGATCTTACTTCGGGGCCGCAACGGCGGGGCCGGCGGACTCGAGCCGGGGCGCGAATTCCACGATCAGCCGATCCGCGACCTCGCCGTAGCTGCCGCCGAAATGGTGCGCGCCGGAGAACGCGATCGTCTTGCCCAGGGGCGGCCGGATCTCCGGGCAGATCGTGTCCGTCTCCTTTTCGCCGTACAGGCAGAGGAGCGGAATGCCGGGCAGCTTCGCCGCCAGGGTGCGTACCTCGAGAAGGACCTCGTGCTGATCCTCGCCTCCCCCGGCGAGCGCACCGAGCCAGTTGCTGACGTGGAATTCAAAGCCGGTTTCCCGGCTTGGGCCCAGTAGTGCCACCCCCGCCACCCGGGCGGAAAGGTCGGCGGGCAGCCGACTGGCCATGAATGGCAGCACGTCGGCGCCGAACGAATAGCCGATCAGGAGCACCCGGTCGCGCCGCCAGGCGGCCTGGTAGTGGCGGATGACCCGAGCAAGGTCGCGGGTCATCCCCTCCGGGGTGCGTGCGGTCCAGAAATAGGAAAGCGTGTTCCAGCCGACCGTCGGGATGCCGCGCTCGGCGAGCGCGCCGGCCAGCTCCTTGTCCAATCCGGCCCAGCCGCCGTCGCCCGACAAGATGACCGCGAGCGGAGCGGCCGGGTCGGCCCGGCCGGCGACCGGGACCTCGATCAGCGGCAGGTCGGCGACCGCGGCCGGCGGGGTCGTGCCGGGAAGCGGCGCGGAAACCTCGGCCCAAGCGCTGCGGAACCGGGGAAGCCAGCTTGCCTCCGCCGCAAGGTCTCCGCCGGCCCCCGGCGGGATCTCGATCGATCCGCGCGGCACGTCGTGGCCGGCACACAAGGGCTTGGGCGTCTTAAGCTCTGGACGGGACCCCAAGCTGATCGCGCCGCGGAACGTGTTCGGCGGGGCTTGCCCGAACGCGGTATGGACCAGCGTGGCCCCGGAGGAATAGCCGATCAGCACCGGCGGCCGGTAGGCCGGCAGGGCGAGCTGCTTTTGCACCCCCTGGGAGAGTCGCTCCAGATCCGCCGCGGCGTAGATGCAGGGGCCCTTGGTGGCTCCGGCCATGGCGAGGTAGGTTCGAGTGTCGAATTCGACCACCAGGGCACCCCGCGCCGTCGCCTCGCCCGTGAGGATCGGGAGCCGCGGATCTTGGGGCGAATCTCCGGAAGCGAGCAGCACCACCTGGCTCGGCGTCCCGGCCGGGCGATAGAGAACCACGCGGCCGAATCGGCCGAGGGCGAGCTCTGTGATCGGCGGCGAGGCGGCTTCGAGGGGAGCGACGGCGAGCAGCGCGATAAGTGCCAGAGCGCGCGGCTTCATCTCGCGCCCGCGACGCGCTGGAACGCGTCGGCAAACTGCGGCAGCCAGCGCTTCTCGACCGAAAAGCCGTGCCCCACCTTGTCGAGCCAGACCAGCTCGCCATGGCGAACCTTCTTGGTGTAGTCCGCGGTCTCCTGCGGATCGCAGACCTGATCGATGCTCCCCTGGAAAACGTACCAGGGATCTTCGAGCGTCGACGTGGTCTCGAACAGCACCCCTTTGGCTTTCGGGTTGGCCGTAGACCGCAGCCCGCGGCCGGCGCAGAACGGCTTGACCACGGGCAGATCCGGACAGAAGCCGAGGCTTAAAGCGCCGCGGAAGTGCTCGGGCTCGGCCTGCACCAACGCGGCGTAGACCAGGGTGGCGCCGGAGGAATAGCCGACCAGAATCGGGCTTTTGAGCGTGGGATAGCCAAGCTCCTTTTGCACGTAGCGGCCGATCTCCTCGAAATCGGCGGCGGCGTCGCTGCACGGCGCCGGGGTCTTGTCGAGCGACTTCAGGTAATTCCGGATGTCCACTCCGATCACCAGCGCGTCGAGGTCGGCGAGATGGCGCGCCATGTCGACCACCCCGAGCCGCCAGCCGCCGTCGCCGGAGAGGAAGACCACGACATGCGGTGGATGATCGCTCTCGCGATAAAGGGCGAGCGGACCGAATCCGGTGTGGTTGAGGACCTGCTCGCGAAGTTTGGGGTTGAGCTTCGAGGGTTTCGGGGAAGCATTGGGTTTGGCGACGCTCGCGGACGCCAGGGAGGCCACCGCGAACAGACTCGCGAAAACGAGACAGGGTACGCGCATCGAAACGGGTCTCCCCAGAGGCGAGCTTGCCGAAATGGCCGGCCGGCCCTATTTGAGAGCAACCGCGGTGCCAGGGGGCGGGGAAGTCAGCAGGGGGCCGCGATATATAGTAGTTTTAGCGAACGCGTGGCGTTTCGCGGGCTCCGCGAGGACTTCACGCCGCCTGGTCGCGCTTGTGCCGAGCGATCAGCTTCCGAACCTGGGTAACCAGCGCGTTGGGGACGGGAAGCAAGGTCTCGTTGGCCTGTGCGAGAGCCGCTTCGTGCTCCGCCGCAGCCTCCTCGTCCGTCTGGCTCTCGTAGTAGCCGATCACATCGCGAACGCGAGAATCGTCCCAGCTGGGAGGGAAGGTGTTCGTCTTTTTCATCGCGATCTTCGTCGCCTGCGAAAGGCGGCTAGAGCACTGCCTCGAAGATCATACGCCGTGATGACGAAGAGCGCATCCCATTCCGGCTCGGGCAGGTAGATCACCTGCAGATGACGGCCGGAATCGGTGGCGCCGAGGGCGATGCGAGTCGCGTTGCGACCCGGAAAGTCGTCCGCCCGGCTCCTCAGCGCCTCCTCTACCTCTCCCTCGCTGACGCCGTGCTTGTAGATGTGCGGTTCGTCGGTTTCTGAGTCGATGTAGAAACGCAGGTCCACCTGGGGATCATAGGTGACTCGAGACCCGGTCGGCGAGCGAGCGGGCGTCTTCCTCAAGCAACTCGCGGAGCGCCGTGCGGAGCGTCCGGGTCGCATTTTTCTCGGCGAGATAGCCTTCGGCCAGAGCATGAGCTCGGGCTAGGCAAATTACATTTTCTCAGGAAGACATCGCGAGGGGAGGAAAGGCGGAGGAGCGCAGCGAGTCGCTCCTCCGCGGGATGTCGTCAATCCACGAGCCGGATCGCTTTGCGAATCACGCGGGCGGTGACCTCGATCGAGCAGAACTGATCCGGGATTACTTGCCCCTGATTGGCGGTGAGGGCCGCCGACGGGATATCGCTACACAGCGGGTTGCTGGTCGAATAGCTGAGCACGAAGTAGGTGGTGTGGATTTCGGCGAGAGCATTGGCCTCGGCGTTATCCAAGGTGCCGCCGGCTCCCCAGACGGTCACCGTTTTGATCCACAGCGAAGGGTTGATGACGATCGGCCCATGGGGTTGCGCGAGGGAAGGGCCGCCGGTCGCCGCGAGGGCGATGAGGCAAAACAGAGCGAGAAGGGTGCGGGTAGGTCGGAACATGAGTCTCTCCTTGGCGCAGGGATTCTGCGACGGTAAGGGTTTGTAGGGATCAGAAGCCGTTTGAGACTGGCGGGATCTGGCGGATAATCGTCGCCACCATCAACTGCTCTCTCTGCAACGGGATGAACGGCCCGCACGGCAGGTAAATCACCACGTGGATGCCGGGTCCATCGATCGTGATGCTGTTGCCGGTCGAATCGGAGTGGAAGTCGATGCCGATCGCGGGGTCGGAGAAGAGGTAGCCATGCGCCGCGAACCAGCCGAGGGCGGCCTGGATCTGCGCCTGCTCCAGAGCGGCCGATGAGGCCCAACCGCCGGCCGGTAGCGGCAAGTACAGGGTGGCGGCGTCCTGCAGGACTTCGCGCCCGAGGAATGTCCGCTCGTGGTGGAGCAGGTCGGTGAACGGCGCTTGGGCGGAGGCGGCTGCGGCGAACCCTAAAATGCATAGGGAAAGGGCGAAAAGCGTTCGGCGGATCATGGTCTCTCCTTGGGGTCGTTGGGTTGTATGCAGGCGGCGGGGTCCGCTCGGGCTCCGTCCGCTGCCCCTGAAGGATCGACCGGTTGGGAGGTCAAAGGCGTCCGCCAAAGGTCAAGAAACAGTCAAACCGAGTTTCGCGAGGGAGAAGGCGTGGCGATGAAGGTGCGGTTTCTCGGGTTCACCCTGGATGCGGAGGCGGGCCGGCTGTCCGGGCCGGAAGGGGAGGTGCGCCTGCGACCTCAGGCCTACCGCATGCTGGAGGTTTTGGTCGAAAGCGCCCCGAGAATCCTCTCTCAGGAGGACCTCCTCGATCGGGTGTGGGGGGTGGAGCACCTCTCGCCCGCTTCGGTCAAGCAGGCGATCAGCGAGGTGCGGCAGGCGCTAGGGGACGAACCGGCGCGCCCGCGGATCATCGAGACGGTCCATCGGCGCGGCTACCGGTTCATCGCGGCGATTGAGAACGGCCCGGGAGAGACGATTCCCGTCGCTCCCGTCGCTCCTATCGCGGAGGAGAGCCCGGCGGCCGAGCCGGCGCCTCTCCCGCCCCGGTGGAGACGCCGCCCTTTTCTTCTTCGTGCCTCCTGGATCGCCGGGTTCGCCGCCGTCTGTCTGCTCGATGGCTCGATGCCCCCTTCGGCCGCGCGCTCCACGGCGTCGCCCGCCCGTGCCGAGCGCACCGCCGGGCGGCCGACCCTCGCGATCCTGGGATTCCGCAACCTTGCCGAGCGTCCGGAAGACGACTGGATCTCGGCCGCTCTTTCCGAGACCCTCCGCTTCGAGCTGACCACCCCCGGCACGGTGCGGCTGATCCCGGCCGACAACGTCGTCCGGATGCAGCGCGAGCTGGGCGTTTCGGAAGGCACCGTGGCCGACGCCGGGCTGGCCCGGATCGGCGACAACCTCGGAACCCGTCTGGTGGTCGTCGGCTCCTACCTGGTGAGCCCGGTGCCTGGAGGAGCGGGAGGAGCGCGCGTCCGCATCCAGGTGATGGTAGAAGACGTCCGGAGCGGCGAAACGGTCGCTTGGGCGCGCCAGACCGGAAGCGTCGGCGATCTGCTCGACCTGTCGCGGGCGGCGGCGCGCGGCATTCTCGGGAGCCTTGGCTACGACCCGGGCGGTCCCGCCGGGGAGGCTGCGGCGCTGGCCGCCAACGGCGAGTCGCTGCGCCTCTGGGCCCAGGCGATGAGCCGGCTCAGGGTGCGCGACGCCGTGGGCGCGATCTCGCGGCTCGAAAAAGCGCGGCAGACCGATCCGGAAAACCCGTTCGTCGACGACGCTTTGGCGGTCGCCTGGTCGCGGCTGGGTTTCGACTCGCGGGCCGCCGAGGCTGCCGGGCGCGCGCTGTCGCGCGCCGGGGGTCTGCCCGAGGAGATCCGGTGGGCCTTGACCGCCCGCGCCCACGAGATGCGTTTCGAGATGGCCGAGGCGGCGCGGCTCTACGAGAAGCTCTGGAACCGCTACTCCGACAACCTCGATTACGGCCTGAGCCTGGCCGCGGCGCAACGCCAGTCGGGCGCGGCCGAGGTTTCCTTCTCCACGGTGGCGGCGTTGCGCAAGCTCGCGGCGCCCGACGGGCAGGACCCGCGGGTCGACCTGGCCGAGTCCGACGCGGCCTGGGGGGTGGGGGACTTCCCGCGCTGTCGCGACGCGGCCGAGCGGGCGATCGAAAAGTCAGAGACGCGGCGTGCCATCCTGCTTTCCGCCGCGGGCCGGATCGCCCGCGGCTGGGCCTACATTCGCCTCGGCCGGCTGGATGCGGCGCGCGTCGACCTCCGGGCCGCCGGAGCGATCTATCGCCGCGCCGGGGACCGCGGCGCCGCGGCGAGCGCCCAGGTCGCCGAGGCGTTGATCGATCAATCCCAGGGGCGCGCCGTCGCGGCGCGGCTGATCTATCAACAGGCGATCGGCGTTTTCCACGAGACGGGAGACCGCACCCGCGAGGCCAAGACGCTCAACAACCTCGCGGCCGTCACGGGCGAAGACGATTTGGCGGAAACCTCGCGGCTCCTCTCGCGCTCGCTCGCGATCAAGCGGGAGATCGGCGACGCCCAGGGGATCGCCCTCACCCTCACGAATCTGGCGAACGTCTGCCAGACGCAAGGCGACACGAAGCGGGCGCGGTCAGATCTCGATGAGGCGCTCGGGATCAGCCGCCGCCTCGCCGACGCCCACGGCACGGCGCAGGTGCTCCGCGGAATCGCGGAGGTCGAGTTGAAAGAACGACATTTTGACCGGGCGCGCACGAACCTCGAAGAGGCGCTGGGCCTAAGCCGGCAGAACGGCGACGCGGAAGGCCAAGCCCGGGCCGAACTCGGGTGGGGCCGGCTCGAAGCGGCCACCGGCCGGGAGGTGGAAGCCGGCCGCCATTTCCAGTTGGCGCTCGAAGCGTTCCGCCGGATCGGCGACAAGAGCTACGAGGCCGCCACGAAGATCGAACTCGCCAATCTCTCGGGCGCGCGAGATTCCTCGCGGCGCCCGAGGTGACGAAAGCGAGGCCGACCTTTAAGTTCATGGGGCGTTCATCAAAAAGGCGGTAGGCTTCCAAAATGCCTACACCTCCGCCCCCCTCCCGGCTTCGCCGGGTGTTCGCCAGCCGATTTCGCTTCGCCTTCCTCTGGATCGCGTTTCTCTGGGTCCTGGCTCTAGTCACCCGCCTGGTGCTGCTTGGGCTCCAGCACGTCCCGACCCAGAACGGCCTCGGAACGACGCTCGCTGCGCTGGGCAGCGGCGCGCTGCTCGATCTTCTGGCGGCGCTCTGGGTGGCCCTGCCGCTGATGATCTACCTCACCCTGCTGCCGGAGCGCTGGTTCGCTAGGGCCTGGCAGCGCATCCTGCTGCGCGTCGGGTTGTTCCTCGCGATCTTCGGCGCGCTGTTCATCGCGGTCGTCGAGCTGTTCTTCTTCCTGGAGTTCAACGGCCGGTTCAACTTCGTCGCGGTCGACTATCTGATGTTTCCGACCGAGGTGGCCGACAACATCTGGCAGAGCTACCCGACCGGCAAAATCGTTGCGGTTCTGCTGGTAGTGACGCTCGGCCTGCTCGCGGCGCTGCGCAAGCCGATCGCCAGGGCTTGGGACGATCCCGTGCGTTTGCGGCAACGGCTGCCCGGGTTCGGCATCTACCTTGCGGTCGTTCTCGCGCTCACTTTCCTTCTGCCGTCGGGTCTCGCGGAAGTCTCGGCGGACCGCGCGGTCAACCAGATCGCGGCCAACGGCTACCTCTGCTTCGCCGCGGCGCTCGCCGGGAGCAACGCGAGCTATGAAGGGCTCTACGCCACCCGGCCCGACGCGCAGGTCTTCCCGCGGCTCCGCCGGCTGCTCACCGAGCCCGCCACGGTGCCCGGGACGTTCGCGCCGAAATCGACCCTTCGCGCGGTGCGCGGAGAGGCGACGACCCGGCCGTGGAACGTGGTGGTCGTGCTCGAAGAGAGTCTGGGCTCGGAGTTCATCGGCGCGCTCCATCCGCGGCCGGTCTCTTTGACGCCCCGTTTCGACGCTCTCACGGCCGAAGGCACGCTGCTCACCCACGCCTATTCGACCGGCAACCGGACGATCCGCGCGATCGAAGCGACGACCTCTTCGCTGCCGCCGTTGCCCGGTATTTCGGTGGTCCGCCGGCCGGCGTCGAAAAACCTGTTCACCCTCCCCGGGCTGCTGCGCGAGCGCGGCTACGGGACGCTCTGGGTCTACGGCGGACGTGCGCTGTTCGACGGCATGGGCGGCTACCTTTCGAACAACGGCGTCGATCGGATCTTTGAGCAGAAGGATTATCCCGACGGCACCTTCACCACCGCCTGGGGAGCGGCGGACGAATCGATCTTCGATCAGGCGTTGGTCCAAATGGATGGCTTCGAGGCCGCGGGCAAGCCGTTCTACACCCTGGTCCTGTCGGTCTCGAACCACCGGCCCTACACCTTTCCCGACGGGCCGATCCGCCCCGATCCGAAGCTCAAACGGCGCGAAAACGTCGTGCGCTACGCCGATTGGGCGCTCGGCCGGTTCATCGAGCAGGCCAAAAGCCACGCCTTCTTCGACCACACCCTGTTCGTGATGATGGGCGACCACGGCGCGCGGGTCTACGGCGCCGAGGCGATTCCGCTGCCGAGCTACGAGGTACCGATCCTGTTCCTCGCCCCGGGGCTGGTACCAGCGGGGCAGCGGATCGACACCCTCGCCTCGTCGCTCGACCTGCCGCCGACGATCCTCGGCCTTCTGGGAATGAGCTACGAGTCGCGCTTCTTCGGTCACGACATCTTCCGCATTCCGCCCGAGCAGGGCCGCGCTCTCATGACCCACAACAACGAGATCGCCCTGATGCGCGGCGGGCGGATCGCCGTGCTGGGCTTGCAGGGACGCGCCTCGCTGTTTTCGGTCGGAGCGGACAATCAATTCGTGGCGATCCCGCGGCCGGATAAAGCAGGGCACGAGCTGATCGAGGACGCGATCGCCTATTTCGACGGAGCCGACCAGCTCTACCGCACCGGAGGCTACCTGCTGCCGACCCCTAGCGGTCGGGTGGCGGAGGCGAAGAAATGAAACGTTCCCCCGAGATTTCCCTGACGATCCTTGCCGCCACGTTCGCGTCGGCGATCGGCCTGGTGCCTGCCGCGAAGGCCGCGGTCGCCAACCCCGGCGAGGACATCGAGTTCATCACCGAGCACCTGCCGGAAAGCGCGATGAACGTGCGCTACCTCACCCTGCCCCTCGCCGCGGCCTCCCTATCGGGGAGCGCACGGGGCGAGTGGCAGTTCCAAGCGCAGATCGCGGGGGCGAAGAACGGCGGCGGATTCGTCGACCTCGGGGGCGTGCTGTTCGGCCTCGGCGCCACCCGGGCGCTCTCCGACCGCTGGGGTCTCCAGGCGGTAGGCTTTTACGATGCGATGAGCTTTTCCGGCAGCTCCGGCCGCGATCTGTTCCGCCCGATCTTCCGCAAAGACATTCCGCTCGACCTGCCGGAATTCGCGACGTTTTCAAATCCCCAAGGCGACCTCCGCCACTTCGGAGTCGGCGGCGGGGCGGTCTGGCAGCCCGCTGGCCGGGCGACCACCTGGACGTTCGGGGTCCTGTGGGAACGGCTCGACCTTTCCAACTACACGCTCAATTATCGGCTCGTCACCGGACGCAACGCCGGAGCGTCCGGAGTGCTGGACCACAGTGCCACCTACGATTTCGTCACCCCATACGTCGGCTGGCGCCACGAGCGTCCCTTGGGAGCGAACTGGACCTTGGCGCCGCGGGTAATCGGCGCGCTTCCCCTGCCGCGCCAAGGGTTCGTCGGGCGGATCACCGGCCCCGGCTTCGACCTGTCCGGCGAGACCGGTGGCCTCCACGTGGGCGACGGTTACGTCGGCGTGGGGTTGGCTTTCGAGCACGCTCGGACCGGCTTCGGCATCGACCTCGGCGCCACGGTGTACCACTTCGGCGCCGAGCGGGTGATCCACAAGGGGATCGATCAACCGATCGTGGTGAATTTGACCTGGCACACGCCGCGGCGGTCGGGTTCTTAAGATCTAGAAACCGGTGCTCGACGTCACCAGGTACTGAACCCTCTTGATCGAGCTGTCGCCGTCCAAGGGGAAGGCGAGGTCGAGATGGACGATCGAGCCGAGCGACGAGCGGCTGGAGCCCAACCGCAAGCCGAAGCCGATGTCTTTGAGCAGGCCCTGGATCTGCGCCGACTTGGTTGGATCGTTCGACCAGACCCGGCCCGCGTCGAAGAAGATCGCGCCGCCGACGTGGAGCAGGCGATACGGGTACCAATTCGTGAACACCCGCTGTTCGAGCGAGAAGAGAATCCGGTGGTCGCCGTCCTGATAGCGCAGTGGATAGCCGCGCAGTCCGCTGTCACCCCCCAAGAGCAGCTGGCTTTCCGGGTCGAGCCGGTGGGTCGCATCGGCTTCGAGCGACGCCAAGAACAGCTGCTCGCCGAAATTCCGGATGTAGTAACGCGCCCTTACGCCCGCCTGCAGGTTCCGGCCGCCGTCCGAGCCATAGCGGCCGGAGGCGGTGCCGGAAAGTAGGATCGTCTGGGCGGGATGCGCGGCCGGCCGAACCCCCCAGCTCGCCGTGCTGTCGAAGATCCCCTCGTTGCGATCGGCACCGAACGCGGTGGAGGAGAACCCGAGCCGGCCGTGGAAGCGTCGCCCGAGCGACAGGTCTTCGGCCCGGCCGAGCTGATCGAAATTTCGCGTCTTCAAGTAGTCGTTGCCCACCGAGTCGAACGCGAGCCAAGGGTAGGCGAGCGTCCGGTCGGGCGGTAGAACGTCGGGAGTCCGCCGGTCGGGATCCGGCGCGAACCGATTTCGCTCATAGGTGAAGCCGACCGAAAACCGATGGGCCCGCGCGTCCTTGTCGATCACGCCGCCAGAGCTCAGGGAACTGCCGCGCAGCAAGCCGCCATAGAGCGTGAACTTGTCCTGCTTGTGGCGAAACCCTTCGAAGATGTGGCCCAGCCGGTAGAGCGAATCGACCCGATCGTCGGCGACCGCGGTGAGCCCGGCGGCCCAACGGCTGTCGAACGCGTAGAAAGGACGTTCGACCTGGAAGCTCTTCAAGTCGCCGTCGCTGTTGTTCGAGTACCCGAGATCGACGAGAACCCGGCTGTGCCCGACGTTCGGGTCGCGATAGTGAAGCCGCGAGCTGGTGCGGTCGACGTCGGACGACCGCTCGACTTCCAGGGTCTGCCCGGTGCCGAGCAGGTTCGTGTCCTCCAGCTTGAAATGGGTCGAGTTCGTGCCGCCGCTCCGGCCGACCCCGGCGCCTCCTTTGAGCGTCCACACATCGCGGGTGACGACCTGCAAATCGACCTTCCCCTCGCCGACGCGGACGACGCGGATTTCCGGATCATAGAAATAGTGTGTCGCCCGGAGCAGGCGCTCCGATTCCTCGATCTTCTGCACCGTATATCGGTCGCCCGGCCGGAACAGCAGCAGATCCTCGATCACATGCTCCCGCGTCGTCCGGTGCAGATGATTGGCCGCCCGGAACAGCTTCCGATTCTCCGCCGGGACGCTCGGATCGAAGATGTTGCTGCGTCGAAACGTGATCTCGCCGATCGTCGCGCCGCTCTTTTCGATTTCGGCGGGCGTGGGGACGGGCGAATCCGCCGTTTGGGCAGAGGCTGTAACGAACGGTACGGCGAGACCTCCCGCCAGCAGGAAGCCATAGATCCAGAGCCGGAAAGTCGGGATTTCCCTCATGCCGACAACCTAGCAGGGGAGGGATGAACGCCAGATGAACGCCAGATGAACAGGGCTGGCTTGCCGCCGATTCGATGCGCAGAAAAAAAGGCCGACGAGATCGGGGGGCGTCAGGGGGGCACCGCCCGACCTCACCGGCTGGAGGAGGAGAGCTCGGGCGACCCGCGGCGCGGAGGGGAGGACACTCCACGCCGGGGATCGTCTGGAGTTCGAGGTCGATCGTAGATGCATAGCGCGGGCGAGGGAGAGCCGGTTGGGATCAGTTGCATCTATTCAGGGATGAATCGCTCTTCCGGTCGGTCGAGGGAGCGCCGTTTGGCGGCTCTTCCGGAAATCCCTAACCTCTCGCTTGCGGCGTGCGCTTCCGCTTCATAGAGTTGCGCGATGAGCGACAAAGACACCAAGGCGGTCCTCGAGATCGTGCGCCGGGCGGTCGCCGTTGCGCCGGGCACCAAGCACGAGGTTGAGCAGGCGATGGAAATCGGCCACGGCCGCCTGGACGAGATCTTCAACGGCCAGATGGAGCTGCGCGTCCGCCACGTGAATGGGCTCGCGCGATACCTCAAGGTTCCGACGTCGGACTTCTTTCGCCTCGCCCACGTCGAAGCCGAACGCTCGTCGCCGCACTGCTTGGAAGATTGGATCGTCCACAACCCCGATCCGCCGAGCAAGCGCCGTGCGGCCGAAAAACCGCCGGACGCCGGCCTTAAGGAGAGCCTGCGCGAGATGATCCGGGAAGAAATCGCCGCCGCCCTCGCCAAGAAGAAAGGATGAGGCCCGTGACGCCGCGGAACCGAGCGGCCTGGCGATCGATGTCCCAATTTCTGGACGAACGTCCCGGCGTCGGGCGAGGGGGCCGCAACGTCGGCGATACGTCTCCAAATCGCCGAACACGTCCCGTATTCCGAATGCGCGTCCCATCCGCCGGATAGCAGTCCCATCCTCATGTATTGCGTCCCGTGTTCTGGAAATACGTCCCAGAAATCGAAGAACCGTCCCGTATCCTGTCTATGCGTCCCATAATCGAATGATGCGTCCCAGATTCTGTCTATACGCCCCGTATCCTGGCTACACGTCCCGTAATTTGGTAGTAGGTCCCGAATTCTAGAGAAATGTCCCGGTTTCTTGGCTGCGACGCCGTGTTCGTCGGGGGCGTCGTTGCAAGATCAATCCCGGCTTTGCTCTCTTCAAGTTCCGCATTTGGCAGGAAGCCTTTCCTCGCCATAGTGTATCGACCGAGCGAGAGCACACAGGAGAAAGGGAGAGGCGTTCTTCCACGCCCGGTACTTCTTCATGTCCCGAAAGGTCTTTCTTCGCTGCCTTCTAGGATTCTTCTTGGCCTGCCTCGCCGCGCAGGCGCAGGATACCGGCGGCAGCATGGGCGGCTCCGGCTTCTCGGGAGGGTCCAGCAGCTCCTCCAGCGACAGCGGCTCCTCGAGCGATAGCAGCTCCTCGAGCGACAGCAGCTCGGGATCCTCGGGCGATAGCTCGGGTTCGTACTCGTCCGACGGGGGATCCGGAGAGGGATCGAACTCGGGAATGGTGATTTTCGTGGTCATGGGCGGGTTGGTGTTCCTGGCGTGGCTGACCTCTCAAGGGAAGGACTCCGGGGCTCGCCCGGCCACCAGCTCGATGGTTCTCAGCTCGCTGGTTCTCGGGATCGATTGGAACGCACGGCGCGACCTTCAGGTCGCGCTCGCGGCGCTCGCCGCCCGCAAGCTTGGGGGGGCCGCCAAAGGAAGGGCGGAGATGCTGCGCGAGGTGGTGTTGGCACTCCAACGGGCGGAACGGTCGTGGCTCTACGCCGGCCAGGAGTCGGAAGGGGTTTCCGCCACCGCCGCGGAGCCGCGCTTCCTCGAAGCCTGCAACCGGGCGCGTGCCCGCTTCCGCCGCGAGCTGATTCGTAGCGAAGACGGCGGGCTGGTCACGGAGGCCGCGCCTCCGGCCGCTCCGATCGTGCCGCGCCCGGAAGAGGGAGAGGGAACCGTCGTCGTCAGCCTGATCCTCGTCACCTGGCGCTCCTTTGCCGAGGCGTCCAACTCGGACCTCGCCGCCCAAATCCGCGCCGGACTGGCCGACCGAGCCACCCTCACGAGCGGGGAGGTGATCGCGATCGAAATCGTCTGGTCGCCCGCCGCCGAGGAAGACCGGATGAGCACCGCGGAGCTCGAGATTACCTACCCGGAGTTGGTAAAGCTCGACCCCAAGAGCCTCGCCGGCCGCATCTTCTGCGCCCACTGCGGCGGGGCCTTCGCCCAAGAGCTGCTCAGCTGCCCCCACTGCGGTGCGGCGGTCGGTCAAGGCGGGTGAGAGGAATTGGATCGAGTACATCGTCCGTTTCACCCATGGCCGTGTCGAGTGGATTCGATCGCTCGAAGAAGCGCGCCGGACTCCGGGGTTCAGGCGATGGGACGATCCGGTGACCGAGGAGATTGCGGAGCTCCCCGAGCCACCGGCCGAACCCGCGGACATTTCTCCAGCCGCCGAAGCGCCCGCCGCTGCAGAGCCCGAAGGCGCTCCCAACCCGGAAC
This sequence comes from Thermoanaerobaculia bacterium, assembly GCA_038250865.1. Lineage (GTDB taxonomy): Bacteria > Acidobacteriota > Thermoanaerobaculia > Multivoradales > UBA5704 > DASYKS01. The sequence goes on along the minus strand of JBBSBW010000031.1, from coordinate 4,772 downwards.
AGACCCTGCTCCAGAATCTCCGACGCGACCGCGCCGAGCTTGAGACGCTGCTCGCAGGTGCCAGCGATCACTGGGGCTACGAAGACCCGATCTACCGCTTTTACCATCAGAGCTTCAAAGTCTACGGCCTCCAAAGGAGGACGCTGGCAATCGTCGAGCGTTTGAAGGCGCTCGCTCCCGACTTGCCGCTCAACCCCTGGTTCGTCCAAATCGTCGAAGCCGGGACCGGCAAGAAATTCGAGATGGAAGCCAACCAACGCTGGATGGAAGAGACTCGACCCATCCTGGAGGCGTTCTTCCACGCCCGGTACTTCCTCGAAATGGCCGTCCGCTACGCGAACCTTGAAGCACCGCCGCCGTCGTTGCCCAGCGGATATGCGGCGTTGTTGTACCTGTTCGGGCTTCGGTAGGGGCTTCGACCCGGAGAGTTTTTCGAGTGCGGCGAACGTGTCGCTTCCGTCAAGGAAGCCTGACCACCACAACATTCCCGAAGGCGGCGGCCAAGCGACCGAGATCCTCGGGGTCGGTGGTCAGGGCAATGCCTCCTCCGAAATCTACGGCCGAGGCGATCACGTGAGCATCGGCGAGATGTAGCGACCCTACATTGGCAGCAGCGAGGACGCCCCCAACGATTTTGGCCAGAGCGCGGTCCGTATCACGGACTCGGATTCCCGTTTCACGCGACAGGCAGGCGTCGACCATCGGGTTGTGGCGAGGCCCTCGATATAGCTCGGCGAGAATCACGGCGGGAACGATGACTTCGCGGCGAAGACGCACCGCAGCACGGAGCGCTGCGCGGACCTCCAAGCCTCTATGCCCGGATCGGCTGGATGCCAAAGCCTCCAGGGCGCCCGCGTCAAGGACGACGCAACGGTTCATCCGAGGAGGCCGACGTACTTTTCGACCAAGGCCTCGTCCACCGGCCCGTTCTCCTCATCGAGACGATCGAGGAACTCTTCGAGCAACCTGTGGCGACGCCGAGACTCGAAATCGGCACGAACCGCCGCATTGACCTGCGCGGATAGGCCCTGCCCTTCCCGCTCGAGCTGGGCAAAGAGATCCTCATCCAGAGAGACGGACACCTCGCGCTTCGCCAATGCCATGGTCAAAGCCTACCAAGAAAGCGGCTTGGCGCCTACGGCCGCGTTCAGGGATTTTTTGCTGGGCGCCCGCCCGTTCAGATCTCCTCCAAGTCGCGGTACTCCAGCCCGGGGATGCGCGGAGTGCGGACGTCGAAGCCGCGCTTGCGGTCGATGGCCTCGAAGATTTCGATCCTGTAGGCAAGGCCTTCGGGCTCGCCCGCGTCGGACCAGTGGTGGCGGTGTTCCCAGGTCTCGTCGGAGCGAATGAGCGGCCAACCGGCCAGTGCGAGGTGGAGCGCGAAGGTACCCGGGATGCAGTAGAACGGCTCGCCGAGCCCGGGTTCGAGATCGATGGTCTCCCAGCCAAGCCGGTCGCCGAGGTTTCGTGCGGTCACTTTTGTCAGCCATCCGTCGTCCTGCTCGATCAGGAATCGAGCTTCGCTCTCGCCGATCTCGACTCGATAGGGTGGAAGGTTCCGCTGCCAGGTAAAGACCAGATTGTGTTTCCACATCGGCACCCACATCCCGATGCTCGCGTAGAAGCGCACCGCCGGTTGCCACGTCCAATTCGTATCGAGCCGAAGCCCCCCGCCGCCTTGTTCGATCGCTGCGAGGAAAACCGCTTCGAGAGCGCGGCGGGCGATATTTTGACGACGCGCCGCCGGATCGACATACAGGCTGGAGACGGAGATCAGATCGATTCCCGAGATTATCGTAGGGACGGCGAGCGTACCGACGCGTTGGCCGTCGGCCAGGAGCCAGAACGGATGGCGCCACTTGCTGTGAGGGATTGGGAGTGGGCCTCTGTCCCAACTGACGCGGCGCTCGTAGGCGAGGCGCTCGAATTCGGAGAGCAGGGCGACATCGAGTTGGACGTGGAAGTTGCCTTCGATCAGGGATGCCAGCTCGCAGAGATTCCAGCTTCTCGTTTCCTCTTCGTCTGAGGAGAGCGGCTCGATCACTTGCTGCTCGACCAGGCGGCTGCAGGTGGCCTCGATGAGGTCTTGCTGTTCTTGCCGGGTATTCGGGGTCATGCGAGCGAAGTCGCGCCGGACGAGGTTGGCGATCGAAGTGGGAGTTACCGCGGTGGTGCTTGCGAGGCCGGGTCGACCGCAAGATCGATCTGCTCGACAAGGTGGGCTGGAATCTGTGCCATGTGACCATCGCGATGCACCAGGCAGGCACTCCGTTCGCGGGCAGCCGCTGCGATCAGCGCGTCGGCGAGGGGAATCCGTTTTGCCACAAGGCGGCCGATGTCGAACGCGGCCAGGGCCACCGCTTCATCGATCGGAACGATCTCATCCAGCAATTCCTGGTAACCCTCGGCGTTGCGGCGCGCCTCGCCGTCCGTGGCCCCGAGTTCGCAGAGGCGCCGAGCCAGCTCGGTGAGCGAAAGACTGGCAGCCAAGATCTCGGAGTCGTCCGCCTCGAACAGCGCCTGGACGCGCTCCCATCCCGGCTCTTTTCGTCCATGAGCGATCAGGGCGGAGGTATCGAGCAGGAAGCGCAGGGCTCGTTATCCTTCGGCTGCTCGTTCCGCAACGAGTTCAGCGACAGCGTCGCGATCGGGAGAGAACCTGCGGCTGGCGCCCAGGAGCCGGAGTGCCAGCTCCCCGCGATTGGGAATCACTCGAACGAGGATCTCTTCCCTGCCTTCGACCGGCTGCCATTCGAGCTTCGAGCCGGGTTTGATCCCCAGCTTCATGCCGACTTCCAGGGGGATCGTGACCGTGTTCTTCTGAGTGACTGTCGTGACCATGGACGGATCATCCTCTATGAAGGCGCATGTTTCAAGGGCGTGGCCTGGAGCCGCTCCGGAACAGCAAGGCGAATCACATTTCGACGCAGACGCTCACGCCACCTCTTCATACCAGATCCGACCCCGCCGAACGGCGTCCGCGAAGCCCGAATTGGCAAAAGCGCTGGGCATGGATTCCGGCTCGCCCCTCGTCAGGTCGCTCAACCAGGATTGAACAATCAGCTCGAAAACCTGGCCGTCAATTGCCCGAGGTGATTCCGCTGGTCCAGGCTTGGGAAGGTAGTGCCGGAACAGCGACTCGGCGTCCGCCTCGTAGTCCGGTGTGGCGAGAGGATCGCCCCCTGCAGCGGCCCGCCAGAGAAAGATCCGTTCGGGCGTTGCAACCATGAGGAAGGGACCGCAGGGAATCTCACCATGGGCGAGCAGATTGCGGCGCAGCTTCGCGGCCCATTCGGTTGACGCGCCCCGCACGCTCCTTACATCGACGAAAGCAGCGAGTTGGCCGTAGCGGTCGTAGAGGGAAAAGTCGAAGCGGAGCATGAGGCCTCTCCTGAGGTCGCGTGTCAGTTTAACGGCGCTCCGGCCCAGGAGCCAGGGCTGTTCGGTCGCCTCTCATGAGACCCCCGAACTGCTCTGCCCGGTGCTACGATATGGTAGCTACGCGAGGACAATGCCGCCATGACTCGACTCCTCACAGCAGTCTACGAAAACGGGGTCTTCCGACCTCTCGAAGACCCAGGCCTCGAAGAGCACCAGAAGGTGAGGGTCGAGATTCTCGCCGAGCCCGAGACTTCTCCTGAGGCCACTCTCGCAGCTTGGCAGAGTGTCTATGGGGGTCTCTCGGACGATCAGATCCGGGAGATCGAAGAGATCGCCCTGGACCGCAGCCACTCCTCCTCCCGTGAAAAATGACGCTCGAAGGCACTCCGCCGCAATCGTCCAAAGGCATTTAGGTGGGGGCATGCAAATCAACGGCGCCAGGGAATTACTTGATGCCTTGCTCGAAGGGAAAGAGCTTCACCCCAGCGAACTCGGGATGCTCTTGGGCCTAAAAGAGGGTCAATACCTTGACTTCAAGGATGGGTTGATCACCGAGGAGTCAAGACTAGAGCATGGCAAAAGGAAGATCCGAAAATACGTGAGCGGCTTTGCGAACGCCGACGGCGGAATACTCGTCGTGGGGATTTCGGAGGAGAAGCCGCGTAAGATTTCTCCCTGCGCGAGTGTAGGCCCCGGCGGTCTCGCGGCTTGGGCGAAAGATGTCGTTTCGGATATGGCCCCGTTTTTGATACCGCCTCCTCGATTTCAGGTCGTGGAGGGCGAAGATGGTCCGGTCCTGTTGATTGCTATCGCGCGAGCGCCTCAACTCGTGATCTGCACAGAGTCGAGGAGAGCGAAATATTTTCTCAGAATCCACGACTCAATGGTAGAAGTGCCCGAGTACTTAGCGACAGATCTTTTTCTTGGGCGGAGGCAACAGCCCAGTATTGACCTCTCCTTCCGGCCTTCTGTAGGCCCACCGGGACCGCAGTACGTTCCGACTTTTTATTTCATCGCTGAAAATGTCGGGCTTCTTGCGGCAGAGGAAATTGAGGCTGGTTTCGTTTGCTGGAGCTGGTATCAAGATTCGGCCCCACTGAATAGACAGCTTCTCTCGCACCTGGACATTCAGGAACCGAGTAACGAATGGGGTCTTTTGCACACAGTGATACGACAACCAATGGGTGAACCGTTTCGCCTGCCGCCTTTCTCGAGTCAGAAAAGCCTTTTTGCAACAGGTTATGAATTTCGGTTCTCCTCATGCAAGTGTAGCTAAATAAGGTTTTTTCAGACAAGGGTAGGCACCGGGAGTTGGACTCCTGCGCAGCAGAGGTAGATGGTAGCGATGAGGGACTTTGCGGAGTGGAAGCCGTAGGCTCTGTGGCTGAGGA
>JBBSBW010000030.1:0-87028 GCA_038250865.1 Thermoanaerobaculia bacterium | reverse complement strand
TGTTTTGTGTGGTGGTGTGGGGGGCCTGGGGGGGTGTGGGGTGTGTGCGGCCGCGGGGGGGTGGTTCTCCCCCCCCGGGGTCGTCCCCCCCCCCCCCCCCTACGACAATCCCGCTAAGTTTCATCCTACGGACCCGGCGGAACGACGGCATCGAACTAAAAAGAAACTGCCTCCTGGGGAAACTGGGGGTTGGGTTGGGATTTAAGGCCTCCCTCCCACCCAGATCCCTCGCTCTCGCTCGGGATGACGGAGGGGGAGTTTCATCCTATGGACTCGGCGCAACGACGGTGGGGAACTAGGAAGGCAATAGTTTCATGGCGGCCCCGATCGTTCCGGTGGGCAGTCATTGAATAGCGCTATGTAGGGGGCATAAAGAAATCGGCGGCCGCGGCCCAGTTTCTACCCGGGCAAAACCCACGCCCCATACACCTTCCAGCCAAAAGTTGCAACGCAGAAAGATGGCCGAAAAACGGCCATCTTTGCGCCTGGACCCCTCCTTTTGCGGCCTGTAGCGTTCTCGGCGTGATGAACGCTCCCTGCGCCGCCCCGTTTTCGATCTTCCCGACCCTGAGCGTCGACGGTCCGGCGGTCGAGCTTCGGAATCCTGGCGAGCTCGCGACGTCCACTCAATGCCCAAGGCATTTTCGGGCCGCATATCGCGTCCCGTGATTCGCAAAAGGAGTTGTGCCATGAAAGACACCAGTTTCGCGGACAAGATCAGCCGGTGCGAGACCACGCTTCAGAATCTTTTGAGCGAGGTGCCCAACATCCCGGGCGGCGAGATCTACGTCGCCGAAGTGCGGCAACGGGTCGAGGATCTGCGCGCTTCGCAGGAAGGGGTGCAATCGCTGCGCGGCCAGTTGACGGAGGCGGTGATCGTCCGCCGGCAGCGCGACCGGGAGGCGAGCGAATCCCTCCGGCATCTCGCTGCGGTCGTCCGGGCGAAGTTCGGTTTCGCCAACCCGGTGATCGAGAGCTTCAACATTCGATCGGAGCACCGGTCAAAGCGCGGCCGTAAGCCGAAGGTGAAGTCCGTCGCCGAAAAAGCCGCCTGATCTAGCAGGGTGCGCCGTGCGCACCGTCCCAGGGGAGCTCCCACGGATTGCAGGCACGGCCCACCCGACGATCCACGAGACGGTCGGTAGGTAGAAGTTCGCAGTTTCGAAGGGTGGGGCTTGGCCGGCCCCACCCCTCACACTGCCGCTCCATGCCCATTCAGCACCCTTAAAGCGCGCAGCGTGTTCCAGCCGCTCCACATGCCACGAATGGCCTCGCCTTTGGGCGACCTTGGGCGCTACAGTGCGGCGATGCCCCGCCAAGCCGCGAATCGATCTCCGTGCTTTGCCTTCCTCCTCCTGGCGTTTGTGGGCTCTATGGCGCACGCCGCCGACTCAGGAGCCTCTGTCCGCGAGAGCAAGAAACTCCACCGCCTGCTGGACGATGGCTGGGACGCGAAGCTGCGCGATCATCCGGAGTTTGCGACGTACATCGGTTTTCCGGGGCACAACCACCTGTGGACGGATCTCTCGGCGGCGGGCATCGAGAGGCGGCAGGCTTCGACGCGGGCGCAGCTGCTCGCTGTTCGGTCGATCGACCGTTCTTTGCTGGCCGCGGACGAGCAGGTCGATCTCGATCTCTATCTCCGCCGGTTGGAGGGCCAGGTCGAAGGTTTCGAGTTCCCGGAAGAGGAGTTGACGATTACCCGCTACGGCGGCGTACAGCAGGACGTTCCGTTCGCTCTGGGGCGGGCGCCGGCCCGATCGAGCCGGGATTACGACGATTTGATCGCCCGGCTGAACGGCGTCGCGGCGCTCATCGAGCAAAATCTGGTCCTGTTGAAAAAAGGGCTTGCGACGGGCGTGACTTCACCGAAGGGTCTAATGCAGGGTGTGCCCGAGCAGATTCGTGCGCTCACCCCCGACGATCCGTGGAAAAGTCCGTTGCTTGCACCGTTCCGCCAGATCGGGAGCCAGACGGGAAGCCAGATCGACGACGAGGACGCACCGCGGATCCGGAGCGCGGCGCTCCACGCCTATGAGACCAAGGCCGCTCCCGCGTTTCGAAAGCTTTTCGACTACCTCACGGCGACCTACATTCCGGCCGCGCGCGAGAGCTTGGGGCTGGGGGCGTTGCCCAATGGTGCCGCCTGGTACGCCTATCGGCTGAGGAAGGCGACGACCACGGATTTGACTCCCGAGCAGGTGCACGAGGTCGGCCTCGCGGAAGTTCGCCGCATCCGGACCGAGATGGAGAGGATCAAGACCGCTACCGGGTTTGCCGGCAGCCTCGCGGAATTCGTGCGGTTTCTGCGCACCGATCCACGTTTTCTCTATGCCAAGCCGGAGGACCTCCTCGAAGGCTACCGCGCGATTGGCCGGGAGGTCGAAACCCGACTGCCGTCGCTCTTCGGCAACATCCCCAAATTGCCATTGAGGATCGTTGCGATTCCGGCCGGCGAGGCAGCGGGAAAATCGACGATCTATTACGACATCGGTTCCGTGGCACGCGACTTGGCGGGGACCTGCTACGTCAACACTTCCGACCTGGAGGTGCGCCCGAAGTGGGAGATGACGGCGCTCTACCTGCACGAGTGCATGCCCGGCCATCATCTTCAGGTGACGATCGCGCAGTCTACCGCCAAGGCGCCGCGGGTGCTCAACTACCACGACTACACGCCGTTCGTCGAAGGTTGGGGCGTCTATGCCGAAACCCTGGGCGACGACTTAGGGTTGTACAAAGACCCCTATGTAAAGTTCGGCCAGCTTTTCTCCGAGCTCTGGCGCGCGATGCGGGTTGCGGTCGACACTGGAATTCATGCGAAAGGCTGGAGCCGCGAGCAGGCGGTCGAATTCTTCCGCGAAAACACGGGACAAGACGACCGTGCGATCGAGATCGAAATCGAGCGCTATCTGAACGATCCGGCGCTCGGCGCTGCGTACACGATGGGTGAGCTGAAGTTCAAGGAGCTGCGAGCCGAAGCGCAGAATTTGCTGGGACCGGCGTTCGATTTGCCGGCGTTTCACGACGAGGTGCTGCGCCATGGAGCGCTGCCGCTGGATGTCTTGGAGGTCAATGTCAGTCGGTGGGTAAAAGGGCAAACGGGGGCGCCGCGTGGTAGCCTCCGCCATCTCAAAAGGAGACCTCATGGAAACGAAGACCAAAGCCGATCGCGCCCAGAAGGTCCAGACGATCGAACCGGCCGCCATCGCCCGGATGCTCGGCGTTGTGCAGGGCGGTAAGCGTACGGAAGGGACCGGCATCGTGATCCCGCAGGGTCCGCTCGCCGCGTACTACCACTCCTGAATTCGGATTCAGCCCACCCCCGGCGTGCCCGGGGTGGGCGCTTTCGCCGCATGCTGCTCTCTGTCTGTCTGATCGCCAAGAACGAAGAGCGCTTTCTGGCCGGCGCGTTGGATTCGGTTCGCGACTTGGCCGACGAGATCGTCCTGGTCGACACCGGGTCCTCCGATCGCACGGTGGAAATCGCCTTGGAGTACGGCTGCCGGGTCTTCCACGAACCCTGGTGCGACGATTATTCAGCGGCGAGAAACGTCGGAATCGAGGCCGCCCGAGGCCGCTTCCTTCTCTGCCTCGATGCCGACGAGCGTCTGATTCATCCGGAGGGCCTGCGCGAAGCGCTTGAGACCGCACCGCCCGGGATCGGCGGTTTTTTCCTCGAACGTCACGATCGGGTGATCCGGCCCGGGGACGGCGAGCCCGATGTCTATCCGATCGGCATGCTTCGGCTGTTCCGCAAACATCCGGAAATCCGCTACGAGGGAATTGTCCACGAGCGCCCGAACGACGCGGTGCTCCGCGCGGGTTTCGCGGTTGGCGCCTTGGCCCCCGTTCACCTGATCCACCTCGTGAGCGACCTTCCGCACGAGCGCTTGGCGGAAAAACAACAACGCTACATGCGCCTGTTGGATCTGGCGCTGGCTCGCGATCCGAACGATTTCTGGTCGCGCTACTACCGGGGCAAAACCGTCTGGTTCCTGGAGCGCCGCGACGAAGCGCGGGCGATTTTTCGGGCGATGGCCGAGGCGCCGGATTGCCCGCTGCCGCTCCGCGCTTCGGCGCTCGCGATGCTCGCGACCCTGCTTGCCGAAGCGGGCGAACGGGTTGCCGCGGTCGGCTGTCTCGAAGAGAGCCTCGCGCTCGTTCCCGGCGCTTCCCTACCTCTTTACGTGCTCGCCGAGACCCTCTATGCCGACGGCTGGTACGCCGCGGCCCGAGAGGCTTACGGACGGGTGCGAAGGAGCCTCGATCCGGCGGCCGGCCCGCCCGCGGTGCCTGGAGATCTTTGCCTGACACCCGGAAAACGTGCCTACAAGCTCGGCTGTTGCTATTTGGCGGAAGGCGACCTCGCAAGCGCCGAGCGCGAATTCCATCAGGGTCTCGTCGCCGAGCCCGATCATCCCGGCTGCCTCTACGGTCTGGCCCGCGTGGCGCTCGCCGGGGGAGACCGGGCGGAAGCCGTCGAGAACCTACGCCGGGCGGTTGCTGCGGCACCGACCTGGCGGGTGCCGCGGGAGCTTCTCGGCAACGAGCTCCGCCAAAGCATGCCGGTTGAAGAGGAATAGTCCACCGCGGTAGCCGCTCAGCTCCCGCTCGGCTTTCTCTGGCCGCTCAGCTCCCGATCCCTCCCTCACCGTCTTCCATGGCCCTTAACGTCACTCGGCCTTCGGCGATGGCCGCTTCGGGCGCTTCGCGGAAGCTGCGGGCTGTTTCCGCCGGATCGCCCTCGGTGCCGGCTTCGACGCCCACCCAGCGGTTGCGGCCCCTTCGCTTCGCCGCGTAGAGCGCGAGGTCGGCCATCGCGACGATCTCCTGCCAGCCGACCGCGCGCGGGGCGGCCGGGGCGAAGGGGTAAACGGCAAAGCCGATCGAAGCGGTTCTTCGAATCTCCAGTCCATCGTCGAGGCGGAAGGGGTGGGCGGCGATCGTCGCGCGGATCTTTTCCGCCAGAGTGGGCGCGTCCGCCCGATCGCAGAAGCGGGCGACGAGCAGGAACTCCTCGCCGCCCCAGCGGACGAGGTGGTCCGAGGCCCGGCACGTGGAGCGCAGGAGGTCCGCGGTCTGAGAGAGCACGGCGTCGCCCGCGGCGTGCCCATAGGTATCGTTGACGGTCTTGAAGTGGTCGAGGTCGAGGAGCAGAAACGCGAGATCGGTCTCGCCCGATCCGGTGTGGCCGTCTTCGTGCCGCCGCGCCGAAAGGTCGAGATCGCTTTCGATCCCTTGGTCCAGGAAGCGCCGGTTGCGCAGTCGCGTGAGCGGATCGGTGAGGCTCGCCTCTTCGATCCTCCGGTAGGCCACGGTGAGCTCCTGGTTGGTCTCGGCGAGCGACAGCGTTCTTTCTTGGACCAGCTGTTCGAGTGCCCGGCCGCGTGCCTCCAGCCGGCGGACGCGAAGCCGGTAGGCGGCATAAGCGAGAGCGATCAGGCCCAGCGCCGCCAGGGCGCGAAACCACGCCGTCTGGTAAAACGCCGGGAGGACTTCAATCGGCACGAGGAGCGAGTGGCGGCTGACGAGTCCCGCCCGGTTCGTCCCTTCGATTCGCAGCGTGTAGCGGCCGGGAGGCAGGCGGGTGTAGGCGGCCGAACGCTGGGAGGCGTCCCCTGCGGTCCACCGGTCGTCGAACCCCTCCAGGCGGTAGCGATAGCGGTTGCGCGCCGGAGCGGTGAAATCGAGCGCTGCGAAATCGAGCCGGAAGCTCTTCTCCCCGGGCGCGAGCGTCAGTCGATCGAGCCGCGAAGCGCCGGGGCGCTCGACACCGTCCACGCGGAACGCGGTGGCCACCACCGGGGGTTCGTAGGTCCACGGGGAGAGCCGCTCCGGGCTCACCAGGAGCAGCCCCTCGGGCGAGCCGAAGAGCAGCGTTCCCGAATCGGTGCGCGAGCGGCTGGCGATGAAGAAGTCGTGAAACGCGAGGCCGTCCGCCGGTCCCAGTTCCTGGTACGTCCAGGAGCTCGGATCGACGCGGAGGCGCGGGGTGAGCCAGACCTTCCCCTGGTCGTCCTCGATCAACGATTCGACCGGCGCGGCGGGGCGGCCCAGGTGCGGCGCCACCGGATCGAAGCGCGCCGTCCTGCCGTCCCACGCGACGAGGATCGCCGCTCCTCCGGGCGTTGCGACCCAGAGGCGGCCGTCGCGGGCGATCATCAGGTCGGGAATCCATCCCGCCGGCAGGCCGTCGCGCCGTCCGGCCTGATAGGAGATGCGCACCGCCGTGCCGCGGACCGGATCAAAGGCGTTCAAGCCGCTGTCGGTCCCCACCCAGAGGGTCCCGTGGGCATCGAAGGCGAGCGATTCGGCGGCGATGCCGGAGAGGGTGGCGGGGTCGTCCGGCCGGTGCCTGTAGGTCGCGATCTTCTCGGTGCGTGGATCGATTCGCGCGAGCCCCTCGGCCGCGCCGGCCCAGAGAGAACCGTCCGGCCCGAACGCGAGCGCGCGAATCGGCCCTCCCGGGAGACCTTGGGCGACCGAAAGCCTTTCGAAACGCCGGGCGCCGGGGCGGAGACGGTGGAGCATCCCGTTGAGCGTGCCGACCCAGATTGTGCCGTCGTCTCCTTGGGCGAGACAGGTGATCGCACCGTCGGACAGCGCGCCGGGATCTTCGGGGTCGGGGCGATGGCCGCCGATCCGCCGGCCGTCCTCGTCGAGGAGGTCGATGCCGTTGCCGTTGGTTCCCGCCCAGATCGTGCCGTCCCGCATCTGGAGCGCGCGGACGATCTCCGGGTGGCTCAATCCCTCCGGCCGGCTCGGACTCGAACGCAGCGCGCGAAAGGCCCGCGCCTTCGGGTCGTGGCGGGCGAGCCCCTGACCCCAGGCTCCCACCCACAGAAGACCCGACCGATCGCGGAAGAGCGCGCCCACCCGGTCGCTGCCGATGGTGTTGGGCAAGGCGGGGTCATGCCGCAGCCGCGCCACGATATCGAGAGACCGGGCATCGACGACGTCGATCCCGCCGCCGAACGTTGCGATCCAGATTTCGTCGTCGGCTCCTTTTTCGATGCCGTAGACCCAGAAATGGCTCAAGCCGCCCGGATTCGCCGCCCCCGCTTCGGGCCGAAAGCGATGGAGGCGGCCGGTTTCCGGATCGAGCACCGCGGCGCCGTCGTCGAGCGTACCGATCCAGATCCGGCCCTTGTCGTCCTCGAACAATTTCGAGACGAACTGCCGCGCCAGCGAAGAGGCGTCCTTCGGGTCCGAGGCGATCCGCTCGAAGCCGCGGCCCGGGCCACGGCCAGGCCGGCCATAAACCTGCAAACCGTCCTGGCTGCCCACCCAGACCCGACCGGAGCGGTCGACTAAGACCGCCCGCACTCGATCGGCGGCGAGGCTCGTGGGATCGCGATCGTCATGGCGGAAGTGCTCGATCCGGCCGGTCCCGGGATCGAGGCGGTCGAGCCCTTCGTAGGTCGCGATCCAAATCCGGCCGGAGCGGTCCGCCGCGATTGTCTCCACCCGGTTGTGCGACAGGCTGCCCGGGTCGTTCGGGTCGTGGGCGTAGCGGGTGAAGGTGTCGGTGGCCGGGTCGTAGACCGAGACGCCGCCGCTGAAGGTGCCGATCCAGAGCCGGCCGTCGGCGGCGGCGAACAGCGATCGCACGTAGCTCCCCCCAAGCGTCCGGGGATCGTCGGGATTAAATTTGAAAACTTTGAATTGGTAGCCGTCGTAGCGGACCAGCCCGCCTTGGGTACCGATCCAGAGGAAGCCCTGGCGATCCTCAGCAAGAGCGGTCACCAGATGGGCGGGAACCTCGTCGGGTACCGCGACCGGCTGAAAGGAGATGAAGTCGCCGGGGGGCGGCGATCCCCAGGCGGCCCCGGCGAGCCAGGCGATCAGGAGAATCGGCGAAAGACGTCGGGGCACGGAGCGAAGATCTTAACCCAGCCACTTAAAGCCGCTGACGGGACCGCCGGGCTATCCCCGGAGCGCGAGCGCGAAGATCCCCGGCAGCTTGGCGACCGAGGGAGCGGCTTCGAAAGCTCCGAGCTTGGACGTCAGCCGGTTCGCGGTCTTGTGGGTGAGGAACCAGACCGGCTTCGGCAGCACCCGGAACGGGGCGGAAAAGACGGTCTTTTCGATCCGCGAAAACATCAGCGTGTTGTGCACCCAGCCGGTGCCGGAGCGGATGTCGTTCCGCGGGTGGCCCGGGTAGGCGCCCCAAGGGGTGACGATCACGCCGTAGCCGATGGCGGCCCAATGGTTGATCGCCACCGTGCCGTAGCGAAGGTCTTCGATCGCCCGCTCGACCGCTTTGCCCACTTGCGCGTCGCGGCGCGAGGCGGGGTGGACCAGCAGGGTCACATTGAGCGTTCCCCAGATCTTGTCGTTGGCAAAACGGGTTGCAGCGGCGACGAACTCCGCCGGGGAAGCGGCCTCGATCGGCGTCTCGCAGGCAAGGCCGCAGAACGCCTCCATCTTGAAACAGAGGTCGTTTTCGTTGGCGGGGGAGACGCCCGAGATGAACCCCCAGGGAAGCTCCTCAGGTCCCGGACTGCCGATCTGTTCCATCTCGGGATGCGCGGCGGCGAAGCGGCCGAAACGGTCGGCGGCGCCGGGGTAATACGCTTTGCGCAGGTCGGCCGCTTTGAGCAGCCGGCGGATCTCGGCGAGCAGTCTTTCGCGCTGCGGCCAGCCGGCCCAGGTGAGGATCACCCGGGTCGCGTTGCAGTTGAAGCCGGCGTTGTTGGTGAACTGGGTGACCAGGTTCTCGGCGTGGTAGGCGAGGTCGGAATCGCTCCAATCGCCCGGGACCACGATCACCGGTGAGACGTTGCCCAGCTCGGAAGAAAACGGCTTCGGGTTGATCGGCTCGTCGCGTTCCTTTCGCGCCTGGCCCTCGGGTCCGGTGCCAAAGACGATCGCGTCGTAGGTTTTGTCGGAGCCGGTGATGTGCAGCTCGTCGATATCTGGGTGGCTTGCCAGATACGCGCCCTCCGGCGTTCCGCCGTAGGCGATGCGGAAGAAACCGCCTTGGGCGAGCGGCTCGAAGATCTCGGCGAGGACCGGCCCCAGGTATTCGTTGACCTGATGGACCTTGAGCAATACGACACGATTCTCGACGAACAGCTTGTAGAGAGCGTCCTGCGGCGCGATCCCTGAGACGTTGCCGCCGCCGAGCACCAGGCAGACCGCGCCGGGATCTTGCCGGTCGTCGTAGGCGACCGCCTGGGTCGAAGCCAGGTTCTCCGGCGTGACCCCTTTTTCCATCCAAACCTCGGCGGAGACGCCGGTGTAGAACAGCCGATCCCAGATGTCTACGGGGAAGACCCGGGCGGATGCCCGTCCGTCCGCCAAGCGCCGCACTCTGCCGGGGATGCGCGGCTTCCTTCCCGCCGCGAGATCTGCCACCGACGCCTCGAGCAGGCGCAGGTTGCGCAGCATGAAGTAAGGGCCGACCATCGCCTCTTCGCCCCAGGCCGGGTGACCCGGGGTGAGCCCTTCCGCTTCCGTGCAGAGCGCGGCCCAACGGTCGGCGACCGCGAGCGTCCGCTTCGTCATCTCGGCGAGGAGCTTCAACCGCTCGGCCGGCGGCACGGCGATCCAGGCGCGCTTCGCGTTCTGGAGATCGCGCACCGCGGCGTCGATCTCGGCGCGCGGCGTCGGGGGGATGCCGGTCGATTTCGGGTTCGCGGGGGAGGTGACGGGCGAGGCTTCGGTGAGGGTGGATGGCATCGCGGCGGGCTCCTAGGCAAGCGGACGCCGCGACGTTAGCATGCGATGCCGCAGAGCGGCAAAGAACCCCTCCTGGGTGCGCGGGCCTCCGGCCCGCCTTGGCGGGCGAGACGCCCGCGCACCCAGGGAGAAACTCTCGAGTCCTAGGCGCTACGGCCTACGACGGTCGCGCGGCCGACCCGGCTCGGAGGTACGGGCGGCTTGACCCGGCTCCGAACGGCGAGGGGCGTCGAGCGAGGCGCCGCGCAGGTGCCACGGCGTGGTGGGTGTGCCGAGCGAGCCGCGTTCCGGGCTGCGGCCCGGTGCCTGGGCCGACCGACCGGCGGGAGCGGCGGCGGTGCTGTAGTTCCGCGGTGCCCGTCCGGGGGATGCTACGCGCGGGGCCTGGCCCTGCCCGGGGCGTCCGCCCTGCGGCCTGCGAGCTTCGCCGGGTCGAGGAGCGCTCGGTCCGCGGCCACCGCTCGGGGCGGCCTGGCCGGCCTGCCGGGCCGGGGCTCCCGTCGCTTTGCGCTCCGCCTTTTCTTTGGCGCGGGCGCGCTCTTCCGAACGCTGCGAGCGGATCTTCGCGATCCGTTCCGCGATCGGGATCTCCAGCTTCTCGTTCGCCTTGCGTTCGTAGTCGAAGCCTTCGAGCTTCTTCCGTGGCAGCTTCTTGCCGATCGCGCGCTCGATCGCCGCGAGCTCCGCCCCTTCGTTGTCCCCCACGAAGGTAAACGCCTCGCCCACCGCTCCGGCTCGGGCCGTCCGGCCGACGCGATGGATGTAGTCCTCGGGGATGTTCGGGACGTCCAGGTTGATCACGTGCGACAGCAGCTCGACGTCGATGCCGCGGGCGGCGATGTCGGTCGCGACCAAAACGCGATCCTTTCCTTCCTTGAAACGGGAAAGCGCAAGCGTCCGCTGCGCCTGGCTCCGGTTGCCGTGAATCCGCTCGCACGGCACGCCGTGGCGGTTCAGGTAATCGGCCAACCGGTTCGCGCGGTGCTTGGTCCGGGTGAACACGAGCGCGCTCTTGATCTCGTCTCGCTGGAGCATTTCGAGCAGCAGCGCGGATTTCAGATCGTCGCGCACCGGGAACAGCGTCTGGGTCACCCCTTCGGCCGGCGCGGCTTTCCGCTCGACGTTGACCATCGCGGGCGAGGAGAGCAGCTCGCGCGACAGGACGACGATCGGCTGCGGCATGGTGGCCGAGAAGAACAGGGTCTGGCGCGGCGTGGTCGGCAGGTGCTTCAAGACGCGGCGGATGTCCGGCAGGAAGCCCATGTCGAGCATCCGGTCGGCCTCGTCGAGGATCAGAATCTCGATCCCCGGCAGCTTCGCGTACGGATACTGGAAGTGATCGAGCAGGCGGCCGGGGGTTGCGATCAGGACGTCGACGCCGGTGCGGAACGCCCGCTCCTGCGGACCCATTGCGACGCCGCCGAAAACGGCCGCGCTCTTCAGGTGGGTGTGCGCGCCGAGCGCGCGGGTGTTCTCTTCGATCTGAGCGGCCAGCTCCCGGGTGGGGGTGAGGACCAGGACCCGCGTCACGCCGCGGCTCTTGCCGAGCAGGCGATGGAGCGTCGGCAGCACGAACGCCGCGGTCTTGCCGCTGCCGGTCATCGCGCAGGCGAGCAGGTCGCGTCCCGCCATGGCGGGGGGAATCGCATCGAGCTGAATCGGGGTGGGCTGGTCGTAACCCATGTCGCGGACGCCCGCGAGCAGCTTGGGATCGAGGCCAAAGGTTGAAAAAGGCATAGGAACCTACTTCTTTCTGAGCGCGGTTTCTCGCCGTGCGAGGTTAAAGCTCGCGCTCAATTGGTTCCGGCGATGCAGGGGGAAAAACGGGGGACTTGCCGGTGAGGCCGCCGCTGGGGCCGGGAGGCCCTCGAAATCGGGTGCAACGTGTCGAGGTTTCGGGAGCCCGTAAATGCAGGGCTGGAAAGCTGACCGGTGAAGGATCTCACAGAACGGGGCAGAGCGCAAATCGGCCCTCACCCCATCCCCTCTCCCAACCGCACTCCCCCCGCCCGGGAGAGGGGGCTAAGTTCGAGACGCTGTTCTTCCCCCTCTCCCGGGGGTGGGAGGGCGGTTGGGAGAGGGGGACCGAGGGGGTGAGGGCTTCTACGGCCGCATGCGGCAATTGACCTGGCGAACCTCCGACAACCCGGTCGAGGCGACGTCCGCCCGGTAGGTCACGAAAAGCGGCGCTCCGGGGGCGGGCAACGTCAGGCCGGAGCAGTCGATCGCGCTCGGATCGGACGGGGGCGGTACGCAAGCGCCGAGGTCGGCGGGGCAGTTGGCGCAAGTTTCGCCTGGATCGCGCCGATGGTTGCCGCAGACCGCAGGCTCGGTACGGCGCTGCCATTCGGTGACGATCGCCTCGCCGCCGAACGCCCCCAGGCGGGCCCATTCGACCGCCGTGCTCTCGCAATCCCAGCCGCCGGACCGGCCCGTCGAGCCGATGACCGCCGGGTCGTTCTCGCAGAAGTAGTTGAGCGCCTGGAGGGCACTGCCCCAGCGCTCGTTGCTCGGCCCCCGGGTCCAGCCGCCCGCGGGCGTACCGCACGTGCTGACGCCGAAAGCCTTCGTGTATTCCGCGCAGACGGCGGTGCTGCTGACCAGGAAGCGCGAACGTAGACAGGCGGCAAGGGCGGCGCCGGTCTTTCCTTGGCAGGACAAGGCCCACGGGTCGGCCGAAAGCGAACCGGTCGCGGACTTCTCGGGACCGCCTGGGATCTCGCGATAGAAGACGGTGGTCGTCCGCGGGTTGTAGCCGCTCCCGGGGTTCGAGGAAGCGGCGGCGGCGAGGGTCGGCGCGGCCGGCGCGCCGCGCTCCGCCGATTGGCAGATCCGGGAGATCAACTCCGCATAGGCGCAACGGTCCATGCTCCGTTCGAGCCCCTGGGCGCAACGGGTCGAATCGATCGCGGCCTCGGAGCAACTCAAGTTTTGGGTCGCCTTGGCCGTGCCGACGGTGCCGGGACTCGGGCACCCCCAAGAGGGCAGCAGAAGCGCCAGAACTGCAATGTAGAGCGCCCGGGGAGACGTTCGAGAGGTTCGCATAGGGCCGTCCTTTGAGTGAGCTAGCTTGCGCAATATATGAGAATTTTGCCCAGTCGTCCGAAGGAATCGCGTCGGCCGACCCGATTCTCCAATCCGGTTGCCCATCCCGACGACCGTGCCGCGGTAGACTCTGCGTAAAGTTCCCATGCCCGCTCCGGTCCTCACGGTCAGCCACCTCGAAAAGCGCTACGGCAAAACCGTCGCCGTCAACGACGTTTCGCTCGAAGTGTACGAGGGCGAGATTTTCGGTCTGATCGGCCCTAACGGCGCCGGCAAGACCACCACCATGGAGTGCCTGCAGGGACTTCGCCGGCAGGACCGCGGCACCCTCTCTGTCCTCGGCCTCGACCCGCATCGGGACGCGACGAAGATTCGCCAGCGGATCGGCGTGCAGCATCAGGAGGCGCACCTTCAGAAACGGATCAAAGTGTGGGAGGCGGTGGACCTCTGGGCGTCGCTCTATTCGAGCACGGTAGATGGCGACGCGCTGCTCGAACGGCTGGGATTGACGCCCAAGCGCAACGCTTGGTTCATGACGCTCTCGGGTGGGCAGAAACAGCGGCTGTTCATCGCCCTCGCTTTGATCCATGAGCCGGAGGTGGTTTTTCTCGACGAGCTGACCACCGGCCTCGATCCACAGGCGCGCCGCACCATCTGGGACCTGGTCAAAGACATCCGCGAGCGCGGCACGACGGTCTTCTTGACCACCCACCTGATGGAAGAGGCCGAGCGCCTGTGCGATCGCGTCGCGATCATCGAGCACGGACGCTTGATCGAGCTGGGCACGCCGGAGGAACTGGTGCAGAGGCATTGTCCGGAGCGGACGGTCGTATTCACGAGCGATGGCGAAGGGCTCTCCGAGCGATTGGGCGGCATTCCCGGCGTACGGTCGGCCACCAGTTCCGGGTCGACCCACACGCTCACCGGGGAAGGGGACGACTTCGTAACGCAAGTGATCGCGTTCGTCGCGCGCGAGAAGCTCCACGTGCGCGGCTTTCGCACCGAAATGCCGACGCTCGAAGATGTCTTCCTGAAGCTCACCGGCCGCGGGATCAGGGACTAGGTCGATGCTCAAGGGATTCTGGAAGCTCACGTGGGTGGAGACCAAGGTGTTCGTTCGCGAACCGATGGGATTGATCGGAACGCTGATCATTCCGGTGGTTCTGTTCGTCGTGCTGGGCCGCAGCCTCGGCCTCCGCAAACCGGCAAACGCCGTGGCCCCGCCGTTCAACCTGGCGATCCTCGCGGCGCTGTTCATTGCCATTAGCGCTGTGCTCTCACTCGTTGCGATCATCTCGATCTATCGCGAAGGGGGGATTCTCAAGCGCCTGCGCGCCACCCCGCTTTCGCCGGTGACAATCCTCGGCTCGCAGGTGGTCCTGAAGCTCTTCTTCACGACGATCGGTCTGGGGCTTCTTTTGCTTGCCGGCCGGAAGGTCTTTCCGGGAGTGATGCAGGTGAACGTCTTGAGTTTCACGGCGGCCGTTCTGGTGAGCACCGCGAGCATCCTTTCTCTCGGATTCGTGATCGCGAGCCTGGTGCCCACGGCGCGCTTCGCCCAGCCGATCGGCGGGGCGCTGCTCTATCCGATGATCGCGCTTTCCGGAGTGTTCTTCCCGGTAGAAAGCCTGCCAACCTTCTGGCGCGTCGTCGCCTACTGCCTGCCGACGACCCACGCCGTCGCCCTCATGACAGGCGTCTGGGACGGCTCGGGCTGGGGAGCGCACATCGGCGACGTGGCGGCGCTGGCGGTGATCGCCGCCGGTTGCGTGGCGGTTTCGACGCGGGTGTTTCGCTGGGAGTGATGGGCGTCGCGCGGCCGATTGCCGGTATACGATCTCCCCGAGGGCCGACCGAGTGAACCACAGCGAGATCGTCAGTTTTCTCTGGGGCGTAGCGGACCTGATCCGCGACACGTTCAAGCGTGGCAAATATCAGGACGTCATACTGCCGCTCACCGTCCTTCGTCGCCTCGACTGCGTGCTGGCCGGAAACAAAGAAAAGGTCCTCAAGCGTCAGGGGGAGTTGAAGGGCAAGGGGCTTGAAGATCTCGGCGCGCAGCTCCGGAAAGCTTCCGGCTTCGCCTTCTACAACACCTCCCGCTACGACTTCGAGAAGCTTCTGGCCGACGCGCCGCACCTCGCCGCCAACCTGCGGAACTACATCGCGGGTTTCAGCCCGAACATGCGCGAGGTGCTGGAGAAGTTCGACTTCGACAACACGATCAGCAAGCTCGACGAGTCGGGTCTCTTGTTCCAGGTGCTGGAACGGTTCAAGAACGTGGACCTGCATACGAATCGGGTCGACAACCCCACCATGGGGACGATTTTCGAGGAGCTGATCCGCAAGTTCAACGAGGCGCTGAACGAGAACCCCGGCGAGCACTTCACCCCACGCGACGTTGTTCATCTGATGGTGGATCTGATGCTCGCGGGGGACGAAGCGCGCATTCGGAAGCCGGGTGTGGTCTGCAGCGTCTATGACCCGTGCTGCGGCTCGGGCGGCATGCTGATGATCGCCAAGGAGCACATCACGGTGGGGCTGAGGAAGAACGGCGATCTGCTGCGCCCGGCGATCCACGAGGGTGCGGAGATCCACCTCTTCGGGCAGGAGGTGAACCCGGAGACCTGGGCGGTTTCGAAGTCGGACCTCTTTATGAAGGACCCGACCGGCCGCGACGCGGACCACATCACGTTCGGCAGTACGCTCTCGAACGATCGCCACGCCGGCATGAAGTTCGACTACCTGATCGCGAACCCTCCCTATGGCAAGGACTGGAAGCGCGACGAAGACGTCGTACGCGCCGAGCACGATCGCGGCACGTCGGGCCGCTTCGGCCCGGGGCTACCCCGAATCAGCGATGGCCAGCTCCTATTTCTGCTCCACATGCTGGCGCACGCCAAGGAGCCGAAGGAGGGGGGCTCGCGCATCGCCATCATCATGAACGGCTCGCCGCTTTTTACCGGTGACGCCGGGAGCGGCGAAAGCGAGATCCGCCGGTTCATTTTGGAGCAAGACCTGTTGGAGGCGCTGATCGCCCTTCCGGAGCAGCTTTTCTACAACACCAAAATCGCTACCTACGTGTGGGTGGTGACCCACCGCAAGGCCCCGGCGCGGCGGGGCAAAGTGCAGCTCATTGATGCAACCTCGTTCTGGCAGCCGATGAGGAAGAGCCTCGGTGACAAGAGCCGCGAGATTCCGCTCCCGCGCGCGCTGGACATCGTGAAGATCCTCGCCCGGGGGAAGGACGGCGAGACGCGCAAGGTCACGAAAGACAAGAAGGACGAGGAAGCGGTGGTCAGCCGGATCTTCCCGACGACGCACTTCGGTTTCCGCAAGATCACGGTCGAGCGCCCGCTGCGCCTCAACTTCCAAGCCAGCCCGGAGCGGATCGCGCGGCTCGACGACGAAAAGAGCTTCCAGGCGCTCGCCCAATCGAAAAAGAAGGGCGCAGCCGCCGCCCAAGAGATCGCCGAAGGCCGTGCGTTGCAAGAGGCGCTCCGCAAGATGCTGCGCGGCCTGCCCAAGACTCTGATCCTGGACCGCAACGAGTTCGAACAGAAGCTGGACGCCGCCACGAAGAAGGCGGACCTCAAGCTCTCGACGCCGGTGCGCAAGGCGATCCTCTCTGCGCTCTCCGAGCGAGACGAAAATGCCAAGATCTGCCTCGACAAGGACGGCAACCCCGAGCCCGATCCGGAGCTTCGCGACACGGAAAGCGTGCCTCTTCCAGTTGGCGCCGACCCGGTGGATGCCGAAGGGCGACCGGCGAGCGTGCGCGCGTTCTTCGAGCGCGAGGTGACGCCCCACGTGCCGGACGCCTGGATCGATACGAGTAGGTGCGATCCGAAAGACGGCCACGTCGGTCTGGTAGGCTACGAGATCAACTTCAACCGCTATTTCTACCGCTACACGCCGCCCCGTCCGCTGGAGGAGATCGAAGCGGAGATCCGCGGGATTGAGAGCGACATTCTGCGGATGCTGGCCGAGGTGACGGGAGGAGTAGCGGCCGGATGACGCAAAATGTCGGCACTGATGCGGTCCATACCGACATTTTGAGTTGACCGCCATACGCCGCTGCTGCGCCAAATGTCGGCACTTGTGCGTATCTGCCGACATTTACTACACTCGTTTCGTGGAAAAACCCCGCCTCACCCAGGCTCGACTGAACTCCGCCAAGGTCGGAGCTTTCTTCCGACCTCGCGACGTTGCTCCCCTCGGGGTGACCTTCCGCGATCTCCAACGGCTGGTCTCGGATGGCAAAGTCGATCCGCTCGGCAATGGCCTCTACCGGCTCTCCGCGGTCGAGCCGAACGAGTACGAATCCCTCGCGATGGTAGCCTCGGCTGTGCCGAATTCGATCATCTGTTTGCTCTCTGCGCTGCGCGTCCACGAAATCGGGACCCAGTCGCCGCATCAGGTCTGGATCGCGATCGACCGCAAGGCGCGCAAGCCGCAGAACGTTCCCATTAAATTGCGCATCGTGCGCTTCTCCGGCGCCATGCTGACGTACGGAGTGGTCGAGCGCACGATGCTCGGTGTTCCGGTCCTCATTACTTCGCCCGCGCGCACCGTCGTCGACTGCTTCCGCTACCGCAACAAGGTGGGCATCGACGTAGCCAAGGAGGCCTTGTACGACGCGCTCCGCTCGCGAATCACGACAGTCAGCGAGATCGTTCGCGCCGCCGAGGTCTGCCGGGCTCGCACGGTGATGCGAACCTATCTGGAGGCGCTGTCGTGACGAAAGAGCCTCCGCGCAATCTGGCCGCATCGATCCATCGGCGCCTGCTCAACGGAGCGCGCGAACGGGGAGAGGACCGTCAATTCGTGGCACAACGCTACGCGGCGGAGAGATTCCTCTACCGGCTCGGCGTATCGCCCCACCGCGACGAATTCGTTCTCAAAGGGGCGATGCTCTTCGCTCTGTGGGGCGGTGCGGTCTACCGGCCCACCCGAGACCTTGATTTTACAGGCTACGGCAGCGGGGAAGCCGCGGCGGTCTTGGAGCGGATCCGGGAGATCTGCTCGGTTGTGGTACCGGACGACGGGATGTCTTTTGACGTCGGGACCCTGTCGGTGAAGCCGATCCGCGAAGATATGGAGTACGGCGGAGTTCGGATCGTCTTTGCAGCAAGGTTGGGCGGTGTGCAGATTCCGATGCAGCTCGATGTCGGCTTCGGTAATGCCATTGAGCCGCGTGCGGTCGAGGCCGACTACCCAACGCTTCTCGATGCTCCCGCTCCGCGGATTCGTGCCTATCCGCAAGAGGCCGTCGTGGCCGAGAAGTTTCATGCGATGGTCGTCCTCGCCGAGCGCAACAGCCGCTACAAAGACTTTTACGATCTACATGTGATCGCGCAGCAGTTCGCCTTTGAGGGCGCCCGCCTTGCGGGTGCGATCGCCGCTACTTTCGAACGCCGTCGCACGCCGATCGGTGCTGAGCTGCCGGTTGCCTTGGCGGCCCGCTTCTACTCGGATGGTGCCCGCGCGGATCAGTGGCGTGCCTATCTGACCCGCAACGCTCTGCCCGGGGCATCGGCAAATCTTGGGGTCGTGGGCGAGGTGCTTTTGGGCTTTCTGGTCCCGGTTTGGAATGCCCTTGTCGGGAGCGTAGAGTTTGCAGGCGTTTGGCCGGCCGGGGGCCCTTGGTCGTGAGCGGCACGAAGCCCGCCAAGCGCGCCGCGAAGCCGCGGCGGTTCAAGCCGTACTTGGTGTACAAGAACCCTGGCATCGAGTGGTTGGGGGAATGCCCTGCCCATTGGGAAGTGAATAAAACGACATGGCTGTTCGCGATCGGTAGTGGCACGACGCCGAAATCAGAGGATCTAGGGTCCTACGGTGGTGAAACGCCTTGGATCACGACGTCCGAACTCCGTGAGTCGGTGGTTTTTGCGACCGAGAAGTACGTCACTGAGGCCGCGCTTAGGGAGTATTCCAGCCTCAAGGTGCATCCAGCGGGAAGCGTTGCGGTTGCTATGTACGGGGCGACGATCGGACGGCTTGGCATCCTTGGGATTGACGCGACGGTCAATCAGGCATGTTGCGTCTTTAGCAAACCAAGGGGAATCAGGATGGATTTCTGGTTCTATTGGCTTCAGATGAGACGGCCGTACCTGATCTCTCTCGGCTACGGAGGCGGCCAGCCGAACCTCAGCCAGGACCTTCTTAGGTCTGTGCGAGTCCCAACGCCAACCGTTCCTGAACAACGCACCATCGCCACCTTCCTCGATCGCGAGACCGCGCGAATCGATGCCCTGGTGGCGAAGAAGGAGCGCCTGGTCGAGCTGCTCCAAGAACAGCGCACCGCCCTAATCACCCGCGCCGTCACCAAGGGCCTCGAACCGAATGTCCCCATGAAGGATTCTGGTGCCGAGTGGCTGGGGGAGATTCCGGCGTCCTGGGAGGTGAAGCACTTACGGTGGGCGATCATGTTCCAGCGAGGACATGACCTACCGACTGACGAACGTGAGGACGGGCAGGTCCCGATTGTATCGTCGTCGGGTATTTCGTCGACGCACTCGCGAGCCATCGCTAAAGCACCTGGGATTGTGACGGGGCGATACGGGACTATCGGCCATTTCCGCTTAGTCACGGAGGACTATTGGCCACTCAATACGACCCTATACAGCATCGACCTGCGCGGGAACAATCCGCGCTTTCTGCGGCACATGCTGGAGCATTTGTCTCCCCTATTCCTTCTCAACGCCGTTAAGTTCGCTGTGCCTAGCGTGGACAGAAATGATATTCATCCCACTACGATTGCTCTCCCACCCCTCCCTGACCAGCTCAAAATCGCGGAGTTTCTAGATACCGAGCATGTAACGATCGACACCCTCCTAGCCAAGGTCCGCGAGGCCATCGACCGCCTCAAAGAACTCCGCATCGCCCTCATCTCCGCCGCGGTAACCGGCAAGATCGACGTGCGAGAGGATGCCGCATGAGCCCTGACATCTCCGAGTTCTCCTTCGAAGAGGAGATCGAGCGCGCGCTGCTGCAGTACGGCCCGGACGCCTACATGGAAGACGCGGCCGTGGTGCGCAAGACGGCGCCATCTTACGGTGACTACCAGCCGGGCGGCTACCGCAAACGTAAACCGGAAAAGTACGACCGCGCGCTCTGCCTGCTGCCACGTGACGTGATGGACTTGGTGCTCGCCACCCAAGCCGAAGGAGTGGAAGAAGCTCGCGCAGCACCACAGCGCGGCGGTGAGGCAACAGTTCCTCCGGCGGCTCGCTGCCGAGATCGAGCGACCCGCGCCGGTATCTGCATCGATCCGAAGACCCAGATCGTGCAGGGCAAGAGCCGTTCGTAGTGCCGCCCTGTCCTGACATAGCATGAGGCTCTCGACAAATCGGCCGATGAGGATCCTCAGATGAATCTCAGATCCGCTGGAGTTCCGCTTCCTCTCGCCCCGATCGTGCCGGCGAGCGGTCGCTACCTTTCGATTCTTACCGGGCTGTTCGCGGCGCTCTGGGTGGCGCTCGCGATCCACCCGAACGACCGCCACGATTGGCTGCTCGAAAACGCGCTGGTGGTCGCCGCGGTCCTGTTCGTCGCCTGGACTTGGGCACGCGCCCGGCTGTCGACGATCTCCTACACGCTGATTTTCGTCTTCCTCTGCCTGCACGAGGTGGGTGCCCACTACACCTACGCCGAAGTGCCGTACGATGCCTGGTGGCAGGCGCTGACCGGCTCGACGTTCAATCAGCTGGTCGGCTGGCAACGCAACAATTTCGACCGCGTGATCCACTTTGGCTACGGCCTGCTGCTCGCGCTGCCGCTGCGCGAGTTGGTGGTGCCGAGGGCGGGCGTTCGCGGCTTCTGGAGCTACTTCCTGCCGCTCGACATCATGGTTTCCACCTCGGCCCTTTACGAGCTGATCGAATGGGGTGCCTCGGAAGCCTTTGGCGGCGGCCTCGGCATGGCGTACCTCGGTACCCAGGGCGACGTTTGGGACGCCCATAAAGACATGGCCCTGGCGAGCACGGGTGCTCTGGTGGCGATTCTTTTCGCGGTTTGGCTGGATCGGCGCAGGGGGACGAGATGAGCGATTCCAAAGACCCCATTGAACCCAACGCCCCCAACGCTCCGGTCTCCCCGCCGAGCGCTTTGCAGTTCGACCGCGCCGAGTGGGCAGAGGCGCCGGAGGGACGGCAGGCCCCGGCGTGCTCGTTCTGCCGCACCCCGCTTTTTTCCTCCTACTTCGACATCAACGGCCAGATGGCCTGCGAGTCCTGCAAGTTCAGAATCGAGGAGCAGTTCAAGAAAGGTCCCGGGATGGCGACCTTCTTGCGGGCGGCCGGGGCGGGGCTCGGTGCCGCGATCGCCGGCAGCGCGATCTATTACCTCGTCCGGACGCTAACCGGATACGAGATCGGACTCATCTCGATCCTAGTCGGCTACATGGTGGGGAGGTCCGTTCGTTGGGCGTCGCGAGGGCGCGGCGGCTGGGTCTATCAGTCGCTGGCCATGTTTTTGACCTACATGGCGATCGTGAGCACTTACATTCCCCTTTTGGTCAATGGGCTCAGGGAGCAAATAGACTCCAAGGCTGTGTTCACGATTTTCGCGCTCGCGGCCGCGCTACCGTTCCTCGCCGGCTTCAAAAACATCCTGGGGCTCGCCATCATCGCTTTCGGCCTGTGGGAAGCGTGGAAGCTCAACAAGCGTCCGATGATTGCGATCCTCGGCCCACTTGAACTCGGCGCGGCGCCGCGGTCGGCGCCCGCCCCCGCCAACATCTGATGCGTTGTCCCGGTTGCGGCACGGAAGTCTCGCCAGCCCGCCAGAGCTGTCCGCTCTGTCAGGCGCTGATCCATGCCGACGAACTGAGGCGACTGGCGCAGGAGGCCGAAGAGGCCGAGACGGATCGGCCGGCTGACGCCCTGAATGCCTGGCGGCGAGCGATCGAGCTGCTGCCGCCGGAGTCGGGACAGGCCCGGACGATTGCCCAGCGCGCCGAGGCGCTTTCTCGCCGGGTCGAGCAAGGGGGCCTTGCCGTTCCCGGCGGCGAAGCGCGCGGTCTGCGCAGCGCTTGGAAAGGAGGAGGGGTCTTCGCGGTTCTGGCGTTTCTCCTCACCAAGGCGAAGTTCCTTCTGCTCGGCCTGACCAAGATCGGAACCTTAGGAACGATGCTCCTCTCGCTCGGGGTCTACTGGTCGATCTTTGGCTGGCAGCTCGCCCTGGGGCTGATCCTGTCGATCTACGTCCACGAGATGGGTCATGTCGCCACCCTGCACCGCCTGGGTTTTCCGGCCTCGGCGCCGACGTTCATTCCCGGCCTCGGTGCGTTCATCCGCTTGAAGCAGCGCCCGGTGAGCCCGCGCGAGGACGCCCGGGTGGGGCTGGCAGGACCGATCTGGGGACTTGGCGCGGCGCTCTTTTGCTGGGGCGTCTACCTGGCCGGCGGTGGTCCAATCTGGGCGGCGGTCGCGCGCCTCGGAGCGTGGATCAACCTCTTCAACCTCCTGCCGCTGGGTCCGCTCGACGGCGGACGGGCCTTCGGCGCCCTCTCCAAGGGACAAAAGCTCGCCCTCGTCGTCTGGATCGCCGGAGTCTGGTACTTCGTTCGCGAAGGGCTCCTGATCCTCCTCCTGCTCGGCGCGGTGTTCTGGCTCTTCAATCCGCGGAAGACTGTGGCCGATCCGCTCGAAGGGGACCGGCTGGCGTTCTTTCAGTATGCCGGGCTGGTGGCGGTTCTAGCGGCTCTCACTCTGCTGAAGGTGCCGGGGACGCCGTAGCTATCAGCGCGATTTAAGATCGGCAGTTAGGTTCATGGACTCTGTTTTGTAGGTTCATCGCTGCGTTTCCGCGGATCGAGGGGCAAAAAACTTAGGATGGACTTCGCGTACCGACTAAGCTCGAAGCGCTTGACGGTGAAAATAGCTGCCGTTATCAAGGCCGTACCGGTAAGTAGCACGGAGAAGTTGCCCCAAAGAAAAATGGCCGTCTCGGAACTTACTAGTTCTGGAAGGCCGAATCGCGACCAACCCATTTCAAAGTAGTCCGAATAGTGGTAAAAAGGAGGCAGTGCCAAGCCCATAAGTATGGCGGTAAATCCAGCTAGGCCGGCAGTCAAAAGGAGAATTCCCTTTTCAGTTTTTTGGCTTTCCTCTATTAAGAGTCGAATTCCTTTTTCATTTTTCTGGCTCTCCTCTAGAAGTAGCCTCAACCCTTTTTCATTTTGCCGACTCTCGGCGCTGGAGAGAAGGTTCTGTGTTGCCGAGTATGTTCGGTCCGCGTGGTCCAAGGATCGATCGATCTCAAACATCGACCGAAGGCGAGCGACCTTAGGAAGAATTGAATCGCTCTGTGCGATTGTGGCGGGCGCAGCGGCTACACGCAAACGGTTAACTAATCCGGCAAGAGCGGCGCTCCGGCGAGCATACAGTTCATAACGTTCTAGGTGGCCGCTCGTGGCCAGGTCATGCATCATGTATTCAAACAGGTCTGAAGCTTGCCGTTCGACAAGTCGTGCCAGCTGGCGAAGCTCCGCGAAGTACTCAAAGACCCTTTCGACGATCTTCCAGTAATTCTCGTAGGCGAGATCATAAGGGAGAATCATCTTGGGTGGATGCACAGCGGCGATGACGGCTGTCCCAAACGAAAGAAGACAAACCTCTTTGTTCCAAGTGGATTCGTCATTCTGGAGAATTCGCTCGATTGTCTCCGGACGTTGAGGCGAAAGCTCGATCGCGTCCGCGCCCCCCACCAAAGGTAGTTCTTCTAGCAGTCGGGCTATCTCTGATCTCTGGAAGCTTGTGAGGTCGTTTGCCGTGGATTGCGGCAAAGAGCTAACCTTTGTAATAGATAAAATCAGAAACTCGGTTCGAAGTGGTAAAGAGGCTCCGGCAGTGAACCCAGGTTTTTCTCGCCAACGGTAAGCTGAGTCGAATCTCAGTAAGTCATTCCTGCTGTCAGCGTCTATCACCCGTATCAGTCGAGACAGAATACGACCAACGATCTCCCATTGAACGGTGACGCCTAACTCTGGGCGACCGTTCCAGTTGCGCCCTATCTCCTGCTCTGATGTACCTGATTTCGGGCTAGAATCAATCTTCATCGAAGCATGAAGAAGATTAAGCGGACTGATGAACTGAGTGGAAGTTACGAGTCCGTCTTCGTTCTCACCTAGCCCGTGTTGAGATTCTCTCTCCAGGATCACCTGGAGAAAGCCATAGCGGGAGAGGCGAAATCGCTTGATTGGCCACGCGTCCCATGCTTTGGAGAAATTTGGAAATGACTTATCCGTAGGTCCATCTCGAAATCCTCGCTCCTTTTCTATTGAGGATAGGAAATCGAACCCAGTCATTTCACTCTTGATGCGATACGTCGAATTGAATTCGTACTCTGCGGCGTATTGGCTTATTAGGCCAGCCTGGTAGGAGGATTCGAGTTCGAGCTTGTTATCGGGGTCGAGTTCGAAGCAATTGCTGGCTGCGAGCCTGTCACCAAGATTGCGAATGAACTTGGCAAATTCACCACTCCCGCGAAGGAGAGGATATTTGTCTTGTGAGCCATCAGACTTCAAGAAGGCCCGCTCAGTCAGATTCCAGGTTAGGACAACGCGGATCGAGCCCTTGAGCCGGAATTTGCCTTCAGCGTTTGGCCCGCCCCCGTGAGGCTTTCTGGGTCTTGATACGCGAGAGGCCATCATCGAGGTATCCTCCGAAAAAGGGGGGCGGCACTGGCTTGCGCGGTCAGCTCAATCGGAAACGCGAATTTTTTTGGGTAAAGAGGCCAACACTTTGGATCGAGCCGGCGCCAGCCGGAACTCCGAGGATTCCAACCTCTCCTAGTAGAGACTAGTTTGCGGGAACAAACAGGTCCGTCTCCCGTAGAGATAGGTGAGACTCCCTCCAGGAGAACAACCATGAACCTCGAAATGACCACCACCACGTTTGAACTGGCGGGCTATCGCATCGTCCGCAACCTTGGCATCGTTCGCGGCCTGACCGTCCGCTCACGATCGATCGTTGGCACCCTCGGCGGTGCGCTTCAAACCCTCGTCGGAGGCAACATTACCCTGTTCACCGAGCTGTGCGAGAAAGCCCGTTCCGAGGCGTTCGGCCTGCTCACACAGCACGCCGGGCAACTCGGCGCGAACGCCATCGTGGGCGTCCGGTTTGACGCCAACGAGGTCATGGACGGCGTGACCGAGGTTCTTTGCTACGGCACGGCGGTGGTGGTAGAACCGGCGAAGTAGGGGCACAGTATCTTCGCCGGTTCGGAGCGGAAATTCCAAGGGGCGATCAGGCCGCGATTGCCCCCGGGTTCTCGATCGCGACCGTCAGCTGCCCGCCGTCCACATCCACCCGCAGCGCTCCGCCGTCGTGGATATCCCCGGCGATCAGGGCGCGGCCGATTTTGGATTCGAGCTGGCGCTGGAGGAAGCGCTTGAGCGGCCGGGCGCCGTAGACCGGGTCGAAACCTTCTTTGGCGACCAGGGTGCGGGCCGCGGGGGTCAGTTCCAGACGGACATGGCGGTCGGCGAGGCGCTTGCGCAGATCGGTTGTCTGGAGATCGACGATCTTTTCGATCTCCGGCAGGGTGAGCGGCCGGAACAGCACCACGTCGTCGATCCGGTTCAGAAACTCGGGCCGGAAGTGACGGCGCAGCTCGCCCATCACTTGGCCTCGCGCCTGCTCGGTGATTTCGCCTTCCGGCGAGAGCCCTTCGAGGAGGAAGGGCGAGCCGATGTTCGAGGTCATGATCACGACCGTGTTCTTGAAGTCGACCGTCCGCCCCTGGGCGTCGGTCAGGCGGCCGTCGTCGAGCAGCTGGAGCAGGACGTTGAACACGTCGCCGTGGGCTTTTTCGACCTCGTCGAACAGGATCACGGCGTAGGGCTTGCGGCGCACCGCTTCGGTGAGCTGGCCCCCTTCGTCGTAGCCGACATAGCCGGGAGGGGCGCCGATCAGCCGCGAGACCGTGTGGCGCTCCATGTACTCCGACATGTCGATCCGCACCAGGTTGTCCTCGCTGTCGAACAGCGATTGGGCGAGCGCCTTGGCCAGCTCGGTCTTGCCGACGCCGGTGGGACCCAGGAAGAGAAACGAGCCGATCGGCCGGCGCGGATCTTTGATGCCGGAACGGGCGCGGAGAACGGCGTCGGTCACCAGCGTCACCGCTTCGTCCTGGCCGATCACCCGCTCGTGGAGGATCTGGTCGAGCCGCAGCAGCTTTTCGCGCTCGCCTTCGACCAGCCGGGTGACCGGAATGCCGGTCCATTTCGACACGATCTCGGCCACCTCTTCGTCGGTGACTTCCTCGCGCAGCAGGCGGGTGCCACCGGATTCGTCGGTGAGCTTCGCCTCCTCGTCCTTGAGCTTGTGTTCGAGGTCGGGAAGCCGGCCATGGCGCAGCTCCGCGGCCTTGTTCAGGTCGTAGTCGCGCTCCGCCGCTTCGATCTCCTGGCGCGTCTGCTCGATCTGCTCGCGGATCTTGCGGACCACCTGGATCGCCGCTTTTTCCCCTTCCCACTGCGCGCGCATCGAGCTCATCTGGGTCTTCAGATCGGCCAGCTCTTTCCGCAGATCGTCCAACCGCTCACGGCTCGCCTTGTCTTTCTCTTTCTTGAGTGCGGCCTCTTCGATCTCCAGCTGCATCACCCGGCGGGTGACCTCGTCGAGCGCCTGGGGCATCGAGTCGATCTCGGTGCGGATCAGGGCGCACGCCTCGTCGATCAGGTCGATCGCCTTGTCGGGCAGGAAGCGGTCCGAGATGTAGCGGTTCGATAGAACGGCGGCGGCGACCAGCGCGTTATCCTGAATCCGGACGCCGTGGTGGATCTCGAAGCGCTCCTTCAGGCCGCGCAGGATCGACACCGCGTCCTCGACACTGGGAGCATCCACGGTGACCGGCTGGAAGCGCCGTTCGAGCGCGGCGTCCTTTTCGATGTGCTTCCGGTATTCGTCGAGCGTGGTGGCGCCGATGCAGTGCAGCTCGCCCCGGGCCAACATCGGTTTGAGCAAATTGCCCGCGTCGGTCGAGCCTTCAGTCTTCCCCGCGCCGACGATGGTATGCAGCTCGTCGATGAATAGGAGGACCCTGCCTTCGCTCTGCTTGATCTCGTTGAGCACGGCCTTCAGGCGCTCCTCGAATTCGCCGCGGTATTTTGCCCCGGCGAGGAGAGCGCCCATGTCGAGCGAAAACACCGAGCGGTCTTTGAGCCACTCCGGCACGTCGCCGCGGACGATCCGCTGCGCCAGCCCTTCGACGATCGCGGTCTTGCCGACCCCGGGCTCGCCGATCAGGACCGGGTTGTTCTTGGTCTTCCGCGAGAGGATGCGGATCACCCGGCGGATCTCGGCGTCGCGGCCGATCACCGGGTCGAGCTTATTGCGCCGCGCCTGGGCGACCAGATCGACGCCGTATTTTTCCAGCGCCTCGTAGGCCACTTCGGGCATCGCGCTGGTCACCCGCTGGTTGCCGCGAACGGCGGAGAGGGCGGTGAGGAACGCGTCGCGCGGAACACCGTTTTTGGCGAGAATACGCCCCGAGGCGCCGGACTGGCCCTCGTCGATCATCGCGAGCAGCAGGTGCTCGACCGAGACGTATTCGTCTTTCAGGCGCTTCGCTTCGTCCTCGGCGCGCAGCATCATCTGCTGAAGGCGGCCGGTGAGATAGATCTTGCCCGATTCGGCGCCGCCGCCGGAGACTTTCGGTCGGCGGTTGAGTTCGCGCTCGACCTCAGCCTGAATCTCTTGGGTCGGCGCTTCCAGGCGTGCGAGCAACCTGGGGACGAGCCCTTCGGGCTGTTCGAGCAGGGCGAGCAGCAGGTGCTCGACATCGGTCTCCTGGTGGCCGTAGCGGAGCGCTTTGGTCTGGGCGCCCTGGAGCGCCTCTTGCGATTTTTGGGTCAGCCGATTGATGTCCATAGCTCTAGTGGATCTCCTCCGGAGGTGTCTTATCCCTGGGCCGGAAAGCGGATTCCGCGGCGAGCTGCTCGAATAGGGCGCGCTCGCCGTCGGTCAGCACTTCCGGCATCACGATCTTGAACTCCGCAAACAGGTCGCCCCGCTCGCCGCCGGGCTGGGGTAGCCCCTTGCCACGTAGGCGGACCTTGCGCCCCGACGAAGTGGCGGGCGGTACGCGCAGGCGGACGGTGCCGTCGAGCGTTTCGACCTCGGCCTCGGCGCCCAAGGCGGCCTCCCAAGGGGCGAGCGGCACGGCGACGGTCAGATTCGTTCCGTCCACCTGGAACCGCGGGTGGGCGCCCAGCTCGACGCGCAGTAGCAGGTCGCCCGCCTGGCCGGCGCCGACGCCCGGGGAACCCTGGCCGGCGAGTCGGATCTTCTGCCCGGCGCGAATACCCTTGGGGATTTTCACCGAAACCGTCCGCGACCGCCCGGAGCGCGAATCGGTCAGCTGGAGGTCGCGGGAACCGCCGCCGAGCGCCTCCTCCAGGGTGATTTCGAGCGCCACTTCGGAACTTTCTCCATCGCGTCCGAATCCCGCCCCCGGACCGCCTTGAGTCGTCCAGCCGCCGCGCGCGCCCGGCCGGCCTGGCGCTCCTCCCCCGAACAGCATGTCGAAGAACGAGCTGAAGCCCTGGGCGCCGCCGCCGAAGCCGCTGAAACCGCCGGTTCCGCCGGAAAAGTCGTAGCCCTCCCAGCCCGGAGGAGTGGCGCCGGTCTGCTGGGCGGATTTCCAGGCCGAACCGTATTGGTCGTACTTCTTCCGCTTGTCGGGGTCTTTCAAGACCTCGTTCGCCTCGCCGACCTCCTTGAAGCGGGCCTCCGCCTTGGGATCCTTGTTGACGTCCGGATGGAGCTTTCGCGCGAGCTTCCGGTAGGCCTTCTGGATCTCCTCCTGGGAAGCGTCTCGCTTGACGCCCAACGTCTCGTAGTAGTCCTTGAACTCCAAGCGCGCCCCTCCTGATTCACTTCAATCTTGAGCGAGATGCGCTCAACTTGTAAAACCAACGCGCAGATCTTGTCATTCCCGGAAGAGATTCGGGAGATAAAAAAAGAGAGACGCGGTCGCCCGCGTCTCTCTCTTGTCTCGCGCTTAAAGTTCAGGCCGGGAGCCGGCCCCCTTCCACGGGCTACGGAGGGGTGAATCCGAAGTGCTCGTAATTCTTGGCGATAAACGCCTTCCACTTGTCGGGGACCTCTTCCAAGGGAACGATCGCCTGCACGGGGCAGGCATCGACGCACAGGCCGCAATCGATGCACTCCTCCGGATGGATGTAGAGAATCTCCCAATCCTCGTTCTTGCCATAGATGCAATCGACCGGGCAGACATCGACGCAAGCCGTGTCCTTCACGCCGATGCAGGGTTCCATGATGATGTGCGTCATTCGAAGCCCTCCTCGAGGCCGCAAATTCTGGCGAGGGAGGAGTCCTCCCGCCGCGGGAAAATCTTATACCGATCCAGGGTCCGGAAACGTAGCATAGCCGGTCGTTTAGGGGGCATTTCACCCCGATCGGGCCGGCCAATCATTCCGCCGCGAGCGCCCGGTCGAAGGCGTCGATCGCGAAGGCGATTTCCTCCTCGCCGTGGGCGAGGGAGAGGAAGCAGGCCTCATAGGCCGAAGGGGGGAGGTGAAGGCCATGGTCCAGCAGGCGATGGAAGACCCGGGTGAACCGCGCGCGGTCGGTGGCCTCGACGTCTTCCATCCGGTGAATCGGCCGGTCGGTGAAGAAGATCCCGAGCATCGAGCCCTGGCGGTGGACTGTGAGTGGCACCCCGTGACGCCGGGCCGCCGATTGGAGGCCCTCTTCGATTCGGGCGCCGATCGACTCCAGTTTCTCGTAGGCGCAGCCCTCGGGTCGGCTTAAGGTCGCGAGCGCTGCGGCCCCAGCGGCCACCGCGAGAGGATTTCCAGAGAGCGTTCCCGCCTGGTAGACCGGCCCGGCGGGGGCGATCTGGAGCATCAGGTCGCGCCGACCGCCGTAGGCCGCGAGCGGTAGT
The DNA here is from genome assembly GCA_038250865.1 of Thermoanaerobaculia bacterium. Taxonomy (GTDB): domain Bacteria; phylum Acidobacteriota; class Thermoanaerobaculia; order Multivoradales; family UBA5704; genus DASYKS01. The sequence continues at coordinate 57,382 of JBBSBW010000030.1, read as the reverse complement.
CCGCCGCCGATCACCTTGCCGAGCGTGGTGAGATCCGGCCGGATGGCGAACAGCTCCTGGGCGCCGCCCCAGGCGACTCGGAAGCCGGTCATCACTTCGTCGAAAATCAACAGGGAGCCGTGGGCGTCGCACAGAGCGCGCAGACCGGCAAGGAATCCGGGCAGCGGCGGTACCAGGTTCATATTGCCGGCGATCGGCTCGACGATCACCGCGGCGATCTGGTCGCCGCGCTTCCCGAACAACTCTTCGACCGCGGCGAGGTCGTTGTATGGCGCGAGCAGGGTGTCGGCGGTCACGGCATCCGGAACGCCCGGCGAGGAAGGGACGCCGATCGTCGCAGCGCCCGAGCCCGCGGCGACCAGGAACGGGTCGGCGTGGCCGTGGTAGCAGCCGATGAATTTGACGAAGCTCGACCGACCGGTGGCGGCGCGCGCGAGCCGCAGTGCGGACATTGTCGCCTCGGTGCCCGAGCTGACCATGCGGACCATTTCGATCGCGGGCATCGCCTCAATGATCCGCTCCGCCAGCTCGACCTCGCCGAGCGTCGGCGCGCCGAACGTGGTCCCGCGGCCGAGCGCCGCGCTCAACGCCTCCAGGATCGCCGGGTGGCGGTGACCCAAGATGTGCGGGCCGTATCCCCCGATGAAATCGAGATAGCGCCGGCCGTCTTCCGCATAGAGCCAGGCGCCCTCGGCGGATTTGACGAACACCGGATCGCCGCCTACCCCGCGGAACGCCCGCACGGGAGAATTGACGCCGCCGGGCAGCACTCGGGACGCGCGTTCGAACAGGCTCTCCATCATTCCACCCAACCTTCCCGGAGCAGCCGCGCCGCGTCGCGGGCGCAGTAGGTGAGGATCAAATCGGCCCCGGCCCGCTTGATCGCGACCAGGCTCTCCATCATCACCCGGTCGCCGTCGATCCAACCTTTTTCAGCCGCCGCTTTGATCATCGCGTACTCGCCGCTCACGTGGTACGCAGCGAGCGGCAGGTCGAAGCGGCGGCGCAGCTCGGAGAGGATGTCGAGGTAGGGGAGTGCGGGTTTGACCATCAGCGCGTCCGCCCCCTCTTCGACATCGAGCGCCGCTTCGCGCATCGCCTCGCGGCCGTTGGCCGGGTTCATTTGATAGCCGCGCCGGTCACCGAACGAGGGCGTGGAGCCGGCGGCTTCGCGGAACGGACCGTAAAAGCCGCTCGCGAATTTCACCGCATAGGCGAGGATCGCCACGTCGCAGAACCCCGCCTCATCGAGCGCCCGCCGGATCGCGCCGACCCGGCCGTCCATCATGTCGGACGGGGCGATCACATCGGCCCCAGCTTTAGCGAGCGACACCGCTTGAAGCGCCAGGTTCGCCACCGTTTCGTCGTTCGCGACCTGATCGCCCTCAAGCACCCCGCAGTGGCCGTGGTCGGTGTACTCGCAGAAACAGACATCGGCGATCAGGACCAGATCGGGCAGCGCGGTACGCAACGCCCGAAACGCCTGCTGGACGATGCCGTCGTCGCTCCACGAGCTGCTGCCGATCGGATCTTTCTCCTCCGGGATGCCGAACAGGATGATCGCCCGAATTCCTTCGTCCCAAGCGGCGTGGCAGGTCTCGACGAGGGCGTCCACAGATTCGCGAAACACCCCGGGCATCGAGCCCACGGGGTGGCGAACACCCTCGCCGGGACAGACGAAAAGGGGCAGGACGAAGTCGTCGGCGGACAACCGGGTCTCACGAACCAGGCGGCGAAGCGTCGGGGTCCGACGGAAGCGGCGGAGGCGGGTGGCGGGAAAGGGCATGGCCGAGCGTTCTACCGCGAGTGCCACGGAAAGGCAACGGGGACGTTCTGGGGTTTCCGACACAGCCAAGGTTCGACTTGGCGCGGTAGGATCGCGTCACGATGAAAGAAAGCACCGTTCGGAAGAAACCGCGGGGAGCCCGTGCTCGAAAAGTGATCGACCGCCCGCCCGCCTCGCAAGGGTGGCACAGCACGGACGAAGAGGAGATCCCCACTTGGCAGGGGCCGAGGTGCCGGAGGAAGGCCCGTTTCCGCTCGCCTCTCCGGCCGCGCTGCTCCTGGGCCAAGGCGATGCGGCGACCCAGAGCGCAATCGCTCTCCGCGCCCACCTGGCCGCCGCCGACGGCACGACCCCGATCGCCGAAGAGCTGGCCCAGGAGTGGGTGAGCTTGGGGGAAAGTCTGCTTCCGGAAATCCGCGAGGCTTTGAACCGGGCGGCATTGGGCGGAGGGCTCGCGGCCGGCGGTTGATGCGACGCGAAGCTCGATGAAAGCGGCGAAACCGTAAACGGTGCAGAAGCAACGAAGCGACCGGCTCTTCTACTCCGCAATCTGTTTCTCGATCCGCCGATCGGGGATGAACCAGATGATAGCGACCAGGGCGTAGAGCGAGACGCCGATCCACGGGTTGACGAACGAAAGCGGGATCGCGACGAGATAGAGCGCGAGCGAGAGATACCCCTTGAAGTCCCTGCCGATCGCCCGGGCGAGGGTCGAGTCCGGACCATGGTGGGCAAGCAAGGCACGCACCAAAATCGTGTAGCTGATGGCGGCCATCAACAGGTTGCCGCCGTAAAGGGCGACCGGGAGCGGCGCGAAATGGTTCTCGCCCATCCAGCCAGTGACGAACGGCGTAAGCGACAACCAGAACAGAAGGTGCAGGTTCGCCCACAAGATGCGGCCGTTGACCTTGTGGACGGCCTGGAACAGATGGTGATGGTTGTTCCAATAGATGCCGACGTAGACGAAGCTCAGCACGTAACTCAAAAAGATCGGGGCGAGCTTCGCGAGCGCCGTCCAATCCGCGCCGTGCGGCACCTTTAGCTCCAGCACCATGATCGTAATAATGATGGCGATCACACCATCGCTGAACGCTTCGAGCCGACCTTTGCCCATGCCGATGCTCCCCCAGAAAGCCGAGAGAGCGTAGGGGGCAAGGGCCGCCGTCGTCAACGGCGGTACGATAGGGAGTGAACCCTGGAAGGGCCATGAACGACGAAACTCGGCCGGACGGCAACCCGCGAATCTTGGCGCTCGAAGCCATACCCTGATCCCTGCTTCGGGACGGAGCAGGCAGCCGTCTTCGAGGATAGTATCCGCCGATGCCAACCCCCCGAGAGGTTTCTCCGGTCCGACCGCGCGAGATCATTAGCTGGGCGATGTTCGATTTCGCCAATTCGAGCTATACGACGATCATCGTCACGGTGGCGTACGGCGTCTTCTTCTCGAAGCTGATCGCGCCGGCCGGCCAGGGCGATGCACTGTGGGGGAACGCTATCGCGCTCGCCAACCTCTTCGTCCTGCTGCTCTCGCCGATCGTCGGAGCGGTGGCCGACGACTCCGGGCGGAAGAAGCCGTTTCTGTTCGTGACCTATGCGACCTGCGTCGTGGGGACGGCGCTGCTCTGGTTCGTCACCCCGGGGCACGTGGCGCTTGGGCTCGTCCTTTTCGTTCTCTCGTTTGTCGGCTTCTCGTTCGGAGAGAACCTGACCGCGGCGTTCCTGCCCGAGATCTCGCGACCGGACAACATCGGCAAGGTCTCCGGCCTCGGTTGGGGGCTCGGCTACTTCGGGGGGCTTGGCTCTTTGCTCTTGGTTCGACCGCTGCTCAAGGGCGGGTTCGTGCTATCGAACCTCGCGGACTTACGCCTCGCCTGGCTTGCCACCGCCGCGTTTTTTCTTATTGCCGCTGTGCCGACGTTTATGTTTCTCAAAGAGCGGGCACCGCGTGGGCCGGGATCGCTTGGGTCTTATGTGCGCGCCGGGTTTGGGCGTGTCGCCGAGACGGCGCGGTCGATTCGGCGTTTTTCCGAGCTGGGCCGATTTCTGACCGTGTTTTTCGTCTACTCCTGTGGCCTCTCGTCGGTCTTTGCCTTCGCCGGCATTTATGCCGAACGGACGCTCGGCTTCACCTCCGATGAGCTGATCGTGCTGTTCATCCTGCTGCAGCTTTCGGCTGCCGCTGGCGCCTTCCTCTTTGGGTTCATTCAGGATCGTCTGGGAGCGACGACAACGATCCGTCTCACCCTCGTCCTGTGGGTGATCGTCTGCCTGGGTTCTTGGGCCTGCGGCGGAGGGCCGGGAGTCGTTCTCGCGGGACTTACGGGCAAGCAGCTGTTCTGGGCGGTCGCCATGCTCTCCGGAGCGGGCATCGGTTCGCTCCAGTCGGCGTCGCGCGGTCTCGTCGGGCTGTTCGCTCCGGTCGAAAAGAGCGGCGAGTTTTTCGGCTTCTGGGGCCTGGCGGGCAAGAGCGCCTACATGATTGGTCCCTTCCTGTTCGGACAGATCTCGGTGGCAACCGGCTCGCAAAGGACGGCAATGCTTTCGACCGCGGCGTTCTTCCTGCTCGGGCTGGTCGGCATGCAGTTCGTTTCGGAAGCGCGCGGCCGTGCCGCGGTCGCCGCGTGGCATGCGGAGAAAGAAACCGTGAATGCAGCCCAGGCCTGACCGGGTCGCTGCGTTCTCGCGGTGGCTGCTCGGGATTTTTTTTCGCAGCGTCGACGTGGCCGGAGCGGAGAAGATTCCGCGCGATCGGCCGTTGCTTCTGGTCGCCAACCACGTCAACGGCCTGATCGATCCGGCGCTGATCCTCGGGCCGCTGCCGGTCTATCCGCGCTTCCTGGGCAAGAACACGCTCTGGAAGATCCCGCTGTTGCGGCCGTTCCTCTCGATGGCGGGGGTGATCCCCGTGGTGCGCCAACAGGACGTGGAAGGGAGCCAGGCCGACCCCGCGAGTCGGCGGAGCGCCAACGACGAGGCGTTCGCTAAAGCCTATGATCTGTTGGCGCAGGGCGGGGCGCTCGCCCTCTTTCCCGAGGGGAAAAGCCACAACGAGCCGGCCTTGCAGCCGCTCAAGACGGGGGCCGCGCGGATTCTGCTCGAAGCGGAGCGGCAGACGCCGGGCTTGGGCGTGCGGATCGTGCCGGTCGGGCTCCATTTCGACCGCAAGCACAAGTTCCGCTCGCGCGCCTTCGTGATGGTGGGGGAGTCGGTCGATCCCGCGACCGAGGTGGCCTCCTACCTTTCGGCTGGCGGCGAAAATCGAGACGCGGTCTATGCCTTGACCCAACGGATCGACGATGCGCTGCGCTCCGTGACGCTCAGCCTGCCGTCGTGGGAAGAGGCTCGCCTGATCGCCCGTGCCGCGGAGGTCTGGGCGCGCCCCGCGGCGGGAGATCCTCCGCGCGGCCGGCCGCTCGACGAAGAGGTGCCGCTCCGCCGCACGTTTGCCGCGGGATATCGCGAGCTTTCGACCCGCGAGCCCGAACGGCTTGCCGCGGTGGCCGAAACGGTGCGGCGCTACGACCGGCTGCTTTCGGTCTGTCGCCTGTCGGATGCGCAGGTGGCGACCGACTATCCTGCCTCGCCCGCGGTCCGCTTCGTCTTCGGGTCGATCGGGCGATTGCTGGTCCACCTGCCGTTTGCCGTGGTCGGCATCCTGCTGAACGTCGTGCCCTATCAGGTGGTCGGCTGGATCGCCCATCGGGAGGGCCGAAAAGCCGCGGATCAGGAGGCGACCTATAAACTTCTCGGCTCGGTTGTCCTCTATCCCCTCTGCTGGGGGCTCGAAGCTGCTTTCGCGGGGTGGCGTTGGGGAGCGGTGGTCGCCCTCGCGGTAGGGGCCGCGGCGCCGGTTGCCGGCTGGAGCGCGCTGCGCTTTCTCGAAGGGGGCTCCCGCTTCCTGCGCGAGGCGCGGGCGTTTTTCGTGCTGCGAACCCGGCGCGACTTGAAGCGGGAGCTGCGCGCACGCCGAGCGGAGGTGGTGCGCGGTTTGGAGGATCTGGCCGCGCGGGCCGGAAACGCGGCAGTTCAGTCGCCGGTGACGATCGGAACGTCGTAGGAATCGATCACCTGATTGAAGTCGGCAAATAAGGACTTCTGCTTGACTTGGCCAAGCGCTCCAGCCGGCCAGGCGTCGTCGATCTTTTCGAGCGCATCTTTCACCTGCGGCTGCACCGGTGCCGGTAGATGGCGGCGGAACCAACGGAGGGACTTGCGATTGTCGGAGTTGTCAAAGAATCCAGTTCGCCCGCCGTAGGTTGCGAGGCGGCCGGCCTCAGTCCACGCGCCCAGAACGAAATGTGGTGCCATTTCCTCGTTGTTGACCCGAAAAATTGTTTCGAGAGATCCGAAATCAGTAAGCCGGCGCTTGCGATCCGGAGTGTTTTCGGTTTCGAGATGCGCTACGGCGGCTTCAATCGCGCTCCTATCCTGATCCGACGTAAAGTCGATGTAGTGGAAGAGCACGCGGAGGTTCCCCGCGAGGTCGCTGATCTTTTCCGCATCGTTGGCTGCAATCGCGACTCGGAGGTCGACGAGGGTCGCACCGGAGTGGAATGCAACGATCGGAGGGTTGCCGGTTGGCTCGTCGCCGCCGCCGCGCGGACGGTCGAACGGATCGAGTTTCTTAGTGAGCGGACCTGGATTTTCAAGCGATGCCGTAAGGCTGTCGATGCTCCTGGGTTCGAGGGGCAGATGGAGCTGGTGCCAAACCGCAACGCCTACCCCTACCAGAAGCAGAGCGGCCAAGGGGAGGCTGAGGGTGCGAACGATTCGAGCCGGAATCCAGGCCGTCTTCCGGCGTTCGAAGGGGAGAATGCTTTTCGGTGCCTCTAATCGCTCCTCTTTCTGGAACCGCAGCGACTCTGTGTAGATTTCGTAGCAGGCGGCGCAAGAGTCGAGGTGGGCGGTGAGAGCTGAGCGCTCGGCCTCGGGCAGGCGGCCGTCGAGATAGGCGGCGATCGATTCGAGCGCCGGATGGTCGCTCTCATTGGTGTTGGCGGCGAAGGGTGGAAAGCTATTCAACGATGGATCCCCCGAGGGCGAACGAGTGGCTCCTGCATCTTGGAGTGCATCGGGCTCGTTGGAATTGGACGGACGTAATCGGGGAAGTTCCGTGGCTGTCGGGAAGATTTATGACAATTCACGACAGTTCCTCCTCGTCCCGACCGCCGAGACGCAAGGCGGCCAGGGCGTCTTCGGGGCGGATGCCGCGCTCGCCAAGCCTCCGCTTCAAAGTCGCGAAAATCTTCTCGAAGCGAGGATAGAGCGCCTTCTGATCAATTCCCAGGCTCGGCGAGCATTGCCGGGCGATCTCGGAGATTTTGAAGCCGCTATCGATGCGCAGGCTGACCAGCAGCCGGTCTTCCGCCGAAAGCTTCGCCCGCTCCTCGCTGAGTACAGCCAGTACCTCCCGCCGGGCTGCGAAGCCTTCCCGCTCTACCAGCTGCTGGTCCGGGGCCGGAGTGGGCGCCGGGCGAAGATCCAGTCCGTCATCCCCTTCCTGGCGTCGTCGCGCTCGGACGGGGAGTCGAACGGCGATCTCCTCGACCTCCGCGCGGGAAAGCGCGGGAAAGAGCGGCGCGAGCGTCCGCTCGCATTCGTCGAGGGTCAGGCCGTCGCGGACCCACAGCGTTTCAAGCCGGACGGCGTGCGGCCCGATCCTCCGCGCTTCGGCGGAAGGCTCCCAGCTACCCAGCGCCTTGTCCCGCAGGTCGCTCGCCAAACGCTGGATGCAGACCGACAGGTAGGTTTCGAAGCTCGACCGCCCCTCGTAGGCGCGCAACCGGGCATAGTCGTTCTCGATCAGCCGTAGGTGCACTTGGCCCTCCAGCTCCTCCACTTCCTGGGAGGGAAGCCCCTGGCGCCGGCCCACCCAAGCGGTGATCCGCCCGATCAGCGGCAGAAACCGGGTGAGCACCTGCGCCGGGTCGCGCGCGATCTCGGCGACGATCAGCTCCGGGTCGGAAGGGGGATTCGAAGATCTCAAGCGAAGGCGATCTTAGCGAATTCTCGGTTGAGTGGTGCAAACTTGAGTTTGCGGTCAACGCTTCGAGCGGAGGGTTCGTGGCTTGCGAGAAGGCTCAGGCTCTCGCTCGAATGGCATCGGTCCTTTCCACGGGTCGATGATCCGCGCTCCACAGCCGGTGAAGTCCTTCACATTCCGGGTCGCGAGCGGCAGGTCGTGGAGGATGGCCGTGGACGCGATCAGCATGTCGGCCTGCGTGCGGGTGCGTCCCTCCTGGGCGAGCGTGCCTCGGAGGTCTCCGGCACGGCGCGCGATCTCGGCGTTCAGGTCCAGAATTTCGCAGTCGGAAGACAGGAACGCGTTCCACCAAGAGCGAATCCGTGGGTTGGGCTTCCAGCCCAGGCCGTAGGCGATCTCTTCGACCGTGACGACGCTGATCGCAATCCGTTCGACCGTTTCGATCCAGGCCAGAACCGCGGGGTCGGGCCGAAGCCGCGAGAGTTCCGACAGGACATTCGTGTCACAGAGAACCGTCGTCTTAGCCGTTGTCTTCACTGGCGAACGGATTTTGCCGGTCGGAACGCGGCGGGATCTCTAGCGTGTAGCCCTCATGCTCGCACAGGCTGCGGAGGTCGCGAAACCGATCGGCGAGGCTTTTTCTGCCTTGACCCTGCCGCCAAGCTAGATACTCCCGGGCCTCATCGGCCCCTAGAACCGCCGCCACCATGCGCCCCCGGTTGCTGATCCATTGAGGCTCCAGCTTGGCCTCTTTGACGAGGCGCGAGATCTGCTGTTTGGCTTGGGCAACGCTCCAGCTCATAGAGCACCTCCGTTCGAGATGTCCATTTTGCCTGTCTGAGATGTCCAAGTCAAGAGGTGATGCACTCCTGAAATCGGTGCCAGACACCGGCTAGAGTTTTTCCACCTCCACCAGCACCTCGTTGCGGCGGAGAAACCAGGGCGTCCACGGCGGGTCGTAGCGAGCGTATTGGACCTCGCCGCGGGGTTTCAGCCCTTTGGAGGTACAGAGCCGTAAGAGCTCCGTCTTCTTTTCTGCGAAGCGTTCGGTCGACCAGGTGCCTGAGAAACCGAGGCTCGCCATTTTGCGCGCGGCAACCCGGCGCAGGGTGACGCGCGCATCGTTGGGAAGCGGTGCGTTTTCCAGCGTGATTTTCGCCGGCAGCGCGAAGGTGACACGCCACTCGTCACCCTGGCGCTCTTGGCCCACGGGCGCGGTCATCGCAATCTTCTCCCCTTTGGGCGCCGGTTGCTGTCCCACAGGGGCCGTCATCGCGATCTTCTGCTTTCCTCGGTTGCCGCCGAAGATGTAGCTCGCGAGGCGCCGAAAACCCTCGTTTCCCGCCGCACCGAACTCGCCGCCAACGAGTGTCTCCGCCACCAGGTATGGGGCATAGGCGCGGACCTCGAAGTCCCCTGATTTTTCGACCTGAGAAAACTTCGGTTCTTCAATTGCCATCGCCGGCCTCCCGACGACCCAACCGAGGGCCGCCCAAACCATGAGGATTGCCTTTCCCTTCGAACGACTCTGCATCGTGTGACCTCCGCACAGGTGAACCCCCGGCGGACCTTCGATGTTCCAGGGGGCGCGCGGTACGGCCGAGGGCCTGTCCCGACGGTGCCCTGTTCTCGCACACTTCCAGGCAGGGAAGCCTCTCGAGAGCTTGATCGATGATGGAAGGCTTCTCCAAGCCATGCCGCGTCAATCCCGATTCGGCATCCGTCGGGGAGAGTTCTATGCGCAAGAAGCTTCGGAAGCTGACGCTGACCCGGGAAACCGTCCAACCGTTGACTGCCGAGAAGACGACCGCCGTTGGGGCCGCCGACACGTTGGCGCAGTGCGTTCCCGTGACCTATAGCTGCAGCGCCTGCGTGTCGTATTGCCAGGGCCGTTGCGTCACCCAGCCGGCGTACTGCGTTTATCAGTAGGGAGAAGGCCGTTGCGCACCCGTGGGAGTTTCTTCCCGCGGGTACACCCTTCCTCCCCCAACGGGTGGTGGAATCCGCAACGCCGCCGCCTATTCTTCGAGTATGGAACGCTCCGAAAATTCATCCTCCGCCGTCGTCTCGCCACTGCCACTCTTCCCCTCGACGGTCGGCGAGACGCCCCTGGTGGAGGTAGATGGCATCCTCGCCAAGCTCGAATGCGCAAACCCCTGCGGTTCGATCAAGGACCGCATCGGCCGCTACATCCTGGAAGAGAGCGAACGGCGCGGCCTGCTGCGCCCGGGGATGCGAATCGTCGAGGCGACCAGCGGCAATACCGGCATCGCGTTCTCCTACTTCGCGCGCGAGAAAGGGTATCCGGTCACCATCGTGATGCCCGAGGACATGACGGAAGAGCGGAAGGAAATGATCCGCGCGCTCGGCGCCGAGTTGATCCTCTGCTCGGCGTCGGGGAGCTTCACGGAGGCCGCCGCGATCCGCGACCGGCTCGCCGCGGAGCATGGCTGGTTCAACCCGGATCAGTTCTCGAACCCCCTGAACGCCGAGTGTCACGAGAAGACGACCGGGGAGGAGCTGGTTCGCCAGGCCGCCGGCCGGCGAATCGATGCGTTCGTCGCGGGAGTTGGGACCGGGGGAACGGTGATCGGAGTCGGGCGTCGGTTGCGGCAGGAATTCCCGCGGGTCTGGATCGTCGCGGTCGAGCCGGTGGAATCGGCGGTGATGAGCGGCGGCGCGCCCGGTGCGCACGGCATCTCGGGAATCGGCGACGGATTCATCCCGGCGCTGGCGAGCGACGGTCGAGGTGGGGTCCATCCGCTGATCGACGAAGTGATCTGCGTCTCGACCGCCGACGCGCTCGCCGCCGCCCAGGACATCCGCTCGCGCCACGGCTTCTGCGTCGGGGTTTCGGCGGGAGCGAACTATCTCGCGGCCCGACGGCTCGCGGAGCGCTTCCCGACGGTGGCGACGATTTTTCCGGACGGCTACACGAAATATCAGTCGCGCGGCCTCACCCATTGCGCGCCGGGCAGCTGTCCGTACGAGCACAGCCTGCCGGTGTAGGCGACTAAAACCCCAAAGTCCCGTTTTCGCGGGCGAAACCCAATTGTTGGGCCAGCGGATCGCGGGGGTAGCCCATTTCGACATCCACGATTTCGCCCGAGGCGTTCCGAACGGGCGTGAGTTCGGCGTAGACGCCGGAAAAATAGGTCGGGATTTTGAGCCGCCGATAGCGGCCGATCACGTCGTCGCGAACCGCGGGGTCGAAGCGGATCGCGTAGCGTTCCACCAACCGGCGGCCCGCTTCGACGTCGCCGGTCGCCTTGATCCGCATGACTTCGGAAAGCAACCGGCCGACCGCGGCGCGGGCGGCGGGGAAATCCTTGATGTCGATATACCAGTGGCCGTTCCGCTCGAACCGGACGAACGCGCCCTGCTCGATGAGATAACTCACGATCAACTGGCGATTGCGGTCGTGGTCCTCTTCGATCGTGTCCCCTTCCGGATAGCGGTTGAGCGTGCTCAAACCCAACCGGGCGAGCTGGCGATAGGCCTCGCGGCCGACCTGTTCCACGTCGTCCACGCCCAGCTCGGCGAGCTTCGGATCGAAGCAGTGCCAGTAGGCGACCAGATCGGCGCGCGTCTCTTCAAGCGTCGAATAGACCTCGGCCAGGTGGACGCTCGGATCGCCCTCAATGTCGCACCTTCCGGAGCCGTGGCCAAGGATTTCGTGCAGCGCCACGTGTAGCTCGTGGGAGATCTTGCCCCAGCGGGCAAACGCCTCCACCTGCTCGGGCTCGGGCGAAAACTCCTCGGCGACCGCGCTGCCTCGGACGCTGCCGATCGCCGCCATCGACGAGGAAAACAACATGCTCTTCGAGCCGCGGGTCGCGCGCAGCTCCTCTTCGTTCGGCAGGTTGACGCCGATCGCCGAGGCATGAAAATCGCCGGTCGCGACGATCGTTTCCATCGCTTTGCCGACCGGCGCGATCACGTCGAGTTTCTTCCACCGGTCGTCCCACGGCATCCGGTGTTCGAAATAGAGCGCGTTCGCGGCGATCCCGCGCATCAGCGGATCGAGCTGCCGGTCGCGCACGGCCACCATCATCTGCGCCGAACCCTTGGCGCCCCGGGCGTCGCGGTAGACCTCAATGAAGCCGGCGGCGAAATCTACTTCGCCGTCGCTTTCCAGCCAGAGCGTGTTGTAGGCGAGCCAGTCCTCCGGCGCCCCGGTCTCGAAGAAATGGGCGAGCGCACGAAGGGCGGCGGCTTGGGCGGCGGGAGCCCGCTCCGCTGCGGCGCGCAGCTCGCGATTCGCGGCGGCCAGCTCCTTGGCGTAGAGCCCAGGAGGGATGCGGCCGTCGGGAGTCCCGGCGCGATAGACCTCTTCAACCAGACGGCCGTCGCGCTTCACCAGCCGGGAGTTGAGCGGATAGCGCTCCGCAAAGCCGTCGAGATCGGCAAGCCGCACGCCGGAATACAGATTGGTGGCGGAGGCTTCCAGCCGATCGAGCCCTGCGGGCGGGTTCTTCTCGGTCAGCATCGCGGCGAAGGTTGGATCGAACAGGGGAGCTTCCAACTCGGCGAGCCGGGAGTCCAGCTCCGCACCGGTTCCGAGCGCCGCCCCCATCGCCCGCGCGTGGTTCGCCGCATAGGCGAGATCGGCGGCAGTTAGGTCGGGCAAAAACTTCCGTCCCGTCGAGTCGTTCCGGTTTCCGCCGTTGGCGAAGTACAGCTTCGCGTAATCGAGAATCGGTCGCTTGAACGCCTGCGGCAGCCGCTCCGGCATTTCGACCAACGCCCCGAGCAGGCGCTTGGCGGAGAGGCCATAGGCCGCCATCTGGTCGTAATAGATCGGATCGAGCTGCACCGCCGCCCGCACCAGATGCCAGACGACCAGCTTTTCGGAAAGGGACAGAGCCGCAAAGCTCGGCGCTTCGAGCTGAATGAACGAACGATCACCAAGGCGAAGGACTTCGGCGTTGGCGGTTGCGGTCGGGGTTAAGGGGGCCGTGGGCATCAAGGTTCTCCGGAACTCGTGGCAGGTGAACGGTACCACCTGAGGCAGTCCCCCTGGGCTCGCCAGGCTCCAGCCTGGCGCTTTTTCGAAGGAAGGCAGGGCTCCGGCGAACGAACCCAAAGGCGACCAGGCTGGAGCCTGGCGAGCCCAGGAAAATGCCGCCTACGGCGAGCTATGCGAAGTCGAAGGGACGCTCGCGCCCTCGGAGGCATATACTTTCGGCATGTCCGTTGCCCTTTTCGACCCGCCACCGAGCTTTCTGCCTATCGGCCTCGGTCCCTACCGGGCCGAGGACTACGCGGAGCTGCCCGACGAACCGCGATGTGAGCTGATTCTGGGCAGGTTGTACCTGGCGGTGTTCTGGACGGAAGTGGCAGAGGCGTTGTAGGGCGGGCGGAACGAAGAACATTTTGGCCGAGAACTCTTTGACCAGTTGTTTGTAGGACCACTGAAGGATCTCTGACGGCCCTGAATTGAGTGAACTTCTCTCCGTTCCTTGGGAACTCATGGAAGGAATTGCTCGGCTTCGGCCTTCTGCTTGCCGAGAAACCGTAGTGAATTGCCGCAAGGCGGCGCAAGTCGGATTTCTTTGCCGCTCTGCGTCGTTGACAGCAGCGCTCTCCCCCTCTAGGCTCCGCGAGCCTTTTCCTTCTTTAGCCCGCAGGGCACCGTCTCTCCGGTGGTGGTGGAGAGGGAGCCGTGCTCCGTTTGAATCTCTCACCCGAGGAGGGCCCGCATCATGGCCGCACAGACTGGCAATGCCCCGAAGAACATCACCTTTTTTATCTGCCTCGTCCTCTACGTGATCGCCTTGGTCGGCCACTTCGGCCCCGGGCCGATTCCCGCGAACGTCGCGCTCTGGTCTTGGATCATCGGCTTCGGCCTGCTTCTGGTGGCGGTGCGGGTCAAAGGGCTGTAGCCGAAGCCGCGCCCTACCCGTCCTCTTCCTTCCCGATCGCGAGCAGCTCTTCGGTCCGTACGACGGAGAGCGCCGTCGCGATCTCGCGATCGAGCGCGGCGGCTGGGGCGGCGCCTTTCCAGCGGGCTTGGTAGAGGGTCTTCCAGGCGTCGCGAAAGACGATCCAGGCGCGTTGGGCGTCGCGCAGTTCTTCGTGACGGATCTTCTCGGTCTCCTGGCAGTAGTCGCACTTTTCGAACGCCTGGCGCGCCTTGCCGAACGCCTGGTTGAGCCGGTCGTCGGCGGTTTTCGCGGTGGTTTCATCCGCTGCTTTCGCCCTCGTTTTGGCGAAGCTTTCGAGCGTGACGACGAACGCCGTCGAGATCTCCTGTGTGGCTCCGGAGACGACCGAAGGGTAGATCGTGCCCCCCCGGTTGACTTCGGCGATGCGCAGGGCGTCCGCTTCGGCGAAGGCGTCGGCGGCTTTCCGTAGGGCGGCGAGCGCTTTTTTCCCTTCCGGATCTAGGATCTTCTCGACCGCCGCGATCCGCGCTTCGAGCGCCGGGGCGGCGCGGTCGTTGTCGAGCTGCTGACAGACGGTCATGCCGAAGCCGCTCGTGAGCTCCTTGCAGTAGTCGAGATCCTCCGGTGTTTTCGCGGTGCGCATGCCGGCGAGGTGCTCCAGCATGCCGGTCACCTCCGCCGGAGCGACCCCCTCTTCCGCCTTGCAGAGAAAGTACGTCGCCGCGTCGTAATCCCGGCGGACGCCCCAGCCGTTCGCGAAGATCATCGCGAGAAACTGGGGGAAGTCGCCCCGGGTGAGGAGGCAGCGCCGGGCCAGATCGAAATTCTTCGTCTGGCCGTTGATGCCGTAGAGGTAGTCGGTGCAGGAGAGCGTTTCGGACTGGAACAGGTTCGCGTCCCCGGGCGATGCGACGGCTTCGGGGCCGGGCTTCCACTTCTCGATTTGACCACAGGCCGCGCGGTCGTCGTCTTGCGCGGAAAGGGGAAGAGCGGCGAGCGAAGAAACGAGCAGGAGAGCGCCGAGATTTCTGCAAAATCGGAGTTGGAGCATGGGTTGGAGCATTATGCCATCCACGGTTCAGCTTCAGTTGGGAGGGGTCTGCGGCTCCAGCACGGCTTCGGCGATTTCCAGCGCGTTGATCACGCCGCCGCGGGTGAGATTGTCCATCACCGCCCAGATCCAGGTACCGCCCGCCGGTCCGGCGTCGCGGCGGACGTTGCCGACCAGGATGTCGGTTTCGCCGGAGGCGTCGATCGGTCCGAGCAGCTTGGGGTTGTCGGAGAGCACCAGGTGGGGGTGCCGGCCGAGCGCTTTGCGCAGCGTCGGGCCGCCCGGATCGTTCGCCATGCGCACCCAGAGGCTCACCGACACGCTGTGAAGTATGCCCCCTTGGACGATTTCGAGCGCCACGGGCGGTTCGCCAGCGAGCACTTCGCCGAGCTGGGCCGCGAGCAGGTCCGGCTCGTGCCGCGCGGGGAGCAGGTTGAACGCCAACTGCTGACCGAAGACGGGGGTCTTCTTCCGGCTGCCGAGGGTGTAGATCCGCCGCGTGTCCTCGAACAGCTCTTCGAGACCCGGCTCGCCGTACATCGAGGCGGGTTGAATCACGGTCGCGACGGCTTCTTCGACGCCGAAGGCCCGCAGTGGCTGGAGCAGATGGGCGAGCAGGATCACCGCCGGGTGGGGCGAGAGATAGACCGAGCCCGGTTTGAGCGCCACGGAATTGACGCCCGAAACGACGGTGCGCCCCGATCCGGCCGCCGCATCGGGCGCAAGGACGATCGCCGTGGTCGTGCTCGGCCGGTGTTTCAGGACCTCCTGGGTCTCTTTGGCGGTACCGCAGAAGAACGCCAGCGGAGAGGTGTCCAGCTCCCCCTCCTGCCAACGGCCGACGAACGCCGCGGCGCCCGCCACGTCGGTCAGGTTGCCGACCTCTTCCTCGTCGGTCGAAAGCAGCAGCGGGTCGCGCTCCGCGAAAGCCGGCCGTTGGCTGAGCCGCTCGCGCAGCTCCTTACCTACTAGGGTCGCGGGATGGAGGATCGCGTATTTGCTCACGACGAGGTGCCCTCGCCTGAAGTGCCCGGAGCTGCGGCCGGGGGAGGAGCCGGCTCATTGGGCGGCGTCTCCCGCTTCGGCCAAAGACGCCCGGAGAGCGAAGCGAGCGGCCCGGAGCTGACGTAGAGGATTGCGATCGCCAAGAAGACTGCGCGCGGCAGGTAGACGATGGTGAGCATGATCGCTGCGATCGGCACCACCGCGCGATAGCTCCACCGCTTGCCTTTGCCGACCGCCTTGAAGCTGCGGTAGCGAAACGTCGAGACCATCAGCAGGCCGATCACCACCAGGGCGGCCGCGGTGATCCACTGGAGCGGACGCTGGTAGTCGGGGTTCAAATCCGGCACGAAGAAGAGGATCGAGCAGATCGTTCCCGCGGCGGCCGGGGCAGGCAGGCCGACGAAATAGCGAGGGTCGACGATTTTGTGCTGGACGTTGAACCGCGCGAGGCGGGTCGCCGTGCAGACCAGGTAAAACAGCGGGATGAGCCAGGCGTCGCGCGGCGAAAGCGCTTCGATTCCCCAGCGATAGGTGAGCAGGGCGGGCGCCGCGCCGAAGGTGAGCACGTCGGCGAGCGAGTCGTACTCCTTGCCGAAATCGCTCTCCGCGCCGAACGCCCGGGCGATCCGGCCGTCGAAGGCGTCGAGCACACCGGCGATGAAAACCAGCGCCGCCGCCTTGCCGAATTCACCGCGCAGGCCGGAGATCACGGCGTAGAAACCCATCACGATGTTGCCGATCGTAAATAGGCTGGGCAGCAGGTAGGCGCCCCGGCGCAAGCGGGCGCCGCGGCGCGAAGCCGGTGCCGGCGCGAGGGAAGGCGCGTCGTTTCCCATCCGTGTCGGGGGGCCGCTCATGGGTTCGCTCCGACGGTGTCTGCCGGGGCCGCGGGGACGGCGGCGGCGGTTTCGCCGTTCTTCATCCGATCGCCCACCCGGACCTTGACCTCGTAGCTCTCGGGGACCAGCAGATCGACGCGCGAGCCGAACTTGATCAACCCGAGCGCCTGGCCGCGATGGACCCGCTCTCCCGGTTTCAAATAACAGACGATGCGGCGGGCGACCAGGCCGGTGATCTGGCGCACGCCCACCAGGTCGCCGTTCGGGCGCTTGAGCACCGAGAGGTGGTTCTCGTTCTTCAGATCCGCATCCAATCGATAGGCGGGGACCATCTTGCCCCGGGTGAGCGTCGATTTGACCACCTCGCCCGCCGTCGGCACCTTCTGGACGTGGACATCGAATACCGAGAGAAACGTCGCGATGCGGTGGAAACGCCCGGGGCCGATCTCCGGCGCCTCGATCAGATCGATCTTCATCACCTTGCCGTCGGCGGCGGCGAGGATCACGTCGCCCGGGCCTTCGAAATGGCGCGAGGGATCGCGAAAGAACAGCAGGACGAGAAAGGCCAGCACGAGGAAACCCGCGGCGGTGATCGGATATCTCAGTAGAAGCAATAATCCGCCGAGGAACAGAAACGGGAGGACGAAGGGCCAGCCTTCTCGCGCGAAGCTCATGTATTTTCGATCTCGATCCGATTCGTGAGAAGTGACAGGGCCGGCAAGGGCCCTAGAAACCACAGGAGACCCGGGGAGGCGCAACTTTAAACGAACCGGGCTTTTCGCGACAGGGCCGGCTCGGAGGTCTCTGCGACCTCGGGCAACGCCATCCAGGTCTCCCGGGGGCGTTTCTAGACCGTGACGAGGCTCTCGCGATGCTCGCGGAGGCGATGTTCCATCCGGTCCTTGAGCGCCAGCTTGTGGAGCTTGATCTTTTTCTCTTCGATCTCGTCGTCTTGGGAGGGGAGGGTAAGGTGGTACAGCTCCTCGAGCCTCTTCTCGGCCGCCTGGTGCTCGTCGTGGAGGCGGCGGAACTCGTCGTCCGTCTGCAGCAGCTCCTCTCTCAAGGCGTCGGTCTGGGGCATGGTGGTTTTCCTCCTAGAGATGGGTGGATGACGCCCGCTCGGCCGGGAGGGCCGGGGGCCAGGATCGGACGGGAGGGATCGTGCTGCGGGGCGAAAAATGCATCAGCGGCAGCTCGTCGCCACGGATCCGGATGGAGAGCCGGGGGTGAAGAGTGCCTTGAGCCTTGCATTGCGAGAAGGTTGATGACGGCAGGATAGCACCCGATTTCTGGGGCTTCAAGAGAGGGGGAAGGGTCAAATCGCCCGGGCGTAGACCAAGGCGTCCGAGCCGTCCCGGTAGTACCCCTTGCGCTCACCGGCGAGGCGGAAACCGACCCGCTCATAGAGTGCGATCGCTTGGACGTTGTCGGCCCGGACTTCGAGAAAACAGCTCGCGAGCGACCGGACGGCGAGCTCGACGAACCCGGTTTCGAGCAGGCGGCGTCCCAGGCCGTGCCGTCGGGCCGCCGAACCGACCGAAAGACGGAGCAGCTCGGCCTCGTCGGCGACGGTCCGGAACGAGGCGTAGCCGAGGGCCGAACCGCCGGGAGGGATCGCCACGAGCACGAACGAGCCCGGGAAGCGCAGCTCGGCGGCGAGCGTTTCGAGCGCCCAGGGATCGGGAAACCCCTCTTCTTCGAGCGCCAGGATCGCCGCGAGGTCGTCGTCGGTCGCCGGGCGGATCGCGATCTCGTTCAATCGGCGGTTTCCCGGGCGGCGGGAGAGACGGCGATACCGGCCCGAGGTTTCGGCAGGGTCGCTGCGGGCGGCCGGGCATAGAGCGGCCGGGTGAGCGCGAGGGCGTCCCAGACGGGCGGCTCCGCCCAGGCGAGCCGGAGCGCGACCGGCGCGAGCGGTCCGGGCTCGATCGCTTCAAGCCCGGCGGGCCAATTGGGGCGGGATGCCACGGCGGAGATCCCGAATCCGACCACGACCGCCGGAACAAACCGGGCGAGCGCTTCGGGTGCCAGCGTCTCGCTGGGTTCCAACTCTATGGGTGCAGCCCCCGCTTCGAATGGCTGCACGGTCCACTCGCCGCGTAGAGCGTCGACCGCGCCCAGTGCCCTGCTCCCCTTGGGGGCACACGCCGCGAGAACCCGCAGGGTCGGCAACGCCGCAGCCGGAATCCCCAACGCCTGATGTAAACCAAAGACGGTGGCGAGGCCGATGCGCAGCCCGGTGAAGCTCCCCGGGCCGGAAAGCGCGAGCAAACCTTCTAGATCCCCGGGCTTCCGCCCCGCCTCTTCGAGCACCTCGCGGATCAGCTGCAAGAGCCGGGTGGAACTCCGCTCGACCACCTCGTCGCGGGCGGCGAGCAGGCGGACGTCCTCTTGGAGATCGCCGAGGGCGACGCTGACCCGAGGGGAAGCGGAATCGATCGCAAGAACCAGCATGGGCTCGGGAAGTATAGGTGGACCCGCCCCGCTATACTTCCCCGCCGTGTCTGCCTCTACCGCTTCCGCCCCCCCAGCGACGATTGCGACGAACCTCACCCCGATGCTCCGGCAGTACCTGGAGATCAAGGCGGTGCATCCGGAAGAGATCCTGCTCTACCGGATGGGCGACTTCTTCGAGCTTTTTTACGACGATGCGGTGCGCGCGGCGCCGATCCTCGAAGTCCAGCTGACCGCGAGGAACCGCGGCACCGCCAACGAATCGCCGATGTGCGGCGTGCCGCACCATGCGATCGAGAGCTATATCGCGAAGCTCCTCGCGGCGGGTTTGCGCGTCGCGATCTGCGATCAGGTGGAAGATCCGGCGCAGGCCAAGGGTCTGGTACGCCGCGAGGTCACCCGGATTGTCACGCCGGGGACGATCTCCTCCCCCGACCTGCTCCACGGCAATGAGGACAACTACCTCGCCTCGATCGCCTGGGCCGGCGAGCAGGGCGCCGCGGCCTTCCTCGACGTTTCGACCGGCGCCTTCTTCATCCGCCGCTTCGCCTCGGTCGAAGAGGCGGTCGAGCAGCTCGCCACGCTTGCTCCCCGCGAGGCGCTGTTCGAAGAGGGGACGCTGCCGCGGGCGATCCTCGATCAGCTGGAGCGGGAATGCCCCTGCCGCACGCCTTTGGACGGTGATCGGCGGTTCGATCCGCGCCGCGCGGCGGAGCTGCTGACGCGGCATTTCGGCACCGCTAGCCTGCGCGGATTCGGTCTTGACGAAGGGGAGCCCGCGGTGCTCGCCGCCGCCGCGGCGCTCGCCTACGGGCGGGAGACGCAGAGGAACGATCTCGCCCACGTCCGCCATCTCGCGGTGCGCGAGCCGGGCGACCGGCTGATCGTGGATTCCACAACCTTGCAGAACCTGGAGGTCTTTGCGAGCCAACGCGCCTCCGCCGCGGGCACGGGTCGGCGGAAGGCGACGCTGCTTGGGGTTCTCGACCGGACCGCCTCGCCCCCGGGCGGCCGGACGCTGCGCGACTGGCTCGCCCGGCCGCTCTCCGATCCCGCCGCGATTTCCGCCCGTCACGTCGCGGTGGGCGAGCTGGTGGCGGACGAGCCGCGCCGCGAACGAATCCGCACCGCGCTCGCCCGGCTCGGCGACCCGGAGCGCGTGCTCGCCCGGGCGGTGCTCGGCACCATGTCGCCGCGCGAAGCGGCGGCCCTGCGTGAAGGACTACGCGCCGCGGCCGAGGCACTGGCGGAAATCTCGGCTTCTCCCGGGTACGCGGGCCTCCGGCCCGCACTTGCGGGCGAGACGCCCGCGCACCCGGGAAGGGCCGGCGGCTCCCTGCTCGCCGACCTTGCCGCGACCGACCCTCTTCCGACTCTATGGGCCGAGCTGGTGCGCCGGCTCGAAGAGGCTCCCGCCTCAACGCCTTCGGACGGCGCGGTGATCGCCGCGGGAGTCGATCCGGAGCTCGACCGGTATCGGTCCCTTGCGCGGGACAGCAAGCAGCACATCCTGGCGGTCGAACAGCGCGAGCGGGAGCGGACCGGGATTGCCTCGCTCAAGATCCGCTACAACCGGGTGTTCGGGTACTACCTGGAGATCACCCATTCGAACTCCCAGAAGGTGCCGCCGGACTACATCCGCAAACAGACCCTGGTGAATGCCGAGCGCTACATCACGCCGGAAATCAAAGAGCTGGAAGAGCAGATCCTCTCGGCCGACGAGCGGCGGATCGCGCTCGAACAGGAGCATTTTCGCGCGATTCTGGCTCTCATCTCGGCCTCGGCCGAAGGGCTTTCTCAGCTCGCCCGCAGCCTGGGGGTGCTCGATGCCCTCGCGGCGTTTGCCGAAGTTGCCGCGCGGGGCCGCTACGTCCGGCCGCAGATGACCGCACCGGGCGGCATCGTGCGCGTCCGCGAGGGGCGCCATCCCGTGGTCGAGCCGGCCAGCCGCGAGGCGTTCGTGCCGAACGACGCCGATCTCGATCCGGAGACCGAGCAGATCGTCCTCCTCACCGGTCCGAACATGGGCGGCAAATCGACCTACCTTCGCCAGGTCGCGCTGATCGTGCTGATGGCGCAGGCGGGCTCCTGGGTGCCGGCCGACTCGGCGGAGATCTCCGTTTGCGATCGGATCTTCTCGCGCGTCGGCGCGTCGGACGATTTGGCCCGCGGCGAGTCCACGTTCATGGTCGAGATGATCGAGACCGCGAACATCCTCCGTCACGCGACGGACCTGAGCCTGGTGATCCTCGACGAGGTAGGCCGCGGCACCGCGACGTTCGACGGCCTGTCGCTCGCCTGGGCGATCGTCGAGCACCTGCACCAGCACGGGCGATCGAAGGTGCTGTTCGCGACCCACTATCACGAGCTGACGGAGCTGGCCGAGTTGCTTCCCAGGGTGATCAACCGGACGATGGCGGTGCGCGAGTGGGACGAAAAAATCATCTTCCTCCGCCGCGTCGTCTCGGGCAGCGCCGACAAGTCGTACGGCATCCACGTGGCGCGGCTCGCCGGTCTGCCGAACGAGGTGGTGGTGCGCGCGGCCGAGGTGCTGGCGAACCTCGAAGCGCACGAATACGACCTCTCCGGCAAGCCGCGCCTGGCCAAAGGGGCCGGCGCTCCGGTCGTGAGCCGCGCGCCCGATCCGCAGATGTCGCTCTTTGCGCCCCCCGCCCAGGTGGTGGCCGAGATGCTCGCCGCGGCGAATCTCGATC
Source organism: Thermoanaerobaculia bacterium (assembly GCA_038250865.1). Classification (GTDB taxonomy): domain Bacteria; phylum Acidobacteriota; class Thermoanaerobaculia; order Multivoradales; family UBA5704; genus DASYKS01. Next base: position 35,662 of record JBBSBW010000030.1, on the reverse strand, counting down.
AGATGACGCCGCTCGCCGCGTTGAACCTCTTGCACTCGCTCAAGGGTAAGCTAGCGCCATGAGCGGTCTACCGAACGGGGTAAGCCCCGCCGAACCCGTCTGGATCGGCTTGCCCGGCCCGGAGCTGGAGGGCGGAAGCGCAAATCTGCTCGAGGCGCATCAGCCGGGCGGCGTCGTGCTGTTCGGCCGCAATTGCGTCGAGCCCGAGCAATTGCTTGAACTGGTGCAGGCGATCCGCTCGATCTTGCCGCGCGCGATCCTGGCGATCGACGCCGAAGGAGGGCGGGTCGACCGCCTGCGCCAGGTCGTCGCCCCGGCGCCCGCGGCATCGCACCTCGCCACTCGATTGCCGAGCGCTTCGATCGCCGCCGGCCGAGCGGTCGGTCAGGCGCTCCGTCTATTCGATATCGATGTCGATTTCGCCCCGGTGGTCGATCTCGATCGGGGTCTCAAAGGCAATGCGCTCGACGATCGCTGCTTCGGCAGCCGCCCAGAAGAGGTGGTGGCCCGCGCCCGAGCGTTCCTCGCCGGACTGCACATGACCGGCATCGGCGGCTGCCTCAAGCACTACCCCGGACTCGGCGGAGCGGGGGAGGACACCCACAACGAAGGCTCGGTCGTCCGCCTCACGCGCGAAGAGCTGGAAGAGGACCTCGCGCCATTTGACGCTCTAGGAGTTTTTGCGGGAGCGGTGATGATCTCCCACGCGACCTACCCGGCCTATGACGCGAAAGAACTTCCGGCGACCCTGTCGCCCTGCACCCACCGCCTGCTCCGCCGCCGTCTGGGCCCCAACGTGCTCGCGGTCTGCGACGATCTGGAAATGAAGGCGCTTAGCCTCTGGGGCGATCTGCCGGAGCGTACAGCGGCGGCGTTCGTTGCGGGCTGCGACGTCCTCCCGGTCTGCCGCGACCTCGATGCCCTGCCCGCGATCACCGAACGCCTCGCCGATCCGGCGCTAGAAGCCCGCCACGCGGAAGCCCACAACCGCATCGAGCGCTACCGCAACCGCATAGCCGCTCTGCGCGCCCCGAACGATTCCCCAGCCCCTTGAGCCGAACGTTTGGCCGAAATCCGCACTGCCCTCGGCGCATTGGCGTAATTTCGCCCTGCTTTCCCTGGGACCGCCTGCGTCCTCGTTAGCGCTGTTCCTTCGCCGTAATCAGATCCCGAGAGCCGCCATCGTCCCGCCATCGCCGGACTTGCGTCGAAATAAGCCGTCCCTGCGGCAGGGAACGATTCTCCATACTGGAGAATCACTCTCTGAAGCAGGGAACGATTCTCCATACTGGAGAATCACTCTTTGCTATAGAGAACCATTCTCTATGCCAGGGAACCAATCTCTGGTCTAGGGAGCGGTTCCCTCCGTCAGAGAATCGTTCCCTACCGTAGGGACCGCTTATTTTCCAGGAATACCCGTTATCGAGACGAGATGCTCACTGTTCAGGAGCGCCGCCGGCCACGCCCGAAGCCTTGGGCCTATCGCGTCCTCGCCGTCGCTGGTCGCCGGATGAAGCGTCCTGCGCCTCGGCGCAGGATGGATTTCACGCCTCAGAGCCCAGTTGTACGCTCCGAGCCTTTACGAGCAATGTCTAGGAGCGTCGGACTGCGCTGAATGTCCCGACGTCTGTCCGTGGGTGACACGCCGGGTGGGAAATCCTCGCGTAGTATAGAAAGTTGAGACGAGATTGGGGAATCGAAGAATTGCGACACCCATCTGCGGCGACTGACGCATTGGTGGTGCAAAACTTAGAGGTCCATCGGTTCGGGGAGGTTGGAAATGGATGAAAATCAGTTGCGACGAGAGGGTGCGACAGCTTGCTTCGACGAGTTCAAAGACCCTTTGATCACAGATTGGAAGAGGGTCCGGTCGTGTATCGAAAGAGAAGATGATTTGATCGATCAGCGCCTCCGGTGGCTTCTGACCTCCCAAGGCTTTCTCTTTACTGCCTTTGCGGCGGCTCTGGCCGCGATCACTTCGGAGAAGGTAGACCCAAAAACGCAACTTCTGGCACAACTGTTGATCGGCGCTTTGGCGATCATGGCTCTTTTAATCTGCTTGATGGTCTATTCGAAGATCAGCGCGGCCGAGGTTCATCTGGAACGGCTCAGGCAGTATTGGAAGAAGCGCGGTCAATCGGATCCCGACTTTCAGCGGCACCCGCCGATCATGGGCTGGACACGCATGCGACTGGATCGCTGGATGCCTTTCCGTTCGATGCCTCTATTTTTTGGTCTGGGGTGGATTTTGTTCATCTCGTTTGCTCTCGGGATGGACTTCTTCCTCGCACATGCGAGGGAGTTGGGTAGATATTTTCTGTGGGCCGCCGCAGCTATGGCGGGGGTCTTCGTCTCCTTTGCCCTGGGCAGGCTGTCGAACAAATTGAATCAGCTAGATCTCGGTGCCCCAGTAGAGAGGGAATCGCAGTATCAACCGATCGACCACTCGCACGCTTCCGATCCGAAACGGAGAAACCGAACACGCAACGGAGACGACGCTGAGGGCAATCAGGTGAAAATAGATCAAGACTAAAACGCTTCGTGCTCGATCATCGAGCGGAGCCATTTCCAGACCGGGATCGCGGCGCCGCCGGAAATCGTGAGCGCAGGCCTCACCGGTGGTTGGTCTATCCACCCTCCGTCGCTCGCCTGGAGAGTCAATCAGAGCCGCTGGGATCTCGATCCCCGGTGCGAATTACCCCAAACGTAAAACGGGCGCCTCCGAAGAGGCGCCCGTTCGTTCCGCACACTTCTTGCGAAGCTTTAAGCTTACTTGCCGGTGGTCATCGGAGCGGCTTCGGAGGTCATCTCGGTGCTCATCGGCATCTCGGACGTCATCTCGGTGCCGCTGGTCTCGGTGGTCGTCTCGACGGCGGTCTCCGCCGGCTCTTCCTTCTTGGCGCAACCGACCATCGGGGTGACGAGTGCAGCCAGGACGAACAGCAAGGACAGAGAAATCAGAGCCTTCTTCATTGGTCTTCTCCCTTTATGGATTTAAGGACAGAACGAGAACCCGGTCCAGCCCGGGCGCTCGCACGGTTCGGGTAAATGCTCTTTTCGGCTTTCGCCTCTTCGTACACTCACCCGGAGACTCGCAACGCGCAAATCTGGTTGTCGGGATCCGAGGAGTGTTGAATGGCCCGGAAGTATACAGCTTTCCAGAGCGATTTCAAGGGGCGGTTCCGGCCTAAGCACGGCCTAAGCTCATGGTGTCAAAAGGCTCCCGAGCTTAAGCCCCGTTCGACCAGCCCGCGCACCGCCCTCACGTCCTGATCCAGGCGCCGATCCGCGAGCATCGTCGATGCCGCCTGGCGGATCGCGAGATAAGCCGCACCGGTCCCCGCGCCCAGTAGGCCGGCGATGTCCGGTTGGTGTTCGCTATCGGTCCAGGCCGTGAATTCAGCGAGTTGGGCGTCGTAGGCGCTGCCTTTCTCCTGCGCGGCGCGGATCAGGCTTCCGGGATCTTCGCCCCGTTCGGCCGATTCGGCGAGCTTTCCTCCGCCGCTTTTGAGCAGGGTGCGCCACTCGATCGCCTGGGCCGCCACCAAGAGTTCGATCGCGAGCACCGCCTGGACGTTGCCGAGCACCGTGCGCAGTTTCCGGGCGGCGAACGTCGCCATCGCATTGTGGTCCTCGCTGTTGGCGGAGGTCGGGATCGAGTCGACCGACGCCGGATGGGCCAGGACCTTGTTTTCCGACACGATGCCCGCCGCCGAGTACTGGGCGATCATCAGGCCGGAGTTCACCCCCGCCCAGGGGATGAGATTCGGCGGCAGACCGCGGCTGTGGTGGCCGTCGAGCAGCATCTGCGTCCGGCGCTCGGAGATGTTCGCCAACTCGGCGAGGCCGATCGCCAGGAAGTCGGCCGCCATTCCGACCGGCTCGCCGTGGAAGTTGCCGGCGGAAAACGAGGCGCGCAGAGTGCCGTCGTAGCCCTTGGGCCAGTTGTTCCGGAACTGCCAATCCCAGGGGTCGTCCTCGGCTTCGGGAAAGAACAGAGGGTTGTCGGTCGCGGCGTTGATCTCCTGCTCGGCGACCGTCCGCGCATACTGGAGTGCATCGCGCGCCGCGCCGTGGACCTGGGGGGCGCAGCGTAGCGAGTAGACGTCCTGCACGGCGCCCGCTCCATCGAGCAGGTGGCTGCCGGCGAGCAGAGCGCGTAGGCGCTCGGCGCTAGCGATTGCGCCGCGATGCCCGCGCATGGCATGGACTTTCGGATCGAGAGCCCGGGCGCAGCCGCAGACCGCTTCTAAAGAGAGCGCGGCGGCGAGGTCGGCGCAGTCCGCGGCGATTTCGCCGTCGTGGACGCTGAGCGCGAGCAGCGCAGCCGAAAAGGTGGCGCCGTTGGTGAGGGCGAGCCCCTCTTTGAAGCTCACCCCGGGCAAGGGCCAGGGCGCGCTTCCTCCTTCGTAGGCGAGGTCGTCGGCCAGATCTAGAAGGCCGCGGCGAATCGTGCGCGGACGGCTTTTGAGATCGTCGGCCGTGCGGACGACGTAGTAGTCCCCCTCGCCGAGCAGCACCACGAACAGGTGGGCCAGCGGGCAGAGGTCGCCGCTCGAACCGACCGAGCCGCGAAGGGGAACCCTCGGCACGATGCCGCGGACGAGCATCCGCCGGACCGCCTCGACCAGCTCCAAGCGCACACCGGAATGCCCCTTGAGGAAGGCGTTCAGACGGATCGCCAGCGCGGCGCGCACGACCTCGGGCGGAAAGTAGTTCGCCGGATCGTTCGGATCGGCGTTTTCGCCCACGCCCACAGCGTGCGAGAGCAGGATGTTGCGTTGCAGCAACTCCAGCTGCTCCGGCGCGATCGGGATGTTCTTGAACTCGCCGAACCCGGTCGTCACCCCATAATCGAGGACCGGCGGATCACCCTCCTCGCCGCGCTCCAGGCGGCGATAGGCCTCGGTGTAGGCGTCTGCGATCTGCTCGATTCGCTTCCAGCCGCGTTCGACCCGGCCGAGCGCTTCCGGAGCGCACTCGACCGCGGCCGAGGGATCGCGCGCGATCCGTGCAAGGTCGGCAAGCGTCAGGCTCGATCCGTCGAGGGTGATCGTGCTTCCGCTCACCGGGTCATCCCTCTGCGGAGTCGAGCATGCGCCAGACTTCCGCGATCAGATCGGCGCGCGGCACCTCGCGCTGGCCCGGCCGCGCGGCCAGCCATTCGCGGCGATCCCCGAGCTTCTTGGCGCGCTCGCGTCCGGCTTCCATGTCCTTGAGAGTCAGGACGCCGCGCTCGTGCTCGTTCGAGCCGTACAGCAAAACGATCGGGATGCCGGTTCCGTCGGCGTACTTGATCTGCTTGCCGATCGATTTCTCGGTCCCCAGGTAAAGCTCCGCGGGAATCCCCGCGCGCCGCAGCTCATAGGTCATCGCGAGCGACTCTGTTTCGAGCGTCGGATCGATCCGGGCGACCAGCACCTGCGAGGTCGACTTCCTGCCCCCGGCGAGCCCCAGATGGGCGAGCGCCGCGAGCAGCCGGTCGACACCGAGCGAGGCGCCGGTCGCGGGAATCCGCTCGCCACGGAAGCGCATCACCAGGTCGTCGTAGCGGCCGCCGCCGAACACCGAGCCGAACTGCGGCGCGTCGAGCAGCACCCCCTCGAACACCGGGCCGGTGTAGTAGGCGAGGCCGCGGGCGATGCTCAAATCGAGCTCCGCCTGGTCCTCGGCGTAACCCAAGCTGTACAGGTGATTGGAGATCCGTTCGACGAGATCGAGCTCGGGGGCGGCGTCTTGCGCGCCCGCGAAATACTCGCGCAGTTGGGTGAGCACCGACCGGCGGTCCTCGCCGCGGATCGCGAGGAAGCGCTCGATCCGCTCGACTTGCCCCGCGACGAGGCCGAGGCCGCGGATGAAATCTCCCGATTCGTCGTAATAGCCGACGGTCAGCTCTTTGCGCAGCTTCTCGATGCCGATCTTTTCGAGCTTGTCGAGCACCCGCAGAACGTCGACCCCTTGGGCTTCCGACACGTCGGAGTGGCGTAACAGGAGGTTCAAGATCCGCCGGCTGGAAAAGCGGACCCGAAACGGCCCGACTTCGAGCGCCTTGAGCGTGTCGCACATGCCGGCGATGATCTCGGTGTCGGCGATCTCCGATTCGGTGCCCACCGAGTCGAGGTCGAACTGGGTGAATTCGCGGAAGCGTCCGGGACCGGGTTTGTCCGCGCGAAAGACCGGGGACACCTGGTAGCGCCGAAACGGCCGCGGCAGGTCGACGTATTGGGCGACGACGCGGGCGAGCGGCACGGTGAGGTCGAATCGCAGTCCCAGCGCCTCCTCCTCCGGGCTGTTGACCCGGAAGATCGACTGCGTCGCCTCCTGGCCCGCCGCCGAGCCGCGCAGGACATCGAGGTACTCGATCGCGGGGGTGGACAGGGGCACGAAGCCATACAGCTCATAGACTCCACGCGCCGTGTCGATCACCTTCTGGCGCGCGAGCATCTGCTCGGGCAGGAGGTCCCGCAGGCCGCGCGAAAGACGTGGTTCGACGAATGCCTGGGACGCCAGGGGCTCCGGGTTTTCGGCCATCGCGAGGTCTTCCTATGGATCGGAGGGGAGAAAAATGGCACCGGCGATGGGGGTCGAACCCATGACCTCCTGATCCACAGTCAGGCGCTCTACCACTGAGCTACACCGGCGCAGCCCGCGAATCCTAGTTGCGGAGGCCGGGCGTGTCAAAAAACGGGTGTTTCCTTACACCATCCGGTAGGCGTTCAACCGGTTGTAGAGCGTCTTCAGGCTCACCCCCAGGACGTCCGCCGTCTTCCTTTTGTTGCCGCCGTGCAGATCGAGAGTCGCGATGATCAGCCGCCGCTCCACCTCTTCGATCGAGGCTCCGACCTCGAAATGAAGCGCCCGCGTCGGGATCGCTTCGGGGGCCAGGGCGTGGGGCAGGTGGCGCGGCTCGATCTTGGCATCGGCCAGGATGTAGGCCCGGTGGATGACGTTTTTCAGCTCGCGGACGTTGCCCGGCCAGGAGTGCCCGCGCAAACGTTCGAGCGCGTCCTCGGAGAAGGCCTTCGGCGTTCCGCTCCGCTCGTTCAGCTCGCAGAGGAAATGGTCGGCGAGCCGTTCCACGTCTTCGCCCCGTTCGCGCAACGGCGGCATGACGACGGGGAACACCTGGAGCCGGTAGAGAAGATCCTCGCGCAGCTTCCCCTGGACGACGGCGGAGGCCGGATCGCGGTTGGTCGCAGTAATCACGCGGACGTCGACCTCGGTCGGCTGGTCGCCACCGACCCGCGTCAGCTGGCCGGTCTCCAAAACCCGCAGGAGCTTCACCTGCAGCTCGATCGGCATCTCCGTGATCTCGTCGAGGAACAGAGTGCCGCCGTGGGCGCGCTCGAAATAACCCTGGTGCCGGCGTTGGGCGCCGGTGAAGCTGCCGCGCTCGTGGCCGAAGAGCTCGCTCTCGATCAGCGAGGGAGAGATCGCGCCGCAGTTGAGCGGCAGAAACGGGCCGCGGGCGCGCGCGGAGAGCATGTGAAGGGTCTGGGCCGCGAGGTCCTTGCCGGTGCCGCTCTCGCCGATCACAAAGACCGTCGCCTCGGTGGGTGCCACCCGCGCGAGCAGGGAGTAGACGTCCTGCATCGCGGGCGATCGGCCGATCAGCAGGCCGAACCGGCCGACTTCGACGGAGGGGATTTCGATCGCCGCCGGCCGCTCCTCGGTGCTCTCGGTCGCGACCTTGCCGAGGATGCTCTTCAGGCGGCCGATATCGAGCGGTTTGGTCAGGTAGTCACTCGCGCCCAGGCGCAACGCCTGGACCGCGCTTTCGAGGTCGGCGTGGCCGGTCATCAGGACGACCTGGGTCGGCCGTACCGGATCGAAGTCCTTGAGCAGCTCGATGCCGTTGCCGTCCGGCAGATAGAGGTCGACCAGCACGATGTCCGGCGTCTGCCGGCTGAGCCGCTGGCGGGCGTCGCGCAAGGTGGTGGCGGTATTGACCGTAAAACCCTGGCCTTCGATCAGCTCGGCGAGAGCCAGGAGAAAGTTCGGATCGTCGTCGACGGCAAGCGCGTGGGGCATGCGTCAGACCTCCGAAACGTCCAAGGTGTGGGTGATCGCGAGCCGCGGACGATCGTCGCTGCCGAGCCTTGCCAATTCGAAACCTGCGGCGGCAAGCCTCGCGCGGGCGTCGGTCAAGCGATGCTCGATCTGCGGTGTGAGCGGAGCCGAGCCCGCCAACTCCAGCTGCGGCCCTCCCTGCGGGGTGGCGACGAGGTGGATCTCCAGCGATCCTCCCGGTTCCAGGCGATCGAGGATTTCGAGCGCGAGCCCGAGAGCCACCCGGCGAAACGTCGGCCGGTTGCCGGTCGCGGACAACGGCAAATCGGGCAGGTCGACCATCAGCCCGATGCGTCCCTTCCGCGCGGCGGCTTCGAGCAGCAGGGCTAGGTCGGCGACCGTTTCGGCGGCATCCCAGACGTCGGTCGAGGTGCGGGAGATCTGGGCGAACAGCGCTTCGATGCCGCGATGGAGCCGCGCCAACTCGCTCTTCAAGCCGCGGGCGTAGCGCAACGGACGTTCGGCCGAGGGGTCGGTCGCCAAACGGGCACCGAGCACGTCGCCGAGAAGTTCCAATTGAAAGCTCATCGTGTTGATCGGCCCCCGAAGATCGTGGGCAAGCGCTGGAGCGATCCGTTCGAGCGCTTCGAGGTCGGTGGCGGAGGCGGTCGCGAACGCCCCTGCCGAGGAGGCGGAAATCCGCCCATTCTGGCTGATGGTCACCCGGTTGAATTCCGATCTCGAACGCGATCATATGCCGTTCGCTAGGTGGAAAAGCTGTCCTGAGTTGCGCCGAGATTGAAAAGCAAACTTCGTGCCGCGCCGGGGCGATCTACGGTTGCTTACCCGCCTTCGGCGCACCCGGGATCGTGATGTCCAGAGGGGTCACCGGACCGAAATCGGATAGGGGGCGCTCGCGGAGGGCGGCGGGACCCACCACCACGATCGCAAACTTTTCCGGGTGGATCAGCCGTTGGGCCGATTTGCGCACCTGCTCGGTCGTCACCGCCTCCACCCCCGAGCGGTAACGCTCGAACCAGTCGGCCGGGTAACCCCAATATTCGAGCGTCTGGCGCTGGCGTAGAGTCTTCCTTACCGAGTCGCGGGTGAACACGAACGAGGAGAGAAGAGCTTTTTTCGCTTCTTCGACTTCCGTGTCGGAAGGGGGCTCCGTGAACAGCCGCCTCGCCTCGTCGAGCAGGGCGGCGACGCCCGCGCCGGTCGTCTGACCCTTCGTCGTGAGCACCAGCTCGGTCACCTCCGGCCGGCCCCAGTCGCTATTGACCCCGCCGTAGACCACGTAGCCGAGCGCCTTCTTCGACCGCACGTTGGCGAACAAGCGCGAAGCGAACGAGCCGCCGAACAGCTGGTTCAAAACCTCGACCGCGAAGATATCTGGGTCGTCGCGGCGAATTCCCAAATATCCCATCGCGATGTTGGATTGCGGAATCTCGTCCAGATCGACGGTGTAGACCCCCGGCTTAACCTCGTGGGGCGGCTTCGGCGCCCGCTCCTGGATCGCCGCTCCGCGCGGCCAATCGCCGAACACCTCGCGCACCTTTGCGAGTGTCGCCGCGGGGTCGATGTCGCCGACGATTCCGAGGACGACGCGCTCGGGGTGGAAGTACTTCGCATGCCAGGCGACCAGATCGGCGCGACGGATCGCCGCGAGCGACGCGAAGGTGGGGGACCGGGCCTCCGGCGAATCTTTTCCGAAGACGATCTCGTGGAATTCGCGGTCCAAGATGTCCTGCGGATCGTCGTTTTGTCGGGCGACTTCCGCGATCGACCGATTGCGCGCCAACTCGATCTTCGTCGCGTCGAACGCCGGCCGGCGCAGGATGTCGGCGAAGGTCTGGAACGTGTCGAAAAAGTCTTCGCGCAGACACGAGAGGCGGGCGCTGCCTGCGTCGTCGGAGATCGAGGTCTCGATTGTCGCCGCGCGGTTCTCCAGGAAATCGTCGATCTCGTCCCCGGATTGGCGTTGGGTGCCTCCGGTGCGCAGGACGCGGCCGGTCAGATCCGCCAAGCCGACTTTGTCGGCGGGCTCATCGAGCGATCCGGTTCGGATCAGGGCGGTCGCGTCGACCAGCGGCAGCTCGTGGTCTTCGAGCAGCAGGACGGTCAAACCGTTGTCGAGCACGACCCGCTGCGGGGTCGGTGCCGTCGTTTCGCGCAACGGCGGAAAGCGCAGGTCGGCGGCTTTGTCGACCTGCGCCGAGGCGAGCGAGCCGACGCCCGCCAAGCTCCAGGCGGCAAATCCAGCGGCGAGCAGGAGTCGGTGGGCTTGGGCGCGCATGGTCAATTCCCCTCCTGCGCCGTGGTTGGGCCGGGCGCGGGCTGCTCATCGCGGATCACTTCGCCGACCGTCCGGTGAGAATCGATGAACGTCGCGGTCGCAATCCTCTGGACGTCGGCTTTGGTCACCGCGTCAACCCGGTCGAGATAGCGGAAGGTCTCGCGCCAATCGCCGTAACTGCGTTGCGCGTCGGCGAGCTGGCGGGCGAGCCCTTCGTTGCTCTGCAAATCGCGCAGCAGCGTTGCGCGCACTCGGCGCTTGGCGCGGGAAAGCTCCGCATCGGTCGTGTCTCCCGACTTCAGTCGATCGAGCTCCGCGCGCACGGCATCGCGCACCTTGTCGAGCGAGGCTCCTTGGGCCGGGACGACGAAAACTCCCCAGAGGTGCGGGTACTTCGCGCCCGGAATGCCGCTGAACGTGCTGACCTGCACGGCGAGTTTCTTGTCGCGCACCATGGACCGGTAGAGCCGCGAGGCACGCCCATTCGCCAGCACCAGGTCGAGGACGTCCCAAGCCGGCTCGTCGGGACCGGTGACTGCCGGCTTGTGATACGCCTCGATGTAGATCGGCTCAGTACGATCCTTCAAGACGATCGTCTTTTCGGCGATCTGCTCCGGTTCGACGGTGCGCAACGGGGGCGGCATCGGCCGCGCCGGGATGCGCCCGAAGTATTTCTCGATCATCGGGATCGCGGTCGCCGGATCGATGTCGCCCACCAGAACGGTCAACAGGTTGCTCGGCGCATACCAGGTGCGAAAGAACGCTTCGGCATCCGTGCGGGTGAAGGTTTGCAGATCGCTGACTGCGCCGATCGTCGAATGGCTGTACGGGTGGGTGATGAAGGCGGAGCCGAGCAACTGCTCGATCAGCTTGCCGACCGGCTGGCTGTCCACCGAATAACGGCGCTCGTCCTGAACCACCTCGCGCTCCTGGTAGAACTCGCGAAACACGGGATGGAAAAACCGCTCCGATTCGAGATAGGCGAACAGCTCGAGCTTGTTGGCGGGCAGCGAATAGAAATAGCGCGTCGTATCGGCGCCGGTGCTGGCGTTCAGGCCCACGCCCCCTTCGCGTTGAATCAGCGAATCGAACTCGCCTTTGATCACGAAGCGGCCGGCCTCTTCCTCCCGCTGCTTGAATTCGGCCTCAAGCGTTTGGACCTTCGCGGCGTCAGGGTGAGGCGAAAGGCGCTCGGCCTGCCATGCCTGGTAGGCCGTCTCTACCAATGCGAGGGCCTTCTCCTCGGCCGGCCAGTCCGTGGTGCCAATGTTTGGCGTCCCCTTGAAAGCCATGTGCTCGAACATGTGCGCAAGGCCGTAGATCCCCGGTACCTCCTGCGCCGAGCCGACATCCGCCAGGGTAACGAACGAGAAGACCGGAGCCACCGGCCGTCGCACCAGGAGGAAAGTCCACCCGTTGGCCAGCCGGTGCACGGTTACCCGCTGCTCGAACGACGCCAAACTCTGGGCCGTAACCGGCGGGCAAACAAGCGCCGCGGCGAATAGGATCGCCGCGGAAAGCCATCGAAGAGCGTGTCTGAACGTCATAGGCACCTCGGATGTTCCATCGTCCGCCGGACGATAGCACTCGACCGCACGGCTGCGGTCCGACTACGGGGCGAGCGCCGCCGAGAGCGGTACGACCTTGAGTTCCTTCACCTTGCGCAGCCTTTTGTCCTCGCTCGCGAACGTATCCGCCCCAGCGGCGAGCGCGGTGGCCAGATGGATCGCGTCGGGAGTGCGCAGGTCGTAGCGGGCGCGCAGCTCGGCGGCCCGTTCCGCGATGTCGCCGTCGAGCTCGTGGAAGTCCAGGTTGGGGAAGGATTCCAGGAGATCGCGATAGCGGCGGCAGAGGTCGCCCCGGCCCATGCGCTTGGGGACGACCAGGATTTCGAGCAAGGCGAGCACCGAGGCCACCAGACGGCACTTTCCCAGCTCGGCGGCTTCGAGCAGGGCGTTGGCAGAGGGGCCGAATTCGGTGCTCCCTTCAAAGTGGTAGACGAACAGCATCGAATCGACCCCCAGGAGGGGAAGAGCCCGGGAGCCGGCCATCACTCCCACCCCTCGCGCTCGCGCTCGATCGCCGCGGCACCGCCGGCCTCTTGCCAGACCTCGGCGCCCAGGCCGCGCAGGGCGGCACACCAGCCGCCTTTGGCGCTTTCGAGTTTGATCTCGTCTCCGTCCAGGCGAAGCAGTACGACGTCTCCGGCTTCCAAGGAGAGCCGACGGCGAATCTCGCTCGGGATGGTGATCTGGTATTTCTCAGTCAGTTTTGCGGACGACAGGATCATGGGACGCCCTCCTTGCGCTCGCCTTACATTATCAGGCATTGGTAAGGGGAGCGCAAGGGGGTACGACGGACTTCGGTGCAGGGTGAGCATGTTTTCCCTCCTAGGGGTGGATGGTTCATCCCCCTAAGACGGAAACTGCCCCCTCCAGTCTCGATGATTCTCGAAAATCGAGCGGAGCGGTCTACTTCTCGGGCACGAACTCCATGGCGCCTGAGTTCATGCAGTAGCGCTGGCCGGTCGGCTTCGGACCGTCGTCGAAGACGTGGCCCAGGTGGCCGCCGCAGCGGGCGCAAACCACTTCGGTGCGCCGACCACCGAACGACCAATCGCTCTTTTCGATCACGTGCGAAGGGTCGATCGGCGCCCAGAAGCTTGGCCAGCCGGTTCCGGATTCGAATTTGGTCGTCGAGCTGAACAGGGGAAGCTTGCAGGCGGCGCAGACGTAGGTCCCCTTTTCGTGGTTGTTCCAAGTTTTACCGGTGAATGCGCGCTCGGTACCGGCTTTGCGCAGAATCTGATACTGCTCTCCTGTCAGCAACTTACGCCACTCGGCGTCGCTCTTTTCCACTTTCTCGATCACGGTCGTTCCCTTTTTTTCATCGGTCGAGGCGTTGGCGGTTCCTTTCGCACCGGTTCGCGCGAACGCGAACGCCGCGAAGAGGCCGGCTACGAGGACCACGAGCAGGAGAATCAGGGTTTTCATTGGAGTCATCTCGCTTTCTCGTCAGCGGCACGGTTCTTGCCTCAAGAACGGTACGGGACGTTAAGGTTTCCTAGTTTCGAAGCAGAGGACATCGGGGCAACTCGGTGTTCGGCTTGCGATGCGATGGCCGGGGTGTGGACGGCACCCCGGCTCTTTTTTTCCTGGCATCACTCTACTGGTTTGCCGCCGATCCCGATTCGGTTTCAGCGAGCAGGGCAAGAAAACCGGTTTCGTCGAGCGTTGCCACCCCCAGGCGCGCCGCGTCGTCCGCCTTCGATCCCGGGTCGCTCCCCACCACCACGTAGTGGGTCGCCTTGCTCACCGAGGAGACCGCCTTGGCGCCGAGAAGCTCGATTCGCGCCTTGGCCTCGTCCCGCGACAGCGTTTCAAGCCCCCCGGTGAAGACGAACTTCTTGCCCAAAAGAGGGCTCGGCGCGGCCGGGGCGGGCGCGGTCACTTCGGCCAGCTCGATCACCTCGCGTAGGGCATCTAGCACCGCGGCGGTCTGCGGCTCGGCGAAGAAGGCGAGGATCTGTTCGGCCATCCGCGGCCCGACCCCCGGGACGGTCTGCAATTCTTCGGCGCTCGCCCCCCGAAGGCGCTCGAAGGTCCGGAAATGCCGGGCGAGATCGCGGGCGACGGCGGTACCCACTTCCGGAATGCCCAGGCCGTAGAGGAACCGCGCCAGTTCGGTTTTCCGCGCCCGGGCGAGCGCCTCGACCAGCTTGGTCGCCGATTTCTCCGCGAACCCTTCGAGCGGCGCGATCTTTTCCCGCCGGAGACGGAAGAGGTCGGGCAGCTGGCGGACCAGACCTTCCTTGACGAACAGCTTGGCGCTCTCGTCGCCCAGCCCCTCGATGTCCAGGGCGTTGCGCGAGGCGAAATGGACGATCCTTCCGACCAACTGTGCCGGGCACTCGAGGCTGTTCGGGCAGACCGTGAACGGTCCGCGCTCGATCAGCTCGGTGCCGCACGAAGGGCAGGCGGCCGGCATCTGCCACGGGGCATTGCGTTCCCGGTCGGGTTCTTCGATCCGCTCGATCACCTGGGGGATCACGTCTCCGGCGCGCTGAATCCGCACCCGGTCCCCCTCGCGCACGTCCTTGCGGCCCACCTCTTCTCGATTGTGGAGGGTGGCGCGGGCGACGGTGACGCCGCCGATCTCGACCGGCAGCAGAAACGCGACCGGGGTGACCACGCCGGTGCGGCCGACCGAAGGGAAGATCGAAAGAATCCGGGTGATCTCTTTCCTCGCCGGAAACTTGTAGGCGAACGCCCAACGCGGATGCCGGGCGGTCCATCCGAGCGTCTCGCGTTGGGAAAGATCGTCGAGCTTGATCACGATGCCGTCGATCTCGTAGCCCAGGTCGTCGCGCGCGCTCTCGGTTTCGGCGTGATAGGCGAGGATCGCTTCGACGTCGGACCCTGCCGAAATTCGGTCGTTGACCCGAAAGCCCCAGGCGCGGAGCGCGGCGAGCACGTCCGTTTGAGTCCGTATGTCCGGGGGCGCCGAGTCTGGCTCCGGGCCGAACGACAGCACGTCATAGGCGTACAGCTCCAGCGGCTTGGCGGCGGTCTGCTTTGGATCGAGCTGGCGGATCGCACCGGCCGCGACGTTTCGCGGGTTCGCGAACGGTTCCTCGCCCGCCGCGAGCAGGCGCTCGTTGAGCTTGTCGAATTCGGCGTTCCTCATGATCGCTTCGCCGCGGACGCTCAAGAACGGCGGGATCGCGCGCTCCTGCCCAAGCAGGCGCAAGGGGACGGAGGGGATCGTCCGGGCGTTCTCGGTCACCCCTTCGCCCCTCCGGCCGTCGCCGCGGGTCGCGGCGTGGGTGAGCAGCCCCTGCTCGTACACCAGCTCCAGCGACAGACCGTCGAGCTTCGGCTCCAGCACGTAGAGCACCGGGACCTCCGGCCCCAAACCCTTGCGCAACCGCTCGTCGAACCGGCGCAAGGCGGCCTCCGCGTTGTCCGATTCGAGCGACAGCATCGGCGCCGCGTGCTCGACCGTAGGAAAACTGTCGACCGCAGCGCCTCCCACCCGCTGGGTGGGGGAGTCCGGTGTACGCAGCTCCGGATGCGCCTCTTCGAGCGCCACCAGCTCACGAAACCAGGCGTCGTATTGATCGTCTGACACTTCCGGCCGATCGAGCACGTAATACAAATGGTCATGACGGCGAATCAGAGCCGCGAGTTCCGCCGCGCGCTCGTGGGTAGGTTCTGGACTTGGGTTGGGGCCGGTCTTCGGCCCGGTTTTCGAACTCATGGCGCTCCTTCCTTCGGGCGGGCGAAACTCTACCGCAGAGCCTGGGCCGGCGCGCCGGTATCCGGCATGGGCCTACCCGCGCTGCTCCCTCGCCCAATTGTGTTCGGCAGGCATTATGTTTGACAGGCATCAAGTGTGGCCTTACGCCGCGCATGATGCACGCTGCGCGACGAAGGCGTCGTCGGCCTGAACGCCGCGGCCGTGCTCGAAGCCGTGGGCCGCGGTGCCGAACGGCCCTCCGAGATCGCCGGCCGGCTCGGTACGGCGCAGACGAACCTCTCCCGCCTGCTTCACCAGCTGCTCGACGCTTCGATCCTCACGCGCGAGCTGCCGTTCGGTGAAAGCGTGAGGTCGACCAAGAGAATCCTCTACCGCATCGAAGACCCGACGATGCGTTTCTGGTTTCGGGTCTTCTCGCCGCACCAGAGCCGGTGGCGCACCTATACGGCCACGGAAAAGCGGACGCTCGTTCACGAACACGCCGTGACGGTATTCGAAGACGTCTGCCGGGCGCTCTACCCTGGCGCGCAGCGATACTGGGAAGGCGACATCGAGCTCGATCTGGTCGCACCTGACCCCGACGACCCCGAGCGACTGCTCGTGGCCGAGGTGAAGTGGCGTCGCCTGAGCGCCGCCGAGCGGAAGAAAGTGCTCCGCGAGCTTGAGAGCAAGTGGTCGCGCTGCACCCTGCGGGCGCATCACCCGAACGTCCGCTTCGACGTTTTCGACGCGGGAATTCTCGCCAGGTAGCGGCCGCGGAAAGGATCTTCACCAGATTGCAATAAGCGAAGAACAGGGCGGTTGACTTCAGGAACTCCGCTAGGTTCTAGTAGACAATGAAAATAAGATGGCATCGAAGATCTCGATCATGGCGCCCAAGACCCACTTCGCCACCTTGATGGCGCCAGAGCGATCGCGTCCGGGTGCGCCTCAGACTTTTTCCTCAGCGAGGGGCGGGCTCAAGAGGGGCCAGCGGGGCCGTCTAAAGCCGAGCACCGCCGCGCGCCTCGCGTCCCATTCCCTTGGCGGGTAGCATGTTGCGTCACTCCCTGGCTCCAATCCGTGTTAGGCGAGGCCGCCTCGCCGCGGCGGGCGTAGTATTTATGCAGATCTGCCTAATACACGTTAGGCCTCGCAGGAACCATGGCCGGTGCTCCAAGAGATTCTCTGGTACTAACCTCACCGCAAGAGTCGTCAGAGCACCGCCACAATCCCACTGGTGTCCTCTCAGCGCATCTCGCGCACCTACCAAACAGAAGGGGAAAAAATGGAAGTCTGGATCAAATCCCTCGAAGTGGAAATGCAGGTCAAGCAGAAAGGCATCGAACTCGAAGTCAGAACCAAAGATGGCAAAGTCCAGCTCGGCGACTGCTACGCGACCATGACAGGACTGATCTGGTGTAAGGGAAAGACCCAAAAGGAGAACGGCGTCAAGGTCAAGTGGGAAGACTTCGTCGAGATCTGCAAGTCTGAAGAAGCACTCAAGGCCGCGGTCAAGGCAGCGAAGGCCGCATAGCGAGGCCTAACAACTCGCCCGCTACGGCACGGCACCCTGAGCGCGAGACGGCCAGGGTACATGTTGCACCTCGCGGCCGGGGCGCCATGACGCTGCGGGTCAGCTCGGACGTTAGGTGCTATGAAACGTATGAAAACGTTCGACGGATTTTCCGTTAAAACTGGCTACTCCGGCCCAGAATGGGAACTTGAGGACTGTGTCTCAATGGCAAGAAAACGCCTGTCAGGGTGTTAGCGGATCGCGGACCCGCCGCGGTCGTTCAGGTCGCTTCAGGTCGCCGAGGGCCCTGACTGGGGATTCCCTACCAGACGCTGATCAACCTGTTCCTCAAAGAGTGCGCGGCGGCCAACAAGCGGCCGACGATGACCTGGCGGCCGGCGGCGAAGACGGCGTAGACCCTTCGCCGTTCAACGGCTCGTCTGACACTTTTGGCCGGCTGAGTACGTAGTGGGGGGGCCTGAGGTAATCTCTATACTTCCTATGAGCCAACGCGGAATGGACGATTCGGAGTCCGGGGTCTACGAGGACGACGCGCGGGCGCTCGAGCGCGAGCTGGCGGCCGTCGTGCGCCGGGTCATGGCCGAGGAGCTGGAGAAACCGGAGTTCCGCCGCAAGCTGGAGAGCGCGGTCGCCAAGGCGATCCGTGAGGTGGTGGGGGCGCAGAAGCGGGCGCTTAGGGAAGAGGGAGAGGGCCTGCGGCGGACGCTCGGATCGGGCGCCCGTGCGGGACAGGAGGAGGACCTCCTGAGGGGCGAGCGCGGCCCGAAGCCGATGGCGAGCGGGAAAACCGCGGGTTGGGGCGAGCGGCGCGAAGAGGGCAGTTGGATGCCGCGGCGGTTCCGCGAGCGGATCTGGATCCCCTGGTTGCTCGGCGGCTGCCTGCTTCTGGTCGTGGCTTCGGCCGTTTGGTTCGCGGTGGATAGATACCACCCCCGCTCCGGGGAAAGTTCGGCTTCGCGGCGAGGCGACGAATTGGGCGATTCCGCCGGCCAAGCGGCGGGTACGGCGCTCGCAGGTGAGAGGCCGGACGATCCAGCTGCGACCGACGCCGCCCCTCCTGCGGCCGGAGTGCTCGACGCGATCTGGCTGCGCGAGATGCGCGCGGCCGAAGCTACCCTCGCCGGGGGCTCGCCGCTCTTTGCCTCGACCCCGCAGATGCAGCTCGACTGCTTTTTCCCCCAGGCGACGCGCGACCGGCTGGAACGGCGGGCCGGACAGCTCGACGGCGATCTCGCGGGCGATTTCGATGCCTGCGTCCGGCAGAAGTACCCGCTCGGATCGAAGGCGCCGCTCACTCCGAACGCTGCCGTATTCGCCGCGCAGACGCTCGCCAGAAACCTCCTGCTCCGGAAGGGAAGCTCGGGCCTCCCCTGGTGCGCCAACGCCGATCTCGGCGCGGTCCAGCTCTCCCGCTTCAAGCCGGACGGGCTGACCGGTCCGACGACCTTCACCGTGCTGCGGGCCGTGTCATCCTGCCTGGGAGTCAAAGGTCCGGCGTTCAATGCCCAGAGCCCGGTCGAGGCGTATCTCGCCCTCTCCTACACGGCGCTGGGCGAAATCGCCCGCCTGGCGCCCGAGGGCTAGCGCGCACGGTGAGCACTTCCGCCAATTTCCGCCTCGAACAGGCGATCTACGGTTCCCGCTCCGGCGACCGCGACTACCGCATCCTGGCGGTCTCGCCGGGGGTCGGCCGCGCCGACCGCGACCTTATTGAACAGCATGCGAACCTGGGCGGCACCGCGCTCACGGCAGAGCAGGTCGAGCCGATCTATTCGGCGTTTCCGCTCGACTCGCGGGGCGGCCGACATGCTTTCGCGCGGGCGGTCGTACTCGGCCGGGGCGGACGGGGCAACGACTATCTGGTTCATGCGTTGATCCTCTCGCCGGCCTTGCTTCAGACCCTGCGTGGCGATCTTTTCCTGCTCGCCGACGCGGGACTGTTCGCCGGGAGCAAGCCCGACGGGGAGGAGCTGCCGGCTCCGGATCTCGACCCGGGCCGCTGGGAGTTCGCGTCGCGCCGCGCCTGCGGCGCCGACGTCTCGGGAGAGATTGCGCTCGAAAACCTGGCCCCGCTGCTCGCGGCACTCACCGAAGGCCCGCTCGCGGTGCAGGTGGCGGAGGGTTCGCTCGCCCTTTCCCTCTGCCGTGCCCTGCTCTCCACCCTGCCGCCGGACGACCGGACGGGTCTCGCGTTTTGCAGCCGCTTTTGCCAACCGCGGGCTTTGCCGTACCGATTCTCCGCTTTCGTTCCGGAGGATCGGCCGCTTGCCGAGCGCTATCTGCGCGGCGCGGTCCGTCCGCTTCCCGCGGCGGGCGACGGACCGATCGCGGAGTGGCTCGCGGCGGCTAAAGGAAGGATCGAGCCGGTGTCCGGCCTATCGCTGCTGCGCGACCCGGAGCGCGCCGTGGCCCAGGTTCGTCTGCTAGAGGCGCTGCCCGAGCCCGGACCGCGCCGTGCGGGCGCGCGAAACGGCGCTTCCCACCAGCCGACCGAGCAGGTTCTGGAGATCGCGCGCCACCCGGCCAACGCCGCTCTGCCCCGCCTGGGGGGCCAACTGCTCGGAATCTTGGCCCACGGCCTCGAACAGAGCGCGGCGGAGGCGCTTCGCGCGGGCGATCCGGCGGCGCTGTTGGTGGAATGCGGCAAGGCCTTGGCGCAGGCGCCGGCCGCGGAATTGATCGACGAGCTGCGCTCCGGTGGAGGGTTGGCCGCGGTCACAGCCGAGATCGCCGTGGCGCTTTCGGCGGGCGATCCGGCGCCGTTTCGCGCGATCTTCGGCGCGGCCGATCGCGGTCTCGCGTCTTGGCTTGAGGAGCTGCTCTTGCAAGCGCCCGGTTTCGCCCTTCCGTTCTTGGCGCTCGCGTTCTCCCGCTGGCGGGAGCTGGACGGCGGCGCCCTCTCGGCCATCATGGCTCTTCTCGCCCACCTGCCGAACGACGTGCCGCTCAACCCGGCTCTCGCGGCGATCGAGCGTGCGGCGCCGACGGAGCAGCCCACCGAGCGCCGCGGTTGGTTCCGCTCTTATCTGAAGTGGCTGCTGCCCTGGCTCGACACGCGGGTTCCCGCCGCGCTCGCGGCTCGGCTCGCGGGGCAGGAAGGGCTGCTCGAAGAGATGCCCGCGGGGGAGCTTCTGCCTCTGGTGCCGGAGCTGGCGGCGAGCTTTCCCCAACTGCTCGATCGCGAAAGGCTCGCGGCCCTGCCCGATCCGGTGCTCGAATCGTTTCTGGACAGCGCCGCGCGCGGGCTCCGCTCGGCGCCGGAAGGGGGCGTCGGCTGGGACCTGGAGCGTTTCCCCGAGCGGGCTCGGCTCGCCGAGCGTCTGGCCGAAAGATCGGCGGAGCGACTGGGGCAGGGCTCTCTGTTCGAAACCCGTCCGAGCCCGGAGCTGGCCCGCGGCGCGCTTGCGCTCGTCCGGGCGGCAGCCGGTCGAGCAGGGATGGCAGAGGCTCCTTTCCGCTCCGCTCTCGCGGCGCTGCTGCGCGCGCATCCCGCTGGGCTTACGGCCCCGGCGGTCCGGGTGGCGGCCCGCTCGCGCAGATTTGGCCCGCCCCCGACGTTCGAGCCGCGCGAGCTGGCGGCAATTCGTGCGCAGGCGTGCCGGGATGCGAGAGAATCCGCGCCGCGCGGGGTGGGCTGGCCGGTGCTGATCTGGCTCGAGGCTCTTGCGCCGGGTGCGCCGCCCGCCGGACGGTTCGCTTGAGCCGGCGGTCCGGTCCCATGGAATCGAATCGGAGAGATCGATGATCACTTGTCCGCAGTGTGGCACGCTGAACTCCGCGGGGACCGAGGTCTGCCAGCACTGTGGCGCGGCCTTGGGCCTCGCCCGGCAGGCGCCTGTGGCCGGCCCGAGCGTGGCGGCGGCGACGCGGGCGGTCGTCGTTCCTCCTCTTGCGCCGCGGTCGGCGCCCGCCGCCGGTCCGGAGCCGACGGGCGAGGCCGACAAGGAGGACGAAGCCCTCGACCCCAATCACCTGGAGACCTTCACCGCGTATGGCGAAAGCCGCCGGATCGTCACCGTGATCGGTTTCGGCGCGAGCGGCAAGACCTTCCTGATCAACCGGCTGCGCGAGGCGCTGCCGCGGGCCGGGCGATGGACGACCCACCCGAGGAAGCAAGAGACGATCGAGATTACCCCGGAGGGCCTCTGGCTCACCGAGGTGAACCCGGCGCGGCGCGGAGCGGGGAGCCCCTACGTGCTGGTCGATTGCGCGGGAGAGAGTTTTCAGCGCGCGTTCGACGAGCAGTCGACCCGGGCGAGCCTGTCCGGGATCGGCGTGCGGTCTTATCTCACCGCTCTGGCTTGCGCGAGCGCCTACGTCTTCGTGATCGAAGCGGAACACCTGGCTCAAGGAGCGGGCGGCACCGCCGCCGAGCGGGCGAAGGTGGCCGCTCTCTCCGAGTCGTTCTACGACATCATCGACGCCATCCGCATCGCCAAGGCCGGGCTCGCGCGGCTCGGCCCCAAGGGGTTTCTCGCCGAGGGGATTTCGAAGGACGAGCTGCGGAGGGTGCGCGCACAGCCCGGGCCACGCCTGGCCGAGCCGCTCTTCGTGGCGCTCTCCCAGGCCGATCGATTGGAGACCCTCGACCCGCTGGACGATCCGCTCTCGTTCGGACTTGCCGGCGCGCCGGTGCTCGGCTCGGCGATCGAGAACCGCTTCGCCCGCTACCGGTTCGATTTCATCAGCTCGTTCTTCGGCCACGAGGGGCTCGACGGCCGGGTCGACTATGGGCTGCCGCACTACGGCGTGGTCGAGATGTTCGACTGGCTCGACCGCCAGCTCGATGCGCGACGCCGCGGTTGGCGCTCCCGGCTGGCCGGCGATCTCGATACCTCGTGGCCGCTCTGGCTGCGGCGCCGGGTTGACGCCGCGGTCTCTCCGGCGAGGGGAGCACAGGGTTGAGCGACGACCGTTTCGCCAAGGTGCAGGGCCGCGCCGCGACGTACGCCTGGACGGTCGCCCTGATCGTGATGGCGCTCTCGGCGGCCGGCTTCTTCGGGCTCCGCGCCTTCCTTTCCGGCCGGGCGCTCCGGCTCGACGGCAACCCGTCTCCGCTGGCGACCAGCCTCGCCTGGCCTTGGTCCGATTTTCCCGGCACGACCCCCACCGAGCGCGGCCGGATCGAGCGCGAGTTTCGGATCAAGGAGCCGGTGCTCGCCGCGCGGGTCCTGCCGTGGGTCGAGATTCCGGAAGCCCCTGCCCTCCGGCCGCCGAGCGGCGAGGCGCGAACAGCTCTCGAAACCGCCCTCGCCGAGGTCCGATCGCTCCCCGATCCGGGGGAGGACGGTGCGGCGGAAGACCCGGACGTCCTGGAGCAGCGGATCGATCGCGGCATCGATGCGCTTGGGCTGGCGCGCAGGAGTCAGCCCGGCTCGTGGCTGGTCGACTACGACCGCGGCGTCCTCTACCTGCGGCGGGGCAACGCCCGGGCCGCCGTGCGCGAGCTGGAGAGTGCCAGAAAGACGATCGACCGGGCGATCCGCGCCGCATCCGGCGGCTGCGGGCGGACCGCGCTCTACGAAGCAAGCCTGCACAACCGCTACGCCTTGGGCCATGCTCAACTTAAGGTGGCCGCTGCCGCCGATGACGATGCGACCGGCGCCGCGGCAGCCCGGGATGCCGCGATGAAGGCGCTCTCCTGGGCGCTGGTCGATCTTTACAACGCGATCGACGAGTGCCCGGCGGCGTTTCCCCAGGTCGCGGGGGCGCTCCAGGTCTTACCCGTAGCGCCGACCGGCTTGTCGTCCGGCGCCCTCGCAAGCGACCTGATCGGCGGCTATTTGGCGAGCCCGGGATTTCACCGCAGCGAGGAGCGACCGACGGCGATCTCGTGCGATCCGTTGCCCAAGAGCGGTCGCGACGAGAAGAGCTACCGAGACCGCGGCTTCTGCCGCAGCATGAAGCGTTCGGCGGCACCGTTCGACCGGCTGTTCCGCGACCGGTTCGACCGGTTCTACCGCGGGGACGCCAAGGCTTGGGACGAAGAGAACCTGCTCTGGGCGTTGTCGAACGCGGTCGATTGGACGGCGGAAAACCCGACCGCGAGCCTCGACGACCCCTACCTTCTGTACAACCTCGGCGCGCTGCTCGCGCAGCTTGGCGAATTCGAGCAGGCGGCGAGCTTCCTGCGCCAAGCCCAGGAAAACGCCGCGGCCCTGCCGCCCGCGGACGGCCAACGGCTCGACCGGCTCGCCGCGGCTTGCGCCGTGCTCGCCGACACGAGCCCGCGCGCCGGAGCGCCCGCGCGGGGCGAGCCGAGCTTGCCGCGCGCGCTGTTCCGCAAGCTCTACCCTCCCGAACGGGAGATCGAGCTGTCCGGCGGCGTGCGGCCGGTCGAGTTCAAGCCGGTCGGTGCGGGTTTTACTCCGGCCGCCGAATCGGCCCTCGACGACTGGCTGTTCCTCCATCTCTGGCGGAGCCTGCTGCGGAAAGGGGAACTGTCTGCGTTCGAGCGGGAATACGCTCGCGCGCTGGGTCAGAAGGGGATCTCGCGCGACTTCTTCGTCGCGTGGCGGGCCGACATGAGGGCCGGTCTGGGCAGTCGGGCGCTCGCCCGCGCCGCTCTTCTCGCCCCGGCCGAACCGGAGAAAGCGCGAGCGATCCGACGCTTCGTCTCGGACGATCCGGCGTTCCCGTCCGGGGTAAGGCACCAGGCGCGCGGCGGGATGCTCGGCGAGATCTGCTGGTTTTTGCGCACCGCTTGGCCCTGGGCGGTGGAGCTATTTCTCGTGCTGCTGTTCGTCGCGGCGCCGCTTTTCGCCCGGAGCCTGGTCGCCGCCCATCGGCGCGCGTTTGCGAGCGCCTACGCGGCGGGGCGTGCCCGCGACGCGCGGCGCGGCAGTCCGGCGAGATAGGCTCCCGCCTTCATCATGCTCTCCTCGGTCGTCTTCGCCGTTTCGATCGCGCTGCTGCTGACCCTGTGGGTCCTGGCGGCTCGCGTCGCGCGCCAGGGCGAGCCGATCGGCGCGGTGCTTCAGGGGCTCGCCGCCGCGGTGCCCCCGATCCTGCTCGCGGGGGTGGTGCTCGCGGCGCAGGCCCACTTCGGCGACCTGCGGGTCTCGCTCGAAGGGCTTCGCTTCCGGTTCGACCCGACCTCGCCGCGGACCGTGCGGGTGGGCGGGGACAAAGAGCAGGACGCCTTGGTGGTCTCCAGGCTGCCGCCGGGATTCCTCACGTTCGCTTCGCAGGGTGGAGAGATTCGGATCGATCTCCATCCCGACGCCGGCCCGCCGGCCGATGAAGATGGCGGCGCCCCGCGGCTCGCGTTCGGCGCAGTGCGGGCTCAGGGGACTCGGGCCTGGACTTGCCGACTCTGGCCCTGCGCGACCGAGCCGTTCTGGAACTCCGTCCAGCTCCATGACGGAGACACCGTCGAGATCCCGGGCGTCGAGCCGCTGCTGTTCGAAGCGAGCCGACCGGGTCTCGCTGCCGCCGGAAGCCCCGGAAGGCAACGGCCCAGCCTCCCCACTCGCCAGGGGCCGCTCGGTTTCGGAATCGGCCGCGAGCTGTCGCCGGAGCTGGCGATCTTTCCGCTGCGCGACTACGCCGCGGCAGATCCCTCTCGGCCGGTGCTCGGGCAGGGCGGCCGACCGCTCGGCGGCTTCGCCTACCGCGGTGGCGGCTACTTTCGGCGCGACGTCTTCTTGGCGCTCTCCGAGCCGGGAGTCCGGGTGGTGCCGAAAGAGGGGCCGCCGAAGGAGTTCCGCTCGACGGTCGCGACGCTACGCCGGGGGGAGACCGTTCGCCTCGCGCTCTACCGGATCGATTTCGAGGAAGCCGCCCCTCCGGAAGCGGAACCCAAAGGGCTTCTGGCTCATCTTCTCGCGGGTTTGAGCGGCGGCGAGCGGCTCCATCCGGCGAGCCGCGTGCAGGAGCGCCGGAGCTTTCGCGCCACTTTCGAGCGCGACGGATTTCTGCGGCTCGATTTCGACACGCCGACCTTTGTGCAGATCGAGCAAAGCGATCTGGCCGAGCTCTCCCGCCGCGCGCGGGCGACCGGTGGCAAGGCGCTCTTGTCGCTCGCGCCCGAGCGTTTCGCGCTCTACGCCGGTGCCGGCGAGATGCTGCTGTCGTTCGCGGCGCTGGGCGATCCGCTCGGTGCCGAGCTGTTCAGCCGGATCGAGCCGCCCGCGGGCTCGGGAGCCACGGAGTCGCTTAAAGTGACCACCCACTCCGGGGCGCGCACCTATCCGCTCGGCTCGGCGTTTCCGCTCGGCGAGGATTCGGCGGCGATCGTTCGCGTCGCCCGGCTCGGCGCTCCATGGGGTGCCCTGCCGCTCGCCGCGGCCTTGGCGCTCGCGTCCGCCCTGGCCGGAGCGCCGTTGCGCCGCCGGCTGTTGCCGTTCGTGGTCCTCACCGGCATGGAGACGCTGCTGGCGTTCCGCGCGCTGATCGCTTACGAAGGGGCGTACCTCGATCCCGCCTCCTCGGCGTCGGCTTGGGCCGCGCTCGCCACCCTTGCGCTCGCCCCGTTCGCGGTCCAGACCGCGCTCCGGCTCGCCGCTCGGCGAGAGGGCGACGGGCCTGCTGCCCGCATCGGCCGCAGCGGCCGCGTCGGCCGCTTGGGGGGCGCCGCCGGGATCGCCTACGCCGTTGTGGCCCTCTCGGCCGCGACCATCGCGCTCGCCCGTGCCGGCGTCGATCCGCTGTCGATCGCTTTGACCCTGGGGCTCGCGCTCGCCCTGCCCGCGATCTTCGGCCTTTGGCTTTTACCGCGACTCGCGCGGCCGTTCGCATCCGCGGCGGAGGAAGGCCCAGGAGCGTTCCGGGCTCTCCTCTGGGTCGGGGGAAGCCTGCTGGCCTGGCGGCTCTTGACGCTGTACGGCCTGGGCTGGAAGGAGCGGATCGACCTCGGCCCTCGGTTCGCCGTGAGCATTCTCTATGTGCCGTGGGCGCTGCTCGCGATGGCGCTCGCCTGGCGCGAGCGGGAGCGCTGGCGCGGCGTCGCGAGCTTTTGGGTGATGCTCGGCGTGTTCTTTGCCGCGGTGCCGTTTCTCGCCCGCGACTTAGGCTCGATCTTGATCTTCTCGCTGCCGCCGCTCCTCCTGTTCGCGCTGCCGTTCTTCGAGCGGCCGAGCGTGCGCACCAGCCTGTTGTTTTTGCCGCTCGCGGTCGCCGTGCTGTTCTATGCCCTGCTGCCGGCGATTCCGAACTGGCGCCCGCTGCCGACCTACGCCGAGGCGCGCGAAGACCCGGCCAAGGCGGAGGAGCTGATCGAAAAGAAGGTGGCGGTCAAACGCAACGACCTGCGGTTCTGGAGCCGGCTCGCGCCCGAGGAACTCAAGCGCGTCGGCACGACCGAGGCCGAAGGGTTCTTGACCGTGATGGAAAACCTGCGCGCCTATGCCGCGCGCGGTCCGTTCGGACGCGGCTATCTCGCGGTGCCGCTTTCGGCGCCGCTTACCGCCACCCATTTGAACGACAACCTCTCCGCGGTGCATCTGCTGGGGCCGTTCGGCTGGGTCGGCGCGCTCGCTCTGCTGCTGCTATTTTGCGGTTGGATCGCCGCCTCGGTCGCCGGAGCGCCCGCGGCGCCCGATCTTTCGGCTCTCGCGCCGCGCGCCGCCTGGGGGCTGATGCTGCTCTGGACCCTCTCGATTGCCGCCCTCTACATGCTGTCGGCCAACGTCGAGCTGCTGCTATTCACCGGCAAGAACATCTATTTTCTTGCCGCCTCGTCGCTTTCGGATGCGGTCGAGGGATCGCTGCTCGTCCTGCTCGCCCTCTGGGCGCTTGGAGAAGAGCCCGAAGCCCCTACCACGGCACCAGTCTTATTGACAGAAGCCGCGGAGGAGCCGCTGTGACGCCGCCGGGACGCCGCGCCGCCCGGGCCGTGCTCGGCTTGATCGGTCTCTGGCTGATCGCCTGGTGCGGCCGGGTGGTCTACCTCGGGGCGACGCGCGGCACCTCGCTTCCGGCCTACCACGATCCGGAAGGGTATCGCGAGACGGCGGAGCTTTATACCCATCACGGCTGGCTGCGCTACGAGCCGACGACGCGCACGATCGAACTCGATCCGAAGTATCGCGGAACGCCGATCGAAGAGCTGTACCTGCGCTCGCACCTGGCGGGCGACGTGGCCGACTTCAATGCCGGGGAGCGGGCGATCTTTTCGGTTGAAAACGACCAGATCTTCGGCCTCGACCCATCGCGCCACCGGATCGCCCTGCCGTTTTCCGAGTCGCGCTCGTGGACCGGCGCGCTCACCTACCGGCCGACGAAAACTCGGATTGCCGAGCTGCGCGGCGGCGGTGCCGCAATCGAGCTGATCGGCCCGACCACGCCCCTGCGCGGGATGGAAAACCCGCCCGAAATTACTTTGCGCTCGGGGAGCGACGACGGTGCCAAAGGGACTTCCGGTGGGGGTGCGGCCCATGCCGCGCGCGCCGTGCGGGCCGAGAAGGTGAAGCTCACCGGCCGAGGGGGCGCGTTCCTCGGCACGGTCAACCGGATCGGCGATGCGCTCCTGTTCAACCACCGGAGCCAGGCGGCGGGGGTGGAGATCTCGGTCTCCGGCGACGAGATCCGCCAAGGGAGCCACGCGCGGCTCGATTCGGGCGACCTGCTCAAACTGCGCTGGCGCATCGGCAACGGCGCCTCGCAATACGCGCTGCTCTGGAGCTCGGTCCTCGGGGAGGCGCCGCCGATCTCGATCTACCGGCCGATCAACGGCCGGTTCCGGCGGATTCCCGAGCGCCCCGAGCCGCCTCTGGCGAGCGACCTGCTGGCGGCGATCGATACCGCCCTCCATCGCCCGCCGGCCGAGGCGCCCGCTCCGGGCAGCGAGCGCTTCGACCTCGCCCTCACGCTCGATTCGAAAATCGAAGCCGAGGTGCAGCGCCAGCTCGAAACCTACGCCCAAGGATTGCGCGGCCGGACCGAGCCGCCGTTTCGCGCGGCGGTCACGGTGATGGATGCGACCAACGGCGAGCTGCTCGCGCTCGCGAGCTATCCGACCGCCGATCAGTTGGGCAGCTACGGCGACGGCGATCGCTCCCGCCAGCGCTGGCTGCGCAACCACAATTTCTCGCGTCTGCCGATCGGTTCGGTGGCGAAGATCCCGTTCGCCGCGGCGATCCTCGATCGCGCGCCGTTCTTGGCCGATCTGCGCATCCGCGGCTACGCCGAGGGGAAGTTCACCCAGCTGCTCGGGATCGCGCTCGATCCGCCGCTCGAAGACCACGCAATCGGTGGCGGCGGAGACGGCTGGATCGATTTCGAAGAGTTCATCCAGCACTCGTCGAACAAGTACGGCGCGACGCTTTTGACCCTCGCCACGGGTGTCGACGAAGCGCAGACCGGCCTCTTGCCGCCGGTGGGCGATCCGGAGGTCCCCGAGCAGCTCGACAGAGAAGAGCGCTTCGCGATCGGTGGCCAGGAGTACGACCGGCGTCCGCGGCTCAATCTGCCGATCGTCGCGAACCGGAAGGCGAAGGACCCCGAGCTGGCGCGCCTGGCCGCCTGCGGCCGGATCATCACGCTCGAACACCGCGATTTCGCGGCCTCGCTGCGCCGGCTGTTCGGGGTGCCGTTCACCACCAAGCACTCGGCGACCCGCTGGCCCGCCGGCGAGGGCGACGACCTGATCGACACCAGCATCTGGCGCCCGGTGCTCGCCCAGCTCTACGGCGAACAACTGCCGCGCGAGACGACGTTTCGCGGCGCCAGCCCTGAGCGCGAAAACCTGGCGCTCAACCTGATCGACGACTATCGCCGCGAATACCTGTCGCTGGTCTTGGGCGGCGGCGAATCGACCTGGACGATGCCGCGGATCGCGAGCGTCTTTTCGCGCCTGGTGACCGGCAAGATGATCGAGCCGCGCCTGGTCGTCCAAGTTCACCCCGATGGGGAAGAGCCCGCGGCGGCCGGGGAGGGCAGGCCCAGGGCTCCGGAAAAGCTCGCCGATCTCGACCTCGCTCCCGCCACCCGCCAACGCCTGGTCGATGCGATGACCCGGGTCGCGGGGCCGGGCGGCACGGCGAGCGCTCTGGCGCCCCAGCTGCGGGCACTCGATCGGCGGTTTGCTGCCCGCGGCGAGGTGCTCGGCTTCTTTTCAAAAACCGGCTCGCCCGACAACACGAGCTATGTCTCGACCTCGCTCGCCCGCGCGCTCGATTCGCTGATCGCCCGCCGTGCCTTGACGCTCGACGCGGCGGATCGGATCGTCTACCGGGATTCCGGCCCGGTCGACGCCGATCGGACGGAAGAGGGGCGCGCCACGCGGTCGCTTACGGCGCTCCAGGCGAACCCGGACGATCTCAAGATCCTCCGCCGCTATGGCGTCGGGCCGCGCTCGGTCATTCAAGCCTGCGACAGCTGGAACGACAGCCGCCCGGAGGATCGCGTCCAGTTCGAGCGGCGCGGCGGGCGGCTGGTACGCGCTCTGCGCCGCCGCGAAATCGAATCGGTGGGTGCCGTCTACGTGTTTACGATCGGCGTCTGGGACGCCGCGGCGCGCCGCGGCGGGGGAGGAGAGGAGCTGGCGAAAGTCGACGTCGTCGCTCACCCGCCAAAGCGGGCGCTCACGGTGGCGATCATCATCGAGGGGCAGGGCAAAG
Source organism: Thermoanaerobaculia bacterium (assembly GCA_038250865.1). GTDB lineage: Bacteria > Acidobacteriota > Thermoanaerobaculia > Multivoradales > UBA5704 > DASYKS01. The sequence continues at coordinate 6,018 of JBBSBW010000030.1, read as the reverse complement.
GGCCGACGATCGCGGTTCCGTTCGCCGCCAAGCTGATCCAGGGGGTTCTGATCGATGCACTCGACGCCGGTTGGTAATTCCGAGTCGGTGCCCGAGGAAGCCGGTCCCGACCGGCGCGTCGATTCCCGCGGCGTGGTTCTGGCGGTGGTGGCTCTTGGGCTCCTCGCCGCCGCGGCCTTTCTCGATCTCGGGTACTACGCGCCGCGAGGAGCCCTCGCGGGCGGCACCGCGGTCGCGGCCGGCCGAGATGCTGAAATGGGGCGCAATCGAGCGGTGGTAAAGATCGTTCCAGAGATGGCGCTGCGCCCCGGACTCCGGCCGACGTTGGCCGACGCGATTCGCTTCTTCGGCTTAGAGGAGGAAACTCTCGGTTGTTCCGCCCAGGCGACCGCGGGCGAAGAGGAGGTCGACCAGCGTCGACTGGAAGCCATGGAGCGGCAGCCCCGGGCGCTCGGCGATTCGGTCACCCTCTGCCTCGACTGACCCAACGTTTGGATCTGGGTTTCGTTTGTCCCGCAGCGACTGGCTGCTGCCGAAGGCGCCCGAAGGAGCGAGGAGGCAAACGAAACCCAGAACCTCCCTTACGCCGGAACGTAGAACGTCAACGTCTGCCCGGCGCGCAGCGGCTCGCCTTCGTCCATGCCGTTGGCCATCCGCAGGCTCTGGATCGAGACGCCGAATTTGCGGGCGATGGTGGCGATCTTGTCGCCGCGGCGGACCTGGTAGGTGCGGGTGCGGTATTGGCGCTGCGGGTGGAGGGTGAGCTTCTGGCCCACGGTGAGGTCGGAGCCGGAAAGGTCGTTCCAGCGCATCACGTCGTGGGTTCCCACCGCGAACAGGTCGGCGATCTCGGAGAGGGTGTGGCCGCGGCGGACGGTGAAGACGATCGTGTGCTTGGCACCTGCGCTCGAGCCGCTTTCGGCCATTCGGGTGGCGCCGCCGGCCTTCCCTTCGCCGACCACCAGGGTCTGGCCGACCTGCAATCGATAGGGCTTGCGGAGCTTGTTCTTTCGGGCGAGCAGTTCCGGGCTCGAACCGAATTTGTCGGCGATTTGGGACAGCGTGTCGCCGCGCCGGACCTTGTAGCGGGTGGGCTTTTCCGCCGGCCGTTCCATCGCGAAACGGGTCTCTATCGGTCCGGACGACGTGGGGAGATCCGCCGGCAGGGCGGCGAGCGCGAGGGTGAGCTTCTCGCCCGTTCCGCGCGGCACGTAGAGCGGGAAATTGCGCCCGGGGGTCCAGTCCGAGGCCGCGCCGATGTCGGTGTTGGCGGCGCGCAAATCGTCGACCGCGACGCCCGCCAGCTCGGCTAAGCGGGCGAGCGGCTGGAGGGTCGCGACCTGGACGATGTCGAACCGGTTGTCGATTTCCGCATCGCTCGGCAGGGCGAAGCCGAATCGCGCGGGATTCGAGCCGATCACGGCGGCGGCCAGAATCCGCGGAACGTACTCTCGCGTCTCGGTGGCGAGGCAGCCGCGGATCTCCCAAAACGTCCGCTTCTCGAACGGATCGTCGATCTTCCTCAGGCAGGAGACGATCTTGCCCTCCCCGGCGTTGTACGACGCGGTCGCGAGCAGGAATGAGGGGGAGCCGAAGATGCTGAGCAGGTCGATCAGGTATTCGGCCGCGGCGGCGGTCGATTTTCGGACGTCGGAGAAATCGGCGAGCTCGTTGAGGCCGTACCGGCGCCCGGTCTCCGGGATGAATTGCCACAGTCCGAAGGCGTTGGCGTGGCTCGCGGCGCGCGGGCTGAATCCGCTTTCGACCAGGGCGATGTAGCCGAGCTCGACGGGCAGGCTGCGGGCGGCGAAGATCTCGCTGATGACCGGCCAATACTTCCGCTTGCGCAGATACGACCGCTCGTAGAACTCGCGCCCGCGGCCGCGGTAGAAATCGACGTAGCTGTGGGTCTCGGCGACCAGGTCGGGGAGCGTCTTGTCTCCCGGCTCGCTCTCGCCGAAGCGGCGGAGGATGCGCCGCACCTCCGTGTCGATGTAAGTGGCTTCGGCCTTCTCTGTCGGCTCTTTGGCCCGCACCTGTTCCAGCTCCTGGAACACGGCGCGGAGGTCGTAGCGGTGCAGTTCCTTGGGGAGGCCCGGCTGGAGCACGGCGAGGCCTTGCTCCTTCCAGTACTCCGGCATATCGGCCCCGAGCAGCAGGATGCGCGCGCCGTTCAGGCTCTCGTACGCCGCTGGGTAGTTGCCGCGGGTGTAGGAGCCGAGGCCTTCGACCGACCAGAGCATGGAGCGATCGATGATCTCGCGGGTCGACAACGCCGCGGGTGTCGCCGTGAGGCTCGGATCGGTGGCGGCCGGAGCGACGGCCGGTGCGGGTTTAGGAGGTCCCGCCAGCTGCGGAGAGGCGGGGCTCGCGACGGGAATATCGCTATAAGCGACTCGAACGGGTTGGACTTTGGGGCTAGAGCTACAGGCGACGGCGAGCGCAGGAAAGAGAAGTACGAAATAGGCTCGAACCGTCAACGTCATCTTCGGCTTCCTCCCCGAGAGTGGTATCCGGACGCGGGCCTCAGTCCAGAGAGCCCCTAAGGTAAGCCAGCGAGTCGAAGCATTGCAAGCTCAAGGGGTTGACCGCACGCGCAAGCGCGTCGAATGCCGGGCCTTGCCTTTTGCATTTCGGCGGGGTATCGTGAGTTTGCGAAGAAGGGCTAACCATAGGAGCTGGCGATGCTGAATCGACGATTAATCTTTGTCCTTGCTGTTGGAGCCGTCCTGTCGGTGGCATTGCCGGGAGTTGCGGCGGCGTGCGAAGACTGCTTCTTCAACCTTCAAAATATTGCGACCTGCCGTCCAGCTTTCTCTGGCCAGATAGGAGTTACCCAATGCCAGAGCATTGCGACCGACTGCATTCTCAGTGGTAGTTTCTGCACCGATATTACTGTTGGCGGGGGCGGAGGGTCCGGGGGCAGCGGTGGCGGCGGCGGCGGTAGTTGCCACACGAGCGGTGGTTTTTGTCCTGCCGAGTGCTTCAGTTGCTCCGGCGGGGGCGGGAGGCCCCGGATCTGATGACCGATGCCATGAAGCGGGCCGTCGTCTCCCTGTTCGCTTTGATTTTGGGGTTGTCCTCGCCTGTGCTTGGCGAGGATGCGCCGCGGCTCATTCCGGTCCGCTTCGAAGTCGCGCTGCAATCCCCGTCCAAAGTACCGTTTCATGGCGAAGTGAAGCTCGTGCCCAAGGGCGAGAAGGGCGCGGGGGAGAGGACGCTTGGGGTCGAGGCCGGCAAGGCGGCTCAGGTCGCCCTTCCCGTCGGCTCGGCTTGGGAGGTTTCGGTCGCCGCGCCGGGGTTCTGGGTGCGGCGCTTCGAATTTCAGGTCGGGTCGGCCGAAGTGTCGGCGTTCCCGTTGGAGGCCTGGCCGCTTGGGTCGGTCGTCGGGCGGCTCACCTCCACCGAGAAGCCCCCGGCCCTTCCTAAGAAAATCGTGGTCACGACCCTCCCCGCCCGCAGTGCGGCAAAGATCCGCAACCTGCCGAAAGGGGAGATCGAATGTCCGGTCGACGTCCAGGGCCGGTTCCGCTGCGAGCTGCCGGCCGCCACCTTCGACCTGTCGATCTTTGCCGCTTCCTACATTCCCCGATACGCCTGGGACGTCGCGGTCCCGGCCGGTGGCGAAACGGATCTCAAGACGCTGGCCCTCGTCCGCGGTGCCTCGCTCGCCGGGTGGGTCGAAGTTGCCGAGGGCGCAATCGATCCGGATCGCTGCCGGGTGTCGATCGCTCCGGTCGTGGCGGCGGGAGGCAACGATCTCGGCGCGATCGAGAAGCAGACGCGGATGAAGCGCGAGGCGAAGGTCAACGCTCATGGCTTCTTTCAGGTCGTTGGCCTCCCTGCCGGGTCCTACTCGATTTCCGCCGAACAGGGTACGGCTTTCGCGGAGCCGAGCGGGTCGTTCGAAGTCGCGGCGCAGGGAGAGACCTATCTTCCTGAACCCTTCCGCCTCGTGCCGCCGCTCGAACTGGAGCTGGTCGTCGATCCTGCCCTCGACCCCCACGGCAAGTCCTGGTCGGTCCACGTCGAACGCTTGGTAGATACCGCCGCGCCCTTGACCGAAGAGGTGTTCGACGGCAAGGCCTCGGAAGTGGGGATCGCCAAGGTGGCGGGCCAGCGACGGGGAACGTTCTCGGTCCGGATCTCCGATTCCACCGGGCAGAGGATGCTGTCCGAACACGACCTGCGGATCGACTCGGAGGCCCAGGCTCGGCGCGTCTTCGAGATCCACTGGATCGCGCTGGAAGGGAGCGTCCGGCTCGGGGACGAACCTCTCCAGGCGACGCTCTGGTTCGGCGGCAAGAGCGGCCCGACGGCGATCCGGTTCGACAGCGACAAGGAAGGGCGGTTCAGCGGGGCGTTGAGCCGGGAAGGGCACTGGCGGATCGACCTGGCGGCGGATTCGCCGCCGATCGCACTCCAGCTCCAGCGCGTGATCGAAGAGGAGAAGGACAAGGCTCGGTTGGACATTGAAGTGCCGGACACCCGGATTTTCGGCCGCGTCCTGGCCCCTTCCGGCCGGCCTGAGCCGGCGGCACTGGTCTCGGTGTTGGAATCCGACGGGGCGAGCCAGATCCTCCCGGCGGACGACTCCGGCCATTTCGAGCTGCGCGGCGTGGCCCCGGGCGAAGTGTCCCTGGTTGCCGAGACGCGGCAGGGCGACCTCGACGCCGACCCGGTGGTCCTCTCCCTCGGCAAGGAGGCCGAGGTCGGTCCGGTCGACTTGAAGCTGCAGAAAAAGACGCGGTTCGCGGGCCGGGTTCTCGCCTCGCGCGGTGGAGCGGGAGGTGCGGCGGTGACGGTGATGGGGGTACGCCCCGCGCGGTTGGGCAACGACCGAACCCGAACCTCCGCGGACGGTCGATTCGAGGCGCGGCTCCCTTCGGGCGTCGAGAGCGCCGTTGCGCTGGTCGCGGCGCTCGGTTCCGCCCTCACCGCGTTCGAGCTCCGGCCGGGACCTGCGACGGATCTTCAGGTGGCCGATCTAGGGGGCACCGTCGAGGTGGCTCTCGGGCCACCGATCGCCCGCCGCATCGCCGAGGAAGAAGCATTCCTCATGCTCTTTCAGAACGGCCTCGAAATTCCGCCGAACGTTCTGGCGGATTGGTCGCGTTCCCACGGGGAGCCTTCGGCGGGCGGGGCGCTTCTTCGCTTTCCGGCGCTCGCGACCGGCGGCTATTCGGCATGCCTGGTTCCCGTTTCCGCCTTTCTCCCTCTCGCGCGAACCGGTTGGTCGCCCGACCTCGCGGTGGAATGCCGTTCGGGAACGCTCGTGCCGGGCGAAACGTTGCGGCTGAGACTGGGTGAGAGTTCCTGATGCCGGGGGTTTTACCACGAGGAAACGACGTTTGATGGTGGGGTGAAGTGCTATACCAACGGCCAGGTCCCGGGGTCGTCGGCGAGCGAGACAGTGCGCACCTCTCTTCAGGAGCGAGAGCCTCTCGGTCCGCCTCGGCCGTTTGAACGCGTGACGGGCCGGCGTCACCGGCGACTCGGGCCGGCTCACCGGAGATACGGGCCAGCTCACTTGTGATCCCGTCCAGCTCGGTGGTGGTCTGGGTCAGCTCGGGGGTGGTCCGGGCCAGCTCAGTGGTGATCTGGGCCAGCTCAGTAGTGGTCTGGTCCAGCTCAGTGGTGATCTGGTCCCGCTCAGTGGTGGTCTGGGCCAGCTCAGTGGTGATCTAGGCCAGCTCAGTAGTGGTCTGGTCCGGCTCAGTGGTGGTCTGGGCCAGCTCAGTAGTGGTCTGGTCCGGCTCAGTGGTGGTCTGGGCCAGCTCAGTAGTGGTCCGGGCCAGCCCAGTAGTGGTCCGGGCCAGCCCAGTAGTGGTCTGGGCCAGCTCAGTAGTGGTCTGGGCCAGCTCAGTGGTGATCTGGGCCAGCTCAGTAGTGATCTGGGCCAGCTCAGTAGTGATCTGGTCCAGCTCAGTAGTGGCCTGGGCCAGCTCAGTAGTGGCCTGGGCCAGCTCAGGGGTGGTCTGGGGCGTCTCAGCCCTCTGCCGTCCAGTCCACCCGCCT
>JBBSBW010000029.1:0-91999 GCA_038250865.1 Thermoanaerobaculia bacterium | reverse complement strand
GGCAGCACCCAGATCCCCGAGTCGTACCTGATCGACCGGGGCCAGGTGGTGGAGAAATTCGTCGGCGCCACCAACTGGGACGACGCCGCGGTGAGGAAGAAGATCGCGGACCGGCTTTAGAAGTGGAACGCCAGCCCGATCTGGGCGCTGCCGAAATACTGCAAGTCGTCCAAATCCGCGTAGTGGGCGGCGACCTCGGCAATCACGCCGAAGTGGCGGTTGAACGTGAACTCCCCTGTGGCGCCTGCGGAAAGACCCGCCGCGGTCTTGCTGGAGCCGCCCGAGCCTTCCAGGCGATAGCCGCCGAGCGAGATGAAGATGCCGGAGTCGTAATAGGACTGCCGGGTCCGGTATTCGCCGCCGATCGTCACGTACTGGAGCTTGGGCTCGAACAGGCCGTTCAGCCGCTCGCCGCGGCCGGCCAAGTCGACCTGCCCGACGCGGATGCCCACCTGGGTGCGGGCGTCGGTCTCGAACTGAAGATTGAGCTGGAGGCTCTGGCGATCGAAGCTGGTGCTCTGAGTGTCGGGAGAGCCGGCGATCCCGCCCAGGACGCCGACGGTAAACGTGTAAAGTTCCTGCGCCTGCAGGGCGGTTCCGCCCAAGCCAAACCCGGCGAGGACGGCGGCGAGCCGGGCGAAACGGGCAATTCTTCCGACCCGGACGACGGAAATAGAATGATCGAGCTCTGGCTTCAAGACCCCTCCTCGGTGGACCGACGCCTCTCGGCGCCGACGATTTCGCCCTTCGCGGGGCGTCGCGGGCTCGGAGTATAACGCGCCCCCTTTCGCCCGATGGCCGAACCTTTCTACGGAGCCCACGTTGCGGGCGTCGCGCACCGGGTGCGCGAGACCTTGGCGCACTGGCTGTTTCCGGTCGCCTGCCTCGGCTGCGGGCGGCAGCTCGCGGGCCGGGAGTCGCTCCATCTCTGTCTCGCCTGTCGGGCTCGGCTGCGCCCGGCGGCGCCGATCGGACCCCTCACAGGGCCGGCGGGCCTGCACATCCTCTCGCTCTGGCGCTACGAACCGCCGCTCGACGCGGTGATCCTGGCGCTTAAGTTCCGCCGACTCGACTATCTCGGCCGACACCTGGCCCAGGAACTGGCCGCGGCGTTCGGCGGCGAGCTTGCCGCGGCGGATCTGGTGGTGCCGGTGCCGCTCCATTGGACCCGGCGCGTCGCGCGCGGCTTCGACCAGGCGGAGCGGATCGCCGCACCGCTCGCCGCCCGGCTGGGGCTGCCGGTCGCGCGGGTCTTGAGGAGGCGCCGGGCGACCGCAGCCCAGGCACGGCTGGGCCGCGCCGCCCGATTGGCGAATCTCGCCGGGGCCTTCCGGGTCGATCACGCGTCGGCGGCGGCCGGCCGGCGGGTCCTTCTGGTCGACGACGTGACGACCACGGGGGCGACGCTCGAAGCGGCGGCCTACGCGCTCCGCGCGGCAGGGGCGGAAGAGGTGTTTGCCCTGACCGCCGCCCGCACCCCCCTGTGACCGTTCGCGCGGAAGGCGAAGTGGGATGGATCGAGGTGCGTTGGGACGGGGGGTTTGACGACCGCGACGGGGAGGTCTAGACTCCGGCACACGTAGGGATAGACGAAATGAACGCGCGCAAGAGTCTACCGGTGACCGTCGCCGCCATCCTATTGGCGGTAGCTCCCGGTGTGGCCCGCTCTCAAGCGCCGTCGAGCGGTTCTACGACCGCCGCGTCTTCTGCGTCCAATTCTGCGTCCAATGCGCGGGGGGCGGTCGCCGGCCGGGTGATGGGTGCGAGCAACCCGCTCGGCAAGGCGGCGGTCTATGCCTACCAGGTGGTCGATCGCAGCCTGCAGAAAGTCGCCACCGACCTCCAGGGCAATTTCCGCTTCGACCAGCTCCCGGCCGGCGTCTACAACATCATCGCGAACCGCATCGGCTTCGTCCCCGCGGTCGTGCGCCTGACCCGGTCGACCGCCGAGGCGTACCAGTTCCTCGAAATCCAGCTCGCCCGGCAAGCCGCGGGCGCTTCCGGTGCGGGGGGGCCGGCGGCGGACTTCTGGAGCATCCGCTCGAAGATCCCTGCCGACGTGCTGCGAGACATTGAGGCCGTGAGCCTCGCCTCGGCCCAGCTGGAAGCATCCCACGCGACCTCGGGAATCGCCGCGGGCGATTTCGCCGATTTCAAAACCGAGCTGGCCGCGGTGTCGGGGGTCGATTCGACCCTCGCGGGCGCCCAGTCACAAATGAAGGGCGGCCAGGTGGACGTCGAGGGTCACCTCGGCAAGCTGCAGGTCGGTCTTTCCGGCAAGCTGTTGCAGCTCGCAAGCGACACGGCCAGCACCCAGTCCTTTACCGACGGCGAAGTCCGCGCGCTTTCGTTGGCGGTAGGGAACGGATCGTCGAACCAAATCTCCGTGACCTCGCTCACCAACCGGCTGACCGGCCGTCCGGCCGGCGGCGGCGTTTCGCTCGGCCGGGACGATGCGGGCCAGCCGGTCGATTTTGAGAACTATCGGGTCAGTTGGTCGCAGGAGCACGGCAAGAGCGGCCGCTCCGATTTCGCCGCCCAATACACGAGCGAAAGCAATTACCACCGGGTGGGGCTGTTCGATCCGCCGGACATTCCGGAGGCCTCGCGGGCCTGGCTGTTCGAGGGGAGCTACACCGCGGCGCTCGGTGACAGCGGGACGATCCAGGCGGGTGTGCGGTACCGGGAGCGCCAGTCCGAGCTGGTCGGGTTCGGCCGCGGCAACGAGTTCGACGAAGCCAACCGGGCCAACGTCGACGTCTTCGGCCAAGGCGGCGTCCGAATCAGCCCCGCGGTGCTGGTCGAGTACGGCATGTTCTCGACCCTGCGCGACGGTTCGGTCGCCTTGACCCCCAAAGGCGGCGTCGTGGTTCAGCTGGGTCCGGCTTGGCAGGCGGAGACCTCGTTCAGCCGCCGGGTGTTCCAAAACGCCGAAGACCTGCGGACAGACTTCCTTCCGGTGCTCATGCGCTCCGCCGACTTCTGCGAACAGGGGGGCGAGTCGTGCTACTCGTTGACCCTGTCGCGGAAGAAGGACGACGACGACAAGATCTCGCTCGGCGCGGCGCAGAGAACGATCACCGAGACCTCCCGGCTCTACTTCAGCGAAGATCTGCTCGACCGCGAGGAGAGCCTCTACCTGGTGCGCGGCGACCGGTTGCCGGAAGTCCAATTCGAGCTTCAGCACCGGCTGGCGCCGCGGATCGTCTCGAAGCTCTCCTCGAGCTTCGCCTCGGGCGGCGGCGGCATCTTCTTCGCCACCGACCGCAAGCATTACGAGAACCGCCTGAGCTATGCGGTCACCTCACTCGACACCCAGTTCAAGGCGACCGAGACAGGCGTCTTCCTGGCCTTCCACAAGCTCACACAGGATCTGGAGCCGGTGAAAAGGAGCGCCAGGAGCGGCGGCTCGGCAGCGGAATTCGAGAAGCTTCGCTTGGTGGTGTCGCAGAACCTGAACGTCCTGGTGGACCTCGGAACCGACTGGATCGTGCACCTGGACGTAGAAGTCAGCCGCGGGTCCGAAGTCGCCCGGCCGGCGGGCGCCGACTTGACCGTGCGCGGCGGCGACGACGAGCTGCGCAAGCGCTTCGTCGGCGGTTTTGCCGTTCGCTTCTAGTCCTCCCTTTCTCGAACTGCAGGTAAGGCGTCCGGCCGCGCGGATTTTTTCGAATCACCGGCTCGAATTCGTTGAATTCAGATTTCCGGATTCCATCCACCCGTTTGGAGGGATGGGCCCGAAACCCCTTAGGAAACCGTCACTTCCGGGCGATTCAAATTTTCGTGTCGATGGCACGAAACCTGCTGACGTGCGCTATCGAAGTTCGTAAAGCATCGGTGTCCTCAGCATGAAACATCTCGGCGCAACCCGCCTCGTCCTCGCCCTCCTGCTCGCCGCTTTCGTCGCGGTGATCGGAGGCACGAGCTTCTTCCGACGGGCGGAGACCTTCCAGCCCCTCGGCTTCACCGTCGCGTTCCTCGAAGGAACGCAGAGCGTCCTCCAGGTCACCGACCCAGCGACCGGCCTGGCGGCGGGCGACAAGATCGTCCTCGCCAACGGCGAAGCGATCCAGAGCCCCGAGGCTCTGCGTACCGCGCTGATCGGTCGGCCGGCGAGCGCCCTGGTGGTCGAGCGAGAGGGGCAGATCGCCGAAATCTCCTACCGGCGCCCGGCGTTCAATCTCGACACCCCGTACCTGATCCTGGCGCTCACCGGCGCGGCTTACCTGCTGATCGGCCTCTACACCCTGATCCGCCAGCGCGAGCGGCACAGCTACCTGTTCTACCTCTGGTGCCTGGTCTCGGCCGCGTTCTACCTGCTCTCGCCGTTGATGCCGCCGGGCGACCAGCTCGACCGCGCAATCTACGTCTTCGACGAGCTGGCCCGGCTGTTCCTGGCACCGCTCACCCTGCATCTGTTCCTCACCTTCCCGTCGCCACTTCGTCCGGCGCGCTGGAAGGAGGGACGTCTGCTGCCGTTCCTCTACCTGCCGGCCGCGCTGCTGGCGACGCTTCAGTTCGACGTCATCTTCCTGCGGCCGAATGCGGGGGCGATCTGGGCGCTCGACCGGCTCGATCTCGCCCACCTGATCGGCGCGGCCATCGCGGCGATCGCCCTGCTCGCTTGGCGAATCGCGCGCGGCCGCGATCTCGAGGGGCAGCGCCAGGTGCGCTGGATCGCGTTCGGACTGGCGGGCGGCTACCTGCCGTTCGTGGCGCTCTATGTACTGCCGTTCGTCTTTGGTCTGCGCGCGAGCGAAACCTGGAACGCCCTGGCCGTACTGCCGCTCGCGCTGGTGCCGCTCACTTTCGCCTACGCGATCCTGCGCTACAAGCTTTGGGACCTCGAATCGATCGTCCGCGACGCCCTGTCCGCAACGCTCACGCTGCTGCTCGGCGCGATCGGCTTTTCGCTGATCAATCTCGGCATCAACCGCGGCCTGGCGCCCGAGCTGGCCGCCGCCCGAAACCTGCTTTCGTTCGTCGCCGGGGTCGGCATCGCCGCGCTGCTGGTGCCCACCCGCCGGACGGTCTCGACCCTACTCGAAAGGGTGCAGTACGGCGGTTCGTTCCGCCAGCGCCGGGCGCTCGCGAGCTTCGGCCGCGAGCTGCTCCACGAGCGCGACCTCGGCCGGCTGTGCGAAAAATTGCTCGGCGAGATGCAACAGAGTCTGGAGCTCGACCGGACAAACCTCTACCTCGCGCAAGGCGCGGTGCTCGAGCTGTTCGGCGCCGATCCGAGCCTGCCGCTGCGGCTGCCGTACGACGCGATCGGCGAAGACCTCTGGCGCAGCGGCTGCCGCCGCCTGTCGCCGATCGCGCTGCCGGCCGAGGTGCCGCCCACCGAACAGGTGCTGTTCATCGGCGGCTTCCGCTATGCCCTGCCTCTCTCCGTGCGCGGCAGCCGGGTGGGGATCGTCCTGCTCGGTTACAAGCTCGACGGCAGCCCCCTTTCGGCCGAGGATCTCGACCTGGTCCGCCACCTGCTCGACCAGGCGGCGCTCGCGATCGAGAACGCCCAGCTGGTCGACCAGCTCTCCGACCGGCTTGGCGAAGTCGAGCGCCTGGAGCGCTACAGCGCCGGAATTTTCGAATCGTCGCCCGCGGCGATCGCCGTGCTCGATCCGCAGGAGCATCGCATCGTCTCGGCCAACCTCGCCTTCTCCCTGCTGGTCGAGCGCGCGCCGGCGGCGCTCGAAAATCGCGCCCTCGCCGAGGTCCTGACCGTCCTCCTGCCCGAGCCCGGCAAAGGTTTGATCGAGGCCAATTGGACCGATCCGAATGGCGTCGATCGCTACCTTCAGCTGACGCTCGCGGAGTTCCTGGGCGATCCCACCCGCCGGCTGCAAGTTTTGGTGATCCACGACATCACGGCACGGGTGGCGATGGAGGGGGCGCTGCGCGAACAGGACCGCCTGGCGGCCCTCGGTCTGCTCGCCGCCGGTGTCGCGCACGAGGTGAACACGCCGATCGCGGGAATTTCGAGCTACGCCCAGATGCTGCTCGAAGACACGCCGGAAGGCGATCCGCATCGCGAGATCCTGCAGAAGATGGAGCGCCAGACCTTTCGCGCCGCGCGGATCGTAAACAACCTGCTCGAATTCGCGCGCAAGCGGCCGAGCGAGCGCGGCCCGGTCGATGTCGCCGGCGTGATCGGTGAGACTCTTGAGCTGCTGGCAGACCGTTTCGCCAAGCGCCGGATCGAGATCGACTGGCGGCCGGAGGCCGCGTCGAGCGTAGGTCCGCTGTTCATCGACGGCTGCGACGGCGAGCTGCAGCAGATCTTCACCAATCTCTTTTTGAACGCGCTCGATGCCATGTCGCCGCGCGGCCGCGGTCGGCTGGAAGTCCGCATCGAGAGCGCTTCGGACTTCCTGGTGGTCGAGGTGGTAGACGACGGACCGGGCATCGCGCCCGAGCACCTCGGCCGAATCTTCGAGCCGCTTTTCTCGACCAAGCTGGGGACCGGTGGGACGGGACTCGGCCTGTCGATCAGCTCGGACATCGCCGCCCGCCATGGCGGCCGGATCACGGTGGAGAGCCGCACGTCCTCCCACCCCGGAGCGGCCTTCCGCGTAGAGCTACCCCGGCTCTCGGCCCAGGCCGCGGCCATCGCATCCCGCGCCGCAGCGAGCGACGCATGACGGAAACGAACCCGCCCTCCCTATGAGCATTCTGATCGTCGACGACGAGGAGGTCCTCCAGGATGTCCTCTCGACCCTATTGCGCCGCGAAGGCTACGCGACGATTTCGGCGACGACCGGGGAAGAGGCGCTGGAGCTGATCGAACGGGAAGAGATCGACTTGGTCCTGCTCGACCTAATGCTGCCGGGGCTCTCGGGGCGCGAGGTGCTACGGCAGATCCGCCAGCGGGATCCCGAGCAGGTGGTGGTAGTGATCACCGCCTACTCCTCGATCGAGAGCGCGATCGGCGCGATGCGCGACGGGGCGTTCCACTACATCCCGAAACCGTTCAAAAACGAAGAGGTTCTGCTGACGGTCCGCAAGGGGCTGGAGCAGCGCCGCCTGCGCCACGAGAACCGCTCTCTGCGCGAGCAGCTCGCGCGGCGCTACAGCTTCGACCAGATCCTTGGCAAGAGCCAGCCGATGCAGCAGGTCTACGAGTTGATCCAGCTCGCCTCCCCTGCCAAATCGAACATCCTCGTCTTGGGCGAAAGCGGCACGGGCAAAGAGCTGGTGGCCAAAGCGATCCATCACCATTCCCGGCGCGCCGACGGCCCGTTTGTCACCGTGAACTCCGGCTCGATGCCCGGCGACTTGCTCGAAAGCAACCTGTTCGGCCATGTCAAAGGCGCGTTCACCGGAGCGATCGCGTCCAAAAAAGGGCTGTTCGAAGTGGCGGACCGCGGCTCGATCTTCTTCGACGAGATCGGCAACATCCCGCTCGACATCCAGGCGAAACTGCTGCGCGTGATCCAAGAGAAAGAATTCATGCGGGTCGGCGCAATCGAAAACATGCGGGTCGATGTCCGGATCATCGCCGCGACCAACGCCGCGCTATCGGACATGGTGGCCCAGGAAAAGTTCCGCGAGGACCTCTACTACCGGCTGAACGTGATCACGATCCAGCTGCCGCCGCTGCGCAAGCGGACCGAAGACATTCCGCTGCTCGCCCAGCATTTTCTCGCCCGTTTCGCGACCGAAAACGAGAAGGCGATCCGCGAGATCACGCCGCAGGCGATGGAGCTGATGCTCGACTATCCCTGGCCGGGCAACGTCCGCGAGCTGGAAAACGTCATCGAGCGGGCGACCGTGCTCTCCTCCGGCGAGTGGCTCGGGGTCGACCTGCTGCCGGGCAACGTACGCAAAAGCGATCCGCCAATGTTTTCACCCATGGTCATGCCGTCCAACGGCCTGCGATTCAAAGAGGCGGTGTCGGATTTCGAACGCCAGCTGATCGTCAAGGCTCTGCAGACGGCCGGCGGGGTGCAGAAACGCGCGGCCGAGCTGCTTCAGGTCAAACCGACCACCCTCCACGAGATGATGAAACGGCTGAGCATCTCGGCCGAAACCCAGTTCTCCTGACCTGCCGACGGCGAAAGACCCCATGCACTCTCGATGGCTCGCGCCCTGTGCGCTCTTGTCGCTCCTTTGGTGCCCCGTCCTGGGTGCGGTCGAAGCGGGCGGAAGCGAAAAAATCGAATCCAAAGAGTACGCCGAGGGGGGCGCAAGCCCCGCGGTTCTGGCGCCGCTCGGCCAAGGGGAGCGGCTCGATCTTCCCGCGCTCGACCCGCGGATTCCCCGGCCGGACGAAATCCTGGGCGCGCCGCTGGGCGCAAAATTCAACCATTGGGAGCGGATCCTCGCCTATCTTGAGGCCCTGGACGCCGCCTCCGATCGCGTCACGCTCTCCGATTACGGCCGCACCGCGGAGGGGCGCCGGCTGGTGCTTCTCGCGATCTCGACCCCGGGCAACCTGGCGAAACTCGAAGAGATCCAGCGCGACCATCAACGCCTGGCGGACCCAGGCTCTTTAAGCGCCGCCGAACGCGAACGGCTGATCGCGCGAACTCCCTCGGTCGTCTGGCTCGGGTACGGGGTGCACGGCAACGAGTCCTCGTCGGCGGAAGCCGCGATGGGCGCGGCGTACGTGTTCGCCGCCGCCCAAGGGGAATTCGCCCGCCTGTTCGAGCACACCGTCGTCCTGCTCGACCCGCTGATGAATCCCGATGGCCGCGAGCGCTATCTCGCGACCTACGAGCAGCGCCGGGGCGCCGAGCCGAACCCGCGACGCGAAGCGGCAGAGCACTCTGAGCCCTGGCCCAGCGGACGGGTGAACCACTATCTGATCGACCTGAACCGCGATTGGGCTTGGGCGACCCAGCCCGAGACGCGCGCGCGACTCGCGGCCTATCGCTCCTGGGAGCCGCAGGTGTTCGTCGATTTTCACGAGATGGGCACGGAATCGACCTACTTCTTCCCGCCTGCCGCCGAGCCGGTGCACACCCGGATCTCCCACCGCACGCTCTCCTGGCTCGAAACCTTCGGCCGCGCCAACGCTGCGGCGTTCGACCGCCTCGGCTGGGTCTACTTCAAGCAGGAGAACTACGACCTGCTCTATCCCGGCTACGGCGACTCCTATCCGAGCCTGCGCGGCGCCGTCGGAATGACCTATGAAATGGCCGGCGGAGGTCGCGCGGGGGAGCTGTTCGCCCGATCGGACGGCACGCAGATCGCGCTCGCGGATCGGGTCGCCCATCACCTCGCGACCTCGCTCGCGACGCTCGCCACCGCCGCGGGAAGCTCGCGGCGTCTGCTCGAAGATTTCGTCGCCAACCGGCTCGACTCCGCCGTCGGCCCGGGGCGCCTCTACGCCTGGTCTTCCGATCAGCCGGAGGCGCGCGCCCTCGCCGACCTGCTGGCCCTGCATGGCATCAAGGTCCAACAGCTCGATCGCGGGACGGAATTGAAGGTCCGCTCGCCGGAAGGAGGCGACGAGGTGTCCCGTCGATTCCCGGCGGGCACTTTCGTCGTCACCTCCGGCCAGCCGCTCGGGCCGCTGGTGGAAGCGCTGCTCGAGCGTCGAACCCAGCTTTCGGACCGATTCATCGAGCGGCAGAAAGAGCGCCAGACGCGGAATCTCGACAGCGAGTTCTACGACATCACCGCCTGGTCGCTGCCGCTCGCCTTCAACCTGGAGGTCTGGCTCGCCCCCTCCGGTGCTCCGGCCTCCTCGCTCGAACCGCTCGCACCCGCAGCGAGCGGTATCTCGGGCGAGGGGACGCTCGGGCTCTTGATCGAGCCGCGCGGCCTTGCCTCCTACCAACTCGCGATGCACCTCAAAGCGCGCGGTCTCGCGTTGAGGGTGGCGATGCGGGATTTCCACGCCGGAGAGCATTCCTACCTGTCGGGAACGCTGTTCGTGCCCCGCTACGGCAACCCGGCGGATTTTGAGGCCCGCGCGGGCGCCGTGCTTCAAGAACTCGGGCTCGCCGCCACCCGGATCGGCTCGTCATTCGACATCGAGGGACTCTCGCTCGGCTCGCGCGACATGCCGTCGCTCCGCCCGGTGCGTCTCGGCCTGATCGGCGGCGAAGGGGTCGATACGACCTCGTTCGGCGCGCTCTGGTTCCTGTTCGACCACACGCTCGAAGCCCCGGTCGACCGGCTCGATCTCGATCGTCTGGGCGACCTGGACCTATCGGCCTACGACACGCTGATCCTCCCCAGCGGCGATTACGAAGACCGGATCACGGGGAAGAAGAAGGAGCGCCTCGACGCCTGGGTGAAGAGCGGCGGTGTGCTGATCGGCATCGCCGGAGCGATCTCCTGGTTGGAGGACGAGGATTTCACCGCGGTCGAAAACTGGAAAGCACCGGACGATCCGGAGACGCCCGGCGATCCCGCCAATGCGGCCACCGCGGCTTCCGCGGCGAGCGGGGAAACTCCTTCCTCCTCCGCCTCGACGGCCCCCAACGGCGCCACCGCCTCGGAGCACGCGCAGGGCGGGACCGCGAAGCAAACGCCAACCGCCGCCGACCGGGCGATCTCGACCCCGGGCGCCGCATTCGCGACCCGCATGACCGCGGGCCATCCGCTCGCGATCGGAATGCCGAAAGCGCCGCCTGTGCTGGTCGACGGCGACCTCGTGCTCCAGACGACAGGCGATCCCCAGCAGGACGTGCTCACCGTGGCGGCCGAGTCGCCGCTGCTCTCGGGATTCGCTTTCCCCGAGGCGGAGCAGCGGCTGGCGGGGAGCCTGCTCGTGAGCGTCGAAAAACACGGGCATGGCGCGGTCATCCTGTTCGCCCAGGAACCCTCGTTTCGATCGTTCTGGCGCGGCACCATGCCGCTCCTGCTCAACGCGGCGCTCTACGGCCCGAGCCTCGGCTTCGGGGGAAGGTAGGAGGAGCACCCATGAACGCAAGCGCTTCGTCCCCCTCCGGTGTCTCTCGCGCCTGGGTCGGAGTCGTCCTCGGCGGTCTGGTCGCCGGCTGTTTCGACATCCTCTACGCGATCACCTCCTGGGTCCTCCACGGAAAAACGGCGCTCTGGGTGCTTCAATCGGTGGCGACCGGTCTGCTCGGCGCAAAGTCGTTCGACGGCGGCGTCCCGGCCGGCCTGCTCGGCCTGGTCTGCCATTTCCTGATCGCGTTCGGTGCCTCGCTCACCTACTACCTCGCGAGCCGCAAGCTCGCACTGCTGCGCCAAAGGCCGGTGATCTCGGGCGCGATCTTCGGCATGCTGGTCTTCCTGTTCATGAACTGGGTGGTGATTCCCCTCGCCGCCTGCCCGTTCACGATCCCGTTTAAAGCGAGCGTCCTGGCGAAGGGTTTTCTCTCTCACGCCGTGCTGATCGGCATTCCGATCGCCTGGTTGCAGAAGCGGTTCTCCGGCGCGAGATAAACCGGCTTCAGGCCCGTCCGCGCCAGGCCGCCTCGCCCGCCCGCACGAGCCGGACGGGATCGCCGACGCTCACCGTGCCGGGCTGGAAGACTTCGGCATTGAGCGCGAGGCGCCCGCTGAAGCGGCGGCCGATGTCGCGCAGGACCTCCGGATCGCGCTCCAGGGTGTCGGGATCGACGGTGGTCATGGGACAGCGTCCGCGCAGCGAATCGAGCCGGATGATGGTTTCGCCGATGTGAAGCTCGGCGCCGGCCCAAGATGTCTCGTCCATTCCGTGGACGCCGCCGATCAAGAGATTGGGGCGCAGGCGCCGTACGTCCCGGCCGAACTCGGCCACCGCGCCGTCGGTCGCGACGAGCAGCGGCAGAACGTCGAACCGCTCTGGCCCGTCGAACGCTTCCAGCCAGGCGTCCTCTCCCCCGGCTTCCCGGACCCGTTCGAGAACCTCATCATGGTCCCAGGGAAGGCCGTCTACCAGAGGCCGGCCGTCGGCGCCGAGCGTGCCGGAGAGGCCGAGCAGCCGATATTGCCGCCGGGAGGTCCGCACCCCTTCAGGTCCCCGTACGTGGACGATCCGGTCGCCGACCACGCCGTTCTCGGTCAGCTCGGCGGTTGTCAACGCCTCGCCCGCCAGGGTCTTTACGGGGTAACGCCAAAGCCCCGCGATATAGAGATTTCCACTGTCCATTCGGGGTTGTCCTTAGGCCTACGGCCGGGCCGGGATCGCTTGAGATAGCCTCCGCCCCAATGTACCAAATCGGCATCGTGGGAGGGGGGATTGCGGGAACCGCGGCAGCCGTGCATCTGGCACGGGGGGGACACCGGGTCACTCTGTTCGAACGCGCTCCGGTGCTCGGGCCGGTGGGGGCGGGCATCCTCCTTCAGCCCTCGGGGCAGGAGGCGCTGGCGTCGCTCGGCCTGCTTAATGCAGTGATCGGAAAAAGCGAGCCGATCGCGGAGCTGTTGGCCGAGCAGGTCTCCGGGCGGCGGATGATCCGCCTGCCCTACCGGGCGGCCGATCCGGCCTGGACGGGTTACGGCGTCGCCCGCGGGCTGCTGTTTACGACACTGCTCGACGCCTGCGGCGCGGCCGGGGTGGAGATCGCTTCCGGCGTGGCGATTGAAAAGTGCCAAACGACGCCGGAGGCGGCGTTCGTGATCGACCGGGACGGCAATCGCCGCGGCCCGTTCGATTTCGTGCTGGGAGCCGACGGTTCGCGCTCGGCGCTCCGCCGCTCGGCCGGGCTGGACGGCGGAAGCCGCGAATACGATTTCGGCGCGCTCTGGGCGATGGGGCCGTGCACCTCGGTCAAGGGCCACCTCCACCAGGAGGTGCGCGGCACGAAGGTGCTGATCGGAATCCTGCCGCTTGGGCAGGGCCGGGCCAGCCTGTTCTGGGGCGATCGGAAAGACGGGATCGAGGCGATCCGAAAAGGGAGCTTCGCGGCGTTCCGCGACCAGGTGATTGCGCTCGCGCCGAAAGCCGAAGAGATCTTCGAGGAGTTCCGGAGTTTCGACCAGGCGGCGTTCACCACCTACGTCCACGTCTCCTGCCCGCGCTGGTCCGCCGAACGCCTGCTCCTGATCGGAGACGCGGCGCACGCGATGAGCCCCCATCTCGGCCAAGGGGCGAACCTCGCGCTCGCCGACGCAGAGGCGTTCGCCCGGCTGCTGGCAACGACCGGGGATTTCTCAAAAACCTGCGCCCGCTTCGAAGCCGAACGCCGCCCGCCAGCGCTGTACCTGTCCCGGCTGTCCTATCTGCTCACACCGTTCTTCCAATCGGGGAGCAGCATCTTGGGGTTAGGCCGTGACATCGCGCTGCCGATCCTTACGGCGATTCCCCCGGTCCGCAAACTGATGGCCCGGACGCTGGCAGGGAAGGTGCGGGGATTTCGGTGGAGGTAGGCGGAGAGGCACTCGCGTAAAAAAGTCCTACCACGAGGAGTCAATTCGACTCCCCCCGCCTCGGTCTTTCTACCGGCCCGGCAGCGCGTACCTCGATCCCAACAGCGCCTCGGCGAAGATTCTTTGCGCCTTGCGGTTCGGGTGGGCGTCGCCGAGGGTGGCCCAGTATTCGGGGCCGGCGTTGGCGGGAAAGCGGCCTGAGGGGTCGATCACTTCCCAGCCGCTTGCCCGGCCGGCGTCGGCGACTTTGGCGTAGATGTCGGCGAAGCTGCCGAAATTCTTCGGCTGGTGGAGCTCGGGGAGGAGCAGGAGGGTGTGGGGAACGCCGTCCTGGCGCAGGAGCGCTCCCAACTCGGCGAGCGCCTGTTTCATCCGTATCCAGCCGGGCTGGTCGTCGTTGTAGAGCGAGCGGTAGTACGCCTTGTAGTCGCGCAGCTTCACTTCCGAGCTTTGGCGTAGGCGGGTGGACAGCAGGCCGGCGAGCGCGGAGCGCCAGACCAGCGTGCTTTCGGAGGGCTTGGGGTCGGGCTCGGCGTCGTTGATGAAGAAGCCGAGGATCACCCAGGCCGGTTTCGGATTGCGGGCGAGCGACCGATAGCGGGCGAGCTGCATCGAGGTGTTCGAGTTGCCGATGCCGAAATTCATCACCCGCGACGGCGCGCCGCGTTGCCGAAGCAGCTCTTCGAGCTGGTTCGGCCAGGTGTCGGATTCTCCGGCTCCCCAGCCGAAGGTTAGCGAGTCGCCGACCGCCATCACCAGCCGGTCGTTCGGTGTCCGGGCGGCTTCGACCTCCGGCGCGTTGCGGCGAAATCCCCGCTCGTCGGTCCGCACCCGCTTGCCCATCAACCACTCGTCCGCGTTCGGTTGGTGCTCTTCGATCGCGCCGGGAATCTTCGACGGGGTCTTGACGAACCGGGCGTAGCGCCACATCTCGACATCCAGCACGTGCAGCCAGTGGGCCGAGAGGAAACGCAGCAGACCCTCGGCGGCGACCAGGGCGAGCAGGCAAGAGAGGGCGAGAACGGCGCAACCGGCGAGGCGTTTTCTCATGGGCGGCGGGACTTTACCAAAGGTCGGCCTACCGGCCTGCCAGCTCGGCGAGGTTCGCCGCGAACCGGTCGATCTCGGCCTCGGAATTGTAAAAATGGGGTGCCGCTCGCAACCGGCCGGACCGTGCCGAGACCACGAAGCCGCGCTCGGTGAGGGCGTCCGCCAGCTCTTCCGGGGTGTGCTTGGGGTGGGTTCCGGCGACGATTCCCGAGGTTTCGCCGCGAAACGCGCCGTCCCGGGGGGCGGCGAGCGTCAGGCCCGCGGCCTCGAACCCCGCCGCCGTCCGCTCGGCGAGTGCCAGGATGCGGCGTTCGATCGCTTCCGGTCCCGCTTCGAGCAGGATTTCTAGACTGCCGCCGAGCCCGGCGATACCGAAGCCGTTGATCGTTCCGCACTCGAAACGCTTGGCACCTTCGGCGAACGTGAGATCGAGCCGGCTCCAGTCGTAGAGCGAGCGGGTGGAGCGCCAGCCGGCCCGGGTGGGGCGCAGCCGGTCGAGCGCCCGGTCCGAGACGTAGAGCAGGCCGATGCCTTCGGGGCCGAGCAGCCACTTGTGCGCCGCGGCCGCGAGGACGTCGATCCCCAGCGCCTCGACATCGATCGCCAGGGCGCCAAGGCTCTGGATCGCGTCGACCACGAACAGCGCGCCGCGCTCCCGGCAGGCGGCCCCCAGGCGCGCGAGGTCGGAGCGGAATCCCGTGGCGTACTGCACCGAGGAGAGGGCCAGCAGGCGGGTCCGGCCATCGATTCGGGCGAGCAGATCTTCGGGATCGATGCGGCCGTTCCGCTCGGGGGCCAGACGGTACTCCACTCCGCTCGCCGGGCGCGCCGCGACATTCATCCACGGGTAGGCGTTCGACGGAAACTCAGCCTGGGCGCCGACGATGTTGTCGCCCGGCCGCCAGTCGATTCCCTCGGCGACCAGCGACAGCGCGGTCGAAGTGTTCTCGACGAACGCCACCTCATGGGGGTCGCGCGCCCCGATCAGCCGGGCGGCCAAGGAACGGACGCGCTCGATGTGGTTGTTCCGCTCCGGCCAGCGGCGGTCGCCGGTCTCGGAGATCACCCGGGCGAGCTCCGCCACCCGTGCGGCGGATCGGCGCGGCAGCGGGCCGATCGCCGCGTGATTCAGATAGACATAGCGGCCGGCGACCGGCATTTCGGAACGAAACCGCAGCAGCGGATCGGTATCGGGAACGCTCATGCGGCGGACTCCACAGGGGTATCGGCTTCGGGCAACGATTCGGACTCGGCTTTGCCGAACCGCGCTCCGTAGCGCAGCTCCAGCACGATCAAGGCCGGAACGCCGAGCGCCATCACGCTCACATAGTGCAGGCCGCGGAACATCAGGGTCGCCGCCGCGGCCTCGCCCGGGTCGACGCCGAGCGCGCCGTAGAGTGCCACCATCGCGGCTTCCGTGGTGCCCACTCCGCCGGGGGTTCCCGTGAGCATTCCGGCCGAGGCGCCGAGTGCGACCACCGCGATCACCACGAGGGGGCTCTCCGGCCGGCCGAGCGCCGCGAAGATCAGCCATTGGGCCAGGGCGGTGACGAGGAAGTACCCGCTGCCGAGCACCGCGGCGGGCAGGCGCAGCCGCCGCTCGCCGGCCAGGGTTTCCAGGGTCTGTGCCGCCTCTCGGCCGTGGCCGTAGAGCCGCTCTCCCCGGCCACCCCGCTCGGCGCGCCGGGCGAAGAATCCGGCGAGCGCCCCATTTCCAGCTCGCGATCCCAGACCGAACGAGGCGAACGCCAGCACCACGTAAACCGCCAGCGTACCGGCGACCAGCCAGGGCCGGCCGAGAAGCCAGGCGGAGGAGACCAGCGCCAGCCCGGTCCAGGAGGTCATCACGATCAAGTGCGCCAGCTGGTCGTAGAGGATCACCGCGTAGAGCGGCGCGAAAGGCCGCCCGATCGCGCGGGCGATGTAGCGGGCGCGCAGCGGGCCGCCCACCACCCGGGCCGAGGGGGTGATCAAATTAAGCGCAGCCGTGGCATAGAGGACGAAAAACCCGAGCCCGAGCCGGGGCCGGACATCGACCGCCCGCTCGGCGGCGATCGCCAGGCGGCGATCCCAGAACAGGTAGCTGCCGACCAGGCAGGCGAGCGCCAAGGCAAGAAGGGGAAAGTTCGCGGCCGCCGCCCGCTGGAGCAGATCGCGCCAATCGAGGTTCGCGACCAGACGCCAGGTGAACCAGAGCGCGACCAAGAGCAGCCCGACCACCAGCGGGCGCCGCAGGCGCGCGAAGTTCCATCGGCGAAACGAAGCGAGGAAATCCATGTCGAGGGCTCTTCTGCGCGGGCGATCGGATCGGATGGATCGGGCGCGAGGGCGGCCGATCTTACTTCACGCTTGACGCCCTTGCCGGTCCGCGGGAAGCTGTAAGGTCGACGCAGTTACGAGGAGGTTCGATGAGCGAGTCAGAAACCCCGGCCGGCGCAGCCGACCCGATTGCAGCCAATCCGATCAAAGTCACGGTCATCCGGAACGGTCCGTTCCGCGTCACCGGCGACGACATTCAACTGCTCGACCCCGCGGGCGGCGCGTACGGCCTCGGCGGTCGCACCACGATTTCGCTTTGCCGCTGCGGCCAGTCGAAGAACAAGCCGTTCTGCGACGGCTCACACAACCACCACGCCTTCGAGGACGAGCCCCAGGCTCGCGATCTGCCGCCCAAGGTCTGAGCACCCGACCCATGAAGTCGAGACCGTGAAGCCCCGGGCTTCGATGCGCGCGCGCCTGCTGGGAACGGTGATCGCCGGTATTTTGGCGATCGCCGCGCCGTCTTCGGCCCAAGGCCCCGCGGCCGATTGGCGCACGGCGTCCACCGAGCATTTCCGCGTTCATTACCCCGCGGAGTCCGAGGCCTGGGCGCTCCGCGCCGCTTCGCGGTTGGAGTCGATCCGCGCGGCGGTGATCGCCGAAGTGGGCTACGAGCCGCCGCAAATCGTCGACGTCTTCGTCTCCGATCCGGTCGCCGATCCGAACGGCATGGCGTTGCCGCTGCTCGGCCGGCCGCGCATGGTGCTTTGGACCAGCCCGCCCAACGCGGGTTCGACGATCGGCCATTATCGGGATTGGATCGAGCTGCTCGCGGTCCACGAAGAGACCCACCTAGTCCACCTGCTCCGCCCCTCGCGCAACGGGTGGCGCGGGCTGCTGCCGGCCGGCCCGCTCGCGCTCGCCGCGCCGCGCTGGGTGAGCGAAGGGTACGCCACGGTCGTCGAGGGCCGACTCACCGGGTCGGGCCGCCCGAACGGCGACCTGCGCGCCGCCATCCTCCGCCGTTGGGCGGCCGCGGGCAAACTTCCAAGTTACGACCGCCTGGCGAGCGACCGCGACGGCTACCTCGGCATGTCGATGGCGTACCTCGCCGGGTCGGCCTACCTCGAATGGCTGGAGCGCCGCGCGGGTCCGGGGAGCTTGAAGAATCTCTGGGGGCGCATGACGGCAAGGACCCCGCGCTCCTTCGACGACAGCTTCAAAGGGGTGTTCGCCGGGCCGCAGGGAAGCTCGCCGCGCGACCTTTGGGATCGATTCCGCGCCGAGCTGTCGGCCCAGGCGATCGAGATCGAAAGGCGCCTCGCTCCGCTGCGCGAAGGAGAGCTCTGGCAGGACCTCCCGCGCGGCGCGGGCGCTCCCGCCCTCTCGCGGTCCGGGGAGCGGCTGGCGGTGGTCTTGGACCGGCGGGACGAGCCGGGGGAGCTGGTGGTGTTCGGTGTGGGCGACGGCAAAGACGGCAAGGACGGGAAAAGCAAAGCGAGCGCGCGAGATCCGGAGGACGTTCCGGCGGTGAAGTACGGTCCTCCGGCGCGGCGGCCTCGATTTCGCTTGCCGGCGTCCGGGGGGAGGGCTCCTTCGATGCCGCGGTTCCTGGCCGAGGACGGGATTCTCTTCGTCCGGTTCGAGCCCGACCGTGAGGGTTATCTTCATCCCGACCTGTTTGCCTGGATCTTGTCCACCGGCGAGGTCCGGAGGCTCACCCGCGGCGCCGACCTGCGCGATGCCGATCCGAGCACCGACGGCTCCTGGGCGGTCGCCTTGCGCCAACGTCACGGATTTTCCCAGATCGTCCGGGTCGATCTT
Organism: Thermoanaerobaculia bacterium; assembly: GCA_038250865.1. GTDB lineage: Bacteria > Acidobacteriota > Thermoanaerobaculia > Multivoradales > UBA5704 > DASYKS01. The sequence goes on along the minus strand of JBBSBW010000029.1, from coordinate 73,591 downwards.
TTAACCGGCGCGGTCGCCCCGATCACCGAGCCGTCGGTCGAGGAGGTGTACGACGCGCCGCGCCTGTCGCGCGATGGGTCCCGCCTGGCGTTCCTGCGCCACGCGGACGGTGCCTGGCACCTGATGATCCGCAACCTCGAAACCGGCGCCGAGCGCGAGCTGCCGGTTGCCGATTCCGAAGGAGAACCCTCGACACCTTCGGCCCCCGCCTGGAGCTTCGACGGCACTACGATCTACGCGAGTCTCGGCCGCGAGGGGCGGATCGACCTGGTCGCGTTTCCCGCAGAAGGAACAGCCGGGCCAACCGAGATCACCCGCACGGCGGGTGCCGCGTTCTCTCCCGCTCCGACACCCGATGGGCGGGCGCTCTTTTACCTGTCGCTCGAACCGCAGGGGCTCGATCTGCGCCGGATCGACCTCCCGAGCGCCGCGGCGCCTCCGGTGGCAGGTCTCGCGGCAGACTTGGCGCCCGCCGACCTCGCCCCCGCCGTGCGCCCGATTCCGCCGGCCTCGCCGATCGATTTCGCCGCCGCACCCATCGCACCCGGCCGGCCCTACGGACTCGGCCGCATGGAGTGGCAGCCGTTGTTGTCCGGTTCGCTCGCGACCGCGACGGGCACTCGCGGCGAACTGGGCGTCCGGGTCGGCGACCCTCTCGGCCGGTTCGAGATTCTCGCGCTCGGCGGTGCTGGGAGCGAGGGGGGCGCGGGTCCCCGGGGCGCGAGCCTGGAGGTCACCTTCCGCGGCCTGCCGGTGGAGCTTTCGCTCCGCGGCTTCGACCTCGCCGAACGGCCGTCCCGCGCGGCGCGTCCGGTGCTCTCTGAGAAAACCTTCGGGCTCGATCTCGATCGGTCGGGCGTCGAGCTTTCCGCGAACCTCGAACGCCGCTTCGGTTCGCTGCGCACGCAGGCGTTGTTGCAAGGTCAGATCGAACGGATCGACCCGGCCGGAATAGAGCGGACCGAGCGCCGCTCGCGCGCGGGTCTCGACCTAGGCGCTGCCGCCGACCTCTCCCGCGGCAAGCTCCATTTCGAGCCCCGGATCGCGCTCTACGCCGCCGCCGGATCGGGGATTCAGACCCGCGGCGCCGCGCTGGGCGCGGAGATCGAACGCGGTTCCTGGGGGCTCGATCTGGAGCTGCGGAGCGCCCGGGTGGAGGGTGCCCGGTTCGATTTCGACCGGCTTCAGGTGGGCGGCCCGCCGGACAGCCTCGGCCCCTGGTCGCCCGAACGGATTGAGGTTTCGGCCCTGGCCCCCGGCGCGCTGGTGGGAACCCGCTACGAGGGGTGGCGGGCCGATCTCGAGGTTCCCGACCTGCCGTTCCATCTGTTGTACGAGCGGCACCGGGTCTCTTCGGATCTTGTTTACGGCCGGGGTTTCGGTCCCTGGCTCACGCTTGCCGGTATCGAGCGCCGGTTCGGTTTCGGCCCCTATCCGCTCGCCGGACTGCCGGCGTTCGAGGCCCGCGCGGGCGTGGCGCAGATCGTCGCCGATCCGCGGCCGGACGAGATCGGGCAACGGCGGGGCTGGCTGGTGCTGGTCTGGCGTCCGCGCTGAGACCCAGGGGCACGGAAATTGCTTCAAGGAAACACTCGTTTCTCCATTTGTGGTTTCCGTCTGGAATGCGAGTGAGCCGTGACAACTCCCATCGAATCCTCGGTCGACGGCAACGCGCCGTTCGCCGCCACCGACAGCTGGTTCCGCTCCCTGGCCGAGACGACGGAGATCGCGATCCTCGTCTACCGGGAGGTTTACCTTTACGTCAATCCGGCGAGCGAGCGGCTGACCGGCTATTGCGCCGCCGAGCTGGTCGGCCGGCCGATCACGATGCTGGTTCATCCCGACGATCAGGCGCTCGTGGTCGAGCGGTCCAAGCGCCGAATGGCGGGCGAGGATTTCGTCGGCAACGTCGAAGTGAAAATCGTCCGCAGGGACGGCACCGAGCGGTGGATGCAGGTCAACGCGACGCGCGTCATGATGGCGGACGGTTGGGCCGGCTTGCTTTCGGCGATCGACATCACCGACCGCAAACAGGCGGAATTCGCGCTGCGGGAAAATCAGGCCCGCTTGGAGCTAGAGCGGGAGCGCGCCCAGGTCACCCTCGCCTCGATCGGCGACGGCGTGATCCGCACCGATCCGGAAGGCCGGATCGACTATCTCAACCCGGTCGCCGAGCACCTCACCGGATGGCTCGCCACCGAAGCGCTGGGTCAGCCGGCTCTCCGCGTCCTCCAGCTGGTCGACGAGCGGGGCCGGCCGATCGGTTTCGATCCGATCGCGACCTGTCTTTCGGAAGGTAGGGTGGTCGAGCTTCCGGGCGGTGCAACCCTGGTTCGCCGGGACGGCGTCGAGTTTGCCGTCCAGGATTCCGTCGCCCCGATCCGGGATAGCTCGGGCACCCTCCGCGGCACCGTCCTGGTGTTCAAGGACGTCACCCGGATTCGCCGGATGGAGCGCGAGTTGAGCTACCTCGCGCGCCATGACGGGCTCACCGGGCTGCTCAACCGGCGCGAGTTCGAAGAGCTGATGGATACCTGCGTCGCGAGCGCCTGCGGCGAAGGTCGTCGCCATGCGATGCTCTACCTCGACCTCGACGAGTTCAAGCTGGTCAACGATACCGCCGGGCATTTGGCGGGCGACGAGTTGCTCCGCCAGCTGGCGACCCTGCTGCGGGCGCGGATTCGGCCGAACGACATCCTGGCGCGCCTCGGCGGCGACGAATTCGGCATCCTGCTCGAAGATGCGGATCTCGACCGCGCGCGCCGGATCGCACAGGAGGTCTGCGCCGCCGTCCGCTCGTTCCGCTTCGCCTGGCAGGAGCGCACCTTCCAGGTCGGAGTTTCGATCGGCTTGGTGCCGATCACCGCCGGAGGAGCCGACCGGGTGCAGGTGCTCGCCGCAGCCGACGCCGCCTGTTACGTCGCCAAAGAAGGCGGCCGGAGCCGGGTCCACGAGTACCAGGAGGACGACGCCGCGTTGGTCGAGCGGTACGGCGCGATGCAATGGGTCCACCGGATCCAGAACGCCCTGGACGAGGATCGGTTCTTTCTGCTCCGCCAGGAGATTCGCCCGCTGCACGGACGAAACGGCGGGCCGGAGATGTCGGAGATCTTCATCCGGATGCGCGACGAGCAGGGTCAGGTCGCTCTGCCCGGCTCGTTCATCCCCGCCGCGGAGCGCTACCGGCTGATCTCGCGCATCGATCGCTGGGTGGTCAAGAACGCCTTCCAAAACCTGGTCGAGAAGCAGCGTTCCAGCGCCAAGGAGCTCCACTGGGCGATCAATCTCTCCGGCCGGTCGATCGACGAGGAGAGTTTCCTCGTCGACGTGATCGAGGAGCTCGACCGCAGCGGCGTCCCTCCCGGGAGCATCCTATTCGAGGTGACCGAAACCGCGGCGGTGGCGAACCTCGGCCGCGCCCAGCAGTTCATCCGCACTCTCAAATCGCGAGGTTGCCGTTTCGTGCTCGACGATTTCGGCACCGGCCTGTCGTCGTTCGCCTACCTAAAGAACCTTGATGTCGATTTCTTGAAGATCGACGGCGGCTTTGTGCGCGACATCAACGAGAGCGCAATCCAGCGCGCGCTGGTCGAATCGATCCACCAGATCGGCCAATTGCTCGGCATCGCGACGATCGCCGAATCGATGGAAAGCGACGAGATTCTCGCGACCCTCCAGCAGATCGGCGTAGACTACGTACAAGGCTACGGAGTCGCTCGCCCCGAGCCTCTGTTGTAGAGCCCGGTCGTTTCCCGCCAACCGCTGCAATCTTCCCAACTCTCCGAGGTCCACATGAGCACTTCCGTCGCCAAGGTCATCGAAATCAGCGCCGAGCATCCCGACAGCTTCGAAGCCGCCGTGCAAGAAGGAATCAAGCGCGCCGGCAAGACGCTCAAGAACATGCGTAGCGCCTGGGTTTCCGAGCAGCACGTCCACATCGAAAAGGGCAAAGTCATCGGGTACCGGGTCACCATGCGCGTGACCTTCGTGCTCGCCGACTGAGACTCTCGGTCGCCTGGGGCTAGTCGGGGGCTAAGGCCCTGGGCGCTTTTTGAGACGAACGCCGGTCGCTGACGATCCGGCCGTCCACCAGCTCGATCACCCGGTCGCAGCGCTCGGCGATTCGGGGATCGTGAGTCACGACCAGGAAAGCCGTCCCCTCCTCCCGATTGAATCGCCGCATCAGAGCGAAGACCTGATCTCCGGTCTCCGTGTCGAGGTTCCCGGTCGGCTCGTCGGCCAGCACCAGGAGCGGTTCCATCGCGAGCGCCCGAGCGATGGCGACGCGCTGCTGCTGTCCGCCCGAGAGCTGGGTCACCTGCGAGCCGAGCCGGTCGCCGAGCCCGATCGATGCGAGCAGCCGGCCCGCCCGGTCGCGCATCCCCGGCTCCTCACGGCCGGCGTTGGCGAGCATCGGCATCATCGTGTTCTCCAGCGCGGAAAACTCGGGGAGCAGATGATGGAACTGAAAGACGAAACCGAGCCTCCGGCCCCGCCGTTCGGTGCGTTCCTGTTCGGAGAGGGTCGAGACCTCGCGGCCCGCGAGCTCGATCCGGCCCGAGGTGGGCCGGTCGAGCAGGCCCAGCAGGTACAGCAGCGTGCTCTTGCCCGAGCCCGACGGGCCGATTAAGGCGGCGAATTCGCCCCGTTCGAGCGTCAGGTCGATGCCGTGCAGGATCTCGGTGACCACCGCTTGGCCGTACGATTTTCGCACCCCCAATAGACGCAGGATCGGTCCCTGGTCCGAAACCTCGGTGCCCGCCTCAGCCATAGCGGATCACCTCGGCCGGATCGAGTCGCGCCGCCCGGCGGGCCGGAAGGACCGCCGACAGCAGGCCGACCGCCGTCGCGATCGCCGCCGAGCGGAGGAACAACCCGGCGCCGAGCGCCACCGGAAACGTCGCCGTGCCGTCCGGGTTCTTCGCCAACGAGGCGAAGAACAGCGCGAGGGCGCTGCCCAACGCGATCCCGACCAGTGAACCGCCGAGGCCGAGAATCGCCCCTTCGATCAGAAAGATCCGCACCACCCGACGGGTCGAGGTGCCCATCGCCCGGAGAATCCCGATCTCGCGCGACTTTTGGACCACAGAGACGATCAGGACGCTGGCGATCCCGAGGGCGACCGCAAGGATCACGAAGACCTGAATCAACGCGCTCGAGCTCGATTGGGAACGGAGCCCGGTGAGCAGTTGGGAGTTGGTCTGCATCCAGCTGTCGGCGATCAGGCCGGTTCGGCCGTGGATCGTTTGAGCGACCTCCTCGGCGGCGAAAATCTCGTCGACCTTGACCTCCAAAGTCGAGATGCCCCCTGCCAGGCCGAGAAGGGTCTGCGCCGAGCGGAGCGAGACGAAGACCCAGCGCTTGTTGAGGTCGCGGTTGCCGACGTCGAAGATGCCTGTGATGGAGAACACCTGCCGGCGCCCTTCGGGGACCGCGATGCGCAGCTTGTCGCCGACGCCCAGTCCCAAATCTTTCGCCAGCTCGACTCCGATCATCGCATCGGTGCCGCGCAGCCGCGCCGTGCCGGAGGTCAAGCGGGAGGCGAGATCGAGAATCCGTGAGTAACTCTCCATCTCGACGCCGCGCAAGGCGATCGAAGAGCTCGCCGCGCCGCGCAAGGCAAACGCCGGTCCCGCCACCGTTGGAGCGACCGCGGTGACCCTCGGCAGTCGAGCGATGGCGGCCATCGCCTGGGTGCCGTTCAAGATCGAGCGCAGCCGCTGGGGCGGGCGCTCGATCCGCGGGGCGGGTGCGATCCCACCGGGACCCGGGACCGCACGGACCAGCGGCCGAACCTCGTCCTCGGGCGGACGGACGACGATCTGCGCCTGGGTACCGGTGGTCCGCTCGATGAGGGAGGTTTGCAGCGCCGTAATCAGCGCCGAGAGAAAGATGATGACGCCCACTCCGACGCCGATTCCGCCGAGGATCAGCGCGGTCTGTGCCCGCCCCTCGCGCAGGAAACGGAGGGCCATCCACCATTCGAACGGCATGCTCAGAGCCCCTTCCGGGCGCGGACTCTGGCGCCGGGTGCAACCGTTGGGTCGACGATTACCGGCTCGCCCAGGGCAAGGCCGGAGAGCACTTCGGCGGTCTCGCCGCCGACCAGGCCGAGCCGCAGATCGCGGCGCACCGCCCGCCCTTTAGCAAGCATCAGGACCCAGGGGATCCGTCCTTCTGCGCCGGCCGCAAGGTCGCGCACCGCGTCGAGCGGAACGACCAGGGCGTCGTGTTTCCGCCCGGTCTCGATGTCGATCGACAGCGTCATATCGGTCCGCAGGTCCGTCGGCGGATCGGAGACCCGCAGCTTGACGTCGACCGTGCCGCGCTCCAAATCGATATTCGGCGCGATGTAGATCAGTTCGGCGCGAAAGGTCCGATTCGGGAAAGCGTCCGCCGAGGCGAGCGCCGGCTGGCCGATGCGCAGGTCGTGAAGGTTACGTTCGTCCGGTTGGGCGAGAAGGAGGGTTTCGCTCTCGAGCTGCACATCGAGCAGCGCGCGGCCGGGTAGAACCGCATCCCCTGAGGCCACGTGACGGATCAACACGACGCCCTCCGCCGGCGCGCGAATGACGGTCTGTCCAAGCTGTGCTTCGGCGGCACGAAGGGCCGCCCTCGCTTCGGCGAGGTCGGCCTCGGCCAGGCGCACCGCGTTGCCGCCCGGTGCCTGATCGCGCTGTTCCACCTCGGCGCTCCGCAGCCGGCTGGCGGCCAGATCGCGCTCCCGCCGGGCAGATTCGAAGTCGGTCGCCGGAATCAGCCCTTCCCGATGGAGCGCCTCGCTCCGCGCGAGCTGGCGCGCGGCTTGATCGACCTCCAGCCGTGCTTGGGCGAGCACCTCGTTTGCGACCTTCGCCGTGGTGCCGCGCAGGCTCGCCAGCAGGGCTTCCTGTCGGGCCACTCGGGCCTCGGCCTCTCCGACCGCCGCAGACTCTTCCTGATCCTCCAACAGCACAAGGGTCTCTCCGGCATGGATGCGGTCCCCTTCCTCGACCAGAACCCGCCCCACCCGACCGGCCCGGGGGCTGCCCAGGCTCGACCGGGCGAGCGCGAGCACGCGGCCGTTGAGCACGAGGCTCGCCACCACCTCTTTACGCTCGACCTCGACGGTCGCCACCTCGCGCCCGCGCAGCCACCGAAACGCCCAACCGACGCCGAACAGCACGATGATCAGTAGAGCGAGGAAGCGCAGCCAGCGAGAGACCAGGCGGGCGAGGATCGAGGGACGAGGCGGATCCGACATGAGGTCTCATCCTGCCATGCCGGAAGGGCGGGAACCTAGGCGCACGGCTTTCGGGTACCGGACGCTCTTGCTTAGTTCGCGGGCTCGGGGTCCGCGAGCAGGGCCTCGATCCGCAGGCGCACCTTGCCGTCCGGCTCGTTCGCCACTGCGCGGAGCAACGCCTCGGAGACCGCTTCGGGCCGGGCGTCCGGCCCCCAGGCGTCGATCACGTCGAGCGCCCGATGACGTAGCCGGATCGTCGGACTCCGCAAGGCGGCGAGCAGTAGGGCAACCCCCGCGCCGGGAATTTCGCGCAGCGTGGGCAGGGTCACCTCCAGGCAAGAAGCGTCCGCAAACTTCGGTCCGAAGCCCACGTCCAGGCTCGGTCCCGAGCCGATCCGCGAAAGGTCGAGCCGCGTTTCGGCGAGCGCCAGAACGCGCTGCCGGCGCGCCGGATCTTTCGTCGCGGCGATCGCCGCCCAATGCCAGGCGTCCAGCTCCGCCTCGGCGCGCCGGAAGTGCGCGTTCCAGAGATCGATGCCGAGCGCCCGGGCCGCCTGGTCGGCCACCGCGAACGCCGCGCGGTCGCCCCCCTCGCCGGCCAACACCGCCTGGGCGACCTTTTCGTGCCAGCCCGGCCAGGCCAGAACTTCGTCACAGCGAGCGATCAGCCGGTCGCGAAGCTCCGGGGTCCAGCCGTGGATCTCGCGCTCGGACCAGGTGTCCTCGTCGCCTTCGGCCAGGAAGCCGCGGATTGTCGCCGCATGGTTCAGATCCTCCAGGCGCTCGGCCCGCTCGACCAGCAGGTCGAGATAGCGCGAGGTCGCCGCGGCGCCCTCCTCGTAATCGTCCATGCTCGCCGAAGGACCGCCTTCGATCAGGGCGGCGAGGATCTCGCCCGCGGCGACCAACAGCTCCGGGTCCGGAGATCCTCGTTCCAGCTCTTCGCGCAGTTGCCCGGTGCGCGCCGCGATCAGTACCGTGTACGAAAGATCGACTTTGTTGCGGAACCCTTCGCGCACCAGCCAACGCCTCACTTCGGGACTCTCGCTGTCGGCCAGGCGCTCGATCAGATGAATGCGCCCCCAACCCTCGACCTGGCGGGCGAGCGAAAACAGGGTGCGCTCCGGATCTTCCAGCCGGTTGGCCAACGCGACCGCGGCGTAGAGGGTGAATTCCTCGTGCCGGGCCAGAGCGCGCAGCAGCTCGTCATCCTCGCCGCCGCGCAGCAGACCGAGCCAGGCGATCGCCATTTTGACCGGCTCGCGGTCCGGCGCTCGGGAGGCCAGTAAGCGCGCGATCGTATGCAGCTTGGCCGGGTCGATGCCGCCACGGACGATCCGGCCGTTCAGCGCATCGACCGACTCTAAGGCGGAATGCCGGAGCATCAGATCGTACAAATCCGCAAGCGCCTGGGCGGTCGCCCGCTCGCCGAGCGCCACCAGCGCTTCATGCAGACTCTCGGCAACCGCATCGTCGGCTCCCGCGCCGCCATGCTGGGCAAACGTGCCATCGAGCCCGCCTGCCACCCACCGCAGCCCCCCGGATCGGGATAGCCGCTCCTCGTCCGGCAGAGCTTCGCCCCCTTCGCTAAGCCCCGGCCGACCGGGCACCAAATGCGCCCGGACATGCTCGTAAATCGAAACCTCGCCGTTCGCCCAAGGGAGCGAAACCCCCTCAAGCGACCAGCCGGTCCGACCGAGTAGGGGGGAGATCAGAGCCATACGGGGAGAAGTTTATTCGACGACCTACCGGGATCGTGCCCCGGGCTCTATTTCGAGTACAGCTCGATCACCTGCTCGATCGCCGCGCGGCAGACTGCGCAGAAGCCGACTTCGTCGCGGGTGAACATGATGCAGTCCTCCTGGGGCCTAAACATGCCGGTCGCTTGGTAGTTGGCCCCTTCGAAGGCTCCCACCTTGCCGGAGTTGGCGTCTTTGCCCAGCAGATCCGTTTCGTGGGTTTGCTCTTCGCGGAACAGGGCGTCCATCTCGGATTCCGGCCGCCGGTCGGCGCGGATCTTTCGGCGGCGGGCTTGGGTGTCTTTCTGGAACGCCTCGAACTCGGTCTTCTTCCACGGGGTGGGAAGCGCGATACCGGGCGAGAGCAGGGCCTTCCATTTGATCGTCGCCGGATCGCCGTTGGCCGTGACGTTTTTTTCCCACGGCTCGACCACCTCGCCGTTGTTCGTGGCGACGTCCGAGGTGTAGTACTCGTCGGCGAGCCCGGCGAAGTGGTGGCCGAATTCGTGGACAAAGATGTAGGGCGCCCAGGCGCTGTCCGCGGCCACGGTGCCGTAGAGGCCGAAGATTCCGCCGCCGCCGTAGGTTTCGGCGTTGACCAGGATCTCGACGAAGTCGTAGGGCGCGAATTGGGCCGCTTCGCGGAAGGCCCGGTTGTCGAAGGTGAGGACGTAACGCTCCGAGCCGAACGCGTCGTAGGTGGCACCCACGGGGTTTCTGCGATGGATGCCAGTTGAGGGTCGCGAGATACCGGACTCCGCCGCCGCGGGGCTAAGCCCCCAGACGTTGAAATCGGCGCGGTGGCTCTTGAACGGTTCTTGCCCGAACAGCATCTCGATCATCCGCCGCGCGTCGCTTTCGAACTTCTTCGCTTCGGCCAGCGTGTAGCCGTCGCCCAAGATCAGCAGGTCGACCTTTTCGGACGGGTCGCCGTGCTGTTCGAGCGCGAGCAGCGGCGCGGGGGCTTTTGGTGCCGAGGTGTCGACGAACATGCCGGCGGGATCGACGACAAGGTTCCAGATCTCGCGGAAGTCGTTTCTCGCATCGCGCCTTTTGAGACTGATCCGGACCGGACGGTCGGGGAGCGGAAAGCGGAACGACTCCGAAAACGTCCCCCAGCGCTCCTTCGCCTCGTCCGTCGTCTGCCACTCGCCGAAGATCGAGGCGAAGCCGCGCGAGTAGATGGCCCGGTTCGTTTCGCGGTCGACGACCTCGAAGAAGTAGAGACCGAGGTTCGTGTCGTCGAGCGGCCGGCGCGGGTTGCCCGGCCACGGGAGCGGTTCGATCGTGACCCGGTCGAGCGAAAACATCTCGGTTGTCGCATTTCCGGTATGGAAGTAGTCGACGCGCAGGGTTCGCTGGGCCGAGGCCGGTTGGGTGACCGGAGGGGTCTGAGCGGCCGGAGCGGTCAGGGCGGCAACGGGGAGCGCCACGCCGAGCGTCAACCCGACGAGAGTGAAAGCGAGAGAAAACCTTGCGATTTTGATCAAGAGAGACCTCCTTCGACGCCTTGGATGAATAGGCACGACGTTAGCATGGGCTCGTTCCCGTGCCGGCTCGCCCGGGAGGTTCTTCTCGTGTCCTACTTGATCGATGGCAGCAATTTGGGTGGTGTCGGCGGGGGGCGCGCCGGGGCGCGCGACGCGCGGGCGGTGGTCGCGTGGCTGCTCCCTTGGGTGCGCGAACGCTCCAATCGCGGCCGGATGATCGTGGTGTTCGACGGCGCAGAGCAGCCGGGCGTGGCGATTCGATACGGCCCGATGGAGGTCGAGTTCGCGGCCCCGCGCTCGGCTGACGACGCCATTCTGGCGCGCGTTCAGAGCAGTCCCAATACTTGGATCGTGGTCACCAACGACGCGGCTTTGGCCCGCGCCTGCCGCGACCTGGGAGCCAGGACCCACACCGCCACCGCGCTCGCCCATCGGGTTCTGGCCCCGCCGGGAGGGCGCCGGCCGCCGAGCCGTAAGGCGGCGACCCGGCCGGGGGAGGAAAAGCCCCACCCGACCGGCGGCGATCAGGCTCACTGGAAGGCCGTGTTCGGGGGGCAGGAGAAGGACGAAAAAGACGGCAAAGACACCCAGGACGAAAAGAGGGAATGACGGTGGCCGCGACCGGCCGGCCATAGACTGGCCGCGTGGCGACGATCGGAGAGCTTCTCCTGAGGGGAAAGGCGCGGTTTGCGGCTGCGGCGTTTGCGCCTCCGCCCGCTTCGCGCGAGACGGCGCTGCTGCTCGGCCGGGTGCTTGGGCTTTCCGAGGCACAGATCCTGGCGCGCGACGAGCGACCGGTCGAACCCGCCGACGCGGCGCTCTACCAGGCGTGGATCGAGCGTCGGGCGGGCGGCGAGCCGGTGGCGTATATCCTGGGCGAGCGGGAGTTCTATGGCCGGGTCTTCCAGGTCGATTCGCGGGTGTTGATCCCGCGCCCCGAGACCGAGCATCTGATCGAACAGGTTCTTGCCATCCCACTGCCGCCGCGCCCGCGCATTCTGGAGGTCGGCGCCGGTTCCGGATGCATCGCCGTGACGCTCGCTTGCGAGCTGACCGCCGCCCGCCTCATCGCGACCGACCTCTCGGCCGGCGCGCTCGCGGTCGCGCGGGGCAACGCGGCCCGGCTCGGAGCGACCGATCGCGTGGCTCTTGTACGTACCGATTTGTTCGACGGGATCCGGCTCGAAACGATCGATCTGCTGGTCAGCAACCCGCCGTACGTCGACCGAACCGAAGCTGCCGAAATGTCACCCGAAGTTTGCAATTTCGAGCCTCACCTGGCACTCTTCCCGCCCGGCGGAGGGGGGTTGGAAACGATCTCCCGACTGCTCGATTCGGCCGCGGCGTTGCGGCACGGGGTTCGGGTTTTGCTGGAGATCGGGCGCGGCCAGCTCGAAGCGGTCGAATCCTCGGCTCGGGCGGCCGGTTTCGATCTCCTCGCGGCGCATCCCGATTACGCCGGTATCCCGCGCGTCGCGGTTCTTTCTCGGCTCTAGAGGTCAGGCCGGGCGCCGAGATTGCAAGGGAGGGAGCGAACATGGACAGATTCCGTATCATCGGACCGACCCGGCTCTCGGGGTCTGTGCGCGCGAGCGGCGCGAAAAACGCCGCGCTCCCGGCGCTCGCCGCCTCCCTCCTCACCGACCGGCCGCTCCGCTTCGAGCGGGTGCCCCGGGTGCGTGACATCCGCACCATGTTGCGGCTGCTCGAACACCTAGGGGTGGGCGCGGGCGAAATCGGCGCGAACGGCGAGCTGACGCTCGAACGACACGCGGCGCCGGGTGCTCCGCCCATTGAGGCTCCGTACGATCTGATGAAGACCATGCGCGCGGGCGTCTTGGTGCTCGGCCCCCTGCTGGCTCGCTTCGGCCGCGCCCGGGTTTCGCTGCCCGGCGACTGCGCGATCGGGGTCCGTCCGATCGACCAGCACCTGAAAGGTCTCGAAGCGCTCGGCGCCCGGGTTCGCCTGGAGCATGGCTATGTGGAAGCGAGCTGCGCCCGGCTGATTGGCGCCCGCTTTCGGTTTGACATGGCGACCGTCACAGGAACGGAAAATCTCTTGATGGCCGCCTGCTTCGCCCGCGGCACCACCGTGCTCGAAAATTGCGCGCGAGAGCCCGAGGTGGTCGACCTTGCCCGCCTGCTCCGCGCGATGGGGGCGAAGATCGAGGGCGAAGGGGGCGAGACGATCGAGATCGAAGGGGTGGACGAGCTGCACGGGGCCGAGCACTCGATCATCTCCGATCGGATCGAAGGGGGAACTTACCTGGTCGGCGCCGCGCTCACCGGCGGCGACGTGACCCTCGAAGATGCCGACCCGGCCGCCCTTGCGCCGCTGCTCGAACAGCTCGACCGGATCGGCGCCGCGGTGGCGGAAGGACCCGAGGGGATTCGCGTGCGCGCCGATGGCAGGCTCCAGGCGGCTGACATCGAGACCGCGCCGCACCCCGGATTTCCGACCGATCTTCAAGCGCAATACCTGGCGCTGATGACCCAGGCCGAGGGGTCGGCCACGATCCGCGAAAGCGTGTTCGAGAACCGGTTTCAGCACGTCCCCGAGCTGATGCGCATGGGCGCCGATCTCCACGTCGAAGGGCGTGACGTGAAGGTCAAAGGACCGACGCCGCTCGCGGGCGCCAACGTGATGGCGACCGATCTTCGCGCCTCGGCCTGTCTGGTACTCGCGGGATTGGTCGCTGACGGCGAGACGACAGTCGAACGGATCTATCACCTGGATCGCGGCTACGAAGCGATGGAAGAGAAACTTCGCGCGCTCGGCGCGCGGGTAGAGCGGATCGCCGGACCGCAAGCACCCTGAGCGAATCCTTCAGGCAATTATCTCGGCAACTTCAGGAAACTCTCCGCCTAGAACCATGCTGAGCGCGCCTTTCGTCGTCGCCACTTTCGCTCTCGCGCTGTCTGGAGGGGCCGGAGGGAGCGGAGGGGCCGGAGGGACCGTCCCCGATCCGCGCCCGGCCCTGGTCGAACTCCAACGCGTCGGCCGTGATCGCGACGCTCTGGCCCTGGTCGATCGTGAGATCGCGGCCCAGCCCGAGCACGCTCGAGAAATTGGGCTTTCTTATCTGCGCGGCCACCTGCTCGAAGGCTTGGGCGACGATCGCCGCTCCGCGGAAGCGTTCGCGACGGCGATGATCGAAACCCCGGCGCTCGGCCCCTACGGCCGATATCGGCTGGCCCTCGGGCAGGTGCGGGCGGGGCACCCGGAGGTGGCCGCAGGGCTTCTCGCCGCGGTGGTCGTGGAAGACGCCCGGTCGCCGCTCGCCACCAAAGCGGTTCGTCTGTTTCAGAGGAGCCTCCACGACGGCGGCGACTGCCGATTGCTCAAGGCGATCACGCTCCTTGCGTTCGCTCCCCCCGAGCGACGGGCGCTGCAGCTCGCCCGCGCCGACTGCGCCTTTCGGTCAGGGGATACGGAGCTGGGTCGCAGCCTGTTGGTCGATCTGCTCGACGAGTCTAGGGTGGACGACTGGGCGTTCGCCGCCGCGGAGCGGCTCGCCGATCTCGCCGGCCCTCAAGCCGAAGTGCGCGGGCGCTCCGCGCTGCTCTCGGGGTTGGTGCTCGCGCTCGGCGGAGAGTTCGATCGCGCGATTCTGGCGTTGCAGCGCGCAACCGTATCGACGTCGCGACGCGACCGGGCCGAAGCCGCCTCATCGCTCGGCCGCGTTCAGCTTCAAGCGGGCCGCTACGACGCTGCGATCGCCCAGCTGGAGATCGCGGCCCACCAGGCGGTCGGCCCCTCCTCTCTCGCCCAGGCGCGCTTCGACCAGGGGAGGGGGTTTGAGGCGCGCGGCCAACCGCAGATGGCTGCCGGGCGCTATCTCGCCGCGGCGAACGCCGACTCGGACGGTTCGCTCACAGCGGCGGCCTACGCGGCGTTGCTGCGCCTCTCCGCCCGGTCCGGCGCCGACGAGACCGCGAGCGCTCTCCTCTCTCGCCTCTCCGCCCGCCCCGCGTGGCGCACGGAGGCGGCCCGGGCGGCGCTTTTTCTCGCCGCTTCCGATCTGGTCCGCGGCCGTGGCGACCGGGCGCGCGCGTGGCTCTCGGGCCCTGCCGCGGCCGGCGAGCCGATCGAAGTCGCCTACTGGCGGGCGCGGGCCACCGAGCTGACCGGCAGCCCGCAGGCCGCGGTGAACGCCTATCTCGGCGTGCTGCGGCTCGACCCTTACCACCTGCTTTCGCTCGGGGCGCGCCGCCGCCTCGCAGGGCCGGGCTTGGCCCCGACCGCCACGATTCTCGCGCAACGTTTGACCGAAACCGGTCGACCGGCCGACCTGCTCGGCGCCTGGCTGATCCTCGGCGAACTGAACCCGCTCGGCCGGACCGCGCTGGTGCGTCTGGGCAAGCTCCTGCTCACCGATCGCCAGGCGGCGCCGTTCCTCCGCTTGAGCCCGGTGCCGATCGTTCGTTGGCCGCTGTGGAATCGAGTCGGGAACCCGGCGCTGCCGCCGGGTCGCTTTCGCGCCGAAGGCGTGCTCTTGAGCCTCGGCATTTGGACCGACGGCGCCCCGGCGGCCACCGAATACTTCGACCCCTCAGGCCCGGATCTCGCGTTCACCGCCGGCCTGGAGCTGGCGCGGGTCGGCCAGACCCGGCGCGCGATCGCCCTCGCCGAGTCGGTTCGGAGCCGGGTCCCGGCGCGGGTGCCCGAAGCGCTCCTGCCGCCCCCCCTACGCCGGCTGATCTATCCGTTTCCCTACGCCGATCTGCTGCGCAAAGAAGGGCCTCGGCGCGGCTTCGATCCCCTCCTGCTCGCGGCGATCCTCCGCGAGGAAAGCCGCTTCGATCCCTCGCAGGTTCGGGGCGCCGGCCGAGGGCTCTCGGGCTCGGCCCCGGCCGTCCAGGCCCGAGTCGCCATCCTCGCCGGTCTGCCCCAACCGACCGACGAAGACCTTGAACGCCCCGATGTGGCGATCCCCCTCGCCGCCGCACAGCTCGGCGTCGAACTGAGCACCGCAAACCGCTTTGTCCCGCGCGCCATTGCCGCCTTCGAAGCCGGCCCCGAGGCCGCGCGGATCTGGCAGGGTTACTGTTCGACTTCGGAACCCGAGGAATATTGGACCAAGATGACCGATCCCGCCGCCCGCGCCTACCTCGCCGCGGTGATCGCCTCGTGGGCCCAATACCGGGAGATCTACGGCCAGCCGTAAAAAGCGGGGATCAACCCTCGAACGCCCGCGCCAAGACCGTCTGTTCCGAGCGTGGAATCCCTACCGCCTCAGCCTCTTGGCGCCAGAAGGCCGTGGCCAAGCGCACCTGCTCGACAACCGGCTCTGCTTCCGCCCGGCTCAAACTGTAATCCCGACTCGCCTCCAGGGCGATCTCAACGTTGCAGTCGGTTTCCGTCTCGTTGATCGCGAGGGAGAGGTCGTTTCGCTCGATCGACGGGTTGAGATCATAGGCCGGCGACAGGCGGATGCCTGAGTGTTCGACGAAGAAGCCGTGGTTCCTCAGGTGGTCGTCGGTGTTGTGAATCAGGATGCTGAAGACGACGCGCCGAAAAAGCTGCTCGCAATCTGACCTGGTCGCGACTCCTCGCGATTGCAGCTGATCCACCAGCTCGAGGTAACTTGCGCCGGACTCCCCGTCGAGTCGTTGGGTGAGGGTCATCGCCGAAACGAACGCCACGCGGCCCTGGCTCGGGGTGCGATCGAAGCGCTTGGCCAGAAACGTGGTGTACGAGCTGCCCGGCAGCCGGAGCCCCCAAGTTTGGGGTACGACGATCCCGGCACGAGCCGCCAGGCGATGGGCGACCAGCTCCCAAGCGCCGATGTCCCGAGTGTCTTGGCGGCTCGGGAACTTGGCCATCCAGAGATCGCCCTTTTCATCCCGCACCGAGGCTTTCGGACGCGCCCCCCCGAGCGAGGTGCCCGGCGCGAACAGTTGTTCGAGCCAGCGTTCGTACTCCGGATGGGTCTCCTCGCCGACGTGCTGCTCGAACCGCAGGCTCGCCGCTTGAAGTTTGCGCAGCGAGGCGATCGGCGGCGCGGCCAGATGCTCGTCGCTGGCAATGAACGGTTCACCCGGTCGATCGCGGAAGCGCAACGCGCCGAGCCGGGTCTCGTCATGAACCCCGAGCAGAAAATCCCATTCCGTCAAGGTTCGGGCCGGTCGCCGCTCGCGCCGGGCGCGCACGTTCTCGCGACGCTGCATCAGGACGCGACCCCAGCGATCCGGCGACGAATCCATGAAGAGGCCGAAAATCGGCCGGCCGGCCGGTGGGTACTGCGGCCCCTCGACCCGAGCGAGATCCGGGTCGAGTGAAAGGGCGTCGCCGCGCTCCAGCCAGGATCGGTCGTTCTCGAACGAGAACACCTCGCTCGAACGGACCCGCTGGCTGCGAAGGGAGCCCATCACGGCGACCTCGCCGAAGCTTTCGAGATCGACGCAGACCTGCACGGTGTCGCGGCTCATCGCGGAGGCTCCGGGTCGTCGTCGGGCTCACTCGGAGCTACCACCTCGCGGCCGGGATCCCGCTTCCGTCGCGGAGCGCGTTTCTTGGTTTCCAAACCGAGATCTTGGAGCGTTCGCCCCAGCTCGTCGTCCGCGGCCAGTTTGGCTAGATCCTGCTCCAGCCGCAGCGCCTGCAGAACCCGAGCGTAGATGCCCAGGGCGACCGCCTCGTCCCCCTGCTCCACCCGATAGAGAGTCTTGCGCGAAATCCCGGCACGTTGCGCCACGATCTCCGCCGAGTCGTTGCGCCGCAGGCGGGCGAGCTTGATATTCCCCCCGACCTGAGCGAGCAGGCGCTTCAAGCGCGGCAGGAGGGGAGGGGTCGTGCGCGGCATAGTGGGTCATATCGTACGCTGATAGTGAGTGCTTTGCGATAGATATGACCCATAAGCGTCGAGCGACATCGCGCTGTTCGGCTCGCTCCTCGCGACCTTGTTCCGGACCTAGAGCACGATCCACCAAGGCGAGCGGAAGACCTAGCCTTAGCGGGGCGGCTTCTCGATCGTGCGCAAAACCGGAGGTAGCTTGTTCACCGGCTCGTCGTAGAAGCTTTCGACGTCGGAGTTGCGGCGCAGCTCTTCCGACCAGCGGGCCAGCTCGGCGTTCAGGCGCTGTTCGCGCAGAACGGCGCGGATTTCCTCCCGGACGTCTTCGAGCGGCGGTGCCTTCTCGCCCCGTTTTTCGGCTTCTGCGGTGAGGGTCGACGCATAGTATTCGCGGATGTCGTCGAGGCTCACGAACACCCGCGGTCCCAGGCGTTCGTCGATGTAGACCAGCACGGCGATCTGGCGCGCGACCAGCTGGGCGAGTGTGGCGCGGGTCGTCCCTAGTTCGGTGAGCCTCTGGTTGAACTTGGCTTCGTCGGCGAAGCGGGCGCGGATCTCGGCCGTCTGGCGTTCGATCTCTTCGACCGGCACCTGGACGAACCCCGAGCGGTCGATCTCGTGAGAGCGCAGCCGCTGCTCGATCAGCTGGTCTAGCACCCGGCGGCGGAGCAGGTCGCCGCTCTCGCCCGCTTTCTGCGCGACCATACCGAGGCCGATCACCCGGTCGATGTCGGAGGCGAGGATTGGATCTTCGTCGACCACCGCGACCACCCGATCGAGCAGTTTAGCCGTCGGGGTGGCCGAGGCGGTCACCGCCTGCGATTCGGCGGGCGGCGCGGCGAATCCGGCCGTCGGCAGGGCGACGAGCAGAAAGCCTGTGAGCGCACGCAGGATCAGAGAGGTCATCGCACCGAATGCTAGCATCCAGGGCGATGCCTCCTTCAGATTCTGAAAGCCAGCCCTTCCCCGGTCGATTGCTGTTGGTCGCCACCCCGATCGGCAACCTCGGCGATCTCTCGGCGCGCGCTCGCGAGTCGTTCGAACGGGCGGATCTGATCGCCTGCGAGGACACCCGGGTGACCGGCAAGCTGCTCGCCCACTTAGGGATCAGGAAGCCGCTCGTCTCGCTCCACGAGCACAACGAGCGCCAACGCCTGCCCCGCCTGCTCGCCGAGCTGGAGCGGGGCGCCACGGTCGCGGTGGCGAGCGACGCGGGGACGCCGTTGCTTTCCGATCCCGGCTTTCTGCTCGTCCGCGAAGCGGCGGCCCGCGGCGCCACCATCGAACCGATCCCCGGCGCCTCGGCAATCCTCGCGGCGCTGGTCGCTTCGGCCCTGCCCCCTTACCCCTTCACTTTCGCCGGTTTCCCGCCGTTTCGCTCGGGCAAGCGCCGGACCTTCTATCGCGAGATGGGCGCGCTCGGTCACACGTTCATCCTGTTCGAATCGCCGCACCGGATTCTCGCCTCTTTGAGCGACGCGCTCGCCGAGCTGGGTGACCGCCCCGCCGCGATCGGCCGCGAGCTGACCAAGCTCCACGAGGAGTTCGTCCGCGGTCCGCTCTCCCACCTGCTGGCCATTTTCACCGCCCGGCCGAGCTTGAAGGGCGAGTTCGTGCTGGTCGTCGGCGGTTCGGTCTGAGCCTTCGGACCTAAGGTTTTTCGCTCATCTCCGCCGGCGCATCTTCCGGCGCGAGTGTCGCCTTGTCGATCCGCGCCTGGTACTGGTCCAGCAGCTTGCCGAACTTCGGCTCCGCCGTTTTCCACCAATCCGCGAAGCTCACTACCCCCGCACGGATGCCGTGCAGCCGATCGATCTCGGTGATCCCGCCGGCCTCGGGGATATCGGTGTCGATCGTCTGAATTTCCAGCTCCAGCGACTCCTTCGCATGGTCGACGAGGAAGATCTCCATCCCGCGCTCCAGGAAAAAAGACTCCTTCTTGCCGCCCGACTGGACGAACACGGCGTGAAGGTAGTCACCCGCCTCGAATCCGACGAATTTGCCGGAGCTGGTCCTCGTCGCCTTTGCCTTGTCGGGAGCGGCCGCCGGCTCACTGGCCGAGCTGTCGAGCCCGGACGAAAGATCGGAAGCGACGGTTGGCTCTGCCACCGTCGGCTCGGCCTCCGGCGCGGGAGCGCGACAACCGGCGAGTAGGCTGAGCAGGATCAGGGTGGCGGTGTTCTTCATCACGGCACCTCACTCTCTGGGGTTTCGATCGGAACGTCCAAGGGCACCTCTACGGCCACCAGCGGCTCGAGGGTCGACTCTTCTTCTGCGACCTCCTCGGCTGCCTCCTCCGGCGGAACCGGCATCTGCACCCGTCCCCCGACCCACCCGAGCAGCGGCAGGAGCAGAAAGGCGGCGAGCGCCGCGGCGAGCGAGCGGTGGAGCGGCCGGCGGTCGGTCTCGATCACGATCCGGTGCCGGCCGGCGGGAACGGGAAGGCCGATTCGGTGCAGATTCGCGATCCGGCGCTCTGCGGGTTGGCCGTCGATCGTGGCTTGGTAGATCGCCAGGTCGGCGCGCTGAACGACCAGGAAACCGGGGCCGCGCGAATCGACGTCGGCGACGAAACGCTCCGAGCCGTCTTCGAGAATCCGCACGATGCCCCCTCCGCGCCGTTGGGAGCCCTTTTCCCCTTCGACCACCGCTTCGGTCCGCGGATCGAAACCGGGCGCGAGCAAAGCGGCGTAGCCGGCGTTCATGTGCGGCGCCGCCACGAGGCGGGTGGCGAGGTAGGCGGCGGGCGCGGCGTTCGGGATCTCGTAGATCAGCAGATCGTGGCCGAAACTCGGAAGCTTCGCGAGGAGCCGCGCTTGCTTCTCCGCGTCGGCGGCGAGCGGTTCGCCGAGCAGCAGGCGGTTGACCCCCCAGGCCGCCAGCAGGCGCACCCGGTCGATGTCCTTGGCCGTTTTGATCCCCCCCTGCGACATGCGGGTGAGAAACGAATCGAGCCCTTCGGGCGAGACGTTCAGCTCGAAGCGCCGATGATTCATCGGGCCGGTGAACGGATAGAGCTCGGCAAACGCACGGCGCTCCATATAGAGGGTGAGCGGCGCCGGGTAATCGCCCTTCTCGATGTGCGCCTGGCGCATCAGGTTCAAGAACGAGCCGTGGACCACGCGCGATCCCGGAGGGATGTAGGCGAGCGCGGCCGGAGTTTCAAGGTAGGGGCCGACCTTGTCAGTGGCGTACAGGGGACCTAAGAAAAACAACTGGAACGCCACGTGAAGCGCGAGCAACAGCGCGCTGCCAAGGGCGAGATGCCGGCGGGAAAGCCAGGTTGCCATGCCGAACAGGGCGACCGCAAGCAAAGAGAACAGGCAGAGACCGGCCCAGCGAACCCGCTCGTTGGCGGCGAGAGACGCCAGGCGGATCGGCAGCAGCTCTTTCGCCCCCGCGAGCGCCGCCTCGGGAAAGAAGCTCTCGAAGATCCATCCGGCGAGCAGCCCGATAAACAGCACCCAAAGCGCGATCGAGAGCCCCCGCGGCGGGGTGGCCGACGCTTCTTCGGTCGCCGTTGCCGGACCGCCCTGCGCCGACGGGGCGAAGCGGCGTTCGAACCCGAGACCGGCGAGGAGAGCGAGGCCGATCGCCACCGGCGGCCAGAACTTGACCGGGTAGCGGAACGAGCCGCGGCCGAGAGCGAAGACCCACTCCACCCCCGGGTTGAAGCGGCCGAGGGCAAAGAAGATGCCCAGACCCACGGCCCCCCAGCCCCAGATCGCGGCCCGCGAGCGCGGCTTGCCCGATGAGGCGGCGAGCGCCAGGACCAGCAGGCCGGGATAGAGCGAGAAGTAGTAGGGCGGCACGTCCGTGAAGAAGCGATGTCCCCAGAACCCGCCGGCCGTCAGGCGGTCCGGCCGGCCGAAGAAGAACGGTACGAACCACTCGATGATCTGGCGCGGGTCCCAGCTCGCGGTGGTCGCGACGTTCGCGGCATAGCCGTAATGTCCGCGAAAAGAAAGCGGCAGAATGCGCAGGAATTCGACGATTTGCGGTAACGCGAGCACCGAGCCGAGCGCGAGCGCCCCGGCGAGCAGGCCCCAGAGGGCGAAACTCGGCCGGGGTTTTCGCATCAAGAACGCTGTTCCACCCAGGGCGAGCGCGAGCGCCGCGAGAAACGGATCGCCGCCGAGCAGCAGAAGCGCCCAGAGGAGCGCCAAGGCCACCGGCATCCAGATCCGAACCGCCCGCCGCTCCGGAAGCCCAAGACGCAGGCAGGCGGCAACGAACGCGGGGGCGAGCGTCGCCCCGGCGATCAGGTTGAAGAAGTTCAGGTGCGAGAAGAAGAACCCCGAAAAGGTATAGGCGAGCGCCGCGGCCCACGACGCCTCGCGGGAGAGCCCGAACGCACGCGCCATCCAGTAGAACGCGAACGGTGCGAGCAGCAGGTGAATCCAGAAATGGGCGTTCATCGCCCACAGCGGCGAAGCGATCAGGTAGAGGACGTTGTCGGGATAAAACGGCACCGCGTTGGGGTTGCCCGCGAGCGGCTGGCCGCCCGCGCGATAGATGTCGACCAGGGGGAGATACCCCGCCCGCAAGGACTCCGCCTCCGCCCACTTCATGTTCAGGTGCGAGTTCAAGACGTCGCGGAGAAAAAACGTCCGCTCCCCCCGGGCGAGCGGGAGGGCGATCGCTCCGAGCACCAACATCGCGGGCAGAACGAACAGAAGGAGGAAGCGTCTCAAGGGCGGCTCTCGTTTCGTGGCTGGATCCCAGAGGGAAGGGCTGCGGCGGGAGAATAGCTCGATCGCCTGGTTCGAGCCATGCTCCGGGCCATAGAATGCGGGTTCGCTCCCGGAGCCCCCCCCGAACATGATCCTCCCTTTGATCAAATCCCTCCGTCCGGCCCAATGGGCGAAGAACTCGTTCGTCTTGGCACCGCTGGTCTTCGCCCGCCGGTTGGGCGACCCGCTCGCGGTCCAGCACGGCCTGCTCGCCCTGGTGGCGTTCTGCCTCGCGTCGAGCGCGGTCTACCTGGGCAACGACCTGCGCGACCGGGAGGAGGATCGGCGCCATCCGCTGAAGAAAGACCGGCCGCTCGCTTCGGGCGCTCTCGGGGCTCCGGCTGCGGTCGTAGCCCTGATCGCCTTGGTGGTCGGCGCAGCGGCGATCGGGTTCTTCTTGGGACCCGGGTTCTCGTGGATCCTCGGCGCTTACCTTCTGCTCAACGTCCTCTACACCGGCTGGTTCAAGCGGATGGTGATCCTGGACGTCATGTCGATCGCCCTCGGTTTCGTCCTGCGAGTGGAAGCCGGCGCCCGCGCCGTGCCGGTCGTCGTCTCGTCCTGGCTGCTCCTCTGCACGATCTTCGTGGCGCTGTTCCTGGCGTTTTCCAAGCGCCGCCACGAGATCATCCTGATGCAGGAAAACGCCTCCGAGCAGCGGCGGGTGCTCGATCAGTACAGCCCGGCGTTTCTCGATCAGATGATCAACGTGGTCACCGCCTCCACCGTCGTCTCTTACGCGCTCTACGCGGTGTCGCCGGAGACGGTCGAGAAGTACCACTCGGAGCACCTTGTCTACACCGTGCCGCTGGTGCTGTTCGGGATTTTCCGCTACCTCTATCTGATGTACCAGCTCGCCGACCGGCGCAGCCCGACCGATGCGATCCTGCGCGACCCGCCGTTCCTGATCAACATCGCGCTCTGGGGGCTGGCGGTCGTCTGGGTCGTCTATGGGGGGTGATGGGGCGCGCCCGCTGCGCATCTTGGAGGTCGTGGTCCGGTTCTTCCCCTACGTCGGCGGGGTCGAAAACACCGTCCTCCACCTGAGCCGCGAGCTGGCGAGAAAAGGGCACCGGGTCCGGGTAGTCTGCGCCGACGAGCCGGCCGGCGGGCCGAGCGAGGTCGACGGCATCGAGGTCGTGCGACTCCCGTATCGGGGCAAAATAGGCAACACCAACCTCTCCTGGGGGTTGCTCGACGCGCTCCGCCGCGAGGAGGCGGACGTCATCCACACCCACATGCCGACCGCCTGGTTCGCCGACGCGGCGGGAATCGTCGCCGAAGAGAAGAAGATCCCGCTCGTCCTCTCCTACAACAACGACCTGGTGGGACCGGGAATCAAAGGCAAGATCGGCGCGGCGTACAACCGATGGTTCCTGCCGCGGCTGCTGCGGCGCTCGACCCGGATCGTCACCTCGAATCCCGGCTACGGCGAGTTTTCACCGCACCTGCGGCCGTTCCGCAGAAAGATCGAGCACATTCCCTGGGGGGTGGACGCCAAAGCGTTCTCGCCCGCGCCGTTTCCCCAAGGCGCCGAGCGGATCGTCGGCTTCCTCGCCCTGCTCGATCGCCACCACCGCTACAAGGGGCTCGACGAGCTGCTCCAGGCGCTCGCGATCCTCAAAAACGCCGGTCCCAATGCTCCGAACGGCCACCCGGTCCGCCTGCGCGTCGGAGGTTCGGGCGAAGAGCTGCCCCGCTATCGCGCGCTCGCGGCCGAGCTGGGGGTGGATACCCAAGTCGATTTCCTCGGCTTCGTGCCGCATGCCGAGCTGGTCGATTTCTTCCGTGGCTGCCACCTGTTCGCGCTCCCCTCGACCGACGGCAGCCAAGAGGGCTTCGGCCTCGTCCTGCTCGAAGCCATGGCTTGCGGCCGGCCGGTGCTCACCACCCCGGTGGTCGGCATGGCCCGCGACATCGACGCTGGGAGCGCGGGGGTTCTGGTGCCACCGAGGGACGCCTCAGCCCTCGCCGAGGCGCTCGGGGCTTTGATCCACGACGACGCTCGATTGCACGAGATCGGCGGGCGCGCCCGCGCGCTGGTGGAAGATCGCTTCACTTGGCGCGCGGTCGCCGGACGGTACGAGGCGCTGTTTCTGGAACGATAGAGCCCTGTTATCATCCGCCCGCGTCAAGCACCCGACTTTCGAGGTTTTCTCCTTGTCTTCACCTGCCGAATCGATCGAAATCTCCGTCGTCATGCCCTGCCTGAACGAGGCGGGTTCGGTGGGAATCTGTGTCGAAAAGGCCCTCCGCGCGCTTGCCGCGATGGGCGCTTCGGGCGAGGTGGTGGTGGTCGACAATGGCTCGACCGACGGCTCGCCGGAGATCGCGGAGATGGCGGGGGCCCGCGTGGTCCACGAGTCGCGGCGGGGGTATGGCTCGGCCTACCTGCGCGGCTTCGCCGAGGCGCGCGGGCGCTATATGGTGATGGGCGACTCGGACGACAGCTACGACTTCTTGGACATCGCGCGATTCATTGCGCCGCTCCGGGCGGGCAAGGACCTGGTGATGGGCACGCGGCTGGGCGGCAAGATCCTCCCCGGGGCGATGCCCTGGACGCACCGCTGGATTGGCAATCCGATCCTCTCGGGGATGTTGAAGATCCTGTTCCGGACTCGCATCTCGGACTCCCACTGCGGCATGCGCTCGTTTACCCGGGAGGCCTACGACCGGATGCACCTGCGCACGACCGGTATGGAGTTCGCCTCGGAGCTGGTGGTGAATGCCCTGCGCGAGCAGCTGTCGATTGAAGAGATCCCGATCACCTACCACCCGCGGATCGGCGAATCGAAACTGAACGGCGTTCGCGACGCTTGGCGGCACGTCCGGTTCATGCTGATGTTTTCCCCCTCGTACCTGTTCCAGCTCCCCGGGTTGATCCTGATGCTGCTCGGCGGCGCCCTGGTCGCCTGGCTCGCCGCCGGTCCGCGCGAGCTGTTCGGCCGAACGTGGGATTTTCACGTTCTGCTGTTCGGCGCGTTGGCTCTGATCCTGGGCACCAATCTGGTGATGTTCGACGTGATCGCGAAGACCTTTTCGATGGGCGCTGGCTTCGCCCGGCCGGGCCAATGGCTGGCGAAATTGCCGCGCTGGTTCTCGCTCGAAAAAGGTCTGCTGGTGGGCGGTATCCTGTTCCTGATCGGCCTTGGCACCGAGATCGAGATCGTCGCCGCCTGGTGGACCGCCGGGCGCGGACCGTTGATGGCGGTGCGCGGCATTGCGCTCGGCATGACCGCGATGGTGATCGGAGCGCAGGCGATTTTCGCCTCCTTCCTGGTCAGCCTGATGCTAATCCAGCGCAGATAGCCCGAGGTTGTGATCGAGCCCGTCACCGCCAAACCCCGCTCTACCTCGATCCGCTGGCTTCGCTGGCTCCCTTGGGCTTCGGCGGTGGTGGTTCTCGCGCTGCTGCTCTGGCGCATTCCGCTCGATGAAGTCCTGGCCGCGGTCGGCCGCGGCCCGGTCGCCTGGCTCGCTCTCTACGCCCTATTCGAAGCGGTCGCCGTCCTCCCCGCCGACGCCTGGGCGACCCGCGTGACGCTCTCCGCCGCGGGGGTGAAGCGGCCGTTCGGCGAGCTGTTCCTGGTGCGCGGCTCGACCTATCTGCTGAACGTGTTGAGCTACGCGGTGGGCCAGGGGGGCCTCGGCGTCTATCTCGCGCGAACTGGAGTCAAAGCCGCTCGGAGCGCAGGTGTGGTCCTCTTCCTGCTCGCGACCAACGCCATCGCGCTCGCTTTGGTCGCTGCCATCGCCCATCCCTTCTCGCAACGGACGGATCCGCGGGCCGCCATCGCGATCGGCATCGTGCTCTACGGCGTGAAGACCTATCTCACCGCTCTGGCCGCCCGCGGCCTGTTCGCCCGCACCCGCTTCGGCCGCTGGATGGCCACCTACATCGAAAAGGAACCGGTCGCCACCCTCGCCCGCGCCGGACTGCTAGGGCACCTGAAGGCGACCGCCGCGCGGATTCCCCACGTCGCGGTGTTGCTGCTCGTTCTCTGGGGTTCGTTCCGGGTCTGGGGGATCGAGATCCCGCTCGGCGTCGGCCTTGCCGCCCTGCCCGCCGTGGTGTTGATCGCGGCGCTTCCGATCACCCCTTCGGGGCTAGGCACGGCGCAGGCGCTTCAGGTGCTCCTTTTCGCGCCGTTCGTCGCGGGGGCTACCCCGGCCGCCCGATCGGCCACCCTGCTCGGCTTCAGCCTGCTCCACCACGCGCTCGGCCTCGCCGGCCAGGTCGCCGTGGGAGCGATCTGTTTCGCCCTGCTCAAGCGGCGCGGCATTCCGGCGCTCGAGGGTTCCGCCGATCGGCCGGACGAAGTTTCGGAGGAGCCGACGCCCGAGGAGGGCGCTCCGGAGCCCGGCGCATGAACGGCCCTCCCGGTCGTTCGCTCTCAATCCTGCTGCTCTACGACTGCATTTACCCCGGCTCGGTCGGCGGGGTCGAACATCGAAATTACGAGCTGGCCCGCGCGCTCGCCGCCCGCGGTCACAAGGTGACGCTCGCCGGTTTCGCCGATGGAAGGGACGCCCCGGCGCCAGGGGTGAAGATCCTGCCGCTCGGCCCCCGTGGCCAGCTCTATGGCGCTGAGGGAAAACGGAGCACAGGCCAGGCGCTTCGCTTCGCGGCGAAAGTTGCGCGGATGGACCTTTCGCCCTACGACTTGGTGGAGACCGCGAACATCCCCTACGTGCACCTGTTTCCTCTCGCGCTCCGCTGCCGGTTGTCGCGAAAACCGATGGTCGTTACCTGGTACGAATATTGGGGACCCTACTGGCGGGAGTATTTGGGGCCGATCCGCTGGCTCCCCTACGCCGCGATCGAACGCCTCGCCGTGCCGTTGGGCAAAAGAGCGATCGCCGACAGCCGTCTCGCCGCGGATCGCGTACAGGCCCGCCGAGGGGGAGAGGTCCCGGTGGTTCCTGTGGGCATTCCGATCGAGGCGATCCGCGCGGCGGCCGAATTGTCCGCCGCACCCGGGGCCGAGCCGGCTCCGCCGTTGATTTACGCCGGTCGCCTTCTGCGGGAGAAGCGGGTCGATCTGCTGCTCGAAGCGGTGGCGATTCTGGCGTCGGCGAGCGCCGAGCCTTCCGGGTCTCCGCGCCCGCTGCTCTCGATCCTCGGCTCCGGTCCAGAGCGCGAGCGGCTGGAGGAGCAGGCGCATGCGCTCGGAATCGCTCAAAGGGTCCGGTTTCTCGGCCACCTGCCGACCAACGTGGACGTCTGGCGCGCCTTGGGGCGGGCGAAGGTGGCGGTGCAGCCCTCGTCGCGCGAGGGCTTCGGCCTCTTCCCTCTCGAAGCGATGGCCGTGGGGCTGCCGGTCGTCTATTGCGAATCGCCCGAGAGCGCTCTGCCCGAGCTGGTGCGCCCCGGTCTCGAAGGAATCTGCACGGCGCCTGAGCCCCAAGCGCTCGCCGCGGCGCTCGCCCGGCTTTTAGAAGACGAGCCCGAGCGGGAGCGGTTCGCCCGGGGTGCTCGGGAGCGGAGCGGATCCTATGGCTGGGAGGCAATCGCCGAACGCTTGGAGAACCTGTTCCTCGAACTGACGTAATCTAACCGGCGAGAGACGGGGATTGACATCAACTACCGTAGTAGTACTATGCCGGTAGTTGATGGCAATGAGGAGGATCGATTCATGGAATCACCCCAGAAACTCGGAGACCTGCAGCTCGCGATCCTGCGTGTCCTGTGGGCGCACGGCGAAGCGACCGTCACCGACGTCCACGAAGCGCTCGAAGCCGAGCGCGGACTCGCCCCGACGACGATCGCCACGATGTTGACCAAGCTGGAAAAGAAGGGTGTCGTCGGTCACCGGAGCGAAGGGCGCCGGTTCATCTACACCCCCCAGGTGAGCGAAGGCGAAGTCCGCCGCTCGATGGTCGCGGGTCTCACCTCGCAACTGTTTCGGGGCGACGTGGGCGCGCTGGTCAACCATCTTTTGTCCGAACACCCAATCTCGTCCGATGAGCTCTCCGAGCTACAAGGCCTGATCGCCGCCCGCGCGAACGAGGAGGAGCCGAAATGAACCCGCTTGCCTCCCCGCTCCTCGGCTCGCCTGTCCTGGCGTCGATTTCGGCCGGCGTGCTCTCCTGGCTTGCGACCTACTTGCTCCACAGCACGATCCTGCTCGGCCTCGCTTGGGGCATCTCGCGCCAGATGCGCGGCCGTCACCCGCTCGGCGAGCAGACGATCTGGCGCGCCGCCCTGTTCGGCTCGATCCTCACTGCGACGATGCAGATCGCCACGGGTTGGCAGCCGCTCGCCGGAGCGTTCTCGTTCCCGACCGGCCCGACGCTAGCTGCCGCTCCGGCCGTGGTTGAATCGGAACCGGCTCCGTCGGTCGACTTTCCCGTGACGACCCTCTCGCTTCGCACCACCGAGACCGCACCCCTCTCCCCGACTTCTGGACCTCTCGTAGCTGCGACCGTTCCGTCGCCGACC
The DNA here is from genome assembly GCA_038250865.1 of Thermoanaerobaculia bacterium. Taxonomy (GTDB): domain Bacteria; phylum Acidobacteriota; class Thermoanaerobaculia; order Multivoradales; family UBA5704; genus DASYKS01. Next base: position 45,165 of record JBBSBW010000029.1, on the reverse strand, counting down.
GCGGCGTCGAGCCCCGCCCCTTGGACCTGGCTCGCGCTCGCCTGGGGCCTTGCCGCCGCCGCCCTCCTCATCCGCTGGGGCGCCGCGCACGCCGCACTTGCCCGGCGTCTGCGTCCCCGGCTCGAAGTGGTCGATGGCACGCTCTTCCGCACCCTTCGCCGCCTGCGCGCCGAGGCGGGTTTCGACTCCGCCGTGCGGCTTACCTGCGCGCACCGCCTGTCGGTGCCGATCGCCCTTGGGCTCACAAGTCCCGAGATCTGCCTGCCCCCGCGCGCCCTCTCGCACCTCGACGAGCGGGAGGCCGAGAGTCTTCTCGCCCACGAGCTGGCCCATCTCGCCCGGCGCGATCCCGCGGCGCTCAACCTGACCCAGATCACGGCCAGCCTGTTCTTCTTCCAGCCGCTGGTCTGGCTCGCCCGGCGGAAGCTCTACGACCTGTCCGAGCTGCTTGCCGACGATTGGGCGATCGGCCGCACCGGCCGTCCGCTCTCGCTCGCCCGCTGCCTCGCCGAGGTGGCCTGCTGGTCGGTCCACGAACGGCGCCTGCCGGTGCCGAGCATGGCGGAATCCTCCTCGCCCCTCGGCCAGCGCATCCGCCGTCTGCTCGGCGAGATCCGGCCTTCGCGTCGCCTGCCGGTCTGGGCGCTGCCGGCGTGCGGCCTCGTCCTCGTGGCTTTCGCCGCGGTGGCCCCCGCGGTGTCGGCCCGAGGCAAGGACGATCCGAAACCCCCGCACGTCGCGGCGCGGGACAAGGCAAAGTCGAGAGCCGATCGCGACCGGGCTGACCGCGACGACTACCGGAAGCCGCAGCCGCCGGAGACCTACGTTCACGAATCTCCGCGCAGTGAGGACGCCCCGGCGGTCTTCACCGAAGATGAGGAGCGTGAGCTGGGCCGGCATGCCGAGGAGATGGCCGCACAGCTCGCCGACATGGGCAAGGGCTGGGATTCCGAGGAATTCGACCGCGAGATGGCGAAGCTCGGCCGCAACTTCAAGATGTCGGCCGAGGATCGGGCGAAGCTCGCAGGGGAAATCGACGCGATGGTCGCGCGCACGGTTCCCGGCCGCGAGGCGCTCGAACGCCTGACCGCCCAAGCGGCCCGGCTCGCGGACCGGAAGCTCTCTCACGAGGAACGCGAAAGGATCGCCGCCGAAATTCGCCGTTCCGCCGAGGACATGCGTCCGAGCCCGGAGGAGATCGCCGAGATCCAGCGCCACGCCCGGGAGTTCGCTCCTTCGGCCGATGACGCCCGGCGCATGGCAGACGATGCCCGGCGAATGGCCGAGGCCCATCGCCCGAGCGAAGAAGAGATGCGGAAAATCCGCGAGCAATCCCGCAAGTATGAGCAGGAAGCCCGCCGGATCGTCGAGCAGCACCGCGGCGAAATCGAGAAGATCCAGCGCGAGATGCAGCAGAAGTTAGAGGAGATGCAGGAGCGGATTCAGCAGGATATCGAACGGAGCCTCGGCAGCGATGCCCAAGGTCTCCGCGATCAGGCGAACCGGCCCCGGGCACCGAGAGCCCCTCGACCGCCTCGGCCGGTGGTTGCCCCCGTGCCGGAAGCCCCGCCCACACCGGGCACTCCGGCTCTGCCGCCGAGAGTAGCCTTGGCGCCTTTGGCTCCGGGAACACCCGCCCCGTACTCCTTGCCGGTGCCCCGCGTAGCCCCGGCGCCGGGAGTGCCCGTCGCCCCCCGAGCCCCCAGAGCAGTCCCCGTCGTGGCTCCGGCTCCACCGGCCTGGCCGGCCCCCGCGCCGCGAGCTCTTCCGGCCCCCGCGCCGGAGGCCCCGGAAGTCGTCGAGCCGGCCGAAGCTCCCGATGCCCCGGAGGCCGCGGAAGCTCCCGAGCCGCCACCCGCGCGCGGTTGACGGGCGCGGGAACAGCCCTCACCCCCAACCCCTCTCCCCAAGGGAGAGGGGAGCACTACAACGAATCGGTCTCGGCTTTCTCCCCACTCCCGTTTTCGGGAGAGGGGCCGGGGGTGAGGGCTGGAGCGACCTCGATCTCCCGCCTCTTACCTGCGCTATCGTCGCCCGCATGAGCGCGACCCCCTTCGGCCGGTCCTTCCTCTCCCATTGGCTGCTGGACCCTGAGGTCACCTACCTCAACCACGGCACCGTCGGTGTCACCCCGCGGCGGGTGCTCGACTTTCAACAGAAGCTCCGCGACGAGATGGAGCGCCAGCCGGCGCGCTTCGTCCTGCGGGAGCTGTCGGAAGAGAGCGGGCGCCACGACCTGCCGCAATCGCGTCTGCGGGCGGCGGCCGAGCAAGTCGCTGAATTTCTCGGCGCGGCACCGGCCGATTTGGTCTTCGTCCAGAACGCGACCACCGGCATCAACGCGGTTCTCCGTTCGTTCGATTTCCGGCCAGGCGACGAGATCTTGGTTGCCAACCTCGCCTACGGAGCCGTCGCGCGCACAGGGCAGTTCGTGGCACGCGAGCGCGGAGCGGTGGTCCATTCGATCGATCTGCCGTTTCCACCGCCCAATCCCGCTGCCATCGTGGATGCGTTCCTCAACGCGGCGGGACCCCGCACCCGCCTCGCGGTGGTCGATTCGATCACCGCCGAAACCGCCCTGGTGCTCCCAGTCCGCGAACTCGCCGCCGCCCTCCGCGCCCGAGGCATCGCGGTCCTGGTCGACGCGGCTCATGCGCCGGGGGCGATCCCGGTCGACATCCCGTCGCTCGGCGTCGACTGGTACGTCGCCAACCTCCACAAATGGGCCATGGCACCGCGCGGCTGCGCCATCCTCTGGGCCGCCCCCGACCGGCAAGAAGGACTGCGCCCATCGGTCACCTCGTGGGGTTTCGAGCAGGGCTTCCTCAAAGAGTTCGAGTGGATTCCGACCTACGACCCGACCGCGTACCTCTCGGCCCCGGAAGGGATCACCTTCCTCCGCGACCTCGGAGTCGAGGCGGTCCAAGCCTACGACCACGACCTCGCCTGGAAAGGCGGCCACCGCCTCGCCGAGCGCTGGGGCACCGAAGCGGATCTCACCACGCCCGAGGAGATGATCGGCACGATGATCTCGGTGCCCCTGCCTGAACCTCTAGGCTCCACCCGAGCCGAAGCGAGCGCGCTCAAAGACGCTCTACTCTACGAGGATCACATCGAGGTCAACCCATTCGCACTCGGAGGCCGACTCTGGATCCGGATTGCGGCGCAGGTCTACAACGACCTGGAGGACTTCGACCGCCTCGGCGCCGCGATCGACGCCCGGACCTTAAAGCCCGCCGTTGCCGGAGCCATCAGATAAGATCACCCACGGAAGCGCTCGGGGGCTGGTGCCTCTTGCGGTCTTCAAAACCGTTGTCCCGCGCCGGTTCCGGCGTGGGGGGTGGGTTCGATTCCCATGCGCTTCCGCCTGCACAGCGTCCATGCCTGCCTCTTTCGCACGGCAGATCTTCCAGGGTTCCCAAAGGAATCCCCTAATATCGAACTCTGTACATGGGCGACCCCCCGCGGCGCTAAGCCGGGCCATTACTTAGGAGAGCCATGAGAAGACCTGCCGATTGGATCTGGGTCCTGCTTTCTTCTTCCGCGCTGCTGGCCCAATCCGGCGCGGGCTCGCCCTCACGACCGCTCGTTTTCCAACACGTCACGGTGGTGGACGTGGCAGGCGGCCCCGCGGCTCCTGACAGGACCGTGGTCGTGTCGGACCGACGGATCTCGGAGATCGGAAAAGCCGGAACAGTACGAATTCCGCGTGGTGCCAGGATCGTCGACGCGAAAGGCAAGTTTCTGATTCCCGGCCTATGGGACATGCATGCGCATACCCGACCGGACGCTGTGACCCGCCAGATCGTCTTTCCGCTCGACATCGCCAACGGCGTCACCGGGATTCGCGACATGGCGGGCGATTGCGTGGGCGGCGGCGATTGCGACGGCAAGGCGACGTTCGACGTTCACCTGCAATGGAAGAAGGATCTCGCCGATGGAACCCTGCTCGGACCGCGCATGCTCGTGGGGTCAGCTTTCGTCGACGGAAACCCTCCCCTTCATCCCGGATCGATGGCGGTTTCTACCCCCGAGGAAGCGCGCGAAGCCGTGCGTTACGCCAAGCGGCGCGGGATCGATTTCGTCAAGGTGTACGTCACTCTCTCCCGGCCCAGCTACTTTGCCCTCGCCGACGAGGCCAAAAAGCTCGACATCTCCTTCGCGGGGCACGTGCCCGCGTTGGTCGGCGCGATCGAAGCGGCCGTCGCCGGACAAAAAAGCGAGGAACATCTCTACGGCGCTCTGGAGGGCTGTTCCGGGCACGAGGCGGAGATGGTCGCCGCCCGCGATCAGTTAGCGAAGACGGAGGTCGTGACTTCCGAAGCGTTCGGTGCGTTGTTCGAAGAACAGGTTTCCCCGCTCACCTATGCCGGCGGCGACTGCACCGAGTTCTTTCGAACGCTCGCCGAGAAAGGCACCTGGATCGTTCCAACGTACAACTATTGGCGCTCGATTTCCGACGACTATTACTTCGGACCGCACCGCGCGCAGGACAGCCCGCGCCTCCGATACATCCCCGCGAGCCTCAAGGAAGAGTGGCTGCGGAAATATCAACCCGATTTCGAAAAGATCACCGCGAAAGCCGCGGAGAAGAGCCGCAAAAAATTTCTTGCGCGCCTATCCTTCGTCAGGCGGCTCCAGAGCGGGGGAGTCGGACTCCTTGCGGGGACGGACAGCGACATGCCTTATACGTTCCCCGGGTTCGATCTACACGACGAGTTGGAGATGATGGTGGAGGGCGGATTGACGCCCTTGCAAGCGTTGCAGACCGCTACCCTCAATCCCGCTAAATATTTGGACCGGACGAACGACTTCGGCAGGGTAGAAAATGGCAAGATCGCCGACCTGGTCCTGCTGGATGCCGATCCGCTGCTCGACATTCGGAACGTAAGGAAAATCACCGCCATAGTCGTCGACGGGCGTTACCTGACCCGATCGGATCTGGACAAGATCCTATCGGACGTTGAGGCAGCCGCGAAAAGGCAGTGAATTCCGCCGATTTCCAGCCGGGTCCGAATCGGCGCGCCCATTCCCTCTAAAGGGCGGCCTCCTCCTCACGGCTGCGCTTGGCTCTTGATCCAGCCGTCCACGCGCTCGTCCAGCAGGTCCAGCGGCAGCGCTCCGCCGTTCAGGATTTCGTCGTGGAAGGCCTTGATGTCGAAGCGCGGTCCGAGCTGCTTCTTGGCGCGATCCCGCAGCTCGCGGATCTTCAGTCGCCCCATCTTGTAGGCCAGCGCTTGGCCCGGCCACGCGATGTAGCGGTCAGTTTCCGTCTGCGCTTGGACGTCGTTGACGTCGTTTTCATGCATGTAGGCGATCACCTGTTCGCGCGTCCAACCCAGGCCCTCCAGCTGCTGCGCCACGCTGAGCTGCATGTGGTGCCAACAGCTCGCGCCGTGCCTGAGAAGTCGGCGAGAATTCCGTGAACTCTCCCGGCATCTCCCGGCGTACATTTAGGTTCCACTCCCGACCTGCGCTGGGGTATGCACCTTGACGGGAATACGGCAATACGGTTCACTTCCTGCATGAATGCCACGATTGAGATACCCGACGATCTCTACCGGCAAGTCAAGGCCAAAAGCGTTTTGGAAGGCCGCGCCGTGCGAGAGGTGACTGAGGCGCTGTTCCGACGTTACGTCGATCTTAGAGAGATGGAGGCGCCTGAGCTTTCCGGGCAAACCGTGCCGGAGAAGGACATGGAGAGGTTCGGCGGCGAGCCGACTCCTGCTTGGTTCGGTATGTTCAAGAAATACGCAGACCGGGTGGCAGATCACGACATTGAGTCGATCCGCCGGAGTATCGCGGCAGGGATCGTCAAGGAGCGCAATCTTTGATCGTAGGGCTCGACACCTCGGTCATCGTACGCCTCCTTTCGGGTGCTCCAGAAAGACTCGCGGCGACGGCCTCTGGGTCCGGATCGCGGCGCAGGTCTATAACGAGATGGCGGACTTCGATCGGCTTATCCGATGGCTCCGACAACGGGCGTTTCCGACTGTTGTGAGGTCAACACCGGACACGCACGTCCGGCTGGCCGAACCAGCACAGACTCCAGATCCCTGAGAGACCGACCGACTCAACCACAGTGACATCCATTTCGTCCTTTTCGCACCCCTGCTCATGAAGTGCGCTGTCGAGGTCCACTCCAACGAGAATGCCCAGAAGTGGATGATCGATCGAGCCCCTCGATCGACGTCGCGACAGCAGTTCGTTCACCGCTCGAACTGCCGAAGGAATGTCCTCTACGCCGCGAACGAAAAGCAACGTTCCCGGCCCCTGCATTTCGAATCTCAAAGGTTTCATGTGTTACACCCTTAAAGGTCGTCACGCCGATGCCGCAGTTTCAGACGCCACGGAGAAGTGCTGCCGGTGCCACCGCATGCCCCGAAGCGCGTAGACGGCACCTTCCTGCTCGTCCAGCTGGAACAGCGACAGCCAATCGTTGCCGACGAGATCCCGCACCTTTGCGTGCTTGCCCAAAACGGCTTCGATCGCTGCTCGCGGCGCCTCGATGAACACGCTCAACCGGAGCGGCATATGGACCCATCTGGTGCCATCATGAAGAGACTGAAGCGGCAGTCCGATTCGAAGATCGCCGCCGTTCCCCTCGAAGACACCGAGGTGACCGCCCACGACGTTGTGCAGCACTTTGTTGCCGCTGCCATAGCGCAGATTGTCGACGGTCGAGGCGTAGTACTGAAAGTTGATCCAGTGAGTGACAACCATCGGGGCCGTCATGATCAGCTCGAGCACTTCGTAGCCGTCGTCTTCTTCGTGTCGATACTCATGAAGAAAAGATCGCCCCTGTAGGTCGAGGTGTCGGCAGTGTTCCCGCGGCGCGACGATGAAGGCGGCGTTGTTGGCTAGGCCCCACTCGGCCCGAATTTGAGACCAATCCGTGGTCCGATCTTTAACGGCTCGGCCGAGTTCGATGGGATCCAGCCCATCGAGTCCGAGTAGGCCAGCCCGCTCGGACCGCGTTCGGACGCCGGCCTCGGCAAGCCATGACCGGAGCGTTTCAAGGTCAGCACCATGTGACTCCGGGATCTCATCGAGTTCGAAGAGCTCGACCTCGTCGGTCGTCGTGTTGTGGAGTGCGGCGACGAACTTGGTGCTCTCTGGGACGGCGACCCCCTTTTGCGCAAGGCCGGTTCTGACCAAAGGATCGTTTAGCAACGCCGCCGCGGAGCGCGCGTTCACTTCGCCGGTCTGTCCGCAGCACGCTCCGCAGTCGAGCCCTGCAGCGTGCGGGTTGTTGCAGGTCACGCTTCCGTGGCCAATGAGCAGCACGAGGCGGGCGAAGTTGCGGGTCAAGCTCATGCCCCGAAGTATCCCAAGGGCGAGGTCACAGAGCGCATCGTCGTCGAGCGGGTCGCCCTTGACCGAGCAGAGGAGTCGAGGCTTCCGCTTTGCGTCCGAATCTTTGGAGAGTCCCTCGCGTTCGCCCCTGCGGCGCCAGGCCAGGCCGAGGCTCGCTTTGAACAGGTCCGTCACGTACGTGACTCCGAGCGCCTCCACGAAGGTAAAGGTTGACACCGCGTCCGCCTTGAACGACTTCCAGGCGGAAGTGAGATCGAGGTGCCGTGAACGGCGCGCTGCTTCTTCGAAGCCCAGGCCGGTGTCCCCGGCTCGCAGTCGCGGCGCGAGAAGCCCGGGGAGCTGCGGTCGTGCAGCCGGAGCGCCAAGCGGTAGATACTCAATCGGCAGGCCGAAGAATCCGGCGAACCCCAAGGTCTGAACCCTCGGCGCGGTGGCCTCGAGCGCGCGGCGGAAGACCTCTGAGCGCACATCGATGCAAAACACCGCCTGCACCGCGGGGTCCGTTGGGCGTGGAACACGGTATCCGGCCGGGAACTTGCGAAGGACGGGCTCTCTCCAGGCGATCTCCATCGCCGTCTGCAGCAGCCAATCACTCGGTCGCGCTGCGGCTGCGGCTGCGTCGATCCTTGGCCAGTTCGCCATGGCCGTGACCCAGCTCTGGGCAACTGAATCTCCTCCGAGGCGGTACAGCATCCATTCCCAGGCGAGACGCAGCGCCAAAAGTTCGGTGATCACGTCGTCGTCGCCACCTTCAAGCCGCGCGGTCCAGCGTCGGTACGCGCACCACGATGCCCAGCCATTCAGGTCGAGCAGCAGACTCCAGAGGTAATTCTCTTGTTCTCGCTCGTCGATCGCGAGGGTCGAGAGGCCGGTGGCAACCATTTCGTAGGCGGTCGCCGGCAGATCGCGGGCGCACGCTCGGTAGGAACTCGCTCCCATGAGCAGGGCTGGGCTTCGGTCGTTCAGCGCCTGTCGCCGCCAGCTTTCGTAGAGCCCGCCGTCCCGAGCGGGGCCGAACGTTGACTGGCTGTCGTCAAAGTAGGCGGCGCAGAACTGACTGATATTTTGCGTAACGAAACTGCGCCAGGAGGGCTCGTGGCGAAGGTCTCGCACCGCGTCGACGAGATCCACGACTCGGAAGCGCGTGGACACGGCCGGCTCGTCCTCGTTGAGGAGCGAGCGAAGGTTGCCCAGGGACTCGGTCGAGCCGCTCGCCTCCAGCGCAGCCTGGAGATGCTCATCGCGCAGCGAGCCGCCGCGATAGGCGTCCCGGTACCAGGCCCTGGGCATCAGCAATTGCGCGCCCGACAACGACCTGAGCCTCGCGGCGACCTCGGGAAGCGGGATTTCGACCAGCTCCCACAATGGGTTGACCGCGATGAAGCGATCCAAAGGCCAATTCGGCCCGATCCGCGCGCACGCACGGCGGACGGTTTCCGGCAGAGCGTCCGCTGCAGAGGGCCTCGCGGTGGAAGGACCTCGATCGTGCTGGGTGTCTGAGACGATAGTGGTATTCATGCTTGGACCTCGAGAGTTGCGGGCACTTGGGTCGCTCGAAGGACAGGCTTCACGGCCTGCGGAAGGCGTGGCGGCCACACGCGAAAGGTAAGTCTTGTGAAGAGTTCATCGAGGTAGAGTCCCGAGAACAGCCAAGGATGAAGGCTCCGTGCAAAGCGCCCATTGGGCCGCAGATGAACCGCCGATTTCACAGCGAAGAGCCCGACGAAGCCAAGCCCCGCCAGACACCAGCCGAATGGGCTCGATGCCTCGACGCGAGAAGGGACCACGTACTCCGCAAGTGCGTGCCAGCCAAAGTAGAGGATCGCGACTGCCAGAACGCGCGTCACTCCCCGGGCGTCGGCTGCCGCCCCGGTGGCCAGTAGCGGCACCAAAGAGAGCCCGAGAAGGAGTCCGAGGACAAGGTCGTATGGCTGGTCCAATGGCGCCAGGCCGATCTGCGGCGGTACGACCGTCATACCGATGAATACGCAACCGACTGCCGCCAACACCGCCGTGCCGAGTCGAAGGCCGGAGATGGGCGGGCGCTTCGTCGTCAACGCCTTGACTTTCCAGTCGTCGACGGCCGATCCGGCGCTCAGGAATGCGTGCGCCTTGTAGAGAGAGTGCGCGACCAGATGGAGCAACGCGAGCGGCCAGAGGCCAAGTCCACACTGAACGAGCATGAAACCCATCTGCGCGCATGTGGACCAGGCCAGGGCAACCTTTACGCTAACCCGAGTTGTCATGACGAGTGCTGCCACGGTGGCCGAGAGAAGCCCGAGCGTGACGAGGAGCAGCTGCGCCGGCACTGCGAGCGCGATCCACGGTGCGAGCCGGATCAAGAGGAAGCCGCCGATATTCACCACCCCGGCGTGCAGCAGGGCGGATACCGGGGTCGGTGCCTCCATGACCTGCGTGATCCACCCGTGAAACGGAAGCTGCGCAGATCTCAAGGCCACTGCGATGACGAGAAATACCGCGGCGATCTCCATCGAGAACGGGAGGTCGGGCCGGGCGGTTGCCCATGCGGCGATGCGCTCGAGGTCGAAGCTTCCGACGTTTGCGTGGACCAGCGCGAGTGAGACCACGAGGCAACCGTCGGCGAGCCGACTGACGAGGAACTTCTTGTGCGCCGCCACGATCGCCGTGGGGCGGTCCCCGTAGAACGTCAGCAGCTGGTGGAGAGCGAAGCTCGTCGCGGTCCAAGCGAGAGCCATCACGAGCAAGTTGTTGGCGACTACGAGCGCAGTGACCGCGCTCAGGGTTAGCAGGAGCCAGCGGAAGTATCGGACCAGGCCGACGTCGCCGTGAAGATAAGTTCGTGAGAAGCGGACGATGACCACGCCAAGCGCGGTAACCAAGAGAAGCATGATGCAGGTGGAAGCGTCAACGCGTACTCCGAGGTTCGAGGTGGCTCCCGTCCACGCGCCCCCTCGCGCAGCTCCGAGGGTAAAGAGGAGCGCCAGCGCCAGCGCCGCACCGCTTGCAAGGCCGGCTCGGCGGGGCGACGCAACGGCCGTGAGCGAAAGGGTCGAAGGAACAGCGAGAGCGACCAGGGGGACGAACGGCCATGAGGCAAAGGTCTCCATAGACCGAAGCCTACGAGAAGCTTACGTTCTTGAAAAACACATAAAAGTGAGGCTATCATTCTGCTTTGGAGATGGCGATCGTGAACATCGAACAGATCAATTTCCATCACCTTCGCTACTTCTGGGCGGTAGCGAAGGACGGGAATCTGACCCGCACCGCGTCACGCCTGCGGGTTGCCCAATCCGCTCTTTCGTCGCAGATCCAGCAGCTCGAGGAGCAGCTGGGGCATCCGCTCTTCGACCGACGGGGGCGGCGACTCCTGCTCACGGAGGCTGGTCAGATCGCGCTCGCCTACGCCGAGAGGATCTTCATGGCGGGCACGCAGATGGTCGCTACGTTGGAGCAAGGGAGACGCCTTGAGCAGCTGATGAGGATCGGAGCTGTGGCGACGCTGTCGCGGAACTTCCAGGAATCGTTCGTCAAGCCACTCCTGATGCAGCCCAACGTGCGCCTCTACCTCGAGGCCGGGCTGCTCGCGGATCTCCTGCAAAGGCTGGAGAACCACGCGCTCGACCTCGTGCTCTCGAATCGGGCGCCCTTTCGCGCCGAAGGGGGAAAGCTCCGCTGCCGTCGGGTCGCGCGCCAGCAAGTCAGCATCGTCGGAGCGAAGCGCCGAAAGAGCTTCCACTTCCCTAAGGATATTGAGGATGCGCCGATGATCCTCCCTGGGCGGGAGAGCGACATTCGCTCGGAGTTCGACGGCATGTGCGGACAGCTAGGAGTCCGCGTGAGGATCCTGGCCGAGGTAGACGACATGGCGACGATGCGGCTGCTCGCGCGCGACACCCAAGCGCTCGTTTTGGTGCCAACCGTCGTGGTGCGCGACGAACTCCGCGACGGAGCGTTGCACGAGCAGTGCGCAGTTCCCGGTCTTTTTGAAAATTTCTACGCGATTACGGCGGAGCGGATATTCCCGCATCCGTTGATCGAGACTGCCCTGGCGCAAGATGAACGCGACCTTCTAGAGACGGCATCTTCGCCTGTCGAAGGGCAAGCCAGTCAGAGAATCAATTCGGTGCAAAGCGGCGATCCGGCGCGTCCGCCCACTTTAGGGCGCAGCCGCCGCATGCGCCGGTAGCTGCGCCTTGATCCAGCCGTCCACGCGCTCCTCCAGCAGATCGAGCGGCAGCGCTCCGCCGTTCAGGATTTCGTCGTGGAACGCCTTGATGTCGAAGCGGGGTCCGAGCTGCTTCTTGGCTCGATCGCGCAGCTCGCGGATCTTCAGTTGCCCCATCTTGTAGGCCAGCGCCTGGCCCGGCCACGCGATGTAGCGGTCGGTTTCCGTCTGCGCTTGGACGTCGTTGACGTCGTTCTCATGCATGTAGGCGATCACCTGGTCGCGGGTCCAGCCCTTGTGGTGGATTCCAGTATCGACCACCAGCCGGACGGCGCGGAACAGCTCCGAGCTGAGCCGGCCGTAGTCGGACACCGGGTCCTTGTATTGGCCGACTTCCTTTCCCAGCTCTTCCGCATACAAGGCCCAGCCCTCAGTATAGGCGGACAGACCGCCGCCGCCGAGCACCCGGAATTTCGGCAGGCCCTCTAATTGCTGCGCCACGCTGAGCTGCATGTGGTGCCCCGGAACGCCCTCGTGATAGGCGACGGCCTCGTCGTTCACGAGGGTGCGATGGGTCGGGTCGGCGACGGCGACCACTACGCGCCCGGGCCTTTTGCCGTCCGGAGTGCCGCGGACGTAGTGCGTGGCCGCGGCCTTGTCGAAGTCGGGAATACCCTCGACCGTGACCGGCGACTTCGGCAGCAGCCCAAAGAGCTCCGGCAGCTTCGGCTGCATCTCGTCGATGTACTTCTTGAAGTCGGCGACGATTTGATCCTCGTTCTTCGGCTGCCACTTTGGATCGCCGTGGATCGCGGCGCGGAAGGCGGCGAGGTCCTTGTGGCCCTGCGCTTTGGCCAGCTGAGTCATTTCCGCCGTGATCCGTGCCACCTCTTTGAGGCCCACCTCATGGACGGCGTCCGGAGTGATGTCAAGGGTGGTCATCGTCTTCACGGCCTCGGCGTAGCGCCGCACGCCTTCGGGCAAGCTCTCGACCGAGATCGCGGTCCGCCCTTTCGGCGCGTACTCGTCGCGCAGGAACGCGGCGAACTTTTTGTAGGCCGGAAGGACTTCCTCGTTCGCCGCCTTGGTCATCGCGGCCGTCAGCTTCTGCTTCTCCTCCTCGGAGAAGGTCGCCGGAAACTTCTTCGCCGGCAGAACGAACGGATTGGCCGAAACGATCCCGTCACATTGCCCCGGCAACAGGTCCACGACGAGCTTCGGCGGCATCAGCCCGTCCTTCATTCCGGCGCGCAGCACCTCGGTGGTCTGCTGCAACACCCGCGGGATCAGGTGAAGGCGCGCGATGTAATCCTCGTAGCGCTGCACCGAATCCAAAGGCACGCTCAACGGCAGATCGGCCAGAGAGGTGTGAATGCCGCCCTGCTGGTTGATCGGCATCTCGTAGTTTTTGAGTTCGTAGCCCACACCGGCGCGGACGATTTGCCGCTCCAGAAGCTCGTGCGACATCCGGTCGACCTCCGCCATGCCGGTGGTCGGGATGGCGCGCAGCCGCCGGAGGAAAGCGTCGTCCTCCGCATGCTTCCGCTCGATCTGCGCGAGCGAAACATCGCTCAGCTGGTCGTTATAGCGATAGTCGCCCACCGAGGTCGCCCGTTCCGGCGCTCTCTTGAGATCGGCCTGATAGAACTCCTCGAACAGCGCATTCTGTTGCGCCACACGGTCGGCTACGGGAGTGGCCTGAGCATGAGCTGAGGAGCAGAGGGTGGCGGCGAGCAGTAGGCAGGCAAGGTTTCGCATGAGCCCGAGGCTACTACACCGGGGCCAGGCGTTTCCGCTCCTCACTTCTTCGCGGCCGGCTTTCGCTTGTTGGTACTCTGGCTCGCCTCGGCCTTGGTCAGAACTTGAGTTTCTCCCAAGTCCGGTGCCTTCCCGGTGACCAATCCCTTGACCATCTCGTAAAGAACCACGGGCTGCTGCTTGGTCACTTCCATGAAGGTGGCCGCCTCGATATTGACTCCGATCAGGACCATTCTCGGATCGTCGGCCGTGCCGTCCTGCTTGCCTCCCTGGTCGCCGAACCAAATCTTCCAATCCGGCCGGTAAAGCTCTTGGATCTTTCGGCGATGGGTAGAGATCTTCGCGATGCCCGATACGGAAACCCACTCCCGCGTTCGGTCCTTGTAATACGAGAGGTTAACGTGAGGATCATTCTCCAGATCGGCAAGTTTTGATGCGTCCCTGGAAGTCACGAACCAAAGATCGGCACCACTTGCCGCCGCCTGATTCGCCATCGGCCGCGAGACGAGCTGCCCATCCCGGCGGCGCGTCGTGAACATCGCCATCTCAATGTCTTCCACCATGTCGTAGAACTGCTGGAGTTTTTTCTTCATGCCGCCCTGGCTTTGCAGAATGGATGCCCGAGGGTGCTGCATATGTTGTCCACCGCAAGTTCCGGGTAGATCATTTTCGGCGGTACCTCGCCCGCAGATTTTTTCGGATCTGCGGTTCAACCGGCCTAGAAGGTCAGCCAATTCAGGCCAGCAATCTCGCTGAAGTGAGGATCGGACGAAACTAGCAAGCCGCCCGTTTCTTCGGTGTGCGCGGCGATCCAAACATCGTTCGTTGGAATGGGTCGCCCGCGCCCACGTAAGATTGCCGAGATGCGCCCGAAGTGCTCGGCCGTTTTTAGAGAAACGGACACAAGTCGGACTTTGGGCTCTCCGAGGAATGTCTGGAGATCCAGGGCGTTTTCTTGGTACGCTCGAAGATCTCGACGGCTTGGAGGACTTCGGCTTCTTGTTCGGCCGACCAAGTTCCGATATAGCGATCCAGAGCATGGCCGATCGGATGGCGCGGCTCCTCATCCGCTTCGACTAAGGGGACGAGGCGAACGGCGGCGCCGTGGGCTCCTTCGATGATCACGTCTTCCCCGGAGGCGGCCTCGTCGAGGAGGCGCCCGAGGTTTGGCTCGGCTTCTTTGCATTGGACTCTGATCACGGGCGACCTTTCATGCAGGCTCGAAGAGTGTATCGTGGTCTACCTCACTTGGCGTGACCCCGAGAAAGGGCCCGAAACAACCAGGCCGACGAGGCCCGAGCAGGAGCACCCTCTGCTCGACGGCGAGCCGCCCCAGCTCCTCGAAAGCGAACTTCAGCCAAAAAAGTTCACTTTTCAGCTCCTCGAGTTCACTCTCCAACCGGAAAAAAGTGAACTTCAACGGCTCGAAAGCGAACTTGAACCAAAAAAGTTCGCTTTCAAGCCTCTCGAGTTCACTCTCGAACCGGTGAAAAGTGAACTTCAACGGTTTGAAAGCGAACTTCAGGCGAAAAAGTTCACTCTTCAGCTCCTCGAGTTCACTCTCCAGCCGGAAAAAGTGAACTTCTACGGATCGAGAGTCTGCCCCGCCACGCCGAGTACACTCTCCTTCATGAACGCGCGTCGCCTGCTCCGTTCCGCTTCTCTCTCCTTCGCCCTTCTCGCTCCCCTGATCGCCTCACTCCTCGTCGCTTGCGGCGGGTGCGCGGAGCAGCCGGTGCCGCATCGCAAGCCGGCTCAAGTGTTTACGGGGCAGGAATGGCTGGAGCGGGAGAGCCGGGAGGCGGAGGAGCGGCCGGATGAGCTTCTTGAGATCCTTAGGCTGAAGGATGGCGACCGGGTGGCGGATGTGGGGTGCGGGACGGGGTATTTCGCCCGGCGGATGGCAGGGCGGGTGGCTCCTCGGGGGCTCATTTATGCCGAGGATATTCAGCCGGAGATGCTGGAGCGGGTGCGGATGCGGGCCAAGGAGGACGGTCTCTCGAACATTCGGACGATTCTGGGGACCGAGACCGATCCTCGCCTGCCGATCGGCGGGATCGATCTCATTCTTCTGGTGGACGTCTACCACGAGTTCCAGAAACCGAAGGAGATGCTCGCTCATCTGCTGACGGCGCTCGCGCCGGGTGGCCGGGTCGCTTTGGTCGAGTACCGGTTGGAGGGGGACACCGCCCTCAAGATCAACATCGAGCACCGGATGTCGGTCGAACAGGTGCTCGGCGAGTGGGTTCCGGCGGGGTTTGAGCTGGTCGAGCGGATCGAGAGCCTGCCGACGCAGCATTTATTCGTGTTCCGGAGGCGGTAGGGCTGTTTTACCCGGCCCACCCTCCCGCGACCAAGCTGGCGATGATCTGCGCGCCGCGGTGGCCCCAGATGGGATGGAGATCGAACGAGCGCTGCTCGGCGAGGTCCAGGGCGACGCGGGCTGGAGTTTTTCCGGAATCCTCGGCGGTTTTGAGGATGGCGAGCGAGAGGTTGTAGATACTGTTGTCCCACTCGTCGCCGAGGTGGGCTTCGATCCGGGGGTCGTGGGGAAGCGAGCCGAACGCCTCGTCGGCGCAGTTGACGATTCCCATCCGGTTCACCAGGAAGTCGGGCAGGTAGAGGATGCCGCGCCCGGCTAAGGTCAAGTCGTCGCGCTCCGGATCTTCCAGCTGGTTGTTCGCTGCGCCGCAGACGATCTTCGCCTGGATGCCGGGGATGCTCTTGGGTCCGAGAACTCCTCCCGTGGCGCAGGGGGCGAGCAGGTCGGCTTCCGCCGCGAGGATCGAATCGTCGCCGCGCTCGACGACGCGGAGGTCCAGCTCCAGATTCGGGTAGCCCTCGGTCTTTTCGACCAGTGCCGTCACCCGGTCCGCCGAGACGTCCGAGCCGACGATGCGGCGGACGCCGCGCTCGGCTAAGAAGCCGATCAGGGCATCGCCCACGTGGCCGAGACCCTGGACCGCGACGCTTTTGCCTTCGAGCGTTCCCATCCGCAGGTGCGCGAGGGCGGCCTCCATGCCGCGGACCACGCCGCGGGCGGTGGGGGCCGAGGGGTTGCCGCTGCCCCCCACGGCGGGCGGAATGCAGGTGACGAAGCGGCTGGCCGAAAAGACCGTCGCGATGTCGGCAGGGACCGTGCCCACGTCTTCCGCCGTCACGTAGCAGCCGGCGAGGCTGGAGACGAAGGCGCCGTACTCTTCGAAGATCCGCTTGCGGGCCTCCGGCTCTTCCGACCGGCCGGTGCCGCGGGCGATCACCCCTTTGCCGCCCCCCCACCAAATGCCGGCGAGAGCGTTCTTGTGAGTCATGCCACGGGAGAGGCGCAGGCCGTCGCGGAGAAAGTCCTCCATCGTGTCGTAGCGCCAGAAGCGCAGGCCGCCGGAGCCCTGGCCGCGGCAGGTGCGGTGGACGAACGCGGCCTGGAGCACTCCGGTGTCGGGAGCGACCTGGAGGAAGATCCCCTCGTGGCGGTCGAAATCGCGCCGGTCCTCGGCGAGCATTCGCGCGAGCGGATCGAGCAGCGGATGCGAAGCGCGAAGGGTGCCGGAAACGGCATCCCAAGCGAGAAACGCGCGGTGGATGCCGGCGTCCAAGAGGGCGGTGGCGAAGGCTTGGGGGGTGAGGTCTCTCATGGGCGGGGGAACGATAGCGCATCCTCAGAACGGATTGCCGAACGTGAACGAGACCTGCACGCCCTTCTTCTCCTCGTTTTCGCGGTCGAGCTTCCAGCCGAAATCGATGCGCAGGGGGCCGAT
Source organism: Thermoanaerobaculia bacterium (assembly GCA_038250865.1). GTDB lineage: Bacteria > Acidobacteriota > Thermoanaerobaculia > Multivoradales > UBA5704 > DASYKS01. The sequence continues at coordinate 28,185 of JBBSBW010000029.1, read as the reverse complement.
CGGGGAGAGATAGCGGAGGCCCACTCCCACCCCGGTGCGGAGCTCCGACGGGTCGATGTCGCGCCAGTCGGCCCAGACGTTGCCGCTGTCGGCGAAGACCACTCCGCCGAGGGCTCCGGCGAGCGGGAAGCGCAGCTCCAGATTCGCGAGGAGCAGTCCGTTGCCGCCGATCGGCACGAAGGAGCTTTTGCCCTCGGGGAGGAGCAGAGTCTTGCCCGGAAGGCCCAGCTCGTCACGGCCGAAGGCCCGGTGGGTGGTGCTGCCGCCGGAGAAGAAGCGCTCCGAAATGAAGATGTTACGGCTGGCGAGATCGGTGGTGCCGTCCGCCGAGGCCAGCGCGCGGAAGGCCTCGATCCCCCCGGCTCGTAACGAGGCGGCGAGCACCATCTGCCGGCCGCTTTTGCCGCCTTTGAACGGGAACAGCTGGGTCTGCTGGAGGAACACCTTCAGGAAATCGCCCTGCGCGCCGAGCAGCGGGAACGAGTATTGAAGCTGCGTCAGGCTCGAGTAACCCTTGGAGGGGAGGACCGGATCGTCCCGCCGGTCGTAAAGGAAACTGGGGTAGAAATTCGCGAGCTGCACCGGCCGGGCGTCGCGTTCGAGATCGGAGAGCGCCACTCCGGCGGCGAGTTTGTCGACCTCGACCACCCGGTAGTCGAGACCGAGCGAGAAGCGGCCGTGCCGGCCCACCGCGTCGGTGGTCTCGGTCCGCGCGCCGTAGCGGGTCAGCTCGAACGCCTTCTGCGCCGCTTGGCCCTGCTCGTAAAACAGCGAGGTGGTGAGGGGCTTCGCCAGATGGAAGACGTACGGCTGGTCGAACAGCAGGCGGAAGCGGCTGGCAGTGCTCGACAGCCGCAGGTCGCTGCGCAACGCGTAGGCCTGGCCGCCGACGTTCGAATGATTGAAACCGAGGAGGCCGCGCAGCCCGTCGTCCGAATCGTAGCCGATGCCATAGGTGAGGGTGACCGGCTTGCCTTCCTGGACGCGGACCAGCACGTCGCGCGTCGTATCGTCGAGCGCCGAACGGACCAGCTCGACCTCGACCCGCGAGAAAATGTTTAGCTTGTAGAGCGTGCGCTCGACTTCGAGCAGCCTGGCGTCGCCCACCGGGTCGCCGGGATTCAACCCCAGGGTGCGGCGGATCACCTCCGAATCGGTCCGGCGGTTGCCGCGCACGATGATCCGGTCGACCGTAATGCGCGGACCTTCGAGGGCGGAGATGACCAGGTCGATGCGGCTGTGGTCGGCGTTCCAGGTCGTTTCGGCGGAGACCCGCGCCTCGGAAAAACCGGCGGTCGAGTATTCCGCCCGCAGGCGCTCCAGCGCGCCGTCGACGATCTGAGGATGGTAGGGGCCGTCGGCGAGCTTGAGCGGCGGGCTCAAGCGCTCCGGTTTCAAATGAGCGGGATCGAAGCCGGAGTAGGTGACGGTACCGATCTGCTCGCGCCGGCCTTCGCGGATCGGGATTTTGACCGTGAGATCCAACCCCTCTTCCGCGACCTGCGGCGGGCCGACCTGGACATCGGGAAATCCCTGGAGCAGGTAATAGGCGCGGAGGTTCTTGACGTCCTGCGCCAGCTCCGATTCGATCAGCCGGCCGCTACCGATCGAGAGCAATCGGCGGGCCGAAACCGCGGTGAAATCTTCCAGGGTCTTGTCGGAAAACGTCGAGTTGCCCGATAGCTCGACCCGGCGGAGGGTGTAGACCGCGCCGGGCTCGATCTTGAGCTCGATCACGAATGTATCGCTCTCGGGCATTTCGCGAGGATCGATTTTCACGTGGTAATGGCCCTGGCGCTGGAAGTCGTCCTTGATCTTCGCCACCGAGCTGAGGACCAGCGCTTCGTCGTACCCCGTATCGCCGAGAAACGGCAGCAGGCCTTTCTTCTTGAGCTTGTCGAGATCGGCGCCAATCACGCGGACTTCGATCTTCGGCCCGACATCGACGGGAAAGATCACCCGCACACGCGGCGCCTCGGCCGTCGAACCTTGGCCTGTTACCGGAGCGCCGGGAGCGCCGGGGGCCGGGGGCACCGCGACGGCGGATTCGGCCCGCGGCACGCCCAGCCGGGCACGGCCGTAAAGTCCTTTGGCCAGCCATCTCTGGAGCCGCTCGACGTCGTCGTCCAGGGTGTCGGCGCGGTAGGGCTCACCGATCTTGGTGCGCAGTTGGGCGCGCAGCTCCTCGGGTTTCCAGGGGCCGAGGGTGCCTTCGAAATCGACCGCCGAAACCTGCGTGCGCGGTCCGGCGTCGATCTGGTAAACCACCTTGGCGGTGCGCGCGTTTGGCAAGGCAACCCGCACCCTGACGCTCGGGGTGCGGAAACCTTCTTGGGTCAGATAGTCCTCCAGCCGATAGACGCCGCGGATCACCGCCCCTTCGGAAAGCGGCTCGGCTTCCCGCTGGACCACCTGGCCGCGCAGGTCGGCCTGTTTGACTCCGAACGCTCCTTCGAGACCGACCGATTCGACCCGCACGCTCGCCCACAGGGCGACGATCGCCACCACTTCCGGCGTCTCCGGATTCTTCGAGTTTTCGGCCGGTCGCGAATAGACCGCGGCGTGAGCGATCGCGCCGCTCGCCTGGAGGTTTGCGAGGGTCCGGCGGATCGCCAGATCCGAAAGCGGCTTGCCGACCTCGATCGACAGCAGCGATTCGAGGTCCTCCTTGGGGTCGACCGGCGTATCGCTGCGGATTTCGATCGCCTTGACCATCGGCCCGGTAATGTCGGGAGAGGGCGACGGTGGCGCTTCCGCTTGAGCCTGCGCGCGCGTTGCCCCGGCGAACCCGATGAGCCCAAGATGCAGGGCGAAGAGCGCCGCTCTTGCCCCCCTCAACGCCGCTTCTCCCACTGGACGTCCACCGAATAGCGGTCGCTGCCGTTGCTGGTGAACAGGACGACCACGTTCTTGCCCACTTGCCATTCGGCTTGGAGCACAGTCGTCTCCGACGCCGAAGGGGTCGTCGTATAGGTCACGAACAGCTTCTTCGACAGGCGCTTGCCGACCGTCAGTTGGACGTTCGAGATCGAGCCGCTGCCGCCGGCCAGCGGATCGATGCGGAAGCGGTCGAAGCCGAACAGGTTCTGCACCCTCTTTGACACCGCAGAGGCCGCCTGGCTGGCCAAGAATTCGGCCGCGAAGCTTTGGCCCGGCGCAGGGGTCGTCGTCGAAGTGGCGAGGCCGATTTCGCTCGCGCCCGGATCGAGTTCGCGGCCGGTGGCGAGCAGCGACAGGACATCTAGATCCGCGAGCCCGTCCTCGCTCCGGAAATGCGCGGTCAGGCGATCGACGGTGCCCGAAAGATCGAGGGCGATCTCGTAGTTCTTGACCTGGGTCTTGGCGGTCAAGTCGATCACCGGATCGATCCGGTTCGGATTGTCGAACGTGACTCGGCCGCGCTCGACCCGGTACTCGTTGTCGGCGTAGATCAGCTTACCCCCCTCGGCGATCTCGACCGCGCCGAACACCACCGGGCGCGCCGCGTTGCCGCGGATCGAAAGGTCGACATCGCCGCGCAGGTCGGCGACGTTGTTGTGGACGCGCAGCGAACCGGGACCGACGACGCGTAGGTTGAGCACGGTCGACGCGAGGAACGGATCGGCCTCCTCGACCTCCAGCCGGCTGCGGCGGAACGCGCTCGACAGGAGGTCCAGGGTGCCGACCGCCACGTCGTCGAGATAAAACGCCCGATCGAGCTTGATCTCTCCCGAGATCTGGCGCCCCTCGCGGGTGGAGGCGATCGAGACCTGGGCGTCGCCGCGGGACAGGAACCCTTCCGGAAAGCGCACCGAGATGCGATCGCCGATCGCCTGAAACGCGTAGGAAATCTCGGAGCCGGACGCCGGCACCGAGACCCGGCCCGAGGCCCGGAGAGTCCCGGCGCCAACTCGGGCGCGCAAGTTGTCCAGGACGATCTGGTCGCGGTTGAACAGGATCGTGCCGGCCATCTCTTCGAGGCCCAGGGCCTGGTCGGGCAGGATCAGCCGGGCGTCGCGGATCTCTCCTTCGCCGCGGATCGACGGCCGGTCGAGCGTACCGCGGACCGTGGCGATCGCGTCGACGTAGCCCGCGACGTCGAGGCCGGGAGAAAACAGCTCGAGCCAGCTCGCCGCGAGGGTGCTCTGCAACTTCAAGTCGAGCGGCTTCGCTCCGGCACCGAGGCCGATCGTGCCGGTCGCGAACAGGTCGCTGCCGGACGCCTCTTCGGCGAGGTAGAGCGAAACGATGTTCAGCCGCTGGGAGTCGAGGCGCAGGACGATCGGTTCGAGGTTCTTCAACCGGCGGCCGGCGACCTGAAGGTCCAGGCGGGGAACGGAAAGATCGGTCGAAAACGTTCCGGCGGAAAAGTCAGCGGCGAGCCGGACGCGGCCGGCCAGGCTGCCCGTGATCTCCGGCAGGGAGGTCTCCTGGGCGGCGAGCGCCAGCAGGCTCTTGACGTTCGGGCTGTCGAACGTGAAATCGACCTCCGCGCCCTTGGTGTCCAGCCGGCCGCCGCCTGCGAACGTGGCGAGACCGAGCAGCGAGCCGTGGGCTTCGACCGCCTCGCCGTCCCAGTTGGCGACCAGCTGCGCGGTGCCGCCTTGGGCGAGCGGCCGGCCGTCGAGCGCGAGATCTTTAGCGCTCGCGGTGACGGTAGCCTCCGGATGGTCGAGCGTCCCGGAGACGGTCGCGTGGATCGCACCCTTGCCGGTTAGGTCGGTGACGGAGTCCGGCCCTCCCAGCAGGCTCTTGAACGGCTCGGCGGCCAGATCGAGCGTCGGAGCCTCCAGCGCCATTTCGATCCGGCGCGAGGGGCGGTCGATCCGGCCGTTGCCGGAGAGATCGCCGGCCGCGGTCTTAAGCAGCAGCCGCTCGATCTCAATCCGCTCGGCGCCGAAGGCGACCGCGGCGTCCGCCCGACCGAGCGGGTAGCCCGATACGGCGAGCCCTTCGACTGCCAGATCCGCGCGGCCGGTCGGCGCGGCGAAGCTGCCGCCGAGCGCCAAGCGGCCGCTGACTCTGCCTTCGATCGCCGGCAGGGTTGCGGTGCCGGAACCGGAGGAGAGTTTTGCCGCCAGTTTCGTCAGCTCCTCCGCGGGCCACGATTCGGCCTCGACGGAGAGCGCGAGCGGCAGGCCCCTGCCAGAGGAGGCTGCGGAATCGAGCGGGATGCGGCCGGAAACCGCGAGGCGCGCGGCACCGCGCCGGACATCCGCCACGAGGTCGTCGATCCGGCCGAGGCTCGGTGACTTCGAGTCGCTCGCCCAGGTGAACGAGCCGGTGAGGGTGTCCGCGGCGAGCACCGGGGCCGCGACCGCGGCGAGGTCGTAGGCGACCGTCGTCGAGGTGCGGCCCTCGGCGAGGGAAAGGTCGATCTGGGCGGTGCCGCGTCCCGCCGTCGGGCGCCAGATCTCCGGCCCGGCCGCCGGAGCCGAGGGGGGAATCAGCCGCGCCGCGGCGGCGAGATCGGCGGTCGCCAAGCGGGCCGAGACCGTCCCTTTGGACTGTTGCAGGTCGTAGCTCGCGGTGCCCTCCGCGGTCACCGACGGAGCGGTCAGATGAAAGCCCGCCGAGGACAGGACGCCGTTCTCGATCGTGAGCGGCAGATCGCCCGCGACCGGAAGCGGGCCGCTCGGCCCCGAGCTCTGCCCGGCGGTGAGATCAACCCCGATATCGCCGCTTCCGCCGAGCAGGTCGTTCGCCTTGGCGCGGTAGACGAAAGATCCGGCGCCGCGGGTCGCGACCGCCAGGTCGAGCCCTTCGGCGGCGAGGAAACGCGCGACGTCGAGCTGGTCGAAATCGAGGTCGATCGCGATCGGCTTGCCCGGCCCGGACTGGGTCAGGTCAACCTTCACCTGGCCCGCCACCTTCCCCTCCGCGTAGCGGGCGTGCTCGATCGCGACATCGACACTCTTGGCGCCGCCGATCGCGCGGGCCGACACCTCGCGGATCTCGCGCGGCTTCTTGCCGCCATCGCCCGTGCCTCCGCCGTAGAGCACTGCGGGCGCAGCCAGATTGACCTGCCAACCCCATTTTTCCGGATCGACCCCGACCCGGCCATCGAACGAGAACGCGCCGGTCAGCGGATCGGCCAGATAGCCGAGCCGGCCCACCAGAGCGGCGTCGCCCCGGCCTTCGAGTCCGAGGTCGAAGACATTCCGATGATCCTTAAAGGAATAGGTTCCGGCACCCTGGACGTTCAAGTCCGGCCCGGCCAGGCGGTAGTTTTGAATCGTCACCAGCGACGGCTCGATCAAAAACTTGAGCGAGGCGGTCAGGTGATAGGGCTTCGCGTCGGGCAGCAGCAGCTCGACGTCCTGCACCGTGGCAAGGGCAGAAAGGTGCTGCGGCGACGGCCCTATGACCCGTCCCCAGACGCCGCGCGCGTCGAGCGATAAGGGGAGCACCCGTTCGTTCAGGATGAACGTTCCGTCCTGCACCAGCGCGCGATCGATCGTCAGGCTGAAACGGGAGCGCCCGCCGCCTCCGCCGCCGAAAACCGGCAGGTTGGTCGAACCGTCTTCGGCGAAATCGAGCCGCACGGTCGGCCGCATCGCCTCGATCTGTTCGAGATCGAGCACCCGTTGGCGCAACGCCCGCCAGGAGACTTGAATTCGCAGCAGCGGCACCTCGGCGAACGGCGGTTCTAGGGCCGTCCGGCCGGGGATCACCAGGTCGTAAAGCTCGATGTCGAGCGGTAGCAAGCCGACCCGGGCGTCGCGCAGGCGGACCGGACGGCCGAGCGCCTCGGAGAGCCGGGCGGTGACGAGGGTGGTCAGCCGCGAGCGCGCGAACGGACTCTGAACAAACGCGAGCAGGCCGGCGAACAGCAAGAGGAAAAGAGCGCTTCCCCAGACCAGCGGGCGGAGCACGAAGCGGCGCAGGCGACCCGGCCGTCGCGCCTTTGGCTTTTTGGTGAGGGTCGGCGGATCGGCATCGCCCTCACCTGCTTTTTCGAGGCGCCCGGCCGGCCGGGCGCGCTCCTCCTTCCGGCTCACCCGGGCGTACCTTCCGAATTTCCGGCCGCGGTTCCAGAGATCGCCGGAGTTTCCGCTCCGCCTTCTGCGAGCGCCAGGCCGCCCCAGCGCAGCTTGGCGCGCAGGTTGTCGTAGAAACTCCGGCCGCTCACCTTGACCAGGTGGATCGAGCGCGGGCTGCGGGTCACGCGGACGACGTCGCCGGGACCGAGCTGGGTTCCTTCTTGGCCGTCCAGGGTGACGTAGACCCGGTCGCCGCGATCGCTTTCGAGCGTCACTTCGATGCGGGTCGAATCCGGCACCACGATCGGCCGCAGCGACAGGGCGTGAGGGCAGATCGGCGTGAGCACGGCTACGGCCAAGCGCGGGTCGAGGATCGGCCCGCCGGCCGAAAGGTTGTAGGCGGTCGAGCCGGTGGGGGTGGAGATGATCAGGCCGTCGGAGCGGAAATTCGCGACCATCAGGCCGTCCACCCTCAGGGTCAGCTCGATGATCCGGGCGAGCGCGCTCTTGGTGATCACCGCGTCGTTAAGCGCCCGGAAGCGATGGGAGGGCAGCGCCACGCCGCGGCGAAAGACCTCGATCTCGAACAGCGCGCGCGGCTCGAAGGTCCATTCGCCGTCGAGCACGTCGACCAGCGCCGGGTAGAGCTCGACACGCTGGATCTCGGTCAGGAAACCGAGGGTGCCGAGGTTCACCCCCAGCACTGGAACCTCGACCGAGAGAGAGCGCGCTACCGACAAGAGGGTGCCGTCGCCGCCCAGCACGACCACCAAATCACCGGGCTTTTCGGGATCGAACGGTCGTGCGGCGAGCGGTTCGATGCCGCGGCGGCGCAGCCATTCGGCCAGCTCGTCGGCCAGCTGGACCGCCTCGCGGCTCCCCTCCTTGGCGACGATGCCGACCGAGCGGATGCGCGGTTTCGGCATGCCAGCCTTTCCCGAAGCCGGGCCCGGGGTCATGATGGCCCTCCGCCGACGGACGATTCGGGCACGCCGAATAGGCCGAACGCCTCGCGGTTGCCGCCCATCCCGGCGACCTGGGAATCCCGGATTCCGAGGGGCGAGAGCCCGAGTGCTGCAAGCTGCCGGAGCGCGTTGTCGATCGCGCCGCGGCGAAGTTCCTCATCGCGCAGAATGCCCCCTTTGCCCACCGCTCCGCGACCGGCTTCGAACTGCGGCTTGATCAGGGCGAGAAGTCGGCCGCCGGGCGCCAGGTGCGGCAACAGCGCGGGCACCACCTTGGCGAGAGAGATGAAAGAGACGTCGATCACCGCAAGGTCCGCCCGCTCAGGGAGAGCGTCGGCCGCCAGATGTCGCGCGTTGGTCCGCTCCATCACGACCACCCGCGGATCGCGGCGGAGCCGCTCGTCGAGCTGGCCGTAGCCGACGTCGATCGCGTAGACCCGCGCGGCGCCCCGTTGCAGCAGGCAATCGGTGAAACCGCCGGTCGAGGCGCCGACATCCAGGCAGACCCTGCCGGCGGGGTCGAGGGCGAAATCGTCGAGCGCCCCGGCGAGCTTCCGGCCGGCGCGCGAAACGAACGGCTCGCCCGCCGCCACGGACACGAGCGCGTCGAGGGCGACCGCCGTGCCCGGCTTGTCGACCCGCCGGCCGGCGACTTCGACGGTGCCTGCCATCACCGCGCGGCGCGCCTGCTCCCGGCTCGCGAACAGGCCTCTTTCGGCGAGCAGCTGGTCCAAGCGGCATGAGCCCCGGCGGGCTGCGCGAGGCTCCGGGCCGGCAGCGGCAGGCGGGGGGTTGAGCGAAGTCGGCGCCATGAGCGACGAGACCCTTCGGTTCGAGGGACCGAAGGCGAAGACGGCGAGCTTGCCGCTCAGCGCCCCAGGACCGAGGCGGGCAACGCCTCTTCGATCAACATGATCGGGATGTCGGAAACGATCGGGTAAACCAAGCCGGAATCCTTGGCGAACAGCCCCTCGGTAACGACCGGCTCCTCGTCGCGGAAATGCTCGCGGTATTTCTCTGCCACCTGGGCGCGCACGGCGGCCGGCAGCTCGACCCGTTCGAGCGGGCCCTTCGTTTTTGGGCAGACCAGGATTTCGAGCAGATCGGGATCGACGGCCATGGCGATGTTCTCCAGGGCCGGAGGATATCACTCGGAGCCCCACCCTTTGTTTCGGAGGCTGGAGTAGAAGGTAAACGAGAGCGTCTCGGTGCCCGGATTTCTTTTCCCGATCCCCGAGTTTGACAGATGGCCGAAGGAGAGGCCGATCCGATTCCGCGCCGAAATCTCATAAACGATCTCCGCCCGGGAGCGAAATTCGACCGGCGAGCCGAGGTCGAATCCTCCGCCGTGGACGTAGGCGCCGGCCGAGAGCGAGGGGGTGAACCAAACCCGCGGCCTCAGGGGAAGCCGGAGCGAAACGCCGGCGTAGGGATAGATCGAGCCGTCGGTGGTCGTGAGGACCCCCGCGAGCGGGTGAAGATCGGGCCACTCCTTCGGCCACAAGGCGAAGCGCCGGCCGGCGAACTGCATTTCCCAGGACGCCTCGCCGCGCGCGGAGTCGTCCAGCACATCGGTGGCGCCGAAGCTCAAACCGACGGCGTCGGGATTGAACGCGAAGCCAACCAGGGTTCGGCCCTGGGGAGGAGAGGATTCGAGCCCGGCCAGCGGCGAAGCCGCCAAGAGGAGCGCGAGGATCGACGGGCCGAAGGTGCTCATGCGATCGGGACCCTGGAGTGACTCGAAAGGTTCGCGAATGAATCGTTCTCGACTGAAGAGCTTCAAGCACATTGTAGACCGATAGGTTCCCGCCCGAGGAGATCCCACCTGTGGGCTTTACGAACGATCCGCCCCGCCGGACGGCCCTCCGCCGGAAAATACCTCGGCCGCCTCGGCGGGTCCCAGGTCGAGCGTCCAAGGTCCTCGGCGGGTGGGGACTTCCAGCGCCCGGCGCAACCCGGTGAGGAAGCGGGTGCGCGGCCAGGGTTCGGCGCCGAAGCTCGCGAGATGGCGGGTTTCCTGCTGGCAGTCGACCAGGTGGAAATCCCACCGGACGAGGTTCGCGAGCAGGGTGGCAAAGCAGACTTTCGAGGCATCGGCCACCTCGGCGAACATCGACTCGCCGAAAAACACCCCGCCGAGCGACACGCCGTAAAGGCCCCCCACCAGCTTGCCTTCAAGCCGCGCCTCGATCGAATGGGCCAACCCCCGCCGGGCGAGCGCGGTGTAGCCCGCGATCATCTCCCGGTTGATCCAGGTGCCCCCCTGATCGGGACGCTCCTTCCGGGCGCAGGCGCGAATCACCGCGGGGAAATCCTGGTCGGCCGTGACCTCGAACCGGCCGCGCCGAAGCTCTTTGCGCAGCGAGCGCGAGAGGTGGGCGCGGCGCGGCGGCAGGACGAACCGGGGGTCGGGGCAGAACCAGAGCAGCGGCACCCCTTCGTGCGGCCAGGGGAAGATGCCGCGCCGGTAGGCGTCTTCGAGGATTTCCGGATCGGGTCGGCCGCCCACCGCGACCACCCCTTCGGGGGTCGCGCGGAGCGGCAGCGGAAAGAGCGAGCGGTGAGTTCCCATGTTTCGCGACCGGATCTTCCGCCACCCGCGGCGATTCCGGAAGGGCGACCGGAAATTCTCCCTCAACGACCCCTGGGATCGGGCGCGCCTCACCGTAAGATACGCGCTCTATGCCTTCGAGCCCCGCCGCGGTAGAACCGCCCGCTCCGCCCACCGCGGGCTCGGAGCCCGAGCTGTCGCTGGTCGTGCCGGTCTACAACGAGGAGGAGAACCTCGAACCGCTGGTGCGCGAGATCGCCGCGGCGCTCGAACCGGCCGGCCGCAGCTACGAGCTGCTGCTGATCGACGACGGCTCGACCGATGCCGGCCCGGCCGCGATGGCAGTCCTGGCCGCGGCCGACCCTAGAATCCGCATCATCCGCCTGGGCAAGAACAGCGGCCAGTCCGCGGCGCTCGACGCGGGCTTCCGCTTCGCCCGCGGCCGGATCGTGGTGACGCTCGACGCCGACCTGCAAAACGACCCCTCGGACATCCCCCGCATGCTCGCCGAGCTGTCCCGAGCAGACGTGGTCTGCGGCATCCGCGCGAACCGGCGCGACAGCTGGACCCGCCGGATCTCGTCGAAAATCGCCAACGGCGTGCGCAACCGTCTGACCCACGAGCACGTGACCGACGTCGGCTGCACCTTGCGGGTCTGCCGCCGCGAGCTGCTCTTCGACCTGCCGATGTTTACCGGGCTCCATCGCTTCCTGCCGACGCTGCTCAAAATGCAGGGCGGCCGGGTGGTCGAGATCCCCGTCAACCACCGGCCCCGCCTCCATGGGGTCGCCAAGTACGGCATCGGCAACCGACTTTGGCGCGCGCTCGCCGACCTGTTCGCCGTCCGCTGGATGCAGAAACGATGGATCGACCGCAGCCAGGCCGAGGAGCTTACCGTTGATCGCGGGTGATCCGGTCCGGGTTGGGCCGACCCGCTCGTCAGACGGCACGGCGGACGGAGACCGAAAGACCTACCGCCGCGATCTCCTGATCCTGCTCGCGCTCGGCTGCCTGCTGTTTCTGCCCGCGCTCGGCCGGCGCGACCTGTGGAATCCGGACGAAGCGCGCTACGCCGAGGTGGCGCGCGAAATGCGAGCCTCGGGCGAATACCTTCTGCCCCATCTGAACGGCCGGCTCTACACCCAAAAGCCGCCGCTCCTGTTCTGGTCGATGCTGCTCTCCTCCGTGCCGTTCGGCCGGGTGACCGAGACGGCGGCCCGCCTTCCTTCGGCTCTCGCCGCGATCGCCGCCCTGATGCTCACGTTCCGGATCGCCGAGCGGCTCGTTTCGCGCCGCGCCGCCTGGATCGCCGCGCTCGCGTTCGGCACGTCGGGCACCATCCTCTGGCAGGGCCGCTTCGGCCAGATCGACATGCTGCTCGGTGGCCTGGTGGCGCTGGGCGTCTGGTTCTGGGTGCGCGCCTGGACCGAAGAGCGCCCGGCCTTGATGCTCGGCTTCTTCGCCAGCGCGGGGCTTGCGACCATCGCCAAAGGGCCGGTCGGCCTGCTGCCACCGCTCTTCGGCATCCTGCTCTTCCTGATCGCGACGAAACGGGCAAGAGAGATCAAGAACCTCCGAATCGGCCGAGGGCTCGCGCTCTATGCCGCGGTGGTTCTCGCCTGGCTGATCCCCGCCGCCCTCCGCGGCGGTACCGGCTATCTCCAGCAAATCGCGTTCAAGCAGACGGTGACCCGATACGCCGAGCCGTGGCACCACTTCCAGCCCCCTTGGTACTACCTGACCACCATCCCGGCGGACTTCTTCCCTTGGACGTTCCTGCTGCCCACCGCGCTCGTCCTCGGCTGGCGGCGCCTGGCGGGCCGCGAGCGCGACGGATTCCTCTTCGGGCTCTCCTGGGTGGTGGCGACCCTCGTCTTCTTCAGCGTTTCCCCGGCCAAACGGTCGGTCTACATGCTCACGATGTACCCCGGCCTCGCTCTGGTCTTGGGCGCCGCCCTCGATCGGCTGGCCGAAGGATGGGCCGCGGGAAGGCCGGAGACTGCAGCACCCGCCCGCGCCGAAAAAGCGCTCACCGTGCCCCTCCTGCTGCTCGCGCTTTTCTCGCTCGCCTTGCCGCTCACCCTCTGGTTCGGCGGGCGCAACCGGCCCGAAGCGCTACCGCTCGGCGGCGAAAACTTCGTGCTCTCGCTGGTCCTCACCCTCCTGCCTCTGGCCCTCGGAACCCTCTGGGCTTGGTGGCAGGCGCGCCAGGGCAAAATCGTCCACGCCATCGCCGGGGTCGCCGCGGGAATGGCCGCACTGATCCTGACGGCGGCCTTCACCGTCCTCCCGGCCTTCGACTCGGTCAAATCCGCCCGCGGCCTTTCGAACCGCCTGCTCGCGCTAGCTGCCCCCAGCGAGCCCTACGCCATCTACCCGCGGATCGACTCGACCTTCCTCTTCTATACCGAGCGCTTCGCCGAGCTCCCCGTCACCGAGCCCGAGCTTCAAACCTACGCCCGCCGACCCGGCAAGATCTGGCTCCTCGCCCAACGCGACGCCCTGGCCAAACTCGCCCAGCCGCTGCCGTTGGTCGAATACGCGAGGGATGCGGAGGAGAAGACGGGGTACGTCTTGCTCGGGAAGGCTGAGGCGAAACCGTGACGGCGGGGTCGAGCCCCGAACACATTCTCGATGCCTGGACTGCGCTGGAGGTGTTGTCGCCCCAAACCTTCCGGCGCCCGGAGGACCTGGCCGTCGGAGACCGCACCCGGATCGCCTCGCTGGAGGACCGCCTGCTCCCGTGGGAAGGCGCCGGAGAGAAGCCGCGCCCCAAGACGAAGCTGTACTACCAGGTGGTGCTTGGAAGCATTGAGCTTGAACCCGCCTATAAGGAGCTTCTCGCATCTTTCCCCGACACGCGACCTGAACGTCCCGCCTCGGTAGGAGAGGCGATCCTGGCCCTGGTCGCAGTGAATCAACAGGGGCGGTTGGTCGAACCGCCGGCCGTCTCGGTCTCGAGCTTCGCCTGGGGTCTCCCTTTGGCGGTGAAACAGGAACTGGCGGCCCTTTCGGGCTGGTCGAAGGCGGAAGGCAAGCTGATCGACGATCTGGACGAGTTCCTGCGCCGCGCCCGGCCCGACGAGAAAGATCCGCCGCTCGATCGGCCGACTCTCGAAGGCGGGTTCGATTGGTTGATGAATCGTCTTGGGTTGCAGTCCGCGTGGGTCAAGCGACCGCGGTTTGCCGTTCGCTCCTACACGAGCGCGGACTCGCCCGAACCTCTGCTGCTGAACAGTTTTTACCTGCACGATCTGCGGAAAGCCAGGTCGCTGTTCAAGAAGGGAAGTCCGACCCGCAATCTGCGGCGCTATTTGGGCGCCGAGGTCCCGGAGCAACGCGCGGATCTGCTCCAGGATTCGGCTGCGATCGAGGCAGCCGTCGCCCCGCGACGGATTCCTCCGGCGCGTTGGCCGGGGCCGGGCCGTCACTCCTTGGTCCTCCTGCAGCAAGCGGCCGTGAACCTCGCCCTCAACGACCTGCAATCGGGCGGAATCCTCGCCGTGAACGGTCCTCCCGGAACCGGCAAGACCACCCTGCTGCGGGATCTGGTCGCGGCGATCGTCACTTCGCGAGCCGAGGCAATGGCTCGGTTCGACGATCCGGCGGACGCCTTCTCGCCTTCGGGGGAAAAGCTCGTCTCGGGCGCCGCCTCGCTCCACCTTTACCGGCTCGACAAGACTCTCAAGGGCTTCGAGATCATCGTAGCGTCCTCCAACAACAAGGCGGTCGAAAACGTGAGCGCGGCCCTGCCTGCTCTGAGCGCCATCGCCGAGGATGCCCACGGCCTGCGGTACCTCAAAACCCTTTCGGACGCACTTTTCGGATGCGAAACCTGGGGCCTGGGTGCGGCGGTGCTGGGCAACGCCACGAATCGCTCGCGATTCCGAAACACGTTCTGGTGGGACAAGGACGTGGGGCTTTCCACCTACCTGGCCGAGGCGGCCGGCACTCCGCAAATGATCGACATCGTGGATGTTGCGACCGGCGAGACGACGACCCGGCCGCCGCGCATCGTGACCGAAGAAAATCCTCCGCGGTCTCGGCAAGAGGCCTTAGACCGCTGGAAGAAGGCGCGCACCGCCTTTCAGGCCGCGCTTCGGCGAAGCTCCGGGAGCCTGGCGGAGTTGGAGGAAGTTCGAGCCAAAGCCGCGAAGCGGGACTCCGCCGCCGGGCGTTGGTTGCGGACACCGGGACGACGAGCGGTGGAGGCGGCCCGCGAGCGGCTGGGAGACCGGTTCCTCGACGCGGATTTCTTTAAGCGAGGTCACGAGTCCCGGCAGATGACGGTCCCCTGGCTCGACGAGGAGCAGCAGCGCCTGCGGGACGACGTGTTTCTGGCCGCGATCGAACTCCACCGCGCCTTTCTGGACGCGGCGGCCAAGCCTCTTCGCCACAACCTCGGCGCTCTGATGAACGTCTTCGCGGGCCGAGGTCTTCCAACGCCGGAAAAGCAGGCCCTTCGGGTGGATCTCTGGGCGTCGCTTTTTCTCGTGGTGCCGCTGGTCTCGACGACGTTTGCTTCCGTCGAGCGGATGCTCGGCGAATTGCCCCCCGAGACCTTCGGCTGGCTGTTCATCGACGAGGCCGGCCAAGCGCTGCCACAGGCCGCGGTCGGCGCGCTGATGCGAACCCGCCGGGCCGTGGTGGTGGGCGATCCGGTTCAAATCGAGCCGATCGTGGTCTTGCCCGAACTACTGACGCATGCCATCTGCAAGCATTTTCAGGTCGACCCGGATCGTTGGAACGCGCCCGGTGCGTCGGCCCAGACGTTGGCCGACTCGGCGACTCCATACATGGCGAGCTTCGAAGGGCGTTTCGGCAGCAGGGAGGTGGGAGTGCCTCTCCTCGTCCATCGGCGCTGTTCGGAGCCGATGTTCGGGATCTCGAACACGGTGGCCTACGAGCGGCTGATGGTCCAGGCGAAACGCCCCGGCGCATCGAAAATCGGCGACGTGCTCGGTCCCTCCGCCTGGTTCGACGTGCAGGGCGGCGGCGCCGACAAATGGTGCGCGGAAGAAGGCGAGCTCGTGCTCGGTCTGCTGCGGCGCTTGGCGGCGGCGGACGTCCCTCCGGACCTCTACATCGTTACGCCCTTCGTCCTCGTCGCCCAGAATCTCCGGACGATCATCCGGAGTTCGGGCCTCCCCTCCGGTTGGATCGCGGACCTTCGAAAATGGACCAACGAGCGCGTCGGCACGGTGCATACCGTTCAAGGCCGCGAGGCGGAGGCGGTCTTCTTTGTCCTCGGCGCCCCCGCGGCGCAGCAGACGGGCGCAAGAAACTGGGCCGGCGGCCGGCCGAATCTGCTGAACGTGGCGGTTACCCGCGCCAAGGAGCGCCTGTACGTGGTGGGCAACCGAAGCCTCTGGCGGCAGGCGGGATTGTTCAACGAGCTGGATCTGCGGATCGGAGGGTCGTAAATCCTCTCGAACCGCCGCCGGGATCCGCGTTGGTCCTGATCGCGCCTGCACGATCCGTATTATTCTTGGCGCCCCCGACAACAGGAACGAAAATGAAATGGCTGAACGTCACCTTGGTGATCGAAGAAGATCTGCTCCGGGAAGCCCTGGCCGTTGCCACCCGGCAACATACCTCGGTCAATGAGATGGTGCGCCTGTACCTGAAGGAAGTCGTCAGCCAGGTGAGCCAACGCCGGGTGGCGTTCGAGCGCATACAGTACCTCCTGGAGAAGCCGAAGGTTCATCTCGGGGGCTCGCGGCCCTCCAAAGACGAACTCCATGAGCGCTGATCCCTGGGTTCTCATTGACACCATGCTCATGTCTGCCATGAGCCACGAAGAATTCGGACGACCGACCCAGAGGCCCTTCTGCGGACGGTTCTTTGGGGACAGCTCAAGTCGGTTGCCGGGTGTCCAACCCAGGTGGTAGGGTAAGCTCGCAATGAATTATAGAGCTTTAGCTCGAGGCATAGGTGTCAGGTGCCCCGGAAACTTGGCGACCATTTTTGGCCCTGCGTTTATTCGTCGCCTAACCCACCCGTCGTTTCTTCGTGAAATTCTCTCCGAGAGCGGACTGCTGCAGGTCGCCACCAAACTTCAGACTGTAGGGGATGTTTTCGATTTCTCCTACGCTGTTCTTCAAAACCACTACCGCTGCGAATATATTTATAAGAACGCCATAGCGGCTAAAATCTTGCTGCACCGGCATTCTCACAAGACGGCAACTCTCTTGACCGAAGTTGCCGTTTCGGAGTGCAAGGCGGACCTTGTGCTGATCAACGGGACAACTGTAGCATATGAGATCAAGACAGAACTTGACTCGCTCGAACGCCTGGCCACGCAACTTCAGGCTTATCGCCGAGCTTTCGACAAGGTCTACGTTGTGACACACCAGACGTGCGCCGATCGCCTTAGTCAGCAACTGCCCGAAGGTGTAGGGCTGATCTCCCTAACGAATCGTTACACTCTAGTGGAGGCTAAATCCGCAGCGTCTAACTGCAATCGTATCGACCCAGCTGTCGTTTTCGATATCCTCAGGCGCTCAGAATATGTCGCCGTCGTTCGCCGTCACTTCGGTTTTGTTCCCGATGTCCCAAACACCTTAATATACAGCGCTTGTCGCGAGTTGTTCTTGAGACTGAGTCGCCCAGTGATCCAGGCTGAACTCGCGAATGCCCTGAAGTGCAGGGGCGCGCGGGAGAAGTGCAGTGAGACGATCGACCTTACGCCGCACTCACTGAAACTCCATGCGGTTACCGGCGGGGTTAGCGCACAACACACTCGGATGCTCTTAAAGTCACCTCAGGACATTTTATAAAAGGAGAGGCGCGATGTACTTCCCTTATTTGCGAGGCAAACAGTTTGAGGTCACAGCGCTCAAGGAGTTAGTGCCACTGTTGGCCCAATCAGAATATGTTATACCGATACTTGAGCCCGTGCGAAAGGCGGCTGGTAGTCTGGATAAAATTGCCCGGGTAACAGCGGATATCGGATCGATGGTCATTATCATTGAAAATCCAGAGAAAGGTGACTTTGGTGGTGATCATCGGCCAATTCGGCAGCTTTTCTCAGGTCCTCTTTCGCATTTGCCGTCGGCCGTTCCAGGATTCATTGTTGATTCAAAGACAACGTTGCCTAGTCTAAGGGCTTTCTTTGCGCGGCACTCCGATAGATCGGTTGTGATTTTCCACTTCGGAAGCCTCCCGAGGCCTGACGATCTTCTCTCCCTCCAGGAGGAGTACGAGAACACCGCCTATAACGTATTCTTGGATGGCAAAGTCAGCAGGTCATACCGAACCAGTTTTAAAACCAGCAATGCAGTAGTATTGGAGGACAAGTTTACTCGCCAGGCGGTCAACAAGGATTATCCGCCGAGGGAGTTTTTCTCTGATCGCCACAGGCTCTATCGCGAGGACGGCTTCGCCGGATTCGGAGACTTTTTGGTCATCGGAAATCACTATGCGGACGGTGGAGGCGCTGCTCATGCGGTTGCGATACACCTGACGAACAGGGAAGATGGCGGCGACATCTACATACGCCACTTTGTGTCAGACAGAACGAAGGGAACGGCCGACACCCCAGGAAAATTTATGGAGGCACTTCGTAAGGCGTCTCGCTTTATAATGTCAAACGAGAATTGGAGGCGGACGCAGGGATGCGAGGAGTTACTCGATCTGGGTCGGCGGCAGCACTTCCCTGGCTTAGGATACGTCAAGAAAATATCGATTAAGCACCACATCGAACTTCTTGACCAGATTCTTATAGAGGCCGGGTAATGTCTCCGCGGGTCAGACTCCCTGCAAGCGCGGCACTCTGAACCGGCACCGCTTCTTTGACGACCATCTGCTCGGTCTCGTTCCAGATCCAGCTAAGAGAACCCTGTGCCCTGAACATCGAAGTTCGGGTGCCGGTTCCGGCGCCGTTCCAGGCCGAGGTGGAGACGATGGCGCTGCGAATTCGCGTCGTGCCGCCGTTTCCATCCGTGATCGTCGAGTTGCCGCGGCTGTCGATGATCAGGTTCGGAACGCCGTCCCAGGTGCGGCGCGGCGAGAGTAGAACGTAGGCCGAGAGGCTTCCGGCGACCAGGGTGAGCAGGAGGGCGACGGCGAGAAATCTTGTGATAATCATGGTTCGTCTCTCCGGTCAGTCCTAGTTGGAGGTGGAGCGGCCCAGGGACCGGGCGTCGCGGAGGCGGGCCGCCCCGCTCTTGACCGGCCCGCGGGCCGCGTCTACGCTCCGGCGGGAAGGGGCAAAAGATGAAAGTCACCGAACACCTGGCGCGAGCCGGACACCCGCTGATCAGCTTCGAGATCATTCCGCCTCTGCGCGGCGGCAATCTCAAGCAGCTGCTCGACCTGATCGAGGAGCTGGCGCGATTCCATCCGCCGTTCATCGACATCACGAGCCATGCGGCCGAGGTGATCTACGAAGAGAAGTCCGACGGCGGCGTCACCCGGCGGGTCAAGCGCAAGCGGCCCGGCACGCTGGGCTTATGCGCGCTGATGCAGAACAAATACGGGGTAGACGCCGTGCCCCACATCCTTTGCCAGGGCTTCAGCCGGGAAGAGACGGAGGATTTCCTGATCGAGCTGCGCTATCTGGGGATCGATAACGTCCTTGCCGTGCGCGGCGACGACAGCGGTTTTGCCAAGCCGCTCCAGTACGGCCGGAGCGCCAACCCGTTCGCGGTCGACCTGGTGCGCCAGGTCCGCGGTCTGTCGCAAGGCCACTACATGCAGGCCGACCTGCTGGACGCCGAGCCGCTCGATTTCTGCATTGGCATCGGCGGTTACCCGGAAAAGCACTTCGAGGCCCCGAACCTGCTCACCGACGTGCGACGCGCGAAGGAGAAGGTGGCGGCCGGGGCCGACTACATCGTCACCCAGATGTTCTTCGACAACCGGCATTACTTTCGCTACGTCGAGCTCTGCCGGCAGGAAGGGATCGGGGTGCCGATCATCCCGGGCTTGAAGATCCTCACCTCCAAGGCCCAGCTCGCGACGATCCCGCGCAATTTCTATGTCGAGATCCCCGCCGCGCTGGTCGACGAGATGTCCTCGGCGCCGGCCGAGCGCTCGCTGGAGATCGGGGTCGAATGGGCGCAGGCGCAGACCGAGGAGCTGCTCGCCCACAACGTCCCCGCGGTCCACTTCTACGTCATGCAGAGCGCCAAGGCGGTCTCTAAGCTGATGAGCCGCCTGTCGATTGAGGCACCGGTCCGGGCATAAATCAGTTGTCGTCGTCTTCGTCCGAATCGACCTTCCGGCCGGTCACCATGTCCCGGTTACGCTCCGACTCGCGGACCTCGTCCTTCAGGTAGCACCGGTTGTCGCGCCGGTCGAAGGTATAAGCCTGGCAACGATCGTCCTCGGCACAGGCGTTCTTGCATCGGTCGACCGAATAGGAGTCAAACCGGCGGTAGTCGGCGCCCCGGCGGTCGTAGCCCCGCTCTTCGGTCAGGCGGACGCCGTCGCTTGAATTTCCATCGTCGTCGCCGTAATCGCCGTCATTCCCCCGGGAATCGTCGTCCTCTTTGTAGCCGGTGATCATCCGGGAGTCGTATTTCTTCGAGTTGATCCGGCTCTTCAGGTAGCAGACTTCGGCGCGGGTGTCGAAGGTATAGGCCCGGCAACGATCCGCTCGGGCGCAGGAGCGCTTGCAATCCCAGAGGCCGCGCGAGCGGAAGGAGTCGTAGTCGTTTCCCTTGCGATCGAAGCCCCGCTCCTCGGTCAGGTTGTCCGAGCCGCCGTAGCCGCCGCCGTGATCGCCGCCGTTGTGGTCGCCGTGATCTCCGCCAGGGTGATCGCCATACCCCTCGTTGCCCTGTTCCGGCTTGTAGCCGGTCACCGAGCCGATCGCCTCTTTCTTCGAGTTGATCCGGCTCTTCAAATAGCAGACGCCTTCGTTGCTGAAGGTATAGGCCCGGCAGCGGTTGTCGCGGCGGCAGGCGCTCTGGCAGCGCTGGACGTCGGGGATGCGGAACGAGTCGTAGTCGTCCCCCTTCCGGTCGTAGCCCCACTCCTCGGTCAAATCCTGTGCGACCACGGGGAGCGGGAGGGCCAGGGCGGCGAGAACCAGTAAAACGGAGTAGGACGAACGAGGCATGGCGGATCTCCTGTGCTTGGCCGCGAGTCTATCTCTTCCCCCTGGCCCCGAGCTTGCTTCCTTTCGCGGCGCACGGGTAACATCCCGCCCCTCTCGGCGAAAGGCTCCCTTACGATGCGTCGCACCCTCGGTATCCTCGTTCTTCTTTCCGTCGTCGGCATTTCTTCCGCCGCCGCCGCCGCTCTACCCGATCCCCGAACCGCCCCTCCAGCCCAGCGGCTGTCCGCCCTGATCGACCGGATCAAGATCGAGCAGGCGAAGGTGAAGACCCTCGAAGCCAAGTTCGTCCAGCACCAGGAAAGCTCGATGCTCGCAGAGCCGGAGACCTCGACCGGATCGTTCTCCTATGCCGCGCCCGACAAAGTGCGCTGGGAGTACGCGACCCCGAACCCGATCTCGGTGGTCATCCTGGGCGAGACCATGACCACCTGGTACCGCGATCTGAACCGGGCCGAGACGCTCAAGGTCGGCCGCTATTCCGCCCAGGTGTTCAAGTACCTCGGCGCGAGCGGTTCAATGAAATCGCTTATGGAGTACTTCACGGCGTCGTTGCACACCTCGGTCAAGAAAGGCACCCCCTTTCGGCTCGATCTGACCCCGCGCTACGCGCGGATCGCCAAGCGGCTGAAATCGATGAGCCTGTGGATCGACGACGAGAAGTTTTTTCCGGTTCACCTCGAATACGTCGATGCCGAAGGCGACAAGACCCAGTACGACTTGAAAGATCTGAAGGTGAACGCGCCGATTCCGTCCGATCGATTCGCTCTCAAGCTGCCGCCCGGCGTGCAGACCAAGGTCATCGACCTCGATCGCAACGGCAAGAAGGTTCCCGAGAAGCCCCACTAGGCGGGAGTCTCCGGGACCTCTTTCGCACTCGACGGCGGGAATCCGGAGCGTCCGATGGCGTTGTCTTTTTCGGTCCGCGCAACCGACGGCCGCGCGCGGCTCGGCCGGCTCGAAACGCCGCACGGGTCAATCGACACCCCGGCGTTCATGCCGGTCGGTACCCTCGGCGCGGTCAAGGGCTTGCCGCCCCAGATGCTCGAAGAGATCGGGGCGTCGGTCCAACTGGCGAACCTCTACCACCTGACGCTGCGACCGGGCATCGACGTCATCGAGCGGCTCGGCGGGATTCACGAGTTCACCGGCTGGCGTCGGCCGATCCTCACCGACAGCTGCGGGTTCCAAGTCTGGAGCCTCGGCGGCCTGCGTACGGTGGACGACGACGGCGTCACCTTCAAGAGCCATCTCGACGGCTCGCCGGTCCGGTTCACCCCTGAGAGCGTGGTCTCGTCCCAGGTGCGGATGGGGGTCGATATCGCGATGGTGCTCGATGAATGCCCTCCCTACCCGGTCGAACGCGAGGCCGCCTCTCGCGCCTGGGACCGGACGCTCGCCTGGGAACGGCGGGCGCGCGAGGCCTGGCCGGGGGGGCCCGGCGGGCTGTTCGGAATTGCCCAGGGGAGCGCGTTTCGCGACCTGCGCGAGCGGGCCGCCGCCGATCTGTCCGCCCTCGATTTCGACGGCTGCGCGATCGGCGGGGTCTCGGTGGGCGAGCCGGAGGCGGAACGCCGCTCCGCGGTCGAGTGGACCACCCCTTGCCTGCCGGAGGGCAAGCCGCGCTACCTGATGGGGGTCGGTACGCCGGAGGACATTCTTCACGCGGTCCGCTGGGGAGTCGACCTGTTCGACTGCGTGATGCCGGCCCGGAACGGCCGTCACGGCTTGCTGTTTTCGAACGCCGGGCCGATCAAAATCAAGAACTCCCGCTACAAGGACGACCCTCGGCCGCTCGACCCGGAGTGCGCCTGCCCGACCTGCGCGCGGGTCTCCCGGGCGTTCCTCCACCACCTGTTCCGGGCCGGCGAGATCACCGCGCTGGTCCTTGCGACCCTGCACAACGTCCGCTATTACCTTGACTTTATGGGGCGCCTTCGGCAGGCTATCCAACTCGGTGCGCTGACGAGCCTGGTTCCCCCTCCTGCCATTCGGGCGGTGGAAGGGACCGCGAGCGAAAGCCAGCCTTAAGGCGAACGGCGGGCCCACCCCGCCGGATCTTCCCACCCCCGCGAAACGATGTGCCGGCCCGGCCGGACCGGCGGGAGCCGTCAGGATGAACGCGATGAACCTATGTCTATGGTTGGCCTTACAGGCCGAGCCAGCCCGAAGTCCGCTGCTGAGCCTCGTTCCGATGCTCGCGATTTTCGCCATCTTCTACCTCGTGTTGCTCTTGCCGATGCGCAAGCGGCAAAAAGCCTTGCAGCAGACGATCGAGACCCTAAAGCGGGGTGATCGTGTGGTGACTTCGAGCGGCATCTTCGGCGAGGTCTACGCGATCGAAGGGAGTTCGGTCACGCTCAAGGTTGCCGACAATGTGCGCATCCGCTTCGCCAAGACGGCGATCGCAGGCCTCGAAGCCGACGAGGACAAGGGAGGAAGCAACGCATGAAGTCGTCGAATCTGTTGTCGCGGGGAATCCTGATCGGGGCCATCACGGCGCTGTCGATCTGGTTCTTCTTTCCGCTCGACAAAAAGATCAAGCTGGGGCTCGATCTTCAGGGGGGCATGCATCTGGTGCTGCAGGTCCAGACGGACGACGCGTTGCGCGCCGACTCCGACTCCGACATCCAGCGCCTGACCACGGACGCCAAGGAAAAGGGCTTGACCCTCTCCCCGACGCGCCTGAGCCCGACGTCGTTCCAGTTCGCCGGGCTCACCCCGGAGAGCAAGGACGCGCTCGGCAACCTCACGCGGGCGAACCTGCCGACCTGGGATTCCGCGGAGCGCGGAGACACGGTGGTCCTCACGATCAAGCCCGCCGAAGCGACGAAGATCCGCGATCTCGCGGTGTCCCAGGCGGTGCAGACGATCCGCAACCGAATCGACGAATTCGGCGTCGCCGAGCCGGTGATCACCCCGGCATCCGGCTATCGGATCGTGCTGCAGCTTCCCGGCGTCGACGATCCCGAGCGCGTTCGACGCCTGATCAAGAACGTGGCTTTCCTCGAATTCCGCCTGGTCCGCGGCGGTCCGGCGCCGACTCCCGAGGCGCTGGGGCCGGTCCCGCCGAACATCGAAGTGATGCCGGGCGACATTCGCGACGACGTGACCGGCACGGTCACCGGCAAACAGTTCTACCTGGTCGAAAAGCAGCGCGTGATCACCGGCCGCGACCTCAAAACCGCACGTCCGGGCCAGGGCAAGCTGGGAGAGCCGGTGGTCAACTTCAGTTTGACCGCGCAGGGGTCGAAGCTGTTCGGCGACGCCACAGGTGCCAACATCGGCACCGGCCTCGCGATCGTCCTCGACGGCAAGGTGGTCTCGGCGCCGCGGATCAACGCACGGATCACCGATTCCGGCGTGATCGAGGGAGGCTTCACCCAGCAGGAAGTGGACGACTTGACCACTACCCTCCGCTCGGGTTCGCTGCCGGCCGGCCTCACCTACCTTGAAGAACGGACCGTCGGACCGTCGCTCGGCCGCGACTCGATCCGGCGCGGGCTGCTCGCGGGGCTCATCGGGACCGCGGCGGTTGTCTTTGCCATGCTGATCATCTACATGCTCTCAGGTGTCGCCGCGGTTCTGGCCCTGGCCTTAAACGTCGTGATTCTGTTCGGCGGCCTCGGCATGTTTCACTCGACGCTTACCCTGCCCGGAATTTTCGGCATTGTCCTCACGATCGGCATGGCGGTCGACGCCAACGTGCTGATCTTCGAACGCATCCGCGAAGAGCTGAAAGCCGGACGTACGGTCCGCTCTGCGGTCGACCTGGGCTTCGAGCGAGCGCTCTCCGCGATCATCGACGCCAACGTGACCACCTTGATCTCCGCCTTGTTCCTGTTTCAGTTCGGCACCGGCCCGGTCCGCGGCTTCGCCGTGACCCTCTCGATCGGTCTCCTTGCCTCCATGTTCACCGCGGTGTTCGTCAGCCGCTGGCTCTTCGACCTGGCTTTGCACAATCGCCGCGTCGAGAAGCTTTCGATCTAGTCCGCGCGGGACAAGGGAACACGAAGGAGCACACGATGCAGCTGATCAAGGAAACTCACATCGACTTCATGAAGTACCGGAAGTTTTGGATCATGGTCTCGCTCGCGCTCGTGGTCTTCGGCCTCGTGGCGGCGTTCTGGAGCGATTGGATCCGCCTCGGCATCGATTTCGAGGGCGGAACCCAGGTCAACGTGTTGTTCAAGGACCAGCCGCAGGTCGCCGAGCTGCGTAAGCTGATCGAAGGTGCGGGTGTCGCCGATCCGCAGATCCAACGCTTCGGCGATAATGACTCCAAAGAGGTATTGATCAAGACGCCGGTCATCAAGGGCGCCGAAGAGGGCAGCCGCAACCTGATCGTGGGCGCTCTCAACCGCCAGTACAATCAAAACGCGGGCGGTAAGCCCGACCTGAACGAGATCGGTCTGGACGCCGTGACCGAGCTGTTGACCCGTACCGATCCGGACGGCGTTGCGGCCCAGGGAGCGGAAGCGGCGAACGCCCACTACGCCGAAGTCGCAGACAAGGTGCTTGCCGAGCGGAAGAAAGAGGGAATTGTCACCAGCTGGGACAGCCTGGCGAAGCTCGACGGCGTGAACGCCAAGGACCTCGCGGCCCTTGAGTCTCAGGCCCGCCTCGGCGATTTCGCGATCGTAGGCGTCGAAACCGTCGGGCCGGTGATCGGCAAGGAACTGCGCAGCAAGGGTCTCATGGCGGTCGCGTTCTCGCTGATCGGCATGCTGATCTACATCGCGTTCCGCTTCGAGCTTCGTTTCGGCATCGGCGCCGTGATGGCCAGCCTGCACGACGTGCTGGTCACCGTCGGCATGTTTGCGTTGTTCCGGTTCGAGTTCAACCTGACCACGGTGGCCGCTTTCCTCACCCTGATCGGTTATTCGGTCAACGACACGGTCGTCATCTTCGACCGGATCCGCGAAAACATGCGGAAGAACAAGCGCAGGCCGCTGATCGAGACGATGAACGAGAGCATCAACCAAACGCTCTCGCGGACGATCCTGACCTCCGGTCTCACCCTCCTGTCGGTCATCGCCCTGCTGGTCTTCGGCGGCCCCGTGCTGCGCGGGTTCTCTTTCGTCCTCGCGGTCGGCATTGTCGTCGGCACCTATTCGTCGATCTACGTCGCGAGTCCGTTCGCGCTGCTCTGGGAGCAGTACTTCGGCCCCGAGGCGAAGGCGCGTAAGGCGGCGGCGAAGCGGGCGGCCTCGACCCCCGCCTAGTAGGCACACCTCCAGGTTGGTCCAAGCGGCGGCCCCGAGCTTTCGGAGCCGCCGTTTTTCTTTTCCCGCCCCTATAATCGATCTATGGCCCTCGCCACCAAGAAGCTCCCGCCTCCTCCGGTCGCCGCGCGTCGCGCGGTGCAGCTGGAAGACATCATTCGTCAGCTGGGCCTCGCCGGCCGGCCGGTGGACGAGAGCTTCCTGCGCGCGGTCTACGATTTCTCGCTGCGCATGCACGGGAATCAGCTTCGCCGCTCCGGCGAGCCGTTCATGATTCACCCGCTCCAGGTCTCCTTCCTACTCGCCGAGCTGAAGTTCGACCAGGTCTGCGCGGCGGTCGGCCTGCTGCACGACGTGATTGAAGACACTTTGACGACGCGCGAGATCCTGGAGGCGGAGTTCGGCCTCGAAGTGGCCGAGCTGGTCGACGGTGTCACCAAGATCGGCCGGCACGAATACGTCCGCCGAGACGACGCGCAAGCCGAGACCTTCCGCAAGATGATCCTCGCCTCGGCCAAGGACATCCGGGTGATCGTGATCAAGCTCGCCGACCGCCTGCACAACATGCAGACGCTCGAACATCTGGCGGTCGAAGCGCGGCAGCGGATCTCACGGGAAACTCTGGAGATCTACGCGCCGATCGCGCACCGTTTGGGCATGGCGCGGGTCAAAGGGGATCTCGAAGACCTCGCGTTCTACCACCTGTTTCCACTCCAGTACGTCGAGCTCTACTCGAAGATCGAGGAGAAGAAAAAACTCGGCGAATCGCTCACCCTGCGCGTGCGCGAACGGCTCTCGCGGACGCTTGAAGCCGCGGGTATCGAGGCCGAGATCAGCTTCCGGATCAAACGCTACTACTCGATCTACGAGAAGCTCCGCCGCCAGGGGATCGACATCTCCCAGCTCTACGACTATCTGGCGTTTCGCATCGTTACCGGCAGCTTGCGCGACACCTACGGCGCGCTCGGGATCGTTCACCAGGGGTGGCGGCCGATTCCAGGCCGGTTCAAAGATTACATCGCGATGCCGAAGCCGAACCTCTACCAGTCGCTCCACACCACGGTGGTGGGCGAAGGGGGCCAGCCGTTCGAGGTCCAGATCCGCACGCGAGACATGGACCTGATCGCCGAAGAAGGGATCGCCGCCCACTGGCGCTACAAAGAGGGCCGGCCGGGTGTGCGCGAAAAGGACGGCGAAAACGTGGTCTGGCTGCGCCAGCTGCTCGAGTGGCAGCAGGAGGTGCCGGACTCGCGGGCATTCCTCACCGCGCTTAAGGTGGACCTCTATCCCGACGAGGTCTACGTCTTCAGCCCCAAGGGAGAGGTGTTCGCCTTCCCGCGCGGCGCCACCCCGCTCGATTTCGCGTACCACGTCCATACCGACCTGGGGCACCAGTGTTCCGGCGCGCGGGTGAACGGCCGCCTGGTGCCGATCCGGACCGCGCTCCAAAACGGCGATCTGGTCGAGATCTTGAGCACCACCGGGCGCCAGCCGAGCCGGGACTGGCTGTCGTTCGTGGTCACCTCGCGGGCGAAGAGCAAGATCCGCCAGTGGCTGAACGTCGAGCAGAAGCTGCGCGCGATGGAGATCGGCCGCCGGATCTTCGAAAAAGAGGCGCGGCGCTACAAGCTCAATCCGAAGAAGGTTCTGGAGAGCCCGGAGCTGGCGAAGTACACC
Source organism: Thermoanaerobaculia bacterium (assembly GCA_038250865.1). Lineage (GTDB taxonomy): Bacteria > Acidobacteriota > Thermoanaerobaculia > Multivoradales > UBA5704 > DASYKS01. The sequence goes on along the minus strand of JBBSBW010000029.1, from coordinate 742 downwards.
GCGGAGGAGGGAATCGGCAAACCGGACGACCTGCTCGCGCGGATCGGCTTCGGCAAGATCGAAGTCCGCCAGGTGCTCACCCGGGTGGTGGGCGACGACCGGCTGACGGAGGTCCCCCTCAGCAAGCCGAGCCCGCTACGCCAGGCGGTCGGCCGGCTGTTGCCGTTCGGAAACGGGCCGATTCTGGTGAAAGGGCAAGGGGATCTGCTCGCCTACCTTGCCAAGTGCTGCAACCCGCTCCCCGGCGAGGACATCATCGGCTACGTCACGCGAGGCCGAGGGGTCTCGGTGCATTCCGCCGACTGCCCGAACGTCCGCAACCTGCTCTACAACCCCGATCGCGAGATCGAAGTCGAATGGGCGCGCCGGAGCGAAGACCGCTATCGCATCGCCATCACCATGGAAGCCGACAACCAGCCGGGGGTGCTCGCCCGCGTCACCGAGGCGATCACCAAAGCCGAAAGCAACATCTCGCAAATCTCGGCCGAAACCGAAGGGGAGCACGCCCGGGTGGAAGCCGTAGTCGAGCTGCGCGACCGGAAGCACCTGGACAAACTGCTCCGCATCGTCCGTTCGATCTCCGGGGTACGCCGGGTCGAACGCCGAATGACCGGCGCGGGATCGGACGACTCGCTGTAGGGTAGGAGGATGGGAACGACCGGGCCGCCGGCTATCGCCCCGCGGCCCGGCGCCCCCGGGGGTTGTGCCGCGGGCGGGGATGCAACCCCGGGGAGAGTGGAAT
>JBBSBW010000028.1:0-92350 GCA_038250865.1 Thermoanaerobaculia bacterium | reverse complement strand
GGAGACGAACTTCGCCCAGCCCTTGTCCGCGGCGACCTTCGTCAGCGCCGCCGTCAAGGTCGTCTTGCCGTGGTCGACGTGACCGATCGTTCCGACGTTTACGTGCGGCTTATCCCGCGAGAATTTTTCCTTGCCCATGGCCTCTCCTGCGCCTCCTCGGCATCCTTACCGGTCAAATCAACCGGTCAATCTCTCGAATCCGTCTATAGGGTTCAACCCAACCTTATTCCATCTTCACCGCGGCCGGGCTTTCCGTCTTGATGAGCGTACTTTTGGAGCCCACGACCGGATTTGAACCGGTGACCCCTTCCTTACCAAGGAAGTGCTCTACCGCTGAGCCACGTGGGCTTGGGACACCGATGCGCTGACCCCTAGCCTAACGCCGGGGCCGCCAACAGCGGCGAAACCCGACGAACTTACACCAACCGAGGACCCTCTTGCAAGCCCCGAGCCTCCTCGGCGGCGAGATTGTAGCGAGCTTGAAATGGGAATCCGCGGGGTCCGCCCTTACGGAACGGGTGCAACAGTCTGACAGAGGCACGGGGTCCTTGTCCAGCACTCTTTTTTCACAGACGCCTCACCCCGCACTTCGGAGCGCCTTAGGCCTTCAGTTCTTCGCCACCCTCTCCCAAAACGCCCGAATCCGCCGCAGGCCCTCTTCGAAGGCCGCTTCTTCCACCGAAAAGACGAACCGGCAGTGCTCGGGGATGCCCGTCCAGAGACTGTTGTTGATCATCAGATCGACCGTCCAGAACATGGCCTCAGCGATGTTTTCACCATCCAAAACGCAGGCGTATTCCCCGTGGCCGGTCGAGACCGAAAAGCTTCGGCCCAAGTAGGCGGCGGGTCGGGCGACGAGGAACAATCCGCCGTGGCAGGGCAGCGGCTCCCAGCCGCATTCGGAGAGAACCTGCGACAGGCGGGCCGCCCGGCCGGCGAGTAGGCGCCGCTGCTCGACCAACTCTTCCCGGGTCCGGGATGTCGGGCGGTTCAGGCCGGAGAAGATCCGCTGGGCGGCGAAGCGCGTCGTAGCGTGGGGGGCGGCGGTGAGTCCCCGGGCGACCGAGCGCTCGATCGCCTCGCCGTGGCACCAGGCAAAACCGAAGCGCAGTCCCCCGCCGGCCAGCTCTTTGGACACGCCGCCGAGAACGACCAAGCTGAGCGCGTGGTCGGCGAGCACCGGCCCGAGATCCCACGACACCCCCTCGGCGTGCTCCAGGCCGGAAAACAGCACGTCGATCACCACCCGTGCCCGGTGCTTCGCCGCGACGGCGAGCAGCGCGGCGATCTCGTCGCTCTGATAGAGGCTGCCGGATGGGTTGACCACCGGGCCGTTCAGGAACAGCCACGGCCGGGCGACTCCGGCGAGCGCCGCATCCAGCTCCTCTCGCGTCACCTTGAAGCCGTTCGCCCTTTCGGTCGCGATCCGCAGCCACTGGCCGCCGAACAGCTCGACCGTCGCGACGAAATAGCCGTAGGAACCGGCGGGAAAGACGAACGTGCCCCCTTCGGCGGCGCACGATTCGGCGAGGCTTGAAAAGAGCGGCGCCACGCCGAGCCCAAACGCGAAACGCGACGCGAGCCGGCCGGTTCCGATGCCTCCCACATCGAGCCCGAAGCGTCGCCTTAAAAATTGCGCCACCTCCGAGGTCGGATCGGCCTCGGCCGCCGGCAGCTCGCGGCGGGCGAACGCTTCGAACAGGCTCGCGGCCACCAAGGTCGGCGAGGGGAGGGCGTTTTCGCCGTAATCCAAGCGGACCGTGTTTGCCGTGCGTGGCAGATGCTCGGCGACGATCGCCGGGTGCGCGAATGCCTTCCTGCACCGCGCGGCAAGCGCCACCGTGGGCGAGGTCGCACCGCTCGCTCCAGCCGCCGGCTCCGTTTCGGGCGGCCGGGCGACCGCCGGGCTCAACGGATCGAGCCGAAAGCTCAGCAGCTCCGCAAGGATCGTGTCGTAATACTCCTGGGTGAACAGCGGCACCCGGCTGTAGGTCATCTCGGCGGCGTTTTCGAGCGCCGTCACGAGACCATCGTCCTCGGAGAGGAGAAAGCAGACTTCGAGGTCGCGATAGACCCGGTTTCGCACCAAACCGCAGAGGATCGCCACGTGGGCGGGCAGCGGCGCCTCGGAGAGCGCCTGAAGGACGCCGTTGCTCCGGGGCGTGCTGTCCAGCTCGAAGAACGAGGAGATGTCGACCACCAGCCGCGCCCCGGCCTTACGGCAGGTTTCGACCAGACGAAGAAACGAGTCGGGCGAGCGGATGTCTCCGGCGTCGAGCGTCGTCACCACCAGCTGGGGCGCAAGCGCCGCAATCAGCTTGCAGGCCAGGTCGGCTCGGAGGGGACATTCGAGCACTTCCCCCGGGAACAGTTGGATCGCCTGGCCCGGGGAGCTCGTCTGGAGAGAGGGGTGGATCAGCGCCAGCGTCGGAGCGTACAGAGTGAACAGGTTGCGCAGCGCGGAGGCGCGGTTCGGCAGGGCCACCAGGTTCTGCGCCCTGAGCGGAATCGCAAAATAGCGCTCCAGGTATTCGGCGAACCGCTGCCGAAAGGGCAGAGCGCCCAAGGTCTCGCCGTAGGGAAAAGCGCGCCGTTCTGGCAGCAGCCGGGCCAGGCGGGCGAGGAACGCGGATTTTTCTTCGACCAGCGCGTCGTCGTCATAGTCCAAGTCGAGCGCGTTGCGCACCGGCCGCCACTCTTCGCCATGGAGAGCGGCAAACACCGGGTTCATCGACTCGGGGAAACGCAGCCGCCCCTCGAACACCGTGAGCGAATGGAAGATCGCGCCCCCCGCTCTGGCATACGCCTGCGCGGTCCGGGCGGAGACCGGTTCGTCGCTATGGACCCCGAGGAAGAACTCGAATCGGTGCCGGCCGCTCCGCTCGATCTCCGCCAGGGGGCTAATGTCGGTGTCATCCGCCTGGGCGATCCGGGTGGACCAGATCTCGCGCATGGCGAGACCCCGGCGGCAGAACAGCTGGCGCAGAATCTCCCGCCCGGGCCGGCCACCGAGGTTCAACACCACCCAGCCGCCGGGCCGCATCACCTCGATCGCCTCTTCGAGGGCGCGCGCCACCAGGCCGAGGCCGAACAGGTCCTCCAGGTCGCCCTGATGGCCGGTGTAGTTGCTCAACGAGACGAGAAATTCGTCGCTCAACTCTTTCCCGGAGCCTTCGAGCTCCCCCAGGTTCGGGTCGAGCACCTGCGGGATGCAGCCGATCACCCGATCGAGCTTTAGCCTTCGATCGCGCACCCAGGCCAGAAGGTCGGATTCGTGAAACTCCACCCGGTCGAGCAGGCTCTTGCCGTCGGCGTCAAGGATCGGATCGCCGTCTGGCGTCAGAGCATTCAGATAAAGGTTGATCCGGGCGCAGGTGATCGCCCGCGGGTTGATGTCCAGCCCGTAGAGCTTCTCGGGCGCCGCGTGGCGGGCGAGCGCGAGCGTCACCCAGCCGTTGCCGCAGCCCAGCTCCGCGAGCGTCCGGCCGGCGAAATCGTGCGCCGAGTAGCGGGCAAGCCCTTCGAAAAACGTCCGCGACCATTCCTCGGGGGCGAAGACGCTGGGAAACTGGAGCAGGGAAAGATCGCCCTCGGAGCGCCCTTCGCGTCCGATCGAGAGAGTGCCCAATTGAAAATAAAAGGCCGCCGGGTCCTCCCCCGCTCCCACCGCTCGCTCGAACGCCGCCGCGATCCGCGCCAGAAACCGGCGCGCCGCCCCGCGGGTCGCCGGATCTTCGAGCGCGGAGAGGATCTCTTCGAACCGCCGATAGGCCGTCGCGCTGGAGCTTGCCGCTGCGGCGAGAAAGCCTTCGGCGTCGAGCGAATCGACTCTCACGGCTGGCCGAGCAACTGTTCGACCCGGGCGACGACCATTTCCAAGGCGACTCGGTTTTCACCCCCTTCGGGGATGATGATGTCGGCCCAGCGCTTCGACGGCTCGACGAACTCCAGGTGCATCGGCCGGACCGTCTCCTGGTACTGGCGCAGGACATCCTCGACCGTTCTCCCCCGCTCGTCCAGGTCGCGGGTGAGGCGGCGGATCAGCCGGATGTCGGCGTCGGTGTCGACATAGACCTTGAAATCCTGGATCGCCCGCAAGGCAGGCTCGACGAAGATCAAAATCCCTTCGAGCAGCACCACCGGTCGCGACTCGACGATGCGGGTTCGATCGGTCCGGCGGTGGCGCACGAAATCGTAGATCGGCACCTCGACCGAGCGGCCGGCGCGTAGCGCACTGACGTGCTCGACCAGCAGCTCGTTGTCGATCGCCGCCGGGTGGTCGAAATTGTGGTGGAGCAAGGAGGCGTCCGTCGTCCAATCGACGTCACGGTAATAGTTGTCCTGCTCGATCAGGGCGATCCGGTCGCGGCCGACGGCGTCGAGAATCGAGCGCACGACGGTGGTCTTGCCCGAACCGGTCCCTCCCGCGACGCCCAGAACGCGGGGCTGTGAAGAGGCGATGGCTGAAAGCATCTCGGGATTGTATCCGGCCGAGTCTCATTTCGGGGTCGCGCCACGGAGTTTTTCCGAGGACGGAGCCCGAGTCTGTTTGAGCGTAGCGAGTTACGAGGCCCGCCCGCAGGAAAACTCCGCGGCGCGGCCCCCTCGGCTAGCGTTGGCAGCCCGGGCAGAAAAACGTGCTTCGATTGCCCAAGACCACCCGGCGGATCGTTCGGCCGCACCGGCCGCACGGCTCCCCCTCTCGCGCGTACACCGAAAGGGAGACCTGGAAATATCCGCTCCGCCCTTCGCCGTCGGCGAAATCGTTGAGCGTCGTCCCGCCTTCCGCCACCGCCTGGGAGAGCACCTCGACGAGAAGCTCCGCGAGGCGATCCCAGCGCTTCGCCGAGATCCGCGCGACCGAGCGCAATGGGTGGATGCCGGCGCGGAAGAGCGCTTCCGCCGCATAGATGTTCCCCGCGCCGACCACCACGGTGCCGTCCATCAGGAAGCCTTTGACCGGACCACGCCGTCCTTCCGCCGCGGCCTTAAGGGTGCGTCCCGAAAACCCCGGTTCAAGCGGCTCCACCCCAAGGTGAGCGAAATGCGGATCGTCGTCCCGCTCAGCGGTCTTATAGGTGAAGACGAGCCCGAACCGCCGCGGATCGCGTAGCCGGAGCTTCCGGCCCGAGGCGAGGAAGAACGCGACGTGCTCGTGCGGCTCCATCGGCTCGTCCTCCGGCACCAGGGTGAACCGGCCGCTCATGCCGAGGTGAACCGCGAGGCTCCATCCCCCTTCGAGATCGAGCAGCAGGTACTTGCCCCGCCGGTCGAGCCGATCGATCCGCCGGCCGGAGACCCGCCGCGCCAGATCGCGCGCCTGGATCGGCTCTCGGAGGCGGACATCGCGAACCTCCACCCGCTCGATGCGGTCGCCGAGCACGTACGGCTCCAGGCTGCGACGGAGAACTTCGATTTCGGGCAGCTCGGGCATGGCAGGTAAATGGCTCGTCCTATCGTGCCAGCCAGGGGGTGAACATCTGGATCCCCAGCTGCGAAAAATCATCGACATTGCGAGTCACCAGCGTCAGCCCGTAAGCTTCCGCGGTGGCGGCAACGAAGGCGTCCATGATTCCCACGTTCGCCCCCCTAGCTCGCCCGCGGGCCATAACCAGGCCCCACGTCTCAGCGATCTTCCGGTCGACGTCGAGAATGCGCCCTTCGAAGCGAGAGGACAGGTCGCCGGCCAGCCAGCCGGCGAGGTGGTCACGTTTCTTTCCAGCCGGCATCAGCTCTATCCCATGGCGGATCTCAGCCAGGGAAATGACGGTCAGGAACACTCGGTCCTCGTCAACCTCCTGGAGCCAGGAGACGACCTGCGGGTTCGGCTGTGGCTTCACCCACTCGGAAATGACGTTCGTATCGAGCAGGAAGCTCACAGATCGAGATCGCGTAGACCGCCCTCCGGGCGTTCAAGGTCGAGACCCGAATTCCGAAGTGGCGAAGCCGCGAAGAACTCGGCAAGGGTTCCTTGGCGGAGGGTCTTCCGCTCCCAGTCCTCTACCGCAACGATGACCACGGCTTTTTTCCCGTGGCGCGTGATCGCCTGCGGACCTATCTTAAGAGCGCTCTCGACGACTTCGCTCAGGTGGGCTTTCGCGTCAGCAACTGTCCAGGAGTTGAGACTCGGGGCCATGACGTTCCTCTTGAGACCCTAAGTGATTCTGGTCACATAGGTCATTTTAGGCGATCTCATCCGGACTTTCAAGGCAGGCGGTCCCTGGTCCGAGCGCCTGGCCTCCCCTACCTATTAATGCTCTGGAGCGACCGGACCTCCAGCGCATCGAGCCCGAGGGCCGCGATCCCCTCGGCGCAGGCCATCGCGCCGGAGAGGGTGGTGATGCAGGGGATGTCGTACTTGAGCGCCGTGCGCCGGATGAGCGCGTCGTCCTCGTGCGACTCGCGGCCGAGCGGCGTGTTCACCACTAGGGCAATCTCCCCGTTGATCAGCCGATCGACCACGTTCGGCCGGCCCTCATGGACCTTGAGAATCGGCTGGACACCCAAGCCCCGCGACTGGAGGAACGACGCGGTCCCCGAAGTGGCGACCAGGTCGAAGCCCAGCTCGGCGAGCCGCCGGGCGACCGGCAATAGCCCTTCTTTGTCGCGGTCGTGGACGGTCAGGAAGGCGGAGCCCGAGCGCGGCAGCTTGTGCCCCGCGCCGAGCCAGGCCTTCGCGAACGCGGCTCCGAACCCGGGCGCCGAACCCATCACCTCGCCGGTCGACTTCATCTCGGGACCGAGCACCGGGTCGACCCCGGGGAAGCGGCGGAACGGGAAGACCGGCGCCTTGACGAACACGCCGCGCACCTCCGGCTCCGCGGTAAACCCCTGCTCGGCGAGCGAGATCCCGGCCATCGCCCGCACGGCGATCTTCACCAGCGGTACGCCCACCGCCTTGGCGATGAACGGCACGGTGCGCGAGGCACGCGGGTTCACTTCAATGACGTAGACCTTGCCGTCGTGGATCGCGAACTGGACGTTCATCAGACCGACCACGCCGAGCCGCAGCGCGAGCCGGCGCGCGATGTCGCGCATCTCGTCCTGATCCTTCTGGCTCACCTTATAAGGAGGGAGCACCGCGGCCGAGTCGCCGGAGTGGATGCCCGCCTCTTCGATGTGCTGGAGGATGCCCGCGATCACCGCGTTCTTGCCGTCCGAGATCAGGTCGAGATCGAGTTCGAACGCATCTTCGAGGAAGCGGTCGAGCAGCACCGGATGGCCGGGGGAGACGGCGGCGGCGTTCCTCATGAACTCGTCGAGCGATCCCTCGTCGTAGCAGATCGCCATCGCCCGGCCGCCCAGGACGTAGCTTGGCCGGACCAGGATCGGAAAGCCCAACCGGCGCCCGACCTCGACCGCTTCGGCCAGCGAAGTCGCCGTGCCATGCTCCGGCTGGCGAATCCCCTCTTGGGCAAGCAGCGCGCCGAACCGGCGGCGATCCTCGGCGAGGTCGATCGCGTCGGGCGAGGTGCCCCAGATCGGCACCCCCGCTTCGGCCAAGCCGGTCGCCAGCTTGAGCGGCGTCTGGCCGCCGAGCTGAAGGATCACGCCGTCCGGCTTTTCTCGCCGGATCACCGCCAGCACGTGTTCGAGCGTCAACGGCTCGAAATAGAGCCGGTCCGAGGTGTCGTAGTCGGTCGAGACCGTCTCGGGGTTGCAGTTGACCATGATCGACTCAATGCCCATCTCGGAGAGTGCGAACGCCGCGTGGACGCAGCAGTAGTCGAACTCGATCCCCTGGCCGATCCGGTTTGGCCCCGAGCCGAGGATCATCACCTTCTTGTTCGACGTCGGCTCCGCCTCGTCCTCCTGGCCGTAGGTCGAATAGAGGTAAGGGGTCGTCGCCGGAAACTCCGCGGCGCAGGTGTCCACCCGCTTGTACACCCGCTCCAGCCCCAGGATTTCGAGCGTGCCGCGCACCTCGCTCTCCTCGCATTGAAGGAGGCCGGCGATCCGCGCGTCCATCAAGCCCGCACTCTTCGCCCGGCGCAGCAGTTGCGGCGAGACCGAACCGATCGTCCAGTAGCCGATCTCGGTTTCGAGCGCCACGATGTCGCGGATCTCGCGCAGAAACCAGGGATCGATGTGCGACACCTCGGAGATCTCGGCGACCGACCACCCTTGACGCAGCGCCGCGAACACCGCGAACAGCCGCTCCCAGTTCGGCTCGGCGAGCCGCCGCCGCAGGCGCACGGGGTCGGACATCTTCTTTTCCCGTTCGGAGAGGGTGCCGTCGAGTTCGAGCGCCGAGAGCGCCTTCATCAAAGCTTCGGCAAACGTGGCGCCCATCGCCATCACCTCGCCCACCGATTTCATCGAGGTGCCGAGCGTCGGCGGCGTCTGGGGGAACTTCTCGAACGCCCAGCGGGGAATCTTCACCACCGCGTAATCGAGTGTCGGCTCGAACGCGGCGAAGGTCTTGCCCGTGATGTCGTTCGGAATCTCGTCCAGCGTGTAGCCGACGGCTAGGAGCGCCGCGATCTTCGCGATCGGGAATCCGGTCGCCTTGGACGCCAACGCCGAGCTGCGCGAAACGCGCGGGTTCATCTCGATCACCACACGGCGGCCGGAGCGCGGATCGACGCCGAACTGGATGTTCGATCCCCCCGTCGCGACGCCGACCCGGCGAATCACCTTGAACGCGTCGTCGCGCATCGCCTGGTACTCGCGATCGGAGAGCGTCTGCTGGGGCGCGCAGGTGATCGAGTCGCCGGTATGGACGCCCATCGCGTCGACGTTTTCGACCGAGCAGACGACGATCGCGTTGTCGGCCAGATCGCGCATGACCTCCAGCTCGAATTCCTTCCAGCCGATCACCGACTGCTCGATCAGCACGCTGTGGTTCGGGCTCGCCTGGAGCGAACTGGCCGCCACCTCTTCGAGTTCGTCCCGGTTGTAGGCCGTGCCGCCCCCCTCGCCGCCGAGCGTGAAGCTGGGGCGAAGGATCAACGGATAGCCGATCTCGGCGGCGATCGTCCGCGCCTCTTCGATCGAACTGGCGTAGCCGGAGCGCGGAACTTCGAGCCCTATCTCTTCCATCGCCAGCTTGAACTGCAGGCGGTCCTCGCCGAGCTGAAGCGCCGCGATGCTCGCGCCGAGCAGCTCGACGTTGTATTTCTCCAACGTGCCGCGCTCATGGAGCGCGATCGCGAGGTTGATCCCGGTTTGTCCGCCGACGGTCGACAGAAGAGCGTCCGGCCGCTCCCGCTCGATGATCCTTTCGACCACCGAAGGGATCAGCGGCTCGATATAGGTCGCATCCGAAAACTCCGGGTCGGTCATGATCGTCGCCGGGTTCGAATTGACCAGGATGACGCGGTACCCCTCGGCCTTGAGCGCGCGGCAGGCCTGGGTTCCGGAATAGTCGAACTCGCAGGCCTGGCCGATCACGATCGGCCCGGAGCCCACGACGAGGATGGATTGAAGGTCAGTACGCTTAGGCATGGTCGGCGGCGGAGTTTATCCCAGGGGCGCGGGCCTCGGCGGCCGTTCTCGACTACACTCGTCCGGTGTCCATATCGTTCCCTCCCGACCCGGTGATCGAGGCCTACAAGGCCGGGATTGACCTCACTCTCCTGCGCGAGAATCTCAAGCGCACTCCCGAGGAGCGGATTCGGAAGCTGATGGAGCTGCAACAGGTGGCGGAGGAGCTGCGACGGGCGGGACGCAAGCTGCGGAAAGAGGAATGACGGACTTCGATCGGCTGCTGCGCCTGCTGGCGGGAGCCGAGATCCGATTCCTCATCGTCGGAGGTATTGCCGCCACGGTCCATGGCGGCACGCAGCTCACGGAAGATCTCGATATCGTCTACGACCGGCGTCCGGACAACCTCGAACGCCTTGCCGAAGCTCTCATGCCGATACATCCCTATCTCCGGGGAGCGCCGCCGGGGTTGCCGTTCCGCTGGGATGCCGAGACGCTCGCCCGTGGGCTCAATTTCACCCTGACCACCGACCTGGGTTGGCTCGACCTGCTCGGCGAGATCGCGGGTGGAGGCACTTACCCGTCGCTCCTGCCGGAGTCGGTCGCGATCGAGATCTTCGGCACCCCTTGTCGATTCCTGACTCTCCAGCGTTTGATCCGAGCAAAGCGCGACGCCGGCCGCCCCAAGGACCTCCAGGCGATCGCGGAACTCGAATCGCTCCTCGACGGAGATGCCGAGTAGCCGGCGTGGGGCGGCGAAAGCAGGCAGCAGGCCGCGGCGCTCTTCCCGACCTATCGTTATACGCACGATCGGCCAACCTTGCGTATAACAGGCTAGAATCGGCGTTGACTCGCGCTACGGATTACCAGTAGTCTGCGGTTCGGTGCAATACGAATGGGATGCCGCGAAAGCTGCGAGAAATCGCCTGGGACACGGCATCGACTTCGCGGACTCCATTCCAGCGATCGAAGACCCGAATCGGATCGAGCAGACCGACGGTCGTTTCGAGTACGGCGAAGAGCGGACACAGATCATCGGCATGGCGGTAGGCGACGTCTTGTTCGTCATCACGACCGCCAATGGCGAGGAGAGGTGCCGGATCATTTCTGCCAGAAGGGCCACGCGAAATGAGCAAGACCAGTATTACACGAGTTACCGTGAACCCTGGTGAGTCGCCACCCAGAGGTGAGACCGATTGGGCTCGAGTGCGGGCCATGACGGACGAGGAAGTGATGGCGGCGGCTTTGGCGGATCCCGACGCGCAGCCGCTTACCGCGGAGCAGTTGGCCCAGATGCACCGGGTGTCGCGCGTCAAGGCCTTGCGGCAGCGACTTGGGATGACTCAGGTCGATTTTGCCGAGGTCTTCGGCCTGCCCGTCAGCACCTTGCGGGACTGGGAGCAGAATCGCTGCGTCCCGGACGCGCCAGCTCGAGCGTTGCTGCGGGCAATCGAGAGGGAACCGGAGACGATGCGGCGACTCTTGGGCCAGGCTGCGTGAAGCAAGTTGTCGAGCCTGGCGAAACGGGTGGCGCGAGAAGGATGGGGCGGGCCTTCAGCCCTTGTGGAGCGGGTGAGCCTTGTGTCCTGGGGAGTTGCCCCAGGCTGGTTTAGGGCGGGCCTTCGGCCCTGACCTCGGAAGGTATCTGACCTTTCAACTTCAGGAAGCATTTTGAGCGCAAAAGGCGCGACCGATGAAAGGCTGGGGCGTAGCCCCAGGTTGGCCAAGCCGAAATCGGAAGGGCTGACAGCCCGATCGATCGATCGTTATACGCACGATCGGCCGACCTTGCGTATAACGGGCTAGAATCGCCCTGCCATGGCAGCCGACCTCGGGGCGCGAAACTCCGGAGCTGCTTCGCTGGATGGAGGCGACAAACGCCGCCCGCGGCGATCTGGCGGCCGACGCTGCTCTCCGCGAACGGCTGGTCGCCATGCTGGTCGAAGGAGGCGCGCAACGAGAGGACGCCGCCCCGGCCCGGGCTCTGGAGCTGCTCGCGGATCTCGGGATCTTCCTCCGCGGAGGCGTCCTGATCGGCACTCACGCATTTCAGATCTATGGCAATCTGCTCGGAGTCCGCTTCGACCAGCGCCACCTAGGGACCGCGGACATCGACATCGCGCACGATCTCGCCGTGGCATTCGACCTACGCGACGAGCCGGCCTTAGATACCGCCCGAGCGACCGGCGGGAGCGGCCTCGGCTTCCTACCGGTCCCTGGCCTCGACCCGCGCGTCCCTTCCACCTCCTACAAAGTCCGCGGACGCGAACTGCGGATCGATTTCCTAGCCCCTGCGAAATCCGCTCAGGCGACCGCACCGGTCCAGATCCCCGGCCTAGGCCTCGCCGCCCAGCCGCTCGTCTTTCTCGACTACCTGATTGACGACCCGATCCCCGCGGTCGTGCTCCGCCAATCCGGGATCTTGGTCCAAGTACCCAACCCCGCAAGGTTCGCCCTCCACAAACTCTGGGTCGCGCGCCAAAGACCCGCCGCCCAGCAGGTCCGGGCCGCCAAAGACCGCCAGCAGGCCGAGGCGCTCTTGGAGCTCTTGGTCGATGAGCGGCCGGAGGACTTGCGGGAGGCGTGGAGGGCGCTGGCGGGGAGGAAATCGCCGCGGAAGGTGATCGGAGGGGAAATCGCTCGGCTGCCAGGGCCTTTGCGGGAACGGTTGGCCGGGGCGTTCTTTCGGGCCGTGCCGAACCAACCGGAGTAAAATCCCATCGGAGGCCGGAGGATTTGTGAAACCGACGAACGGACACATCGACCCTGAGACCGAAATCGAGGACTGCGGGCCAAAAATCGGGCGGGGCCTACTGGAAGAGACGGAGATCCCGGCGGCATCTCAGGAAGGGGCATCCTCGTTCGACCGGATAGCGGCCCTGATCGGCTGCGTGAGCGGCGGGCCGACCGATTTTTCCGAGCAGACGGGGAAGAAATCTCGCCAACTCCTCGCGCGGCCGTGAATGATCCTCGTTGATGCCGGCCCATCGGTGGCGTTCATCCAAGCTCGTCGCGAGCGAACCGCGCTTACCAGGCGCCTCTAAGCTTCATCCCCTCACGGGGGCGACTAGCGCGGGCGTTTTACACCAAGCGAAGTGCGGCAGCGGCTATCGCCGGATGGTGGTCCTATTCGAGGACCCATGTTCCCATTCTGAGACGGATAGTCCTGTTCAGGGACGGATAGTCCCTTCCGGGGACGTACGGTCCGGTTCTGGGACCGAAATTCCAGTCCGGGGACCCGTATTCCCATTTGGGGACCACTGGTCCCATTTGGGGGCCGCTATTCCGATTTGGAGACCGCTTTTCGCTTTCGACTGCCCACGGCGGCATTAGAGCGCTCAAAATCGGATTCATCCGTGCGTTTCGCCAGTTCTTCCTGGATCAGCTCGCGGAGGCGCGCCTCTTGCTCTGGAGCGAAAGCCAGAGCCTTGCGGCGAGATTTCGGCGGCTGCGGCTCGCCAATCCACTCTTCCAGCTGTCGAGGCGCGGCGATCTCGTCCTCCGGATAGCCCAGGCGGAGAAAATCGGACGGCCGAACCTTCAACAGCCGGGCGAGATCGACCAGGTGGCGAACGCGCAGCTCGGGATGTCCCTGGAACATCTCCTCCAACCGGCCGTGCCCAACCCCCATCGCCGCTTCGAGATCGCGCTTGTTGCCCGGCCAGGCGTTGCAGGCGTCGCGAACCAGGCCCAACAGCCGCCTCAGGTCTTTGTCCATGAGGTGAGTAATCCTCCGGTCTTTCTATTGCAGCAGACGCGGCCAACTGGCGGCCAACTGAATGGCACGGGGCTATGTTCGACGTTGCCACAGATAGTACTTCAGGGTAGCGCTAGACTGAGACTATCAGCCCAAATTCACCGGGTGTCGCACGTCGAGGCCCTTGCGGCAACAACTTGCGATGACCCAGGTCGAGTTTGCCGAGTCCTTCGGCCTTCCCGTCCATGCGGGATTGGGAACAGAACCGCTGCGTCTAGGACGCGCCGGCCCGAGCGTTGCTGCGGGCAATCGAGCGGGAACAGCCGGACGAACCGGGCAACAGCGGCCATCCTCGCGAGGCGCCGAAACTCTGCCCGCAGCCTATGTCATAATTCCGCCACGGTTACTAAGGTACTCGGAGGTCCTGTGGAGCAAAGCCATCTCGCAAAGCTAATGGCGTTTGTTGCGATTCTGAGCCTCGTCGTCGCCTACCTCGCTTGGCAGTTCCCCAAAACTGCTCCTCAAGTAGTTCAAGGCTCCGCACAGGGAAGTTTAGAAGGTGAGACCCGAGCTACTCCGCCAGCCGCGCCGAAGCCCCAAGGGGCACAAGAACAAAGCCCGGAACCAAAATCATTAGGCCCTGGTATCGCCGGACCCACTCGCCGAACCGCCCCAGAACCGACGGCGCCCGAGCAGCCGATCGAATTCGTCCTCCGTGACGGACAGCAGGAGGTAGTTCTCGATGGACGGGTCTCCGTGGCGGCCGAGTTTTTCCGCTTCGGCGAGATGGACACTGCGACAGTGCATCTGAAGGCGGAAGGCGAGGAACAGCAAAATCGCTCTAGTGTTGAGCAAGCGAAAAGGATTGAGTTCAATCTCAGCGGAGTTCGATACGCCGCTTCCATTTTGGAAGTGGACTCAACGAGCCGGACGATCCGCATCCGGATCGATTCCTTGCATTAGCTTCCGGGAGGCATGCCCATGCGTAAATTTCTCAGATTACATTTCCTGGTCGCGACCTTCGCAGCCTCGTCGCTTTTCTGGTTCGACGGGAAGGCCACCGCGCAGAAGCTCCTGGCGGACGGAACGAAGGACCTCTCCGACCAGATTTCCACCAGCATCACCAGGGAGCAGAAACACCGGGTCGCCGTACTCCCTTTCCGCGAACTCTCCGGCCAGTCGACGCTCCTCGGTTCCTATCTCGCCGAAGAGCTGGTCACTCACCTAGTCCAGAACGGCCAAGTAGATATCGTCGAACGGGCCATGCTCGACAGAGTGCTCGGCGAACTCAAGCTCGACCAATCTGGATTGATTGATCCTGAGAGCGCGAAGAAGGTCGGCAGGCTCTCGGGCGCCGACGCCGTCCTCTCCGGCACGATCACCAACCTCGCGACCTTCGTCGCTGTCAACTGCCGCATTATTGATGCCGAGAGTGGACGAATCCTGGGCGCAGCTCAGGTGAAGATCGCGAAGGACGCAGACGTCATGGCGATCATGGGGGTCCAAAATTTAACCGGTGCGTCACCGGCCCCGAGCCCGGCAAGGACGACGTCCGACACGGACAATCAGAAGCCAACGGGTGCGAAGTTCCAGCAGGAGATGGAGGGCTTTCTCTTTGAGCTACACAAATGCAACATACATGGCGACCGTGTCGACTGTGACCTCTCGATTACCAATCGGGATGAGGACCGCGAACTGCACTGCGATCTAGACAGATCTCGACGAAGCAGCATCTACGCGAGAATGATCGACAGCAATGGCAAAGAGACCCTTGCAGAGAGCGGCTGGATTGGTTCCAATAACAGAAACACCTATTCCTCAATGCTGATTGGCGGGGTGGCGACCAGAGCCAACGTGAGTTTCTCCGGTATCTCTTCCAACACAACTATCGCAAAAGTTTTGGAGATTCCATGCAGTGGCAACAGGGAGACTTTTAAAGTCCAGTTTCGAAACGTCCCACTTCAGACGGAATGAGCTAAAGCGCCGGCAGTGAGCGCTGGAATTGATCTACCAGTATCTATTGGAGATGCCGAATCATGCGCAAGATTCTATGGATTCGTTTTCTGGTCGCACCCCTCGCAGCTTGGTCGTTCTTTTGGTTCGGCGGGGAGGCCGCCGCCCAGAAGCTCCTCGCAGACGGAACAAAGGATCTCTCCGAACAAATCGCCGCGAGTATCACCAAGGAGCAAAAGCACCGGGTCGCAGTACTTCCTTTCCGTGAGCTTTCCGGCCAATCGACGCTTCTCGACTCTTATCTCGCCGAGGAGCTGATTACTCACCTCGTTCAGGCCGGCCAAGTAGACATCGTCGAGCGGACTATGCTCGACAAAGTGCTCGGCGAACTCAAGCTCGACCAATCCGGCTTGATTGATGCCGAGGGAGCGAAGAAGGTTGGCCGGCTCTTAGGCGCCGACGCCATCCTAACCGGCTCGATCACCGACCTCACGACCTTCGTCGCTGTCAACTGCCGAATCATCGATACTCAGACAGGCCGTGTGGTCGGTGCTGCCCAGGTGAAGATTGCGAAGGACTCGGATGTAATCAAAATCTTGGGAGTGCAGATTTCAACTGGAACTCCATCGGATCCGAGATCGCCCAGAGTGCCCGACACGGGTAGTCAGAAACCGAAACCCGCGAAGCTCCTGCAGGAGATCCAAGGTTTCTTGTTTGAGCTGCGCAATTGCAAAGCGCGGGGAACCACGGTCGACTGCGACTTCTTGATCACAAGCCAAGAGTCCGACAAGCGGCTTGAATTCAGGCCTCTCCAGTCAAGACTTATCGACGAAACCGGTACCGAGATTATGGGCGAGGAGGGCTCGCTGGGCGCGATTACAGAGAGCAAAACATCAAACTGGGGAGTTTCGATGGGCCTACGCTCAAATTTGGTCGCCGGAGTGCCGACCAAGGCTCGCTTGAAGTTCTCTGGCATTTCGCAGGATTCTGCCCGGGCAGCCTTGATCGAACTGTGGTGCGGAGATCTAAAAGCTCAATTCCGCAACGTCCCCCTCTCCCGGGAGTGAGCCGGCGATTCCTGCAGCGTGCCCGTGGCTCCGCAGCTCGGCGCCAAAGGATACCAAGGTCGGTGCCCTACTAAGACTTCCGCTCAAACCCCGCGCACTCCCGCACCGGCAACCCCGGATAGCGCAAAAACCGCGCATCCTCCTCCGCCAGCCCACACCGCACGAACGCGCTCCGGACCGAGACCGCCAGCCACAGATGCACGCACTCAGCGCACAACCCCGGCGGGGCCGAAAGCAGGTTCAAATGCCGGCGCGCCTCCACGCCTTTTTCCAGGCTCACGGCGCGGCCACCGCGGTGATTTCCGGGGGCACCGTCGGCTCCCCTCCCCGGATCAACCGATCCAGGCGTTCGGCGGGGCCGACGAGGACGAGGAGATCTCCGGCTTCTAGGGTGGTGTCCCCTCCCGGGATCATGTGCTCTTCTTCTCCGAAGGCCTTGCGGCGGCGGATTTCGATCACTCTTGCGCCCCAGGTTTGGGGGAGTTTGGCTTCGGCGAGGGTCTTGCCGATCAGGTCGGGCGGCACGGGGACCATTTCGAGGGCGAAATCGGGGGGGAGTTCGACGTAGTCGCGGCTGGGCTGGTCGTCGCGGCTGGAGATGAATTTCGCCAGGACTGCCGGGCGGCCGAGCACTTCTTGGGCGTAGATGGCGAGGAGGTCGCGCTTGGAGAGGACTCCGATCAGGCGGTTTTCCTCGTCGATGACCGGCAGGCGCTCGAAGGCGCTGGCGGCGAACATCTCCGTCGCGCGGTGGAGGCGCTCGCTCTTCTTGACGACGTTTTGGACCGGCGCCATCAGATCGTGGGCGACCACGGCGGGTAGGTTTTGGGGATCTTCCAGGGCGTGCTTGATGTCGTGGAGCGAGATCGCTCCGAGCAGGCGCTTTTCCGGGGTCACCACGAACAGGCGCTGGCGGTGGGCGGAAAGGAACTTTTCGACCACGGTTGGATAATCGTCTCCGGGGGAGAGCGTATCCGGGTCGGGACGCACCAGGTCTTCGGCTTTGAGCGCGGCGAGGGCCGCCTCTTCCATCCTCATCGAGACGTCCACCCCGCGGCGCTCCAGCGATTCGGTGTAGATCGACGGGGCGTAGAGTTTCCTCGCGAGGACGGTCGCGGTGATCGCGGCGAGCATCATCGGCAGGATCAGGCCGTAATTGCCGGTGAATTCGAAGGCGATCAGGATCGCGCTGATCGGCGCATGGCTCGTTCCCGCGGCGATCGCCGCCATGCCGACCGCGGCGTAGGCTCCCGAGGTGGCGGTGGCCCCCGGCCAGAGGTCGTGGATCGCCGTTCCGTAAGCGCCGCCGACCAGGGCTCCGACCAGAAGCGACGGCGTGAACATTCCCCCCGCGCAACCGCTGCCGCTGGTCAAAGCGGTCGCGACCAGCTTCGCCGCCGGGAGAGCGAGCAGCAGCAGCCAGGGGAGCTTGCCGTGGAGCGCGAGCGTGATCGTCTCGAAGCCGTTGCCATAGACGTACGGGACGTAGAGGCCGAGCGCGCCCACCCCAAGCATGCCGATCGCCGGGCGGAGCGGCCGGGGGACGAAGCGGAGCGCCCGGAACAGCGCGCCCGAGCCTCTCGCGACCTGGATGAACAGGGCGGAAGCGAGGCCGCCGACGACACCTAAGCCGACGTAGGCGAACAGCTCGCGGCCGGAGACCAGGGCGAATTCGGGTACGGCGTAGATCGGTGCCGCCCCGTTGATCGTCCGGACGACGATCGTCGACAGCACCGAGGAGACGACGATCGGGCCGAAGATCTCGAACGCGAAGTTGCCGAGGATGACTTCCATAGCGAACAGGGCGCCGCCGATCGGCGTGTTGTAGAGCGAGGCGACGCCGGCCGCCGCACCGCAGCCGAGAAGGATCTTCACCCGCTGGGGCGACAGACCGAAACGCGAGCCGAGCCAGGAAGAGAGCATCGAGCCGAGCGAGACCATCGGACCCTCTCGGCCCAGCGAGCCGCCGCTGCCCACCGTGGCAACACCCGCGACCACCGCGAGCAGGACCGGTTTCGGTTCCACCCGGCCACCGTGGAGCGCCACCGACTCGATCAACGCCGAGGTGCCGTGGCCGGAGACCCGCGCGCGGCCCACCCAGAGAACCAGGCCGACCAGCAGGCCGCCGACGACCGGCGCACCGAGCCGCACCCAAGGGGGCGCCACCTGCGCCGCGGCGAGCAGGTTCGTGCCGTCGCCCCAGAGCGCGCGCTGAATCAGATCGGTGAGCCAACCCACCGCGATCCCGAGAAATCCGACCCCCAGACCGGTCGCGGCGACCAGAAAATAGAAGATCCGCTCTTCGCGGCTGGACAGCCCGAACCGGCGGGCGAGGGTGAAGTCCCAGCTGCGGACGGACTCTTGAACCTTTCGCCACAAGGCTTTGGCGCGTTCGGACATGGTCGATGGAGGAATGTATCACCGCCCCGAACCCAGCTTGATCGCGACGTCTCGGTGACGATTTCCCGAAAGGCTCCAAATAGCTATAGACACATCGACCTGTTTTATGCGTATAATTCGATAGACCAAGCCTCCCGGGGAGCCACCGGCGGCGTCCGTCGTCGGACCGGAATCCCCACCGGCGGAAGGGTTAAAACCTTTCGTCCCTCTTCGGCCCACCCTAGCAGCGGTTCTACGGAGCCGCCCCCGCGCAGGTTGGCGAGGGGTCGACCCTACCGGGTCGGCCCCCCTCCCTCTCCACCGACCCGATCGTGGTTCCGCTTGCCTCCTCGCTCCTTCGGGCGCCTTCGGCAGCAGCCAGTCGCTGCGGGGCAAACGAAACCACAATCTCCTGAGGCCTATTCGTAGCGCAGCGCCGCCGAAGGATCGAGCCGTCCGGCCCGCGTCGCGGGAATCCATGCGGCGAGCAGCGTGACGAGCAGGGCGAACCCAACGATCGCCAATAGATCCCCCGGCGCCACCCGAAACGGCACGTAGTCGATGAAATAGATCGCCGCGATCTCGGGCTCGAAACGGATCAACCGAAAGGTGGTCAAGATCCAGCAGGCGCCCGTGCCGATCGCCACGCCGATCAGCGTTCCGACCAAACCGAGCGCTCCGGCGAACAGCAGGAACGTCCGCTCCAATTGGTTCGGCGGCAAGCCGAGAGCGGCGAGCGTCCCCAGATCGCGCATCCGTTCGCGCACCAGGACGACCAGCGTCGAAGCGACGTTGAAGGTCGAAACCAAGACGATCAACCCGAGGATTCCGAACAGCGCGATCTGCTGCAGGCGAAGCGCCGCGAACAGCTCCTTGTTCAGCTCCTGCCAGGACGAGACCAGGAATCCCGAGCCGAGCGTCTTCTCCACTTGGGTTGCGACCTCCCGCGCGCGGGCCGGATCGTCGAGCGTCAGCTCCAGCAGATCGGTGCCTGCGCCGCTCCCCATCAGCTCTTCCACCACCGGACGACCGAGCAGCACCCAGCTCTGGTCGAACTCGGCAAATCCGGTGGCGAACGTGTCGCTCACCCGCAGGCTGCGGTAGCGGAAGCGGGGACGTCCGTCGGCGAGGCCGAGCGAGACCAGACGGATCACGTCGCCCGGCTTGGCGCCCAGGCGCGTCGCGAGGTCTTTGCCGAGCACCACGCCCGCGAGGCCGTCCTTGCCGATTGAGATTTGCTCGGCGCGCGCCGCGAGTTGGCCGCCGCCGGGATCGACTCCGCGCAGGATCACTTCGACGTCGGTCGACCTTGCCGCGCTCCCGCCACCGGCCGCATCCGGGACAGAGCGGGCGCCGTCGAACGACAGCGAGCCCTGGCCGTAGACCACCCGGCCGACCCGCTGCACTCCCGGCACCCCGAGCAGGCGCTTCGCGGTGTCGGCCCCCACGCGACCGGTCCCTTCCCCGCCCAGTGGGTAGATGACGACCGCGGCGTTGCCGCGAACCAATTTTCCTTGCAGGTCTTCGCGATAGCCGGTCATCAGCGCCATCGCCACGACCATCGCGGTCACTCCGAGTGCCGTGGCGAGCAGCGCCGAGCGCGCAGTGCCGTCGAGCAGGCGGCTGCGGTGGCTGTGATCTCCCCGCAGGAAGCGCCAGGCGAGGAGTGCCGGAAGCGGCCCGGCGAGCGGCGGCTTGGGAAGGGATCCCGAAGCCGGCTCGAAATCAGGCGCCATGCGCGACGATGTCTACGTCGGTGACGAAGCGATCGAACAGCTCCGCGGCGTCGTGCGGCCCGGGGGCGGCTTCCGGGTGGTACTGGACCGAGAGGATCGGTTTGCCGGCGACGCTAAGCCCTTCGACCGTGCCGTCGTTCAGGTTCACCTTGCTCACGTGACAGCCGACGGGAAGGGTGTCGGGATCGACCGCGAAGCCGTGGTTCTGGCTGGTGATCTCGACCTTGCCGGTAGCGACGTCGCGCACCGGCTGGTTGCCCCCGTGGTGGCCGAACTTGAGCTTGAACGTCCGGCCCCCAAGCGCCAGGCCCAAAAGCTGGTGGCCGAGGCAGATGCCGAGCACAGGTTTTTGCGCCGCGAGGATCTCGCGCACCGCCTCGATGATCCCGGTGAGCGGCTCGGGGTCGCCGGGGCCGTTGGAAAGCACCACGCCGTCCACTCCCAGCCCCAACGCCTCGCTGCCGGGGGTCGAAGCGGGCAGCACAGTCAACCGGGCGCCAAGCAGGGTGAGCGAGCGGAGAATGTTCTGCTTGGTGCCGAAATCGTAGACCGCCAGGTGGCAGCGTTCAGTGCCTTCCGCGGCCATTTCGTAGGCCGCGTCGCAGGTCACTTCTTCGACCAGCGCCCGGCCGGTCATGGTCGGATAATCGCGCACCTCGGCGAGCAGACCCTCGATATCGCTCCGTTCCGAGGTGACCACACCGCGCAGCGCGCCCTTGTCGCGCAGGCGGCGGACGATCGCCCGGGTGTCTACCCCATGGAGCGACGGCACCTCCGCCCGGTCGAGATAGGGGAGCAGCCCCTCTCCCCCTTCGCTGCCGGACGGCTCGCGGGTGAACTGGCGGGCGATGAAGCCCTCGACCCAGGGCCGCCGCGATTCGGCGACCTCGCGGTTCGTGCCGTAATTGCCAATGTGCGGCTGGGTCATGACCACGATCTGGCCGCGGTAGGAGGGATCGGTCAGCACCT
This sequence comes from Thermoanaerobaculia bacterium, assembly GCA_038250865.1. Classification (GTDB taxonomy): domain Bacteria; phylum Acidobacteriota; class Thermoanaerobaculia; order Multivoradales; family UBA5704; genus DASYKS01. Next base: position 71,123 of record JBBSBW010000028.1, on the reverse strand, counting down.
CCTGGTAGCCGGTCATCGAGGTGTTGAACACCACCTCGCCGAAGCGGGTGCCAATGGTCGTCGCTTCGCCCTCGAACACCGAGCCGTCTTCGAGCACCAGAAGTCCGGAAACTGGCTGCATGGTCTTCCGTAGCTCCTTTACGCCGTAACGCCTGCGGTCGCTGCGGCCGTCGAAGAAACCGCCGGCATCTGGCGGCCGACGGCGGGGGCGAGGGTGCGCAGATCGGCCATCAGGCGATCGAGTTCGTCCGGCAGCAGCGCCTGCTCGGCGTCCGAGAACGACTCCTCGGGCCGGTCGTGGACCTCGACGATCAGGCCGTCGGCGCCCGCCGCCACACCCGCGCGGGCGAGCGACAGGACCATGTCCCGGCGCCCTGCGGCGTGGCTCGGATCGACCAGAATCGGCAGGTGGCTGATCTTTTGAACCGCCGGGATCGCCGCGATGTCGAGCGTGTTCCGGGTGTGGTCGGTGAACGTGCGGATGCCGCGCTCGCACAGGATGACTTTTTCGTTTCCCTGATCGAGGATGTACTCGGCGGCGAGCAGCAGCTCGGTGACCGTGGCGGTCATGCCGCGCTTCAGGAGCACCGGCTTGCCGCAGCGGCCGGCTTTCTTGAGCAGGGTGTAGTTCTGCATGTTGCGGGCGCCGATCTGGACCACGTCGGCGTATTCGGCGACCGGGTCGAGCACGTCGATGTCGAGCGCCTCGGTGACGATGGCCAGCCCGGTCGCCTCGCGCACCCGGGCGAGGATCTTCAAGCCGTCGACCCCCAGCCCTTGGAAGCTGTAGGGAGACGTCCGCGGCTTGTAGGCCCCGCCGCGCAGCAGCTGGACCCCGGCAGCCTTCACCCGCTCCGCGATGCGCAGCATCTGCTCGTAACTTTCGACCGAGCAGGGTCCGGCGATCACCGCTAGACCGGGGCCGCCAATCGCCACGCCGCCGACTTCAATGATCGTGTTCGCCGGGCGAAACTCGCGCGAAACCAGCTTGAACGGGTGACTCACCCGGATGACTTCGAGCACCCCGGCCGCCGATTCGAACGTGCCGCGCTCGACCGCGCCCAGGTTGCCGGTGATGCCGATCGCCGTCCGCTGCGCCCCCGGGATCGGGTGGGCGCGCAAGCCCTTCTTTTCGACCTTTTCGACCACCGCGCGGATCTCGTCCGGGGTCGCGTCCATCTTCATTACGATCAGCATGTCTGTTATCGCCGTCTCGTCATTCGTCCATTTAGGACGGTATCATAGCGACCGCGCCACCCTTTTTCGTAGAACCCGGCGCGAAGGAGCACCCCTATGGTCCGCCGAATGGTCCGCCGATCGCTCATCGCCCTGGTTCTGCTCTCGCTGGCCGTTCCGAGCTTCGCCTATACCGTGATCCTCAAAGACGGCTCGAAGGTGCAGGCGAAGAAGAAATACCGGATCTCCGGCAAGAACGCCGTCATCACCTTGGTGAACGGCTCGGAGAGCTTCTTGCCGCTGACCGAGATCGATACTGCGAGGACGGATCGGGAAAACCAGAACGACTACGGCGGCACCGCCGTGGTGCTCGACAACGGCAAACCGGACCCCGGAGCGGCCACCGCCCCTACGACCGCCCCGCGCGGCAGCCTGGCCGACCTGATCAAGAACCGCGACGTCTCGACCCGCCTGCCAGAGCCCTCGGTCCGGCCGAAGGGCTCCGGCATGACCAGCGGCGGCGGGACGCCCAGCGCGAGCACCCCTTCGCACCCTTCGGCCACCTCGCCGTCGGCGAAGTACGAGGCCCCGACGGCCAAGTCCGCCCACCGTCCGTACCCGAATACCGCCGTGGCCGACGCGCTCGCCGCCTATCTGCGCGGGCAAGGGATCGAGGAGTACCGGCTCTACGCGGGATCGAAGGGCGGCCGAGTGCTGGTCGAGGTGACCACGGCGTCCGAAGCCTCGGCGTTCAAGGCCCTCACGGTGACGGCCAACGCCCTGCTCGAACTCAAGGACAAGGAAATCGCCGCTCTGGAGCTGACCTTGGAGACCCCTTCGGGCGAGCGAGCCGGCACATTCCTGATCACCCCGGAGCAGGCGACAGAGCTTGCGGCGAATAAGATCGAGGTCTCCGCGTTCTACGTCCAAAACGTGCAGTTCTAGCTAGACGGGCGCCGAGCCCTAATCCACAGAGGGCGCAGCATGCTGCGCCCCTACGAAATCCGTCCCGCAATCCCCGGAAGGAGAATCCCATGTCCGAATGGATCGAAGAAGGCGCCACCGCGCCCGACTTTTCCCTCGCCGCCGACGATGGCCGCGAGGTTCGGCTTTCCGCGCTGCGCGGCAAGCCGGTCGTCCTCTATTTCTACCCGAAGGACGACACCCCCGGCTGCACCAAGGAAGCCTGTGCCTTTCGCGACCGCCGCTCGGAGGTCGAAGAGCGCGGCGCGATCGTTCTCGGCGTCTCGCCCGACACGGTCGCGAGCCACGGCAAATTCCGCGACAAGTACAGCCTGAACTTTCCGCTGCTCGCCGACCCCGACCACGCGGTCGCCGACTCCTACGGTGCCTGGCGCGAGAAGAACATGTACGGCAAGGTGTCGATGGGCATCCAGCGCTCGACCTTCCTGATCGATTCCAAAGGCATCGTGCGCAAGGTCTGGAAGAAGGTCTCGGTCGACGGCCACGACGAGCAGGTGCTCGCGGCGCTGGCCGGCCTCTAACCGCCGCGCGTGCCCAACATCCGCCTCCGCGCGCGCGCCGCGCTCCTGTTCTCGGCCCTGATCTGGGGCACGACGTTCGTGATCGTCCAGCGGGCGATCGCGGATCTGCCCGTGTTCCACCTGATCGCGATCCGCTTCGCCCTCGCCCTGCTGCTGCTCCTGCCACTCGCCCGCGGGGTCGTCTGGCGCAAGGAGACGTTCCGCCAGGGGGCGATCCTCGGCCTGCTGCTGTTTGCGGGCTTTGCGCTCCAAAACTACGGCCTGCTGGGGACGACCCCTTCCCGTTCGGCGTTCCTGACCGGGCTGTCGGTGGTGATCGTGCCGTTCCTCGGCAAGCTGCTCGGACGCACGATCAAGCCCGGACCGGCGATCGGCTCGATGGTCGCCGCGGCGGGGCTCTGGGTGCTGTTCCGGCCGGCGGCGGGAGAGGCGGGCCGCGCCTTCAACTGGGGAGATGGGATCACGCTGATCTCGGCGTTCGTCTTCGCGGTCTACGTCCTTGCGGTCGAGACCGCCGTCGCCCGCGAGCCGATCCGCGGCCTGGTGATCGTCCAATTCGGCTTGATCGCCCTGCTCGCCGCGCCGTCCTTGCTGATCGAGCCGCCCTCCCGGGCGGAGTTCACGCCCTATGCCCTGTTCGCGATTCTGCTCACGGGGGTCCTTGCGACCGCCGCCGCCTTCCTCTGCCAGCTCTACGCCCAGCAGCACCTCTCGGCGGTCGAGACGGGCGTCATTTTTACTCTGGAACCGGTCTTCGCCACGGCGTTTTCGGTCGCCGTCGGGGTCGAAGCCTGGAGCCACCAACTCGCCCTCGGCGGCGCGCTCGTGATGGCCGCCATGCTGGTCACCGAGCTGTGGGGCGGCGCGGAAGGGGTAGGGCCGCCGACCTGAGCCTCCCCCGCCCGCCGGTTTGTCCCGCTTCAGGGCCACCGGATACACTGTTCCCTTCGGCTCGAACAAATTCTTCCACTTCAGGCAAGGAGCGGTCATGGGTCTCTTCCAAGAAATGGCGGCGATGGGGCACGAACGGGTGGTGTTCTGCTCGAACCCGGACGTGGGCCTGCAGGCGATCATCGCCGTCCACTCGACGGTCCTCGGTCCAGGCTTGGGCGGCGTGCGGATGTGGCCCTATGCCAATACCGACGAGGCCCTGCACGACGTGCTCCGCCTGTCGCGCGGCATGACCTATAAGGCCGCGGCGGCGGGCCTGACGCTCGGGGGGGCCAAGGCGGTCATCCTGGGCGACGCAAAAAAGGACAAGACGGAGGCGCTGCTGCGCTGCTTCGGCCAGTACGTCGAATCGCTCGGCGGCGACTACATCACCGCCGAGGACGTCGGAACGAGCGTCCGCGACATGGAAACGATCCTCGCCGAGACCCGTTGGGTGACGGGAGTCTCCGACGCCATGGGCGGCAGCGGCGATCCCTCGCCCGTGACGGCGTTCGGCGTCCTCCAGGGGATGAAAGCCGCCGCCGAAGTGGCCTTCGGCAATTCGGCTCTCGGCGGAAAAAGCGTGGCGATTCAAGGGCTCGGCAACGTAGGCTTCCACCTCGCGGGCTATCTCCAAGAGGAGGGAGCGAAGGTGATCGGCGCCGATGTCTATCCCCAGGCCCAAGAGCGGGCACGCGCCGCCGGGGTCGAAATCGTCTCGACGGACGAGATCTTGGGAGTCGCTTGCGACATCGTCGCCCCCTGCGCGCTCGGCGCCACGATCAATCCCGAGACGATCCCCAAGCTCAAATGCCGGATCGTCGCCGGAGCCGCGAACAACCAACTCGCCGAAGAGGAGCGCGATGGCGCCGACCTCCACGCCCGGGGCATCCTCTACGCCCCCGATTTCGTCGGCAACGCGGGGGGGCTGATCAACGTCTACAACGAGCTGATGCCGAGCTACAACCGCGAGCGGGCGAAAAGGATGGCCACGGGGATCTTCGACAACATGATGCGAGTCTTCGAGATCTCCCGCGTCGAATCGATCCCGACCCAAATCGCCGCCGAGCGCCTCGCCGAAGAGCGAATCACCAAAATGAAAGGCCTCCGCCCGAAGCACTGGGGCCGGTTGATCCACGGCGCGCGGTAGGGCGAGGCATTCGTGGTGCCCTGAGCCACCCAATGGGCGTGAAAAAGAAGGCCCACATCGAGCGCGATGCTCAGGCCAAACCGGCAGCCCTTCAGGCTTCGTCGGCGAAATTGATCTTGGACGAGGTTCGAGCGCTGATCCTGGAAGCGCGACAACGGGCATCGCAAGCGGTGAACGCCGAACTGACGCTGCTTTACTGGAACATCGGTACTCGCATTTGCAAGGACATCCTTAAGGGAAAACGCGCCGAATACGGAGAAGAGATTGTCTCCGCTCTGGGGAGACAATTAGAGCGGGAATTTGGGCGAGGTTTTTCGGCAAAGTCGCTACACCATACCGTCCGCTTTGCCGAGGCATTTCCCGATCCTAAAATTGTCTCCGCACTGCAGAGACAATTGTCGTGGACTCACTTTAAATCGATCATCTATCTCGACGATCCACTGAAGCGTGACTTCTATGCCGCGATGTGTCGAATCGAAAACTGGAACACGCGGACACTGGCAAAGAAGATCCAGTCGATGCTGTTCGAGCGAACGGCGCTGTCGAAAAAGCCTGACCAGCTCATTAGGCAGGAGCTCGAAACGCTGCAGGCGGAAGATCGGTTAACGCCCGATCTGGTTTTTCGCGATCCGTACGTGCTCGATTTTCTGGGGCTCCAGGACACCTATGCCGAGAAAGATCTGCAAGCTGCGATTCTCCGCGAGATGGAGGCTTTCTTGCTCGAGCTGGGCGTCGGGTTCTGCTTCGTCGCCCGGCAGAAGCGGATGCAAATCGACCATGAGGACTACTACCTCGATCTGCTGTTTTATCACCGCAAGCTGCATCGGTTGGTGGCCATCGAACTCAAGATCGGCGATTTCCAGGCGGCCGACAAAGGACAGATGGAGCTGTATCTCGCCTGGTTACGGCGATACGAATGCGAACCCGACGACGAACCGCCGATCGGACTGATCCTCTGCGCCGGGAAAAGGCAGCAGCATGTCGAGCTTCTCGAACCCGGCAAGAGCGGCATTCATGTAGCAACCTACTGGACGAAAGCTCTGCCGAAGGCGGAGCTTGAGAAAAAGCTACGAGAAGCCGTGCGCTTGGCTCGCGCCCAGTTGGCGGATCGCACGGAGCACTGAACTTTCATGCCGGTTCCTTTGCGATCGTCGCGAGCCCCGCGATCCGGCCGACCAGCGCATTCAGCACCCAGGGAATTACCCCGCAGATCACCACCATCGCGAGCGAAAAGTTGCGTATGCCGAGGATCGCCTCGATCGCGTTGCCCGGACAGGGCAGCGAAGTCCCCAGACCGTATCCGGCCAATTCGAGGGGGATCATCGACAGCGTCCCCCAGCCGAGCTGGTCTACGGTCGAACGACGGCGCAGCAGCAGGGCGATCGGCACGACATAACCCCAGTAACAGGTCGCCACCTGCCACCAGTATCGGAAGTACGCCAGGCACAGCAGGTGGCCCAGCGCGTTCATGGTCAACCCGAGCGCCAAGGCGACGGGGAGGTAGAACCGGAGGTCGAGGAGTAGAGAGCGCAGACGGGAGGATGGCATCGGGGTTCATTCTACGGCGACGGTGCTCTTCCAAGGCGGGAGGGACGCGCCAAGACGGTAGACTCTCCCGCCGCGATGCCCCTGCTCTCGATCGTCATCCCCAACCTCGATTCGCCGTGGATCGCCAGGACTCTTCTGGGCATCCGCTCGCAGTGGAATCTCCAGCCGCCGCATGAAGTGATCGTGGTCGGCAGCGACCGGCCGGGCCTGGTGCCAAGGGATGGCTCGGTGCGGTGGATCGAGACGGCGGAACGAGTGAACCCCGCCGCAGCGCGGAACTTGGGGGTCGCCGAAGCTCGCTCCGAGAAGATCCTGTTCATCGACGCCGACTGCCGGCCATTTCCGGGTTGGGCGGAACGGCTGGCGGGCATCCTCGACCGGTCGCCCATCGCGGGGGGCGCCGTGACCTTTCCGCGAAACCCCGACGAGACGAGCCTCTGGGCGCTGGCGGACAACATCGCCTCGTTCCACGAGCTGCTCGCCGACCGGCCGGCCGAAGAGAATACCCGCGGCGCGATCGGCAGCCTGAACCTCGCCGTCCGGCGCGACGCCTGGGAGTCGATCGGCGGATTCGACGAGGCGCTCACCACCAGCGAGGATTTCGACTGGATCCTCCGCGCCCGGGCCGCGGGGTTCGCCACCGCCTTCGTGCCCGACGCGATCGTCGAGCACGCGGCGGTCCGAAAGGATCGCGCAGCCCTCGAAGCGCACGCCACCTGGTACGGATCGAACTTCCACCTCTTTCGAGCGCGCCACCCGGAAGCCTTCGGCACGGGCCCGACGTGGAGATCGCCGAAGCTGCTCGCGGCGACCGCGCCGCTCAAAGCCTGGACCGGAGCGCTCGCGATCTTCGCCAAACACCCCGAGCTGCGTGGTTTGCGCCGCGCTCTCCCCGGTGTCGTCGCGTTCCGCCGCGCCTGGTATCGCGCGGTGATCGCCGGTTGGCCGAAGATCGGTACCAAGTAGCCCGGACCCATCGCCCGAAGTCACAAGAAGACCGCTCAAGTCCCACGCGCACGAGCGACGTCACTCGGAAGTCGCGCTCAAGTCACGCAGAAAAGGAGTGATTCGGGCGAAAAACCCGCTGAAGCCACACAGAACGCCTCTGGAATCCCCCAGGCCACTACTGACGTCGCGCAGAACACCGCTGAGATCACCTGGATCACTACTGAAGTCACCAAGGAAACCTCTGGAATCCCCTGGACCACCCCTGAGATCGCGCAGAACACTCCTGAGATCCCCTAGACCACTCCTGAGATCGCCCAGAACACCGCTGAGATCCCCCAGACCACCTCTGAAATCACCCAGAACACTCCTGAGATCACCCAGCACACTCCTTCGCTACGCGACCTCAGCACATTTCTACGCGAGCTGAACGCTGTTCTCCGCGCGCTCGATCCTTTTCTGGGTGCGCTCGGTCCTGATCCCGATCGCCTGAGCCCTCCGCGCGTCGCGACGCCCGCTGAATCCTTCCGGGTTATTCCTCCGCGTCGGGCGCTGCGGCCTTGACCCTGCGATAACGGAGCCGAGACCGTTCGTTCTCCCGCTGAACGGGAACGAGCACGCCGTTCTCGATCAGAAGTTGAAGGTTCCGCCGCGCCGCGCCTCGATCCAGCTCATAGCCGAGCACCTCGCAGAGATCGTAATGATCGAAGACTTCGGGCAGCACCTCCAGAGCTTCCAGAGCCCGAAGCTGCGCAACACGCCCCGCCTCGATCAGTTCGATCGTGGCCCGGTGCTGCGCCTCGATGAAGCGCTTGCGGTCCTCGTTCCTCGCGGGTGATCATCGGGCAGGGATTGCAGCACAGTGGGGGGCGGGGGGCAAGGTTGGGTCAGGCGGTCCCAGGTTGGTTTCGATACGAGAAGAGACGGTCGGTAAGCCGCTCAAAGATCGCCTCCAGGTCGCGGCTCCCCTGAAAGACACCGACCAGCTCAATGCCGTCCGGAACCGGCTGGTAGACGATCGCGTAGCGTTTGAAGTTGTGGCGGCGAAGATCGGGATGCAGGCCCTCACAGCTTCGACCGAGGATAAATGGCGAATCGGCGAGCTTCTGGCACTCCCGTTCGAGGGCATCAACGAAGCGATCCGCATTGCCCGGGCTGTCCTCTGCGATGAAAACGCCGATCTCGACCAGGTCGGCCTCCGCCGCGGGGTACTTTTTGACGCTACCCATGGGGTGGCTGGGACTACCCTACGAACTAGTGCTTCTGCGAGCCTCGATCTCTTCGTGGATTCGCCGTTTTAGGCCAGAAAAATCCATTGAGGTGGCTGGTCCATTTTGGAGACGTTCCACAATGTTCGCCTTGAACGCCATCGCGCGGGTATCCAGATCCTGGTCGCGTTCGTCGAGGGCATGCAGGGCCTCGCTGATCACTTCATCGGCTGACCGATAGAGTCCCCTCTCGACCTTGTTCAAAACGAGGCGTTCGAGGTCACCTGAGAGATGCACGTCCATTTACGATCTCCTTGGCCTTTGGATCGTGGAAGGCAACTGTAGCAGGTTCAGTGTCTTCGACCGGGCCCCAACTTCCAATCCTCACCCTTTGCGCCGGACGTCCTCGCAGGGAAGCAGGTCCTCCCCATTTGGAGTGCGCCGACGCATCGGCGATCGTAAAGCGGCGACTCGCATTCCCATTCCGGATTTCACCGGACAAGTCGCCGCGCAAGTCGAGAGTTCGGGAAGGGATCTCTGGGCCGGTCGGCGGTGTGGCGGTGACGGTGCACGTTCAGCGGAGAGTTCCTGAGCCCCCTACCGCTTCCCCTTCATCCCCATCGCCCGGCGCATGAACTTGCCCTGGACGCCCTTCATCATCTTTTTCATCATCTTGTGCTGCTTGAGCAGGCGGTTGATCTCCTGCACCGAGGTGCCGGAACCCTTGGCGATGCGGATCTTGCGGCTGCCGTTGATCACGTCCGGCCGGCGGCGCTCCTGGGGGGTCATCGAGTTGATCATCGCCTCGATACGGACCAGGCCACCTTCGTCGACCTTCGAGGCGTCGAGGTCGCGGAGCGGTCCCACTTTGGGCAGCATTTCGAGGATCGAGGCGAGCGGACCGAGCTTTCTCATCTGGCGCAGTTGGTCGCGCAGGTCTTCGAGCGAGAACTCCTGGGAGACCGCCCGCTCAGCGAGGCGCTTGGCCTCTTCGACGTCGATCCCCTTTTCGGCTTTTTCGATCAGCGACAGGACGTCGCCCATGCCGATCATCCGGGAGGCCATTCGCTCGGGGTGGAACAGCTCGAGGTCGTCGACTTTTTCGCCCGTTCCGACCATCCGGATGGGGACCTTGGCGACTGTGCGGATCGACAGCGCCGCACCGCCGCGGGAGTCGCCGTCGAGCTTGGTGAGGATCGCTCCCGTGAGCGGCACCACCGCGGCGAACTGCTCGGCGCTTTTCACCGCGTCTTGGCCGGTCATCGAGTCGGCGACGAAAAGCGCCTCGTCCGGCTTCAAGCGCGCAGCGAGCTGGGCGATCTCGGCCATCAGGGCTTGGTCGACGTGGAGACGGCCGGCGGTGTCGACGATCACCACATCGTTGCCGCGGTCACGCGCGATTTTGAGCGCCCGTTCGGCGACGCCGATCACGTCCTCTCCCGGTTCGGGCGTCACCACCGGTACCCCGGCGATTTTGCCCACCTGCTGGAGCTGCTCGACCGCCGCAGCGCGTTGAAGATCGCCTGCGACCAGGATCGGGTGGCGCCCCTTGCCCACCAGGCGCTTGGCGAGCTTGCCCGCGGTAGTCGTCTTGCCGGAGCCTTGAAGGCCGCAGAGCAGAACGATCGACGGACGACTGGTGAGCTGCAACTCCTTGCCCTCGTCGCCGAGCAGCAGGGCCAGCTCGTCGCGGACGATCTTCACCACCTGTTGCGCCGGGGAGAGGCTCTCCATCACCTCCGCGCCGAGCGCCCGCTCTTTGATCCGCTCGACGAACGGCTTGACCACCCGGATATGGACATCCGCTTCGAGCAGCGCGAGCCGGATCTGGCGGAGCGCGCCCGAGAGCACCTCCTCCGAGATCTTTCCTTCGCCCCGCAGGTTGCGGAAGACCTCTTGCAGCTTGTTTTGCAGACCGTCAAACATCGCCATCGTTCGAAACCTCCAACAGGGAGGCGGATCGTACCAGGGCGGGGGGCGGGTTCGTCACCCCCCCAGGAACGAAAAACTCTCCGCCCGCCGCTCGCGCCCTTCCGCGGCATCCACACGCTCGATCTCGGCGAGGTAGGCCTCTTCGAGGTTCGGCTCGGCGAGGTCGCCTGCTATTGAATCGCCCGGCCGGGCGACGGCTCGGACTTCCAGGCCTTCCAGGCGGCGGAGGCGAGCGGTGACTCTGTAGCGGTGGCTGAAGGCGGCCAATTCGGCGTCTTGGACCAGGGCGGTGAAGACCCGGCCCTGAGCGCGGGCGAGGAGATCTTCGGGCCGGCCGTCGAAGCGCAGCCGGCCGCGGTGGATCAAGAGGATGCGCGAGGCGGCGGCTTCGATGTCGCTCGCGATGTGGGTGGAAAAGAGGACGATGCGGTCCGCCGCCTGTTCGAGCAGGATCTGGCGGAACCGGCCGCGCGATTCGATGTCGAGGCCGGTCGTGGGCTCGTCGACGATCAAGATCGGCGGCGCGCCGAGGAGGCAGCGGGCGATGCCCACCATTTGCCGCATGCCGCCGGAGAAATCGCGCACCTTGCGCCCCGCGTGCTCGGCCAACCCCACGGCGGCGAGGAGCTTGCCGATTTCGGCCCCCCGCTCGGAGGAGTTGTCGATGCCGCGTTCCAGTCCCCAATGGTCGAGAAACTGCTCGGCGGTGAAATCGGGATAGGCGTTGAACTCCTGGGGCAGGAAGCCGATCCGCAGCCGGTACTCGGCGAGGTCGTCTGCGGTCACCGGCACGCCGCGGAACGATACCGAGCCGCGGCTGGGCGAGAGCAGGCCGGTCAGCAGGCGAAGCAGGGTGGTCTTGCCCGCGCCGTTCGGCCCGAGCAGGCCGGTGATTCCCGGAGTCAGCTCGAAGCTCACGCCGGATAGGGCCTTGTGCCCCGAGGCGTACCTCTTGGTCAGGCTGCGCACAGCGAGCGTCGGAAGACCGACGGCACCCGCGGCGCTCCACTCGGGCGGCTGTCGGCGGCGACGGATCGCTTCCGGGTCGCGCGCCTGCCAACGGGCGACGGCCAGGCGCAGGGGAGGTACGACGAGCAGGGTGACGCCCAAGGCCACGGCGCCGCAGAGGGCGGCGGCGCGCAGTGGCACCACCCACCGGCAGCGAATGAAATCGGCGCCGAGCGTGGGCAGGGCGAGCGCCAGAGCCGTGGGGATCAAAGAGGCGGCGAGCCACGGAGTCTCCCGGCGCAGGCCGCGGTATTGCCCCGCGCCCGCCGGTCCGGCCGCCTCAAGGCCGCGGCTCAAGCGAACGGCTTCGGCCGATTCCGCCACCTCGGCCACCTCCGCGGACAACGGCAGGGTGAGGCAAAGGCTCGCAACCAGCGCTAGAACCGTCAGCTCATCAACTTGGCCCAGTGTGGCGGCGACGAGCGGCGTGGCGGCGAACAGTCCCGCCGCGAGGGGCACCAAGGCCACAAGTGCGGAGAGCAGGCCCCCCAAGCGCCAGGCGGCGACGACGAACAGGAGCAGCGGCACGGCGAGAGCCAGGCCGATCATCCGGAGGCGATCCGGCTGCCAGAAGAGGAGAGAGAGGGTTGGCCTTTCGAGATCGACTCCAGCCGGCAGTCGAAGATGGGCAAGGCCCCGGTCGATCTCCTTCCGCCGTTCGACTCGCACCTCCTCGGCACTTTGATGCAGGCGAAACTCGATCGGCACGACGAAGCGGCCGGACTGCCGGCTCACCCTGGGGATGACCGAATCCTGGAAGAGCGCGAGCGTTGCGGCCGGTACGAGCGTCCGATCCCCCAGGCGAAGGGGGCGCTCCATCAGATTCGCCACCAGCGGCACGGCGCGATCGGGATCGGCCGGCGCTCCGGCCGGCACGACCACCAGCGAGCGGGAGACGCCTCCCGGTCCGGGAGGGAGCGGCAGCGGCACCGGGCCGCCGCTCGTCTGGGCAAAAGCGGTCGCGATCTCGGAGACATCTCGTCCCACCGCTCCGGGCCTGGGCCGCAGGGTCAGCAGCACGGACGGATCTTCCCAGCCGGTGATCGAGCGCGGCCGCACCTGGAACTCGGCCAGGCGGTAGAGGATGCGCCGGTAGGCGGTGGTCAACAGGTCGAGGTCGCCGCCGGAGAGGACCATGCGATAGAACAGCCCCTCCTCGTCGGCTTTTGCGTGGTCTTCGAGATCGACGGCGAAAGCGCCGCCGCCGGCAGCCCCCGCGCCGGTTTCGATCCGCGCCGCGGCCGCTCCCGGAATCCGGTAGCGGATGTTCGTCGCGAGCCAGGCGAGTCGGTCGGGGCGCCGATCCTTCGGGCGCACCTCCACTCTGACGAGCCCACGGCCGGCGCGCGAGCTGCTCCAGAAGCGCTCGACCTCCTCGGTCTTGGCGAGTTGTTCTTCCACCCCGCGCACTTGGGTCTCGGTCTCCGCCAGGGTGGCGCCATCGGGCAGATTCAAGCGGATGTCGAACGTGCCGCCGTCGGGAGAGAGATCGCCCGGCCGGGGCACGAGCGTCGGCCCGAACAATGCCGCGGCCAAGCCGCAGGCGGTCGAGAGCATCAAGACCGACGTGCCGGGATCGCGCAGAGCCCGGCGCTGAAGCCCGGCCAAGCCGGCCGTCCAGGCGTTCGCCGCCGAACCCCGGCGACCGGAACGGGTGGGTGAGACAGCGCCGCCGGACCCGGATCGACGAGAAGCGGCCGGCAGGAGGGCCGCGGCGAGAACCGCCGCCGCGGTCGAGAGAAGAAACGCGCGCGCCGGCTCGGCCAGCAACGGTCCCAGCTCCTGACCGGCCAGGCCGACCGCCACGGGCACCGCAGCGGCGGTCGCCGCGGTGGTGGCCGCGAGAATCCAGAATCCCCGCCCGTCGATCCGGCCGAGCCGCAAAGCCGCCGCGGGCAGCGCGGCGGTGGCGCCGAGCACTGCGGCGACCAGCGTGGTGACATAGAGAGGAACGCCCGCGAGCCAAAGCGCGTTGGCCGCAGCGGCGAGACCCGCCGGCAGTGCCAGGCCGAAGGTCACGGCTCCCAGACGACCTCCCAGACGACCTCCGAACCGGCCGCCCAGGCGCCAGCCCAGAGCGGCGGCGGCGAGCGCCGCGATCAGCAGGCCCAGCCCCAGATGGCCGAGTAGGGTGCGCAGCGGCTCTGCCTCGCTCCAATCGACGGTGCCTTTCACGCCGCCCGGCCGGCTCGACATCTGTTCGACCTTTTGCCGCAGCGCCCGGTCGGCGGCGAGCACCTGCGCGCCTTCGGCCCGCCAGACGAACAGAGCGCGCGCCGGTTTGCCCTGGTAGCGGACGCGAAACAGCGGATCGGGCCAGCGGGACCGGACGGTCGCCAGGGTTGCAAGAGGTGCGACTCCACCGGAGCGGAGCGACACCGGAACCTGCCCGAGCCTCTCCGCGGAGGTCGCCTCGACGATCACCGGCAACCGGCGATCGCCCTGGACGTCGTATCCCAACTGGCTCTGCCGGAGCGCGCTGTCGAGCAGGGCCCGCACCCGCGCCGCGGCGCCGGCCGGATCGAGGGTCCCGGCGGCCAGCTCCACCCGCAGCTCTTCGCGCCGAACGCCCAGGGCATCCACCGAGCGCACGCCGGGCACACCGCGCAGCTCCTCGGCCGCCGCCTCGGCGGCAGCATCGGAGCTGACTCCAGAGAGCCAGACGAGAGCCAACAGGTTTCCCTCGGCCTGAGATGCCGGATCAACCGAGAGAACCGCTCCGCGCGGCAGCCGGCGACGCAGAGAGGTCAGCTCGGACCCCAGGCGCGCCGCCTTGCTTTCCGGATCGGTGCCGGGTGCGAATCGGACGCGCAGCTCGGCGCCGTCCGAGCGCACCTCTCCCGCCGTGCCGCGCACGCGCCCCAGCGAGCGGATCGCGGCTTCAATCTCCTCCACCCAATCGCGCGCGACCACCGCCGGCTCCCGCGCCTCGGGCAACGTCAAGGCGACTGTCAGCTCCGGAAAGCTCCGCTTCGGCAGATAGTCGAGCGGCAGCCGTTCGAACGCGACGGCGCCCAGGAGCAGCAGCCCGGAGGTCGCCACCAGGCGGGAGATTGCCCTCATTTTGCGAGAGCCCGATAAAGCACCGGCACCAGAAGGAGCGAAGCGAACACCGACGTGAGCGTCCCGCCCATCACCGCCAACGCCAGCGACCGCCGCAGCTCGACCCCGGGACCGCCGAGCGCCGCCAGAGGGAGCATTCCGGCGAGCGTGCAAAGGGTGGTCATTACGATCGGCCGATAGCGCTCGGCGGCGGCGCGGCGGATGGCGGTTGTGATCCGCTCCCTGGGCGACTCGGTGTGCTCGGGGGCCGCCGGAACCGCCCGCCGGTTTTCTTCGATCCGGTGGACCAGGACGATCGCGTTGTTCGCGACGATCCCGCCGAGCAGAATCAGCCCGAGGAACGAAAGAATGTTGAGGCTCTGGCCGGCGAGCAGCAGCAGTCCCAAGGCGCCGCCCAGGGCGACCGGCACGGTCACCATGACGACCAGCGGAATGCGGAACGACTCGTAGAGCGCGGCGACGGTCAAGAAGACCAGGGCGAACGAGAGCAGGAGCGCGAGCCGGAGCTGACCGAAGGCCCGGCGCAGCTCCAGCGCCTGGCCGGCAAGCGAGATCTCCTCGCCCGCGCCGCGTTTCGTCTCCTGGTTCAGCCGCGCGAGCGCCGCCTCCGGATCGCCATGCACCGATTCGAACGCCCGCCGCGCGGCCGGCCGGCCGTCCTGCCGTTCGAGATAGGAAGGCCGGGCGCCCGGCACCAGCCGCGCGAGAGCGGCGAGCGGCACCACGCCGCCGAAACCGCCGGGCTCGGCCGAGGCGGGAAGGCTGACCGGCAGCAGACGCGGATCGGCCGGCTCGACGGCGCGCACCAGAATCTCCGGCTCGACCCCTTCGAGATGTAGGCGCCCGGCGACCTGGTCGCCCAAACTCTGTCGCACCTGGGTTTCTACCAGCGCCCGGTCCAGACCCAAGGCGGCCAGGCGGGCGAGATCCCACGAAAGCAGAACGGCGGCCTGCGGACGGTCGCTTGAAGCCGCCCGCCGCCGCTCCTTGGATGTCGCGCCCAGGGCTGCGGCGGCGCGCGCGGCGAGCGCCTCGGCCCGGGCGGGATCGGCGGCGGTCGCGACCACCTCGAGCCGCCGGCCGGCGCTCTGAATCGCGTCGACGAAGGCGCTCGGGCGGGGCTCGATCCAGGTCTCGACATCGGGCAGCCGAGCGAGCGCCGCCGCGAGGCGAGGGCGCGCTCGGGCGGCGCTTTCGACATCGGGAAAGGTGAGGAAGAGCCGCCCGGTCTCGTCGCGGTCCTCGCCCGGCTCGGGCGGCGGCAGTTGGAGCGCCGTCCGTTCCGGCGCCTTTCCGCCGGCCTTTTCCGCGGCCGCCAGAGTGCGCGCGGCCAGTTCTTCCACCGCCACCCCCAGCTTTCGCGCCGCTTCCGGGGTGAGATCCGGCGCGAGGCGCCAACGGACGACGAGATCCGCCGAAACCGCTTCGGGCACCAGCTCGCGCGGCAGACGGGCAAAGGCCAGCAGGGCGAGTGCGGCGACGAAGAGCGCCGCTACGACCACCAAGAAGGGCCGCGCGAGCACCCGATCGAGCAGGCTCAAGTATCGCCCTCGCCCGACGCTACGGCCGGCGGTGTTCTCCTCCAGCCCCCCGCGCTCACTGCGCTCCCTTCGCTCCGTTCGATTACCGGCGAGGACCGGCGTCAGCGTTAAGGAGAAAAGGAGCGAGGCGGCGAGCGAGGTGACGATGGCGAAAGCCTGGACGCCGAAGAACGCGCGGGCGAGGCCGTGCAGGTAGATCAGCGGCAGGAAGACCACCGCGGTGGTGCAAAAGCTCGCGATCACCGGCAGGGCGATCTGGCGCGCCCCGGCGATCGCCGGCTCGGGCGCCCCCTGGGATCGGGCGGTCTCGATCGCTTCGAGCACCACGATCGAGCTGTCGACCAGCATGCCGGCGGCGAGCGCGAGCCCCGCGAGCGACACCACGTCGAGCGCGGCGCCCCAGAGCGAAAACCCGACGAACGCGGTGAGCAGCGACGCGGGTACCACCACCGCAAGGCCGAGCGTCGGCCGCCAATGCCCTAGGATCAGGCGCAGCACCGCGGTCCCGAGCAGCAGGCCGAACAGCGCGCCGAGCCCCAACTCGCCGAGCGCCCCCAGCACCTCGCGGCTGCGGTCGTCGACCACCGCGAGTTTCAATCCTGAGCCCGCGCGGGCGGAGAGTTCCGCGGTCCGCGCCCGCACCGCAGCCGCCAGAGCGACAGCGTTCGCCTCCGGCGCGCGGAAGACCCGCACCAAGGCGCCGTCTTGGCCGGCAAGGCGGAAGAACGTTCCATCCTGTACCTCCTCGAGGTCGATCCGCGCGACGTCGCCGACCACGCTCTCGCCCCGCGGCCCCGGAATGCGCAGCGCCCGGAGCGCATCGAGCGACAGCGCCTCTTCGCGCACCAGCAGCGGCCGGACCGAGGCGCCCGAACGCGCCCGGCCGGCGGCGGCGTCGATCCCCACCGTGCGTAGGCGCGCCACCAGGTCGGCGGCGGTCAGGCCACGGGCGGTGAGGGCGGCCGCCTGGGGGTAGACCACCGCATGGCGCGGGGTCAATCCCACCGTCTCCACCCGGCCCGCCCCTTCGATCCGCGCCAGCTCCGGCACCAGCAGTTTCTTGGCGAAATCGCTCCGCGCGGCTCCTCCCCCCTCCGCAGGACCGCCCAGGACCGCGACCTCGATGATCGGCTCGGGATCGCCGGCTGTCATTTCGACCGCGAGCGTCGCCTCGCCCGTCCCCCCGAGGTCGCCGAGATCGGCCAGCCGCCGCTCGGTCTCGATCCGCAGCCGGTCGGCGTCGGTCTGCCACTCGCTTTCGACCCGGGCGCGGACAAAGCCGTCTCCGGTGGTCGTACGCACGGAAGTAACTCCCGAGATCGCGGCGAGCCGCCTTTCCAACGGCCGGGTGAAGCGATCGAGCACCTCTTCGCGCGAGCGGCCGGGAACCGCAACCGTGACGTCGAGCCGCGGCCGTTCGAGCGCCGGCAGCAGCGAGACCGGCAGCCGGAGCAGCGAGACGGTGCCTAAGACCACCAGAGTGAAGGCGCCGATCAGAGTAGAAATCGGCCGGGAGACGGCGCGGCGAATCATTTTTGCGCCGCTCCCGCGTCCCCGCCGTTCTCGATCTTTTCAATCGCCGCGATCGGATCGCCTTCCGCAAGGAGCGCCGCGCCGCCCACCACCACTTTGTCGCCGGGGCTTAAACCCCGCAGGATCTCGACCCGGCCGCCGCCGCGCGCCCCCGTTTCGACCGCTTCCCGGTGCGCGATCAGATGGCCTTGGCTCCTTTGGGCGACGAACAGCGCGCTGCCGCTCTCGGCCACCACCAGCGCCTCCTCGGGAACGGTGAGCGCCTGCTCGTGGCGGTCGAGCGCCACGCGCACTTCCACCCCTTCGCCGGGACCGGGCAGGCCGGCGGGATCGCCGACGGCAACGATGAGTTTCACCGTCCCCCCGGCGTCGACGACCGGTGCCACCTCGCGCACCGTTCCCGCTCCCGCCTCGTGTCCCTCGCCACCGAACCGCACGGCGAGCCCCGCGTGCAGCCGGTCGCGATCCGCCGCCGCGGCCCGGCCCTCGACCGACAGCGCCCCGGCGGCGGCGATCCGTCCGAGGACCGTTCCCACCGCCACCTCGGACTGCGGCGCGATCCGGGAATCGACGATCAGCCGGCCGGAGAGCGGTGCCCGCAGCGACAGCCGGCCGAGCCGGTTTTCGGCCGCGGCGAGGCGGCTTCGGGCTATCTCCAAATCGGCTTTGAACGAGGCGAGGATCACGGCGGCCTCGACCCCGGCGTCAAACGCCCGCTGGTGGCGGGCGACCTCCGATTCCGCTCCCTTGACCCGCAGCCGCGCCTCGGCCAGGTCCGCGTAGGCGTCGCCGAATGAAATCCGCGCGAGCACCTCCCCCGCGCGCACCTCGGCCCCCGCGACCCAACCGGCCGGGAACCGATCCGGGTAGATCACTCTCCCGGCGGTCGGCACGGTCACCTCGGCCATTCCGCCCGGCTGGACGGTGCCGAGCACCATCAGCTCCGGCTGAAAGGTCTCGCGCTGGGCCACCTCCAGCCGCACGGGCGCCGCGGGCGCCTCTTCGGGCGGCGGAGCGGGCGCCTGGGTGCAGGCCCCGAGCGACAGCAGAACGGCGGGCAACAGCACGAGGCGAATCTTCGGCGCCTGGGTCTTCATGGCGATCTCCATTACGAAACGAGCGTCTCCGGCCGGCGCAAGCGTCGGCGGGCATAGAGAAAAAGGATCAGCGTGGCGGCACCGAGTACGAGGGCGCCGCCCAACCAGGAAAGCGATTCTTCGGGGCCGGGCAGCCAGCCGTTCCACACCCCGTGATGCCGGTCGGGGACCGGGCTCAGGAAAAACCAGCGGGAGAAGGCGAGAACGGTCCCCATCGACGCCAGCCAGACCGCTCCGCCGCTCTTGAGCCGCACCGCCCAGAAAAGCGCGGCCGCCCCCAGAAAGAGCGAGAGGATTGCCACCTGCACCAAGACCGGGAGCAGCGGAAAACCCTTTCCGCCTTCGTGCAGCCAGTCGATGCCCATCAGCAGCCAGCCCTGAAGGCAAAGAACGCCGCACACCGAGGCCACGCGGCGCAGGAAGTATCCTTCCGCGGCGGGCGTGGTGAGCGCGAGGTCGAGACAGCCGGCCCGCCGTTCGACCTCAACGACGCCGGAAAGAGCCGGCAGGCCGAGCAGCAGGAACGGCGGCAGCACGATTCCCGACCAGACCGCCGCCGGCTCGTCGCCTGCGCCGAGCAGCATCGAGAACAGCGCCGCCAAGATCGCCAGAAAATCGACCGCGGCGAACACCAGCAGGCGCCGGCCGAGCAATAGCTCCAGCGACAGGCGCGTCGTCCGCAGCAGGCGCCGTAGGCGGTCCGCCCACCGGCTGAGCCCGGGCGGCAGCGACAGCGGCTTCCGAAGCGCCCCCGTCACCTGCGGACCCCTTGCAGGTAGACCCGGTCGCGCGGCAGCCCCAGCCGCACCATGCGATGACACTCCTGATCGGGATCGAGAAAGACTCCTTGCGGCCGATGAGCGGTCGTGAAGGCGAAAGGCGTGATCTCTTTCGTGCCGATCCGGATTTCGGATTCGACCGGCCCCAGCTCGGTGGTGAGGACAAGGCGGCAGATCGCCTCGCCATCGGCCAGGTTGTGGACCTTGCCGGTAACCCGCCAGCCCCCTCCGGCGGGTTCGAAATTCACCTCTTCGAGCACCAGCTCCGGAAGTTTGCCGGCGAGGAAGAAGTCGCGGATCATCGGCTCGATGTCGCGCTCGCTCCGCCGCTTCAAGATCGACGCGAACTCCTCGAAGGTCGCCGGGGTTTGGGCGTGCTCGAGACCGGGGGCGAGCAATTCCTCGACCGACGAGCGGAGCGCCTCCGCGCCGGCCCGCCGGCCGAGGGCCGCGATCAGCGACGGGAAGCGGCTGTTCCAGTAGCCGTAGGAAAGAGGATGAACGGCGGGCGTCCGCACCGACGCCATCTGCTGCGGCGACAGCGGCCCCACCACCGCGCCGGTCTGCGCCCCGAGGCCGAGCCGTTCGAGAACCAGGGTCCGCAGAAGCTGGCGGAAGAACAGCGACTCGTCGGGCGCGAACCGGCGCCGCCTCGCCAGGCGCGACGAGACGATCTCCGCCGCCAGCCGCTCGGGCGGCAGCGGCACGGTGGCGATCAAATCGGTCTCCCCCAGGAACGCCAGATTGCCGATCACCGTGACCCAAGACTCGTACGGATCGCGATAGCGGCCGAAAAGCAGGTTCAGATGCAGGCGATCGTGAACCCCTTCGCCCGGCCACTCCAGAATCACCAAGCGGCCCAGGCCGGTCTTATCCGAAACACCTCCGTCAGGGTCCCCATGGGCGGGCCAGGCCTCCTCCATCAACTTCGAGCTGCCGGCAAAGAGCCCCAGGTGCAGCTCCCCCGCGGCGCGATGGACCGGGAAGACTCCTACCGCGACCCCGTCCGGGGTGCTTTGGGGCAGCAAACGCTGGCGACCGCCGCGAACCGTCAGCTCGGACAGCGAGAGGCTGCACCGGCTGTTCAGCCGGCCCGCGGTTCGACCGGCCGGATCGGAAATTCCGCCGCAGCTGTCCGCGACCAGCAGATCGCGTGGCACGGCCAGGGCGATCTCCGCTCGCGCAACGGGAAAATAGACCTCGTCGGCGACGCCGCCGTCCCCCTCCTGCGCCCAGGTCGTGTAGCGGGGAACGGGGGTCAAGTCGTCGGCCGAAAGGTCCACCCGCAGCCCCGAGATCGCCGGCACCCGGTAGCTGCGCGAGAGGTCCGCGCGGTCGTGGCCGAGCCGTGCGTTGCGGTTTTTCTCGAAGGCGCGCGTGAAGGAGGCGACGTCTCCCCCCTGCGGAAGGCTGAAATGGTTCGCCCTCGGGAGGCCGGCAAGACGAAGCCGAATCTCTCGCCGGCCACCCGGCGGGATCGGCGGATCGAGCTCGATCGCCAGCCGGTCCCACTCTCGGCCGACGGCGACCCGGCCCCGGTCGGCGGTCGCGGTGGTCACCGCCAGATCGGGATTGAGGGAGAAGGCCAGGTGCCTCTGCGGCACGCGGCCGCCGTTTCTGAGCGTGCCGCGAACTTCGACCTCGACCTTGCCCGACGTCTCGAACCGCCCGTCGATGCGCCAGGTTTCCGGCACCACCGAGACCGCCATCGGCGCGGGCTTGCCACCCCTTTCCGCCCGATAGCGCCGCTCGGCCAGCCGCTCGTAACCGACGGCGCGCGCACTTTCGAGGCCCACCGCTCCCGCCGCCAGGCCCAGGGCGCAGACGAGGGCGAGCAGATCCGCGGGCGCCGGCTTGGGGTCCGGCGTGTACTGCTCGCGCAGGCGGCCGAAGGCGACCAGGAAGTTGCGCAGCGGGTGTTCCGGCCGGACGCGCTGGGGCCGGACGTCCGGCCGGGTGCGCCGCAGGAACAGCACGGCAATCCCCAGCGCCGCCGCGGCCGATGCGCCGAACAGAAGCCCTTCGGAAAGGTTCTGCTCGGCCGCGGTTCCGAGATCGAAGCCCGCCTCGGTCTCGGGCAGGGGGAACATCCAGGTCCACCGGTCGTCCTGGACCTTAAAGGACGCCGGGAGGAGAATCACGGTCCACCGCGCCGGCATAAGGTCGAGGCCAGTGAGGGGGGAATCGAACCGCATCCCGAACCGGTTCAGCGCCTCGTTTCCCGCCGCCGGAACGACCCCGAACAGCAGGGCCGCGAGCAGAAACGAACCGACCGCGTTGCCACCGATCGTCCCGAGGCCGAGGGCAAGCGCGGAGGCCGCCGCCGTCCACGGCACGACGTGAAGCAGCCAAGGGCCGTAAAACGGCGCCAGGTTCGAGGCGGCGACGGCGCCGACATCGGCCACCGCGAGGCCCGCCGCGACGAGCAAAGGGATCGCGGTCAAAGGCAGCAGGAGCGCCAGGAGCGCCACGAAACGGCGCAGCAGATAACCCACGTTGGTGACCCCGGAAAGAGTCGCCGTGGTCCAGGCGCCCGTGCCGCGTTCGCGGCTGATTCCATCCATCGAAAGGAGGGCGGCCAGCAGCACCGACAAGAGCGGCAGCAAGGTCAACGTCGCGCTCGCGTAGGTAGCGCCGCCGATCACGTAATCGAGCCGCTCGCGAAGCAGGTGAATCGCCGCCGCCGGCACGCAGCCGAGCAGGACGTAGCCCACCGCGAAGGCGCGAAAGCGCAGCGAACGCCGCTCGATCCGCAGCTCATGACGAATGAACGCCGCGGTGAGCCTCACGCCGCCTTCCTCTCTTGGGGGCCGGCAGCCGCCACGCCGCTCAACGCGAGGAACGCGCCATAAGCCTCTTCGAGTCCGGCCGGGCGCGGCGGAGCCCCGGGAATCGGCGTCTCGCTCCAAACCACCCGCTCGACCGCCCCGTCCCGGTCGGCCCGGTAGGTGACCTCGACGGCTCCCGGCGGCAGCGGCTCTCCGGCCGGAAACCGGAACAGATGACCGGACGCGCCGCGCAGCAGCTCAGTGGGCGTGCCGTCGAACAGCAGGCGCCCCTGGCCGATCACCACCAGCCGCGGGCAGGTCGCCTCGACGTCTTCGACGATGTGGGTCGAAAGCAGGACCGCCGTCTGCTCGGCCACCTCGCCGATCAGCGTGCGAAAACGAATCCGCTCCTCCGGGTCGAGCCCCGCCGTCGGCTCGTCCACCACCAAGAGCCGCGGCGAATGGATGATCGCCTGCGCCACCCCGAGACGCCGCTGCATGCCGCCCGAATACTCGATCGCCCGCCGGTCGGCGGCCTCGGCGAGCCCCACCGCCGAGAGCAGCTCCCGCGTCCGCTCTTCGAGCGCCCGGCGGGAGAGCGGAACTCCCCGCAGCCGGGCGCAGTGGAGCAGGTACTCCCGCCCGGTCAATCCGGCGAGCGGCCGGTAGTCCTGCGGCAGATAGCCGATCGACCGCCGAATCGCCGGCCGCGATCGAGCCCGCGCGGCATCAAGCCCGTCGTACACGCGCCGCCCCGCGCTCGGCTCAAGCGCCAGAACCAGGATCGACAGAAACGTCGTCTTCCCCGCCCCGTTCGGACCCAAAAGGCCAACCATCCCCCGGTCCAACGCCAAATCCAACCCACGGAGCGCCTGGGTGCCGTCGGCGTACGTCTTGGTCAGGCCTTCCAGCTCGATCATCCATTCTCCGAAGCGTCAGCGACCGTGAATCAGTGTACTACAGGACTAATACGGAATCGGGCGTGGCTTTGTTGCGCCGCTCGCGATCTGACCCGCTCAGACACCCTCCCTGCCGTAGACTCCGCCCCCTATGACGGAACGACGCGCCAAGATCATGGCGACACTCGGCCCTGCAAGCTCGGAGGAGTCGGTGCTCCGCGAGCTGCTGGAGGTCGGTGTCGATCTGATTCGACTCAATTTGTCCCACGGCACCCAAGACGAGCACCGGGAGACGATCAGCCGGGTGCGCCTGGTGGCGCTCGCGGTCCGTCGGCACGTGCCGATCGTCCTTGACCTGATGGGGCCGCGCTATCGGCGTGGGCTGATCCCCGGCGACCGGCGAATGCTCGTCGCGGGCGAGGTGGTGCGCTTGGGCGAGGCGGCGGAAGGCGCCGACTTGGCCGTCGACGATCCGGCGTTTCTCGCCCACCTCGCCCCGGGCGAGCGGGTGCTAATCGACGCGGGGCTGATCGAGCTGGCGATCGAGGCGCGCGAGGGGGCGGTGCTGGTCGCCCGGGTGGCGAACGGCGGACCGATCCGGAGCCGCAAAGGTTTGAACCTGCCCGACTCCACCCTGCCGTTTTTGATCTCGGCCAAAGACGCGAGCGACATTGCGTTCGCCGTCGCCGAGGGGGCCGACTTTCTCGCGGCGAGCTTCGTCGGCGAGGCGGCGCACATCGAAGTGATCCGTGCGTTGGCCCTCGAAGCGGGCGGCGCGATCCCGATCATCGCGAAGCTCGAACGGGCCGCGGCGCTCAAGAACCTGAACGAGATCTGCGCCGTCGCCGACGGCGTGATGGTCGCCCGCGGCGATCTCGGCGTGGAGGTCGCCCTCGCCACCGTTCCGGTCTGGCAGAAGGAGATCATCGCCGCCGCGCGCCGTGCGGGCAAACCGGTGATCGTCGCCACCCAGATGCTCGAATCGATGATCGAACAGCCGCGGCCGACGCGTGCCGAGGCGACCGATGTGGCAAACGCCGTGTTCGACGGCACCGACGCCTTGATGCTCTCGGGCGAGACCACCGTCGGCCGCTACCCGGTGGAGGTCGTGCGGACGATGGCCGGCATCATCCTCGAAGCCGAGGCGTACGATCGGCGCCGCCGGCCGCCGCGCACCGCCTTCCGGCCGCTCGGCGCCGAGCAGGTGCGGCGCCGTACCCCGCTCGACCCGACCGCGACCGCGCCGGAGTGCGACCCGTCGCTCGACGTGCCGGATCTCGTCTCGGCCGCCGCGGTGTTCGCCGCCGACGAGCTGGGCGTGCGGCGGATCGTCGCGTTTTCCCAAAGCGGTTTCACCGCCCGACTAACCGCCCGTTACCGGCCCGAAGCGCCGATCGTGGCGTTCACGCCCGACCCGCGGGTCGCCCGCCAACTGCAGTTGGTCTGGGGGGTCCGGCCGCTGCTCGCCGACGGCGACGTCGAGCACTTGGACGGCATGATCCAGCTGGTCGACCGGAAGCTCCAGCTCGCCGGCCTCTGCGAGCCGGGCGACCGGATCATCGTACTCATGGGCCACCCGATCCGCGAACGGCCGCTCAGCAACCTGATGCGCGTCCACCGGGTGCGCTCCGCCGAAGAGTGGGAGAGGCTGCGGCCGGAGGTCGAGCCGCCGCAAAGAATGGAGGAGATCGGTCCGTGATTCCTTTCGCGGATAACCAGCCGCGCCGGCTTTGGGTGCTCGGGCGGAAAAAACGGCAGAGCTACGACCGCTTCGTCGCCTGATCCCGCCCGCTTGCCGTGGCGAGCGAACTCTTCCAAACTCGACCGAGACCTCATGTCGAATCGACCACGCGATCTGCCTACCTTGGATGCCCTGGGCCGCGACCTGCTGAAGGTCTCGGGTTGGCGGAAGGCATTCTCGTTGATCCTGCCGTTCGGGCTCACCGCGTCGTTCTTCGCGTTGGCCGCCAGCGGCCATTGGCTGTTCGCGTTGCTCTGTCCGGTGATGTTGAGCTTCCTCACCTACGCCTCGACCTCCCACGACCTGGTGCATCGCAACCTCAAGTTGCCCGGTTGGCTGAACGAGGCTCTGCTCTCAGCCGTCGAGCTGCTCGCGTTCCGAAGCGGCCATGCCTACCGCACCGTCCACCTTCATCATCATGCGCACTTCCCGGACTCTGACGATATTGAAGGGGAGGCTGCCGGCATGCCCTGGTTTCGCGCGTTGCTGTCGGGGGTGACGCTCCAGGGTCGCCTCTGGATCTATGCATTGCGGCAACCTGGCGCTCACCGTAGATGGGTGAAAGCCGAGGCGACTTTCGCGATCCTGCTCGCGTCCGGCTGTTTGGCACTCCTGCCGGTAACTCCCCTGCCGGCGCTTTATCTCGGCTTGATGGTGGCGGGCAGTTGGATCTATCCGTTCATGACCGCCTACCTGGTCCACGACCCGAGAGGGGTCGGCGAGCTGGCTCAGACCCGCCTGTTCCGCGGTCGCCTGCTTTCCCTGGTGGCGCTCGAACATCTGTACCATTTGGAGCATCACCTCTACCCGCAGGTGCCGCACCACAATTGGCCACAGCTCGCCAAGCGGCTCGATCCTTACTTCGAACAGCGGGGGCTCTCTCCCATGAAGCTGCTTTTCTGAGTTCGAGGCCCGCGATGAATCAAGGAGTCGACCCGCGATCCACCGAATCTCTGCTCTCCGCGTTGATCGGTGACGGCCGCCCGCTTCTTTCGCTCACCGGGATCGCGCTGATCCTCTCCGGCGGCTTCATGCTCTTCCTTTCCATCACCGGCTCCTTCCTCCCCCACGACGTCGCGTATCTGGGAATGGATGCCGCCCAGCTCTGCAGTCTGGCGCAGTGCCGAGTGGTTCACTTTATGTTCCACGATCGGGTTTCGTTCGGCGGAGTGTTGATCGCGATCGGCACGCTCTACCTCTGGCTTGCGGAGTTTCCGTTGCGGCGGGGTGAGGAGTGGGCGTGGTGGATTTTTGTCGCGGGCGGAGTCTCGGGATTCGCGAGTTTTTTGAGCTACCTCGGCTACGGCTATCTCGACACCTGGCACGGCATCGCGACGCTCGCGCTCCTGCCGCTGTTCGGGGTCGGAATGTGGCGCACCCGCCGACTCTTCTCCCCGGGACCGTGGCTCGGTTGGCGCTCGCTTCGATCACCGTCTCGTCCCCTCGAATGGCATACGAGGTCGGGGATCGGGCGGCTCCTCATGCTCTTCTCAGGGCTTGGCATGACGCTCGCCGGGACGGTGATTACGATCGTCGGAATGACTACGGTTTTCGTCCCAGAGGATCTCGCCTATATGGGCCTTTCCGCGGCGCAGATCCATGATATCTCCTCACGGCTGCTCCCCTTGATTGCTCACGATCGCGCCGGCTTCGGCGGCGGGCTGCTCTCCTGCGGTGTGACCGTCTTCCTGATCGTGTGGAAAGCACCGCTTTCCCGCGCACTGTGGGAAGCGCTGCTCGTCTCAGGCATCACGGGCTTCGGCTGCGCGATCGGCATTCACTACCGGATCGGCTATTTGATCTACACCCACTTGGCACCCGCCTGGATCGGGGCGATTCTCTACGCCGTCGGGATGGTGTTCCTTTGGCGGCAGTGGCCGCGGAGTGCCGACTGATCAGAGCACTTCCACAAAAGCCGGCCATACCCGAAGAACCGCGCGCGAGCAGGAGGTACGGCGCAATTTTTTGGGCCGTGACGGCGGCCTGGGCCGGTTGGACCCTCTGGGCGGCGGTGCGCACCGCGGGCGAACTGTCCGACGACGCGTTCATCACCCTCCGCTACGCCGAAAATTTCGCGCGCGGCAACGGCTTGGTGTTCAACCCCGGCGAGCGCGTGTTCGGCTGCACGGAGCCCCTGCTCGCCATGCTGCTCGGCGCCGCGCGGTGGGTTTTGGGCCTGCCGCTGCCGATACTCGCCACGGCGCTTCATTCGGTCGGGCTGCTGGCCCTCGCCTCGCTCGTCCTCCTGGGGGCAGCGCGCACAGGTAGAACCCTTCCGGGGGCGGTAGCCGGCAGCCTGATTCTGGCCCTCCCTTTCAGTTGGTCGCTCCAAGGTTTTGCCTGGCCCTGGGTGGGGGCCCTATTGGCGGGAGCCGCCCTTCTCGCCGCGCAGCGACCGCTTCTCTCGGGGGTGCTGGCCGGCCTCGCGGTGGGCTTTCGCCCGGACGCGCTGCTGGGCGTTGCGCTCGTGGGTTTCTTTGGCGGCGCGAATCCTGTCGGGTCCAGGAAACCATTCCTGCGCTGGATTGCCGGTGCGGCGCTTACGCTCATCCTCCTGTCGCTTTCCGCCTGGCTCTGGTTCGGTCATCTTCTGCCGGCGACGCTCGCGGCCAAACAGGCGTTCGCCGCGGGCTCGGGGCGGGCGGGAACGCGAAGCGGCTGGGGATTCTGGCCCGCGGCGTGGCCGGTCTTCACGCGCATCTTCGGCGCCTGGCTGGCGCCGGTCGCGGTGCTATGGGGCGTTGTTGGGGGAACGCAAGGGATGGCGCGCCTTCGTCGCGGGAAGGACCCGGTCTTCCCCATCCTGGTCGGGTTCGGCGCGGCGCTGGCGGTCGCCTACCCGATGCTCGAGGTGCCGTTCTGGTCCTGGTACGTAATCCTGCCGCTGTTTGCACTGCTGCTCGGCCTGACTCAGTGCCTTGTCCTTCTAAAGACCCCAGACGCAAACGTAGGTCGGCGGATTTTTGCGTTGCCGGCGCTGCTCGCCCTGCTCGCGGCGGCCCTCTTCGCGATCCGGGGTTGGAGCACGGTCGATCAAGCGGGTCCCCGGGTGGCGCTCTACCGGCAGACGGCCGCTTGGATCGACCAATCCGCTCCGCCTTCGGCCCGCATCGCCGCGTTCGAGGTGGGCACGCTCGCCTTTTACGCCGACCGTCCGGTCGACGACCTGCTCGGCTTGGTCTCGCCGCAATACGTCGCCGCCGTACGAGAAGGCAACTGGGCCGGCGCATTGCTCGCAAGCCGCGCCGACCTCGTCGTCCTCACCGGCGGGAGCCGGATCAATCCCCGCGCCCCCTGGTTCTCTCGCAGATATCGCCCGGTCACGGAGATCACAGTCGGCGACGAACGCGCCGCGGTCTATGTCTATAGACGGCGCGGCCCGGCTAGGCCAGTTTCGCCAGGTAGTCCTCGAGACGGTCGAAATTCTCCTCGTTCGCCGCGCGGATGAACCCTTCGATCCGCGCTCCCTCCTCCGCGTCCTCGAAAAGCATTCGCCAGGTAAGGCCGGTCCGGCCGTCCAGCTCCGCAAGGGTCATGGTCATCCGAAAGCGGTGTACCGAATCCACATGGTCCAGGACGATCCGCTCCGGCACCGCCACCTCGACGAACAACTTCTCCATCCTGTACTCCGCGCCATCGGGGCCGCGCATCACGAAACGCCACGCCCCTCCCGGCCTCAGGTCGAACTCGCTGAATTCGTTCGTGAAGCCGTTCGGTCCCCACCAATGCACCAGATGAACCGGGTCGCTGAACAACTCGAACAGGCGCTCGCGCGGCGCATTGAACTCCCGGACGTTGACGATCTCGAATCCGGGTGAACCTTCGCTTAGACTCATGGTCGGCCCTCCAACCGCCGCTCGGCGGTCCGTTCCCCCACAAGCGTACCCGACGCCATCTTGCGATGGCGAGCGAAGTCTTTCACCCGCCCTGAGCGCTTTCCGGGCGCTACGCTCTCGATCGGCGGCGGCAAGCCGTTCGCCGCGGCGGAACGAGGGAAACGCGCGCGGATCGCGGCTTTCCGGGAAAGAACTGGCGTTCCTGGCGCGGAAAGCCGCATTCGGAGCCCGAAAGCCGCTTGTCGCGGCCGAGACCGGAGTTCCGCAGCCGAAAGCCGCGTTTCGGGACCGCGTTCGCGGTTCCGGGACGGATAGCCGCTTCCTGAGACGGACGGCCGCTTCCTGGGACTTATAGCCGCTTCCCGGGACGGATGGCCGCTTCCTGGGACGTATAGCCGCTTCCTGGGACGTATAGCCGCTTCCTGGGACTGATAGCCGCTTCCTGGGACCGATAGCCGCTTCCTGGGACCGATAGCCGCTTCCTGGGACCGATAGCCGCTTCCCGGGACGGCGCTCGCGGGGTGGGGACGGACAGCCGCTTGCCGGCACGATTCAGAGTAGATCGGGGCGAAGCTGAGAATGCGGCCGCGTGAAGCGACTTGCCGCGGCGTGATGGCGTTTTAGGGCTTCGCCGAGAGAGCCGACGCGATTTCTTCGTGGATCAGAGTGCGCAAGCGATCATCGGTCGCGGCTGAGGACGCGGGCGGGACCCTGAAGGGTAAGGGGAGTAACTGGACGAATCGGCGCGAATTGCAAGATCAAAGGGGGTGTTTCGCGTCTTAGCACGGCGAAAGGAGAAATCCGCCGTGCCCCCACACGACAACCTGTTCAAATCGCTGTTCCGTTCACTCTTTCGGGACTTACTTCTACTGGTGGACGCCCAACTCGCTGCGCGGCTCCCGGCCAAAGCGGAGGTCGAGTTCCGCGACAAGGAGTTGCTCCCGGACTCTCCCCAGGAAGAGCACCGCGTTGTCGATCTCCTTGCCGCGATCCCCGATCTGGCGGGAGGATGCACCTTCTTGGTCCACATTGAGATCGAAAGGAGCGCCGGGAAGGAGATCGGACGGCGCCTCTGGGAGTACTCGATCCGCCTGCGCGGGCAATATCCAGAGCCGTCGGTCTCCCTGGTCGTCTTTCTGCGCGGCGGTCCGCCAGGAGCCACCTGGCAGACTCACGTCGAGGAGACGGCCGGGCACGAGGTCGCCTGCTTTCGCTATCTCTCCTTCGGCCTCTCGAAGCTCCCGGCTCAAGAGCTGCTCGCCCGCCCCGAGCCGCTCGCCTGGGGACTCGCCGCCCTCGCCAAGCCCGGAACTCTCGGCCGCGCTCGGGTCAAGTTCGAGGCGTTGAAGAAGATCGCCACCGCCCCGATTCGCGAGCACCACAGGCTCCTGCTGATGAATTGTGTCGAGACCTACTTACCCTTGAAAGGCCGCGACGCGGAGGAGTACGCTTCTCTGGCGGGCGCCCAAGAATCTTCGGAGATCCAAGCGATGCAAATGACCTGGGCTGACAAAATCGAAGCAAAGGGAATCGTCAAGGGCAGGCGAGAGGGCAGAAAAGAGGGCGCCGACCACTTTCGCCGCCTGGTTCTGCGACATCTAGGCCAACGCTTCGGAAGCGTACCCGCAGCCCTCCAGAAGCGCCTGGAAGCAATACGCTCGGTCGAAGCGCTAGGCGCGATCGCCGATCAGATCTTCGAGGCTCAATCGATCGACGAGCTGGGGCTCGGCGAGTAGTTCGCCCCGGGAAGCGGTCACCGGCGTCTATCGTAATCCCATCCGGCCGGGCCGAGAGTGAATCTCGGCCCGGCCGGTTTGCGGATGGCCTACGCCCCCGGACCGTTCACCGCGATCTGCGACAGCGTGATCACGACGTCGAGCGTCTGGAGGTAGTCGTTGTGCGAGGGAACGATCAACTGCGGATCGGCACCTTGGATCGCGCCGTGCAGCCGGTCGAGATCGCCGTACGGCGAGGGCGCGCAGGTGGAGGTCGAGCGCGGTACGAGGTCGGTCAGGCGGTTGAGGTAGGGCCTGACTTGCTGCAGAAAGGCGACGTACTGCGAGAGCGTGAACCCGGAGGCCAGCAGGTCGCGAGTCTTCGTCGTCCAATATTGCGCCGCCGGATCGCCGTAAAGCGCCGCCAGGCGGCCGAAGACCGCCACCTGGAACTTGAGGTTCGCCACGGCCGCGGCATCGACCGTCGTGCCCACGGGGGAGATTGCAAAACCGTCGCGCGGCTTGCCCGCCGGCCCCGGCTGGGTCACTTCGGTGAAGGCGAGTGCCAAATCCGCCCCTGGGGCGCTCTGCGGCACGTCCACCGTGACTTTGAGTGCCCGCACTTCGCCAGCCGTCATGCCGGGTAGGCAGACGGTCGAGCCGGGCCGGTACGAGGTCGTCGCGATACCGCAAGCGTCGATCTGGATCGAGGTGTAGCTGCTCAGGATGCTCACCGGCGAGTCGAGCCGCAGGCAGACGTTCCTCGTCACCGAGGCGGCGTTTCGCACTAAGGCGTAGTAGTGCGCCTTGGACATCACCTTCATTTCCGGGAAGATGATGTTTCGCTGTGCCTTGTTGTTGTCGTAGAGCACCGCCGTGTCGAGCGTCGGCCAACCCGGGACGCGGTTCTTGAGAGACGGATTGGCGAACGGATCGGCCACCGAGTCGAGTTCCACCCCCATGCAGACGTGAGTGGAGTGAACGTCGGGCAGCGTCCATTCGTACCCCTGGCCGTCCGGCAGCGTCAGCTCCTTCTGGTTCGCCGCAAAGGTGATCGGCAGCGGGGCCACGACTCCCGCATCTTTGTACGGCAGGCCGGCGCCGAAGTCGGCGTAGTAGAAGTGGGGCAAGACGTCCACGTCCGGCGCTCCGGCCACCGCCTGCGCTTTGCGTCCAACGCGGACGAACGCGAAGTTCTGGCCCGGTTGCGGATCGACGTGAGGCGGCGCGGCGGTGGTTGCCGGGCTTCCCGAGACGTTGTCGGCGCGGTTCCACACGTCGCTTGTCTTGTAGAAGACCGAATGGCTCGAAGGCTCCAGGCCCGGATCGTGGCTGCCCGCTTCGGTCCAGTCGCGGACGAAGAAATCGTTGTCCGACAAGGCCATCTCGACGCGGAAGAAGAACGGGTCGATCGAGAACGGAATCGAGAATGTTTTGGCGGCGTCTTTGTAGATCTTCACGTTGTCGTGGAAGCGCTGGAAGACGAGATCCTCGACGTCGGGAAAGTTGCCCGGGACGGGTTTGTTGAGGGCAGTGAAGGCGCCGACGAAGTTCTTGCCGTCCGCCATCAGGTGAACGTAATCGCCAATGAAATTATTGGCGCCGAAGGCGATCGAGGAGCTATCCGCGATCGAAAGGACGAGCGGAACGGGCGGGACGGCGAAGCCGTCACCGGAAATTCCGATCTGCGTTTCCCACAGCCCGAGTTGATCGACCTGTTGATAGAGCAACGCGACCTGGCCGATGCTGTTGACCGCAAGGGCCGGGTTGGTGGCAAACCCGAGAGTCCACAGATCTTTGTCGCCCCAGCTCAGTCCACCGTCGGGCGAGTGGCGCAGATGCAACGTGATCGGCGCCTGACCGTTCGCATCGCCCCAAGCGAGCCAGACGCTCTTGACGTCGTTCGGATCGACGGCGATCGAGATCTGCGATCGCCCGACCCGCTGCTTGGCCAGCGTGGTGCCTCCCCCAGAATAGGCGGTCCCCGCGACGACCGAAACGCCGGAGCCGCCTCCGAGGTCCGAAAAAGGCGGCATGCTCCTCCCCCAATTGTCGTCCCGCACGACCACGATGTTGGTCTTGCTGTTCGAGGTCGGACTGTAGAACGCCGCGTAAACCACGCCGCTCGAATGGAACGCGGTCCGGACGGCAGAACCGTCGCGACCGGGCGGGTTCGGCGGCATCGCCGCTTCGATTTTCTGCTCCAGGTCCATCGCGGGCGACGTGGCCGCGGCGTTCGGATTGACGTCCACCGTGGCGGTCTGCGGCACCCGAGCGAGGCGCGCGTCGTTGACGCCGACGAAAACCCGGTCGAGATCGGTCCCCTCGCCGCCGAGCGTGGTGGTCGCCTGGACGTAGGGCTGATCGGGGCAATCGGGGATCAGGCCGGTTCGTTCCTCCAACAAGACCGGAGTCGGGCTGCCGAACAGATCGTCGATGCGATTGATCTGGTACACCATGATGTCGCCGTCCGACTGAGTATCGGGTTTGGCGGTCAGCGCGGCCACGTAGAGCTTGCCCGACGTACCGCCAAAGCGCAGCGTCACGTCGCAAAAAGAGGTCGGGCAAACGCTGGTCGAGCCCGGCAGAATCGGTTTGAGGCTCCAGGACAAGCCGCCGTTGCTCGACAGAAAGATCGAAGCCTCGCTCGGCTTGACCGGATTGATGATGAAAGCCGACGCCGCCAGATTGGAAGGCGAAGCGGGATCGACCGCGATGTTGGCCTCGCTCTGGTCTGCTTGGTCATCGCTGAGCGAACTCGGCATCATGTCGACGACGGTGACTTTCTGAGCCGCGGCGGGATGGGAACCAAGGAGGGAAAGGCCCAAGAAGGCGAACGCCAGAGCGCCCATCGGGAAGAAATGCTTAAGCGATTTCATGTCATGTCTCCGTTCTTTAACCGATCAGCGCAGCAGTCTGCGAACCCGTTCGAGCTCGGTCCGGGGTTCTACGTCCAAGGCGTCGTACACGACGTAGGAGCCTTCCGGCAGGTCGCGGCCCCGATACGGCTGGAGCAGGAAGATTCCGTCCTCTCCGGCGGCGAGCTTCGGGGTGGAACCCCAAAAGAAATCGGTGTCCTGGGCGAAATAGACCGCGTTGGTCTCGCCTCCTTTGAGCGTTCCTTCGACCTCAAGTTTCGCCAGAGCCCACGACGCCGCGTGCTCGCCGAAGTCCTCCTCGCTGCGCTCGGTCTTCCGGACGTCGCCCACCCGGCCGAAGACCACCACCGCGGCGCTCGACAACCGCGCCGAGAGATCTTCGTCGGCTTCGAGCGAGCGCACGCGCTCCACCTCTTTGCGCACCTGCTCCAGATCCGACGCCTCGGTTTCGGGCGTGCGGCTGGGGAGGCGCAGGATCTCGGCGAGACCCAGGTGCTCGCCGAACATCAAGCAGGTGGTGAAGAAGATCGCCTGTCCCCCTTCGACCGCGCCGGAGGGGTCGGCGAGCTTGACCGTGACCTCGATGTCGCGGGTCGAGCCGAAAGTCTCCGGCTGGTCGACCCCTTCGCGCACCCGCACGATCGCCGTCTCTTCCGAGGCGGGTAGAAGCGACAAGTTCGAGGCGCCGAGCCGCTCGAACGTACCGGTAAAGATGAAGTGCGAATCGCGAATTGCGGGCTCCAGGCGGGTGTCGGCGGCCCTAGCCGGTGAACCGGCGAGGAGGAAAAGCAGAGTCCATAGCACCGCCCGGGCGCTTGACGCTCTAACGGATCGAAAGGTCAACATGGTCGGTTCCTCGTAGAGAGAATGGAGCCCGCCGAACCTTCCGCGGCGTCGCGGATCGGCGGGCTCCCTCTCTCTGACGGGGAAACGAGATCGGGGTATTAGACCTACGCGCCCGGGTATTCGTCCGCCCCGCATTTCGCCGCGGGGGGCAACTTTCCCGGTCGGCAATATTCGAAGCGCCGTCAGGGTTTTCCCGGAAGCACCGAGCCCCCAATGAGCAACGAGCTGATCTTCCTTCTCCACCCCGACGCCGAGACGCGGGACCATCTGAGCATGGTGCTGCACGACGCCGGGTTCAAGGTGATCTCCGCCCGCGATGAGGCGGAGGCGCTCGCGCACCTGGCGCAAATGCGTTTCGTCCTGCCGGACGCGCTGGTCATGCCGCTCGTGGAGCACGGCCCGCTGCTCGAAAAACTGCGCCAGAACCCGCTCACCGCCGACCTGCCGGTGGTCGTGCTGTCCGACGATCCGGCGGACGATCGGCGGCGGGCGCTGCGCCAGGGATTTTCCGATCTCGTGCCCGCCCCCTTCGACCGCGAAGAGCTGCTGCTGACTCTGCGTCTGGCGCTGGAGCGCTCCGCAGAGCGGCGGCGCGACAGCCGGTCACTGCGCGGCTCTC
Organism: Thermoanaerobaculia bacterium; assembly: GCA_038250865.1. Taxonomy (GTDB): domain Bacteria; phylum Acidobacteriota; class Thermoanaerobaculia; order Multivoradales; family UBA5704; genus DASYKS01. The sequence continues at coordinate 36,405 of JBBSBW010000028.1, read as the reverse complement.
TCGCTCTGCTCTCGGTAGTGGACCTGCTCCAGACGCTCGAAGCGGGCCGCCGGAGCGGCGTCATCGAACTGAAAAGCGGCGGGCGGCAGGCAACTCTCTGGCTGCACCAGGGACAACCGGTAGATGCCGAGACCCACGACGGCCGTCGCGGCGAAGACGCCGTGTTCGCCCTGGTGCGCTTTGTCGAAGGGACGTTCGAGGTCGTGTTCGGCGACGTCACGGTGCCCCACCGCATCTCCACCTCCCTCACCGGCCTACTGCTCGAAGGCCTGCGGCGGGCCGACGAAGACCGGCGCGACGAGGAAATCCCTCATGCCGCCCTGCCGGATCCTCCTCCACGGCCGCCGCGCGAGACCCTCGCCGCCCATCGGGCGCTCACCCTGCTCAACGTCGCGAGCGCCTACGCCTCCGGGCTGGTTCAACCGGCGCTGCTGGTCGCCGCGCTCGAGGAGGCCAGGCGACCGTTGATCGCGGAGCTGCCCGAGGTGAGCGCCTTCGAGGTCGGAACCGCGGGGCAGATCAGCCTGGGCGCCGAAGCCTCGGCGGTGCCGCCCGATCGGTTGATTCTGGCGGCGGCCACCTGGGCGCGGCGACTTTTCATACGGCTGGAACGGGCGCTCCCCAGCCGGTTCGGACCGGCGCTCCTCTTGGCGCTCACCGAAGCGGTGCGCGACGACATGCAGGCCCTGGGTTTCGACGAGGCGCTGGGCCTCGAACGGCCCCTTCTGGAGAAAAACCGATGACGGACCTTTCGCGGCTCTCGGTGGCCGACATCGACGCCCTGCCGTTCGGCTTCATCGGCTTGGCGCCGGACGGCACGATCCGCAAATACAACCGCTACGAGGCCGACCTGGCGCGGACCGACCCGCAAAACGTGCTGGGGCGCAACTTCTTCCGCGACCTGGCGCCCTGCACCCAGGTGAAGGAGTTCGAAGGGCGGTTCCGCGATTTCGCGGCCGGAGCGGGCGAGCCCACGCTGGCGTTCGATTTCGTCTTCACGTTCCGCCACGGCGCGCAGAAAGTACGGATCGGCTTCGTTCGCTCGCCGATGGCCGAAGAGGTGATCGTGACCGTCAACCGGGTGCGCGATCTGGCGCTGCCGCTCTCGGCGCAGATCGATCACGACGCGACCCGGCGGCTGCTGCTCGATTCCGCCGGCCGGCCGGTCATCGCCGTGGGCGACGACTTCTGGCGCGCTTTGGGCGACTCCCTCGGCGGACCGGGTCAAGGCCGGCACGATGAGACGCTCCACCGGGTCGGAGTCGAGTGGGGCTTACGCCACGCGCTGCGCGTCGAGGCGTTGGTGCAGCGCGAGCAACACCTCGCCCTGCGCGAGGTCGAGCTGTACGTGGCACTCGAATATCTGAGCAGCTCGCTCGGGGTGATGGGTCTCGGGCACTTCCAAGTCGATCTGGAATACCGGCGTCGCGGCCTGCTGCTGACCACCCACTCGGATAGTCCGACCGCCCGCGCCCTCGGCGAGGAGGGCCAGCGAGCCTGCGCTCTGATCGCCGGTCTGCACGCCGGCCTGCTCTCCCACCTGTCGGGCCGGCGCTTGGCCGGTCGCGAAATCACCTGCGGTCGCGGTCCCGAAGAGCCTTGTCGATTCGTGGTCGGCACGGAGACGCGGTTGGAGCGTCTGTTCGCGCCGGTCGAGGGCTCCTCGGACAGCGATCTTCTGGTGGCTTTGGGCTTGCGTCCCTTGGCGGAGCCGACGCGATGAGCGACGAGCAGCCGAAACCCGCGCCGCAGAAGACGCCCGCCGGTCCGGCGGCCGACGTGCTCGACGGCGTCGCATGGGATTTCGATCCGGAAGGCGATTCCGTTTCGCCGCTCGTCACCACGGAACGCTATTTCCGCGACTTCCCTTGGCTCCCCGACGACGGGGAGTGACAGTTCTTTTCCCCTACCCTCCGGCAGGTGGCTCGGGCCGGCGGGTCTTTACGATCCCGCCCATGATGCTCAGACCGATCACCAACAAGGCTCCGACGACGATCCAAGTCGAGCCGACGCCCGCCAGATGTGCTCCATAGGCGAGGGCACCGACGACCACCACCACGCCGATCATGTAAATCCCGAAATTCGACATCCTTTTCTCTCCTTCGATCCGCCGACGATCCCCGTTTTAAAACAGCTTGGGGAAGACCAGGCCCGTCCGTTTCTTATAGGCCGCAAACTCCGGGTAGCGGGAGAGCGACTTGTCCTTCTTGAGCATGTTGGGCAGGAAGAAACCGAACACCCAACCCGAGAGAATCAGGAACGACAGCCAATGCCAGGAGAGCAGGGCATAGGCGCTGTAGATCAGGATCTCCCCCAAGTAGTTCGGGTTTCGTGTTCGGCCGAACAAGCCGTCCTGGATCAGCCCTTTTTGTAGGCGCAGGGTGTAAAACTTCTGCGCGTCCCCCACGAAGTGGAAGAAGACCCCCACGATGTAGAGAAACAGCGCCAAGCCGATCACCCAAGGCGCCAGCTGAATATGGCGACTGATTAGCAGGAACGGTGCCACGTAGTAGGCCGCGAGCGGCAGGAAGACGAAGAAGATCCCGATCGCGACCGGCTTTTGCTCTTCGAACCGTACGTCGGGATAGAGCGCGTGCTTGGCGAGCCAGAGCCAGCTGTAGGTGCCATGAAGGGCCAGGTAGACGAAGGCTTCGGTCGATCCGTTCCGGTAGAACCACATCAGGAACAGGACGACCGGCACCACCAACACCTTATGAGCATTGATCCCGGTCGAGATTTTCATCGGCTTCTCCTCGGGAAAGTGTCGGGAAAGAGGTCGGCTCCGTCGAGGCGGAGCCGACCGTTTCTAGGTTCGCAGGCTCTAGGTAGACGGAGGAGAGGGCGGAATAGGAAGGGGCGGCAGCGCCGTCCCCGCGCGCTGCGCTTTCTTGGCGCGTCCTCTGCTGATCAGCCAGAAAATCGCACCGGCCGCCAGTACCAGAAGCGTGATCCCCAGCACCGGCCGGACGAAGATCCAGGCGATGGCGATGGTCAAAGACGAGAGGACTACGGCGATCAGGAACGCGAACAGGCCGATGCCGGCGCCGAGCATCGTGCCGAACAGCGGCAGCACGTCGGCAAAAACCGCCAGCGGCCGGAAGATCAGGAACGTGCCGAGGAAGAACATGAAGAAGCCGACGGCACGAAGAATCCAGGTCAAGACCGCGTTCTTGTCCTGGGCGGTCTTGAACATCTGCGCCGCGGTCTGTGTCCCCTCTTCGACCAGGAGAACGGTGTCGCCCGCCTTGGCCTGGTAGGGCGCGAATGTTTCGCCGGTCTGTACGCCGACCAGGCTCACTTGCGAGGGGTTGACGGTCGAAAACGAGATCCGCGCGTCGCCGACGGCCGGCGCCGCCGGATTCGCTCCCATGTAATACCGGCCTTCCGCCACCTTCACTTTGTCCTTCACCTCGTCGGGCAGTTGCTCGGCCGCGGCCGGGTCAACCTTCAAGTCCGTGGCGTTGGTGAGCTGATTGAGCTGCTCTTCGGAGAGGGTGAAGGCGCCCACCAAGACCGGATCGGCGGTGAGGGTTTGAGATTCGACCGGGAAGGCGCCCGGGTTTTCGTGTCCGGCGGTTTCCTGGAACTGCGAGCTGTCGACCACGCTGTCGGACCATTCCTTGGAGTACGAATAGGTCTTCACGGTCTCGGTACCGCCGCCCAGCTTCTTCCGGCTTTCGCTCTTCTCCGATTCCTTCCACTGGTACATCTCGACCGTGCGGATCAGCTTGACCGCCTTGGCCGAAACGTTCCATTCCTCGTCGGAAAGCTCCTCGCCGCTGTCGACCGCGCCCGAGACGTGGACCAGCTTGCCCTCGTTGCCGGCGACCACCGAGTCGGCCTGCACGTCCACGGTCGCGCCCAGGCCTTCCGACAAACTCCGTGCCGTCCGCACCGACCGGCTCTCGTTCAAGAACAGCACCGGGAAGGCGGCGACGAACAGGACGAGACCGAAAAGCACGCTCTTGATCGACTCACCCAGCCGGGAACCCCAGGACTGATTGCTGGTGACGGTAACGCTGTTCGCCATGGCTTCCTCTCTCAAACGAAGGTAGGCCGAGGCCGTTCTCTCAACCCGCCCAGGCGAAGGCCGCCCCGCGAGGAGCAAGCGACGCCGGAGATTGGGAGGGGGACTCGGAAGATCGAGAGGACGCTATCTCGCACCGCCTGGCGGGTCAAACGAGGCTCCGAGCGCAAATACGAACCCTCAAATCGAGAAACGGCCCGGAAGTCGCCTTCCGGGCCGAGCGCTTCGAACCGATCGCTATTCAGAAGACTTCTAGCAAGGCCCTACGGCCACTGGCAAAGGAAGGGGCCGCTCGGGATGGTGCAGCCGAAATCCGCCGTCGGGTCGATCTGTTGAACGTCACCCCCCGCGCCCTGGGCGCGACGCGCCGCCTGCAACTCCAACGGCTTAAGGGTCTCGCGATGCAGTGCAAGCTTACGGCTCTTGGACTTCATGACTGGAATCCTTTCGGCACCGACAATCTTGGCGCCATAGGCTCCTCTCGCATCTGGATACGACGGGGGAAGCCAAAGGTTCTATGGCAGGCCCAGCTGGCTCTCGTCCTCGATCAGCAGTTCAAAGGCCTCGCGAATGTTCACCTCCAGGTCACTCAGGGTGTCGCCCTGACTGAACACTCCCGATACCTCTCGAAGCCGTCCGACGAAGCCGTCGTCGTCGGGCCAGTACTCAAGGGTGTAGGACTTCGTCATGGGGCCTCCGCCTGCCGTGTCCGCGCGTCGGCAAGGATTCGCGAGAGGGAAAGCCCCGGAACGCGCTCAAAGTGACGGATGTTGCCGGTCACCAAGGTCATGCCGTGCTGGATCGCGGTGGCTGCGATCTGGAGATCGAGGTCTTCGAGGCTCATGCCCGCAAGCTCGAGACGAGCCTGGATGTCACCAAATATCCGGGCCGTCCCGAGGTCGAAAGGTAATACTGTCACCGAGGGCAACAAGCGTTGTACAAGATTACGAAGGTGTCGCTCGGGGACCTCGGCCTTGAAGGCGCCTTTAAACATTTCACCGATCGTGACGGCGCTCGTGAACTGGTCCGCACGGTCTACTGTGGCCAGCCACTCCAGAAATCCAGGCGCAGGCCGTCGCCGCACTACTTCAGAGAGGGCGTCCGTGTCGAACAGGAACGCCACGTCACGGCTCGTCCAATTGGACGCCTCGCCGCCGACTGATTCGCTGCCGACGAGACAGGATATCCGCCAATTCTTCCGATCCTTCCCACCCGCCCGCGATGCTCGCCAATCCAGCCTTCGGCCCTGCCGCTTGAAGTGCCTTCAGTCTGATGACCTCAGACGCATCGACCAACGCAACCACCGGCTTCCCGTGTCGGGTGATGAATACGGGCTCACCCCGCTCGGCCGTCCGCACAGCTTCCGAGAAATTTGCCTTAGCCTCAACGAGGGTCATGCTTAGGTCCATGGTCAGCACCTCCAAAAAGGTCATTATGACCATACTCGTAATAGGGCGCAAGACCTTCCTGAGACCCCGTCAGACCCCAACTGCTTGCCGCCGACTTGGGCCGGAGCGATGCCGCGCTCGGATTTGATGCGCCCGCCCTGTACTCCGCAGGTTCCCTCAAATCGAAGAACGGCCCGGAAAAATCATCTCCCCGGGGCCGAACGTCTTCGAACCGATCGCTGATCCGAAGCCTTTCAGCAGGGTCCTAGGGCCACTGGCAGAGGAAGAGTCCTGTGTTAATGGTGCAGGGGAGACCCGTCGTGGGGCTCACCTCTTGAACGCCTCCCCCGCCCTGAGCGTGGCCTTCCTCCTGCAACTCCAGCTGCTTGAAGGTCTCGCGATGCAGCGCGGCTTACGGCTCTTGGACTTCAAGACCCGGATCATCCTTTCGGTGCCGAAAATCCTGGCGCCATAAACTCCTCTCGCTTCTGGTCACGATGCGAGGAGCCAAAGGTTCTAAGGCAGGCCCAGCTGGCGCCGAATCAGATCGCAGAGGGTGTTTTTGATCTCTTGATGACGAGGCACCGGAGTCCGGGCACCCGTGGCCGGGTTCCAATAGATGTCATGCCTACCACCATGCCGTTTGAGCACACAACCGGCACGCGCAAGCTCGCGCAGGAGATCGCCTCGCTTCAAGCAGGAACCTCCAGCTCGATCTGCTTGACCTGAGCGCCCGGGTGAAGCAACTCGCGCTCATCTTCGAGCAACAGGTCGTAGGCGTCTCGAATGTTTGCCTCCAGGTCGCTCACGCTGTCGCCCTGGCTGAACACTCCCGGCACTTCCCGCAGCCGGCCGACAAATAAGTCTTCGTCCGGCCAGTACTCAAGGGTGTAGGACTTCGTCATCGTTTCTTCCTCCAGCCGAGAGTCTACTCCGACCACACCAACTCCTGGACCAGGCCGAAATCGTCAGGACTGTTCCAAGCGAATTCTATGTCGCCTGCTGGTTCGCCGACGACGAGCCAAGATTTCGGCCAGTTCTTCCGAACCCTCCCATCCTCCCGCGATGCTTGCCAGTCCAGCCTCGGAAGGGTGCACCTGAAGGTCACCCGGCCGAAGGTACCCAATCGCTGATACCGGCGCAACGACCGCCTTTCTGGGGCGACTGATAAACTCGGACTCACCCCGTTTCGCGTGCTTGCAGAGCCCCTGATGACAAGGTCGCTTTGACTTCGAATAGCCTCGTGATTCGAACCATGAGCATCCCCTTTCCAACGTCAACGTGCAAAGCCAGCGACGCCTAAAAATAAGACTCTAAGGCCCTCATTGCCGATTCCCAAGGTGCGCCAGCAGTAACCAGTAGGGCTACTCCAATTTGCCAGGAAGTTCGGCGGTTCTCAAGAAGACGAAAACGTTGGACTGCATAGAGCAGCCTATTCGGCAAAGGCCAAAAGAGGCGATGCGCCACGAGTACGAACAAGGAAACAAAATAGATCACTGTCGGCAATAATCCAGTCAGGCTTAATAAAACGATCATGCCCGAGATCACTGCCGGAGCAGAGAACCACGAACAAGATGTTGATATCGCCTCTGCAATCTGATCCCCACCTCCAGCTAGGCCGACTCCGAGGGTCACTACAGCGAAAGTTGAATCTCCTGACGAAGTTGATTCAGAGGAAAGATCACTGTTACAAATTGCCGTCATGATTCGACTCATGCCCACTGACAGTGGCATCACCAACACAAGTGATAGAATCATCGCCACAACGGGGAACAAGAGCTTGAGCCACCGAACCCGCCCATAGGCTGCCCGTGATGCCTCACGTAATGCGAATCGCACCGAGGACAGCATTCCAAAATTTAGCAAAACTGCTCCGCTCAATGGAGCTATCGCAAGGCAGGAACCTAAAATCGATGATGAGGGCGCGCCTCCAAGGAGTGCCATATCTCTAAGGTACGATAGCTGCCAGGCGAACATGAAGCAGAAGATGGCACCTTGCACAAAGAATACTCGCCTGAACGCCTTTAGACAAAAAATATTTGGACCCAGTAGCCGGGCCAGCGTTCCTTCCGTAAACGCCGCCAACCCTGCATAGAAGGCCTGATGCCGCGAGACCGCGGCCTGCGCCAAATCGTCGATCTGGACCCACCAGTCCTCCAAAACACTCTGGACCTGTTTCTCTTCCCCTTCATAGAGGAAGGCAGCTGCCGCGATCAGAAGAAGACCACTCGTCCCGGCGAGGATCCGGAGACACAATAGAAAAAGGTCGCCCATTAGCGAAGTCCTCAGGAGCGAGAAAGGTCCGCCTCATCCCCCCAACTGCTCCCGCACCGCATCGCCCGCAGCGGCGAGCGCCGCGGGTAGGTTCTCGGGCTGCTTGCCGCCCGCTTGGGCGAAGTCGGGCCGGCCGCCGCCTCGGCCGCCGATTACGCCGGAGAGTTTCTTCACCAGCTCTCCTGCTTTCACCCGTTCGACGAGATCTTTGGTCACCGCCGCGATCAGGCTTACGTTTCCCTCGTCGCGAGCGCCGAGGATGACAACTCCAGAGCCGAGCTTCGCGCGCAGGGCATCGGCCATGGCGCGCAGGTCGTCGGCGGGGGCGTGGGGCACTTCGCGGGCCAGGACTTTCACTCCGAGCACGTCGATCGTTTCGTCGTCGGTGCCGGCCGATCCGCTCTTTCCTCCGCCGGAAACCAGCTGGAGCCGGAGCTTCTTCACCTCATTTTCCAACTCGGCCGTGCGGGTCTTGAGCTGGCCGGCGCGCTCGCGCTGTTGGGCCGGATCGGCGGATTTGATCCCGAGCGTTTCGATCAGCCCGTCGTAGGCGATTCGCTGCGCGCGGACCGTGGCGAGGGCTCCCGCTCCGGTCACCGCCTCAATCCGCCGGACGCCGGAGGCGACGCCGCGCTCTGATTCGATAAGGAACAGACCGATCTCGCCGGAGTTGCCGACGTGGCAACCGCCGCAAAGCTCTGTGGAGAGCCCCTGCACTTCGACCGTGCGCACCGTATCGCCGTACTTCTCGCCGAACAGCGCCATGGCGCCCGCCGCGACCGCCTCCTGGTAGCTGCGGAAGCGGAAATCGGTCGGTACCGCGCGGCGGATCCATTCGTTCACCAGATCTTCGACCTTCTGCACCTCGGGTTCGAGCAGACCGCGGTGATAGGTGAAATCGAACCGCAGCCGATCGGGCGCCACGAGCGAGCCGGCCTGGCGAGCACTTTGGCCCACCACCTGGCGCAGCGCAGCGTGCAGCAGGTGGGTCGCCGTGTGGTTGCTCTCGATCGCCTGGCGGCGGTCGAAATCGACTTTCAGATCGACTTTCTGGTGGCGGCTGAGCGTGCCGCGCTCGACGTCGATGAAGTGAAAGAAGATGCCGGAGTTGTCTTTCCGCGTGTCGGTGACGTGCGCCTTGCCGCCGTCCCAGAGAATCCAGCCGGTGTCGCCGACCTCGCCGCCTCCTTCCGCGTAGAACACGGTCTGATCGAGCACGGCAACGCCCGACTCCCCCGCTTTCAGCTCGGAAACCCGCAGCGGATCGCCGTCGCGAAACGCCGCGAGCCGAGCGACGCCCGCCCCTTCGAGAGTCGTGGCGTCCCAACCCTCGAACCGGGTCTCCGGCATGTCGGCGTGGCCGCGCAGCTCTTCGCGCAGGGCGAGCAGCCGGTTCTGGACCTCTTTGGTCGCTTTGCGCGACTGCTCGCGCTGCCCTTCGAGCGCGTGGCGGAAACCGTCTTCATCGACACCGAAACGCTCCTCTTCCGCGATCTCGCGGATCAGCTCGATCGGCAAGCCGTAGGTGTCGTAGAGCCGGAAGACCATCGCCCCGGGGAGCGTCGTCTTGCCCTGTGATCGCAGGCGCTCGACCTCCTCTTGCACCTGGCGCGCGCCGGAGGCGACGGTCGAGAGGAACTTCTCCTCCTCCGCCTGAATCGCCGCAACCGACGCCATGCGCGTGGCGCCGAGTTCCGGATAGGCGTGGCCGAGGACCTCGCCCAGGACCGGAACCAGCCGGTGAAGGAACGGCTCTTCAAAGCCGATCCGCATGCCGTGGCGCACCGCGCGGCGAAGGATGCGGCGGAGCACGTAGCCGCGACCCTCGTTGCCGGGGATCACTCCGTCGGCCAGCAGGAACGACACTGCGCGCAGGTGGTCTGCGATCACGCGGAGGGACGTATCGGACTCCGAATTGACCGGCTTGCCGTTCGTCGCCAGCGCCCCGTAGCGGAGCCCGGCGAGCGCCGCCGCCGCTTCTAGGATCGGCCGGAACAGGTCCGTGTCGTAGTTCGAGGAGACCCCCTGGAGCACCGCGGAGGCCCGCTCCAGGCCGGCTCCCGTGTCGATCGAGGGGTTCGGCAGGGGAGCGAGCGCCCCTCCTTCTTCCCGCTGGTACTGCATGAAGACGAGGTTCCAGATCTCCATATAACGCCCGGAATCCGACCCCTGGTCAAACGAGACTTGCGGGCGATCGGGAGCGAGGTCGACGAAGATCTCGCTGCACGGGCCGCACGGTCCGGTCTCGCCCATCGACCAGAAATTGTCCTTGGCGCCGCAGCGAAGGATGCGCTCGGCCGGCAGCGTGGAAAGCCCGCGCCAGAGCGCTTCGGCCTCGTCGTCCTGCTCGAACACGGTCGCGAATAGACGGCTGGGAGGGAGACCCCAGACTTTCGTCACCAGCTCCCAGGCGAAACGGATCGCGTCTTCCTTGAAATAGTCGCCGAACGAGAAGTTGCCGAGCATCTCGAAGAACGTGTGATGCCGCGGGCTCGGGCCGACGTTTTCGAGGTCGTTGTGCTTGCCCGAGACGCGCAGGACCCGTTGCGCCGACACCGCCCGGCGGTCCTCCGGGGTCTCCAATCCGAGGAAGGCGTTCTTGAACGGCACCATGCCCGCGTTGGTGAACAACAGGGTCGGGTCGCCATGCGGCACCAGCGGCGCGCTCGGGAAAAGTCGATGCCCGCGCTCGGTGAAAAATTCGAGGAAGCTGCTGCGAATGTCTGCGCTATTCATGATGTCGGGAAGCCCTTCGAGGAGGCCGGAGCCATTTCAAGTAGCAGGAAGGCTAACAGGCCGGACGGTAGGGCGCTAGAAGGGGAGGTATGATCACCCGCCGTTCGCCAGAACCCCGCACAGAGGACTCCCGCCATGCCCAATTTCCGCCGCGCCCTGGTCTCCGTCTTCGACAAGCGCGACCTCGAACCGTTCGTCCGCGGCCTGGTCGAGGCCGGATTCGAGATCCTCTCGACCGGGGGCACTCTCCAGACGCTCCGAACGGCGGGAGTGCCCGCCACCGCGGTCTCCGACGTCACCGGCTTCCCCGAGATCCTCGACGGCCGGGTGAAGACCCTCCATCCGAAGATCCACGGCGGCATCCTGGCCGACCGAGCCCGTCCGGAGCATGCGGCGCAGATCGCCGAGCACGGCATCGCGCCGATCGACCTGGTGGTGGTGAACCTCTACCCCTTCCGCGAGGCGGCGGCCAAACCGGGCGCCGCCCGGGCCGACGTGGTCGAGATGATCGACATCGGCGGCCCGGCCATGGTGCGCGCGGCGGCGAAAAACCATGGCGGCGTAGGGGTGGTGGTCGATCCGGCCGACTATCCGCAAGTGCTTTCCGCCCTCACGGGCGAAGGAAGCACCCTTTCCGAGGATCTACGGCGGCGCCTGGCAGCCAAAGCGTTCCGCCATACCGCGGATTACGACACCGCGATCGCCCGATGGATGGAGGGTGAACCGACTGCAGCGGTTCCCGCGGGCGAGCTGGAGCGCTTCCCCGCCGCGCTCAATCTCTCGCTCGCCCGGGTCCTCGTGCCGCGCTACGGCGAAAACCCCCATCAGCAGGCCGCCGTCTACGCCACCCGAGGCGCGGGAGGAGTCTTCGGCGGATTCACCTCGATCCAGGGTAAGGAGCTGTCCTGGAACAACCTGCTCGACGCCGACGCCGCGCGCCGGATCATCGGCCAATTCGACGAACCGGCGGTCGCGATCGTCAAGCACAACAACCCGTGCGGTGTGGGGCTGGGGGACGACCTTCCGGCGGCTTACCTGCGAGCGCTCGCGACCGACCCGGTTTCGGCATTCGGCTCGATCCTCGCGGTCAATCGCGAGGTGGACGCGGCGTTCGCCGAGGCGATCAGCGACCTGTTCGTCGAGGTTCTCGTGGCGCCCGGATTTTCCGCCGACGCGCTCGCTCGCTTCGCGGCGAAGAAGAACCTCCGTCTGGTCGCCTGCCCCCTCCATCGTCCGTTCGACCGGGCCGCGTCTCTACCCCTCGAGCTGCGGGCGATTTCTGGCGGCTACCTCGCGCAGGATGCCGACGAAGTGGCGGACGATCCCGCCGATTGGACCCTCGCCACGAAGCGCGCGCCGAGCGACGAGGAGCGCAAAGCCCTGGAGCTGGCCTGGAAGGTCGGGCGTTACGTCAAATCGAACGCGATCGTGGTCACCAATCCGTTCCAGACCGTGGGTATTGGCGCCGGCCAGATGAGCCGGCTCGACTCCTGCCGGATCGCCACCGAAAAAGCCCGCCAGTTCGGCCTCGACCTCACCGGAACCGCCGCCTCCTCCGACGCCTTCTTCCCGTTCCGCGACGGCCTCGACGCGCTGGCCGCGGCCGGAATCACGGCGATCGTTCAGCCGGGGGGCAGCAAGCGCGACGAAGAGGTGATCGCCGCCGCCGACGAGCAGGGACTCGCCATGCTGCTCACCGGCGTGCGGCACTTCCGGCACTAGGACCGGAACGCCGCGGTTGCGCTAGAATCCTTCCATGATCTACCTGAGCTATGCCCTCGACGATGGGAAGTACGTCGAACAGCTGGCTGGCGAGCTTCGCGAGTTCGGCCTCGAAGTCTGGAGCCCTGACCGCGAAATCTTCCCCGGCGACAACTGGGCTCAGGCGATCGGCGAAGCGCTCGAAAAGGCCGACGCGCTGGTCGTCGTGATGTCGCCCGCGTGCGACAAGTCGCCCTGGGCCGAATCGGAGATCAGCTACGCGCTCGGTCAGCAGCGCTTCAAGGATCGGGTCTTTCGGGTCAAACTCGGCGAGTGGAGCGGCATGCCGTGGATCCTGCGTCGCTTCCCCTCGTATACGGGAACGCCCGGAGAGGTCGCGCTCCAGATCGCGGTCACTCTCGGCGCCTTCACTCCGGACGCCGTGGCCCGTGCCGGCGCCCGCTGAAGTTTTCATTTCCCATTCCGACCAGGATCGCGAGTTCGTCGTCGAGCTTTGCGGGGTCCTTGACCGTCATGGCATTCCGTTCTGGTACGCGCGACGCGAACTGCGGGGAGCCAAGATCTGGCACGACGAGATCGGTGCGGCCCTTGGGCGCTGTGACTGGCTCCTTGTCGTTCTGTCCCCCGCATCCGTCGAGTCAATGTGGGTGCGCCGCGAGGTCCAATACGCTCTTCGATCTCCCCGCTACGATCGCCGCATCGTGCCAATCGTTGCGGAGCCCTGTGAAATCGACCGCCTGTCTTGGACGCTCGGCGGTTTCCAGATGATCACCTGCAGTGAAAATCCCACCGAGGCCTACCGGCAGCTCCTCCAGGTCTGGGGCATCGGCTTTCGTCCGTAAACCGACCCTCCATCGCTTAGGAGCCCGGCTCGGGAGCCCCTTCGCGGATTTCGGTGTGGCGGATCTGGCCGCCTAGGTTCGCGGCCTGGCCCATGAGGCCGGTGGTGGCGAGCGCCAGGAGCAGGAGCACCAGTTGCAGTCCGCGCTGCGGACCTTTCTGCCAAAAGAGGGCGACCAGGGCGAGCCCGCCCAAGGGGAAGGCGGCATAGCGCGTGGTCTCCGCCGCCTCTTCGTGCTCATCGATCGCCTCCTCGGTGACCCCCGGCTTGTCGTTCACCCAATCCTCCGCGCGATGGCCGGAGAAGACCGCCGCCCAGGTGCCGATCCCGGCGAGCACGCAAGCCAGAATCCCCGCCCGGGCGAGAGCGGTGTTCTTGGCGATCAGGCCCGCGCCGAGCAGAAGGACCGCGGCCAGCGCGGCGAACAGCGGCAGGTGGTTGACGATCATGTGCAGATGCGCCCAGTTCGGATTCATGCGTGCGCCCCCCAAGCCAAAGTAGATTTCAGCGGCAGGGATCGTAGCATCCGCTTTCGGCTCTTGACGCTACGACCTCGAAGAGCTAGTTTGCAGGCTCTTTCGGACGGTGGAAGATGGTCATGACGTTCCGCGGAATCGGGTCTCGCTGCGCTTCGGGCGCCCTGCTTCTCGCCTCGGTTGCGGGCTTGATCCTGGCTGCCTGCAACTCGTCGAATCCCGTGGCGCCCGAGCCGCCGCCGCCGACCGGCGCCTCGACCTTCAACCTCACCCTCTCGGCCAACCCCTCCACACTCGCCACCGGTTCGACCACGCCGTCGACGATCTCGGTCTCGGTCCGCCGGACCGACAATGGCCAAGCCCCGCCGGACGGCACCAGTGTTTCGATCAACACCAGCCTTGGCAGCCTGGGCACCGACGGCTCCGGCAACCCGGTGACGATCTCCACCGTCCGGCTTGCGGGCGGCAACGCCTCGGTGAACCTGTTCGCCGGCACCGCGACCGGCACCGCCCAGGTGCTCGCCCAGGTCGAACAGAGCACGGGGCTGGTGGCGGTGCCGATCCGAACTGTCAATCCGCCGCCGTTCTTTCTCACCTCGATTTCTCCCAATTCCGGTTTCGTCCGGGGCGGCCAGACGGTGACGATCTCCGGTAGCGGCATTCAGGCTCCCGTGCGGGTCACTTTCGGCGGGGTCGTGGCAACGGTCAAGACGACGACCGAGAACGCCATCCAAGCGACCGTTCCCGCTTCGACCCAACCGGTCGAGGCCGGCATGACGCGAGCGGTCGACGTCGAGGTGACCAACGCGCTCGGCCAGACGAATTCGACCAGCGACAAGCTGACCGGCGCCTGGACCTATCGAGGCGACGACGTGGAGCCGCCGCTTGCGGTGTTCTCGGTCGCGCCGCTCTCGGGTCCCAACGAGGGGGGAACCCCCGTCACGATCACGGGCATGAGTTTCAGTCCCCCCGTCCAGGTGCTGTTCGGCAAGACGATCGGCGGCATCTTCCAAGGGTTCCAGGCGACCGTCAGAACGAATCCGGCGCCTACCGGGACGTCGATCAGCGCTGTGACTCCCTCGGCAAACGGAGTCGGCCTTTCGCTCGCCAACCAACTGGTCGACGTCCAGGTGAGGAACGTCAACACCGGCGAAAGCGCGATTGCGACCGGAGTCTTCTCCTATACCGGCTCCGCGCTGTTCGTCACTTCGATGAGCCCGCTCTCCGGGCCCTACACGGGCGGCACCCCCGTTACCATCCAAGGGAGCGGGTTCGATCCGCGCGGCCAGTACCAGGTGCAGTTCGGTGGTTCGGTGCAGACCTTTAACCCACCGCCCACCCAAAACGGCACCGTGCTGAGCGTTACGACCGTGCCGGTCACGGTCACCAACTGCCAGCCGCCGAGCGGTACGCTCACCGTGACCCGACTCGACACCGGGGCGGTGGTCAACAGCGCGATCCGCTTCACCTACACGGCGCCCTCGCCGAACATCACCCAGCTTTCCCCCTCGAGCGGTTCCCAATCCGGCGGCACCGGGGTGAGCATTCAAGGAACCGGTTTCGATAGCCAGGTCCGCGCGACGTTCGGCGGGGTCGTAGCGAGCGTCGGAACGGTCACCTCGACCACCGTCTCCGCCACCGCGCCGGCCTTTACCGGAACCTTCGACACCGAAACCTGCACCGACGGCCAAGGGATGCAGGGCAAGCGGAACAAGCCGAAGGCGGTCGACGTGGTGGTGGCCAATACGTCCACCGGCTGCTCCGACACGTTCCCTCAGGGCTACACCTACCAGCCGAACGATACCTCGTGCGTGGTGCCGCCGCCGGCCAAACCCAAGGCGGAATTCTCGTTCCAGGTCATCAACAACACCACCGTGCAATTCAACAACGCCTCGACCAACTCGCCGACCAGCTACCTGTGGGATTTCGGCGAGCCGGCCAGCGGCGGCGCCAACCTAAGCTTTCAAACCAATCCGAACCACATCTATACGGTGGCTTCCGGCCAGAGCGCGACCTTCTCGGTCAGCTTGACCGCAACGAACGCCGGAGGGTCGGACACGGTGATCAAGCAGATCACGTTGACCGTCCCCTGAGGAGCTTTTCGATGCTCGCGATTCGCCGAACCCTACCCCTGCTCGCCGCCCTTTTCGCCCTTGCCTCGGCCCCCGGGGCTCACGCCTCGGGCTTCGAAACCGGCCTCGAAGGGGTGAAGGCGATGGGAGTCGCCGGGGCCTATACCGCGATCGCCGACGACCCGAGCGCGATCTATTACAACATCGGCGGCTTGGCCCTGCTCGGCAAGCCGGTGCTCACCGTCGGCGCCTCGGCCTACTCGCTTCAGCGCTCGCAATATCAAGGACGTGCTCCGGGCATCGGCGCCGGAACCACGGGCGAACAGAAGGTCGCGCGGACGATTCTGCCGCACGCCTATCTCGCACTGCCGTTCGGCACCCGGGCGAAAGTGGGACTCGGGATCTATTCGCCGTATTCGATCGACACCGATTGGGCGAACCCGGCGAGCTTCTCCGGTCGCACGATCTCGCTCACCTCCCAGGTGCGTACGATCGACGTCTCGCCCGGGATTTCGTTTGCGGTGACCAAGAAGTTTGGCATCGGCCTCGCCGCGGTCTATCGGTTTTCCGATCTGTCGTCGTCGCGGCGGATTCAACTGCCCGACCCGGTCTCCGCCCAGCTGCGCGACGTCGCCTCGGTTTCCGCCGGCACCGATTTCAACGGCGCGCTCGGGTTTACCGTGGGCCTCCTTCACCGCCCGACCGACACGTTCTCGTGGGGGCTCTCCTACAAAAGTCCGATCGAGATCACGTACTCGGGCTCCGGCCGTCTCACCCAGATCTCCTCGGGCAACCCCCAGCTCGACCAGTTGGCGGCGGCCCAGCTGCCGTTCGATCGCGACCTCGGAATCACCAGCAGGATCCAGTTCCCCGCCTCCGCCTCGCTCGGCTTCGCGATCGGCAAAAGCAAAGGCGTGCAGGTCGCGTTCGATCTCGGCTGGACCCAGTGGAGCCAATTCGACGGCACCGGCGTCGCCTTCGTCAGCAACCCGGGGCTGAGCTACGTCCTTCAGGGAACCTACCAGGACAGCTACAGCTACCGGGTCGGCCTACGCTGGACCCTCAGCGGCGGTTCACAGTTCCGCTTCGGCGGCGCGCTCGAAAAGACCCCTCAACCGGACGCGAGTTTGAACCCGTTCTTCCCCGACGCCGACCGGACGGTAATCGCCTTCGGCTACGGACTCGACTGGCTCGACATCGGCCTGCAATGGGTGCGCTTCGACGACCGCCTGACGTTCCGCAACCCGAACGGGCTGAACGGGCTCTATCGCAACGAGGCGTGGGTCCTCGCGGTGTCGACGACCAAGCTGAAGCGGTAGAGGGTGCTCGAAGCGCTCGAAGGGAAGGACCGAGGAGCGAAAACCGAAGCCGCTCCGCTACCCGATCGACAAAACGACGACCGAGACGCCCACCTTCGAGCGCAGGGAGGAGGCCGCCTTGCCCGCCGCGGCGCGATCGCCGAACCGGCCGACGCGGACCGCGTAGAGCGGTGCCTGCCCCTCGCGCTCGATTTCCACCACGTAGGGCTCGAAGCCGCGGGCGGAAAGCTTCTGCATCATCGCGTCGCAATTCAGCCGGTCGCGATAGGCGCCGGCCTGAACCGCGAACCGGCCGGAGTCCGAGGTGACGGCCGAAGTGATTGCGCCGGTTGCCGCGGGCGCGGTATCCGTGGGCGCCGTCGGCGCGCTCGAGGCACCGGCCGTCCCGCTCCCAAGCTGGGGCTGCGCGACCTCCTCCCCGCGGCTCGGCCGGTCCGGAACGCTGGGCGGGCTCGGAGCGAGCGCCACGGGATTTCCGCCGCGCGAATCAACGATCGGGTCGGCGGGCGGTTCGAACCGCGAAGGGGTCGGGGGGGTGGCCGGGGTGCGCGAGCGGCGGGGCTCCGCGTCCTCCCCGGGCGTCGGCCAGGCGGGAGGCGAAGCCGGTCCGTCGATCGACGGCCCCTCGCCCGCGGGCGCATCGGCATAGGGCAGGGACTCGGGACCGGGGGCATCTTGAAATCCGACGCCGTCTCCCTGAATCGCCTCGGCATCCGAGTTGCCGACTCCTAAGTCCGGGGTGGCGGCATTCGGAGGGGTCGTAGGAATCGCGGAGCCCGTCATGCCGGTCCCACGGATGGGCAACTCCGAGGAATTCGTCTGGGCCGTCGTGCTCTGGAAAGCCGCCGGGGGGAGCACACCGTACTGCACCCCGAGCAGAAAGCCGACCGCCACCAGGACCAAGGCGAGGAATACCGCCCCCGTACCTAAAAGCACGAGCGAACGACGATCGAAAACGAACGCGATCATGGCCCTTTTGCGATCCCTCTTGCCGGTATCCGAGTCTACTCTTACCTACTCGCCCAGCTCCATGCCCATGACGTGGAAACCGGAGTCGACGTAGACCGTTTCGCCGGTCGTGCCGGAAGCGAGCGGCGACAGCAGATAGAGGCCCAGGTTGCCGACCTCTTCGTGGGTGACGTTGCGGCCCAGCGGCGCGATCTCCCCCACCTTGTTGTACATCTTGAGAAAGCCGGGGATCGAGCGGGCTGCCACCGTGCGCACCGGCCCGGCCGAAACGGCGTTGATCCGCACGTCTTTCTTTCCCAACTCGTAAGCGAGATAACGGACGCTCGCTTCGAGCGCGGATTTGGCGATCCCCATCACGTTGTACTTGGGCACCACCTTCTCCGCCGCGTAATACGACAGCGTGACCATCGACCCGCCCGCGTTCCACAACGGCTCGGCGTGGCGCGCGACCGAGACCAGCGAATAGGCGGAGATTTCCAGAGCGGTCAGCCAATCCCCTTTGGTCGTCTCGATGTAGCGGCCGTCCATCGCCGGACGCGGCGCGAAAGCGATCGCGTGGACCACGTAGTCGAGGCTCCCCCAGCTCTCTTTGAGCCGGCCGAACAGGGACGAGAGATCCTCCTCGTTCGTCACGTCGCACTGCGCGAGCAGGGTTCCGGGAATGTCCGCCGTCAGCTTTTCGAGGTCGGCTCTCAGGCGTTCGCCCTGGTAGCTGAAGGCGAGGGTGGCGCCCGCGTCGCGCAGACGCTCGGCGATCGCCCAGCCGAGGCTGCGCGAATTGGCGACACCCATCACAAGGGCGCGTTTTCCTGCCAGGTCGATCGGGATCATGGCGCGCTATCTTATCCTTCTCATGGCCTCGACGCCTCCCCCCCTTCCCGGGCTCCTCGCGACCCTCCCAAAACTGCCAGAAGACCCGGCCGCCCGGCTGTTCGCCCGTACCCGCGAGTTGATCGATCTCGACTCGACGACCGGCCGTGAGGCCCGAGTGGGAGAGCTGCTGTTCGCCCGCCTGGCCGAGATCAAACCCGCCGGGGAGCTGGTGAAAATCCCGGTCGACGCCGCGCGGTTCAACCTATTCGCCCGCTGGGGTGACCCTCAAGTCGTGCTCTCGACCCACATGGACTGCGTGCCGCCGTTTTTTCCCTCCGAAGAGAGCGATGACGAGATCCGCGGTCGAGGGGCCTGCGACGCCAAGGGGATTCTCGCTGCGATGATCGCAGCGATCGAGGCATTGCTCGCGGCCGGGCGCCGGGGTTTCGGCCTGCTGATCGTCGTCGCCGAAGAGACCGACAGCATTGGAGCCGATATCGCAAATCGGTGGGTGCAGACCAAGGACCTCCGCCCTCTCTACCTGATCAACGGCGAACCGACCGAGAATCAGCTCGCCCTAGGCTCGAAAGGCACGCTGTTCTACCGTCTGGAGGCGGAGGGAAAAGCGGCGCACTCGGCCTATCCGGAGCTGGGAATCTCGGCGATCGATGCCCTGCTCGCCGCGATCGACCGGATGCGAAGTGTGGCACTGCCCGCCGACCCGATCCTCGGCGAAACGACGATCAACATCGGCAAGATCGAAGGGGGGCGCGCCGCGAACGTCATCGCCGATCGAGCGAGCGCCGAGATCCTGGTCCGCACGGTGGGACCGACCGAAACGCTACGCCAGGATCTCGAAACGGCGTTTACGGCAGGCGGCGGAGTGGGCATCACGCGGAAGAGCGAAACCCCGGCCGTGCGCCTCGGCTCGCTCCCCGGTTTTCCCACTACGGTGGTCAAATTCACCACCGACATCCCGCGCCTCTCCGCCTGGGGCCAGCCGTTCCTGCTCGGACCCGGCACGATCCACGTCGCTCACACCCCCGACGAACGGTTCGCGAAAGCGGACTTGGTGGCCGCGGTCGAGCTATATCGGAAGCTGGTCCTCTCCCTCCTCGACGACCAGAGGCCCGCTCAAGCGGCGAAGAGCGAGCGCACCGAGGTGGATTTGGCGCGATTGATCGAAGAGGAGCGGGATCGTTGGCCGTTCTGACGTTGACCCAATTCTCCCTCTACGGGTAAATCTTGTACAGCATCCGCGGATACGGAATCGTCTCGCGCAGGTGCGGCAGGCCGCACATCCAGGCGACGAAGCGCTCGATGCCCATGCCGAAGCCGCTGTGCGGGTAGCCGCCGTATTTGCGGACATCGAGGTACCACTGGAACGCCTCAATGGGCAGGTTGTGCTGTTTGATCCGCGACAGCAGCAGGTCGTGGTCGTGGATTCGCTGACTGCCGCCGATGATCTCGCCGTACCCCTCTGGCGCGAGTAAGTCCATGCCGAGCACGGTCTCTCGCTCGGGTGTTGAGTCGGGGGAAGGCTGCATGTAGAACGCTTTGAAGGCCGCAGGAAAGTCGGTGATCATCACGGGCTGCTCGAACTGGCTCGCGAGGATGGTCTCTTCGTCGGCTCCGAAGTCTTCGCCCCAGACGATCGGATTCTCTTGATCGTTCAGGATCTCGACCGCGCGGGTGTAGGTCATCCGCGGGAACGGCGGGACGATCTTTTCGAGCATCGCGGTGTCACGTTCGAGGATCTTCAGCTCTTCGCGGCGCCGTTCGAGCACGCGGGCGACGAGATAGCCGACGAACTCTCCGGCCAGCTCGGTAAGACCCTCGAACTCTAGGAACGCCACCTCGGGCTCGACCATCCAGAACTCCATCAGATGGCGGCGGGTCTTCGATTTTTCGGCCCGGAACGTCGGCCCGAAGCAGTAGACCTTGCCGAGCGCCGCCGCGGCCGGTTCGAGGTAAAGCTGTCCCGACTGCGACAGGTAGGCCTTGTCGCCGAAATAATCGGTCTCGAACAGGTTCGAGGTCCCCTCGCAAGCCGCCGGGGTGAGGATCGGCGAGTCGATCAAGGTGAAGTCACGGGTATAGAAAAAATCGCGGATCGCCTGCTCGACTTCGCTCCTGATCCGGAGCGCCGCCCGCTGCCGGCTCGACCGGAGCCACAGGTGCCGGTGCTCCATCAGGAACGCTGTGCCGTGCTCCTTCGGAGTGATCGGGTAATCCTCCGTCAGCTGGAGGATCTCGAACCCGTTCATCTGGATCTCGACTCCGCTGGGGCTCCGCTTGTCTTCCTTGACCGTGCCGATGACGCGCACGGTCGACTCCTGCGTGACGCGCTCGACCTCCGCCCACATCTCTTCGGACAGGTCGTTCCGCCCGGCGACCGCCTGCACGGTCCGGCCGTCCAGCCGCACCTGCAGGAAGGCGATCTTGCCGCTCGAACGCTTATTGTCGATCCAGCCTTTGATCTCCACCTGCTGGCCGACGTACTCCTTGAGTTCTCGGTACTCTGGGAATGGCAGTTTTTCGGTCATAGAGCTGGCGATTCTATGGGAATGGCGGGGGGAGGTCCAATCAGGGCTCAACCACGACCCAGTTTCGTAGCAGCCATCTTGCTCTAACCCTCCACCTCCTTCACCACCCGTTCGAGCGCCGCGGCCACCTCGTCGGCGACCGCTTCGACCTCCGGGTTCGCGAGGATGCCCATCGCGGCCTTCGGGTTCATCGCCCGGACGATCGTCTTGCCTCCTTCGATCGAGACCGTGACGTTGCAGGGGAGCAGCACTCCCACCGCGGGCTCCGCGGTGAGCGCCCGGTGGGCCGAGGGGGGATGGCAGGCGCCGAGAATCAGATACGGATCGCGATCGACGTCGAGCTTCTTCTTCATCGTCGCCTGAACGTCGATCTCGGTGAGAACGCCGAATCCCTCCCGGGCGAGCGCTTGGCGGCACGCCTCCACGGTCTCGGCGAACGGTTGGGCGGATTCAGCTTCGAACGCAACGGACGTTTCTTTCATGAGACACCTCCTGCGGGAAAGGATACGCTCCCTCCCTGAAGGTTAGGAGATTCCCAGATGCCTGCAAAAAACGTTCTCGGCGCGCCCCTCGAAGATTGCTCGCTTGCCCCTTTGACCGGCTTCTACCGCGACGGCTGCTGCAACACCGGCCCGGAGGATCGCGCCTCGCATACCGTCTGCACCCAGGTGACCCCCGAGTTCCTCGCCTTTTCCGCCTCTCGCGGCAACGACCTTTCAACCCCGATGCCCGATTTCGGGTTTCCCGGTCTGCAACCCGGCGACCGCTGGTGCCTCTGCGCCTCGCGTTGGCTGGAGGCGCATCTCGCCGGAATGGCCCCCGGCGTAGTTCTCGCGGCGACCCACGAGGCCGCCCTCCAGATCGTGCCGTTCGAAGCGCTGCTCGAAAGGGCGATCGACCCGCCGGCCGCGAACTGACCGGCGACCTTGGGGATGACGGGCCAGGCGATCCGCGTGGCACAATCCCCCGCCATGCCCGCCGACTCGCCCTACCCGCTGGAGCCTTCCGCGGACGAAATGCGCCGCCTCGTCGAGGCCGCGATGGCGCGCATCGTGCCGCATCTCACGTCGCTTCCCGATCAGAAGAGCGCGGATGTGTCGGGCGGGGTCGACCTCGCCCGCGAGATCTCGGGTCCGATGCCCGACGCCGGGCGACCGTTCTCAGAGATCCTCGACCTGCTGTTCAACCAAGCGATCCCGAAGACCTTCAACACCGCAGGCCCGGGGTATCTCGCCTACATCCCCGGCGGCGGCCTGTTCGCCGCGGCGCTCGCCGATCTGATCGCCGACACCGCGAATCGCTACACGGGGGTTTTCGCCGCGGCCCCCGCGCTCGCCCAGCTGGAAGCGGACGCGCTCGCCTGGCTTGGACGGATCGCGGGATTTCCCTCCGCGGCGCGCGGTTTCTTCACCAGCGGCGGCTCGCTCGCGAACTGGAGCGCCCTGGTCGTCGCCCGGCGCGAGCGGCTGCCGGAGAATTTTCTCGCCGGCACGATCTACACCTCGGACCAGGTCCACCACTCGATGGTCAAAGCCGCGCTGCTCGCCGGCTTCCCACCCGACCGGGTGCGCGAGATCCCGACCGACGATCTCTACCGCATGCGGCCGGATCTCGTCGCCGAGCGGATCGCCGCCGACCGGGCGGCAGGCCTGACGCCGTTTCTAATCGTCGCGAGCGCGGGCACCACGAACACCGGCGCGGTCGATCCGCTGGAGGATCTCGCCGACCTCGCCGAGCGGGAAAAACTCTGGCTGCACGTCGACGGAGCCTACGGCGCCTGTTTTCTGCTCACCGAAGCGGGCCGAGAGGCCTTCCGCGGCCTGGAACGCGCCGATTCCCTCGCAATCGATCCGCACAAGGGGCTCTTCCTCCCCTACGGCATCGGCGCCCTCCTGGTCCGCGACGGCGAGGCGCTGCGCCGGGCGCATTCGGTTGGCGCGGACTACATGCCCTATCTCCAGAGCGATCCCGACCTGGTCGATTTCTGCGAGATCAGCCCCGAGCTGTCGAAGCCGTTCCGCGGCCTGCGCCTCTGGCTCGCGCTCCAGCTCCACGGCGTCCAGGCGTTCCGCGATGCGCTCGAAGAAAAGCTCGCGCTCACCCAATTCGCCGCGGACGAGCTGCGCGTCATTCCCGAGATCGAGATCCTCGCCGAGCCGCAGCTCTCGGTCGTCGCCTTCCGCCACCGGCCGCCCGGCATCGAAGGTGCGGCCCTCAACGAGTGGAACCGCGCCCTGCTCGACCGGATCAACGCCCGCGGCCGGGTCTACCTCTCGGGTACCAACCTGCGCGGCGCTTTCGCGATCCGAATCTGCGTGTTGTCGTTCCGCACCCACCGGGATCGGATGGAGGCTTGTTTGGAGGATGTGCGCGCGGCGATCGCGGAGGACGGGGCGTAACATCCTCCCTCCGGGTCTCGTACAGACACGGCGAGGAGTTTGATCATGACCCGGACCGTCCTGCCCTCGTTCGCCCTTCTCGCTTTCGCGCTGCTCGCCGCGCCCGCTGCTCGCGCCGATGAGGCGAAGGAACTCCTCGCCCGCGCCAAAGAAGCCTCCGGAGGCGCGGCGTGGAAGGGAGTCCGGACAATTACCACGACCGCGAAAGTCGAGACCGGCGGCCTGTCGGGCGATGCGACCTCGTGGGACGAGGCGACCACCGGCCGCTACGCCGACGAGTACCAGCTCGGTCCGGTACATGGCAGGGAGGGTTTCGACGGCACGGGAGCGTGGACGGTCGAGGCCTCTGGCCAGGTGATCCGAAACGAGAGAGGCGAGAGCTACGCGAGCGCGATGCAGCGGGCTTACCTCACCGCGCTCGCCTACTGGTATCCGGAACGGCGAAAAGGATCGGTCGAACCGTTGGGCAAGCGCACCGAAAACGGACGCTCCTTCGTGGGGATCAAGGCCGCCGCCGCAGGGGGCCGCCCCGTGGAACTCTGGTTCGATGCCCAGACTTATCTGCTCGATCACACCCTCGATCGAGTCGACGCGGTGACGCGCCGCACGATCTTCTCCGATTACCGCGAGGTTCAAGGGGTGAAGCTGCCGTTTGCGCAGCGGATCACGAATGGCGAGGAGAAGTTCGACACGCGGATTAAAGTTCAGAGCATCGCGATCAATCAGGAGGTCGAGGCCGCACTCTTCGCGCCGCCGGCCGAGAAGACCGGCGATGTCGAGCTGGCCGACGGGCGCACTACGGCGAGCGTGCCGTTCCGGCTGGCGAACAACCATCTGTTCGTCCAGGTGGAGATCAACGGCCAGGGCAAGTTCAACCTGTTCTTCGACACCGGCGGCTTGAACGCCCTCACCCCCGAAACGGCCAAGGCGCTCGGCCTGGAGGCCGAAGGAGCCTTTCAAGGAGGAGGCGTCGGCGAAAAATCCGAGGAGATCGCCGTCGTCCGCGTCGCGTCGGTCAAGCTCGGCGGCGTGCTGTTCCGCGACCAGCTGTTCTACATCTTCCCGCTCTCCGAGATGTCGAAGGTGGAAGGGCTGCCGGTCTCCGGCATCATCGGCTACGAGCTGTTGAAGCGTCTGATCGCCGAGATCGACTACGACGGCGGCATGATCAACTTCACCACGCCGTCTGAATTCGTGGCGCCCCAAGACGCGGTCGCGATCCCTTTCACCTTCGAAAGCGAGACGCCGCAGATCGAAGGAAAGATCGACGGCCTGCCCGGTCTCTTCACGATCGACACCGGCAGCCGCTCGACTCTCGACCTTAACGCTCCGTTCGTGGCGGAGCACGGCCTGCTCGCCAAGCACCCGAAAGCGATCGAAGCGACGACCGGCTGGGGGGTGGGAGGAGCGGCCAAGAGCCGAGTCACCCGAATGGCCAAGCTGGAGCTGGGCACCGGCCCGGCGGGCACCGGTTCCATCGCGGTCGAAAACCTGGTCACCGGCTTCTCGCTCCAGAAAAAAGGCGCCATGGCCAAATCCAACCTCGCCGGAAACATCGGCGGCGGCCTGCTCAAACGCTTCGACGTCACCTTCGACTACGGCAAGCAGGTGATGTACCTGAAACCCAACGGCAACGCCAAGAATCGAGACGCCTACGACCGCGCCGGAATGTGGCTTCTGACCGACCCCGAAGGCCTGCGGGTGAAGGATGTGACGGCCGGAGGTCCCGCGGAGAAAGCCGGTTTGAAGATCGAAGATCTGATCCTTTCGATCGACGGCAAGAAGGCGGCCGAGATCGCTCTCCCCGATTTGCGGATTCGATTGGCGAACGACCCTGTGGGCTCGAAGGTGACGCTGACCGTGAGGGGCAAGGACGGGAAGGAGCGGGCGGTGGGGGTGGTGTTGCGGGATCTGGTGTAAGGGGAAGTGCTTCGCCTCGCGAGATATCTAAACCCTCCCGCTCGTGATATCCTCTTGTTCGTCGGAGGTATTCCCCATGTCGAGCCGAAAGACCAGTGTGGAGATCGATGACGAACTGTTCGAAGCCGTTCGCCGTACGCTCGCTACGAACACTCTTCGCGACACGATCGACGTAGCGTTCCGCGAGGTTCTTCGTGCCGAGGCTCGCCAAGCTGAAGTCCGGGCGCTTTCGACGATGGAAGGAATGGATCTCGCGGACGACGCCCTTATGGCCGGCGCCTGGCGTTCGTGAAGACTCACTTCCTCGCGGACAAGAGCGCTCTCGCCAGGATGCAGCTCGACCCGGTGAAGGCGCGTCTCGGCCAACTGATCGAAGCCGGCGAAGTCGCCACTTGCGCGGTGGTCGATCTTGAGATCCTCTACAGCGCCCGGAACTATGAAGAGCATCACAGCATCCGGGGGCGACGACGCCTCGCTTACGAGCGAATCGAGCTGACGGAAGCAACCTTCGAACGGGCGATCGATGTTCAAGCCGAGCTTGCCCGCACCGGGCGGCATCGAATTCCAATCCCGGACCTGATCGTCGCCGCGGCTGCCGAATCCGCCGGCCTCATCGTTCTCCACTACGACGCCGACTTCGATCGAATCGCCGAGATTACCGGTCAGGCTACCGAGTGGGTGGTTCAGCGCGGGAGCTTGTAGAGGACTTCGAGCCACGATCGGAGATGGAATCATCGTCGAGGCGCTTGCCGCGTTGTTCGGGGCGTATCTGCGGGTGGGTGAGGCCGACACGTACTCTCTGAGTGAAGTGGGGAGCCGAACGCCCAGTTTGGGCGAGAAAAAACTCCCATTGGGCGAGATACGTCTTCGTTTGGAAGCCATAGACCGCTCCTTGGGCACCATGGCTAAAAATTTGGAAGCCATAGAACTTCCAACGGGCGCCATGAAGAAATATTTGGACGCCATAGATCACCCATTGGGAGCCATAGAAATTTATTTGGGGGCCATAGACGGCCGAATGGGCCCCATCCGCTGTTCTACTTTCCCCAACCGCGGTCTGGAGCCTCGATCGGTCGTCTAATCTCCTCCAAACGAAATCTGGAAACGCACCGATGGCCTTTCCATCTCCCCCAAACGACCTCCGGAATGCCCTCGTGCTCGTGCCAGCTCTTCCAAACGGGGCTCAGAGCCCGCCTTGCTAGGAGGGATTTGCCCCCTCCCGCGCGAGCAGCCGTTCTTTCCGCTCCCGCCCCCAGCGGTACCCTCCGCTCGCTCCGTCGCCTCGGACGACGCGGTGGCAGGGGATGACCAACGCGGCCGGGTTCGCGGCGCAAGCGGTGCCTACCGCCCGGGAGGCTCCGGGACTTCCGATCGCCGCAGCGATTTCGCCGTAGGTGCGGGTTTCACCGCGGGGAATCTTCCGCAGCTCGCGCCAGACGCGGTAGGCGAAGGCGCTGGCCCGGAGGGTGACGAGATCGAGGGGCAGATCCGCCAGATCGGCGCTTGCGCCTTCGAGGGCCGCGAGGACGGGGCCGATCCAGGAGAACAGCTCCGGGTCGGACGTGGCCGGCGTGGCGTGTCGGGTGATCTCGGCGTTCGGGTATTCGCGTCGCAGATCGCTTTCGAGCGCCTCTTCCGAATCGCCCAGGGCGACGGCGGCGATTCCCCGTTCGGTGGCGGCGAGCAGGACGCGGCCGAGGGTCGATTCGGCGATCGTGAAGCGGAGCTTGATCCCCTCTCCGCCCCGGAGGTAGGCGCCCGGGGGCATGCCGAGGCGGCCATCCGCCTGTTCGTAGAGGCGGCTCGATCCGCTGTAGCCCGCATCATAGAGGGCGTCGGTCACCGAGCCTCCCGAGCGGAGGTGGCCTTTCAAGCGCTCTGCCCGGCGGGCGGCCAGGTATTCGCGCGGCGAGATGCCGAGAACGCGGGTGAAGATCCGTTGCAGGTGCGAGGGGCTCGCGCCCACCTCGCGGGCGAGCCGGGCGAGGGTGGGCGAGCCCCCTTCGGCGCCTTCCGCCGCCTCGTCGAGCAGCGTCCTGACCTTTTCGGCCAGCCTTACGTCGCTTGCGACCTCGCCGGGACGGCAGCGGCGACAGGCGCGGAATCCCGCGGCGATCGCTTCCGTCGGTTCGGCGAAGAAGGCCACCCGCTCGCGCGCCGGCCGGCGGGCCGGGCAGGAGGGGCGGCAGTAAATGCCGGTCGAGGCGACCGCGAAGACGAAACGGCCGTCTTGCCCTCGGTCGCGGGCGACGATCGCCGCCCAGGCGGCCTCCTCGTCGAGGGTCCTGGCGCGGGGAGAGGGTGGGGGCGTTTTCATGGCGATTCTCGGAGTTACGTTCGGGCTGGGGGCGGTGGCGGTGGCGGTGGCGGTCAACATGGTCGATGTCTCCTTAGATCCTGGCGCAGGATCGCCCGGATTGCCACCGCGCCGCACTCCGGATGTTGTCGCCAAACTTCGTCGATGGCCCTAGAACGTTCCCCCGGATGCGCCTCAACCGGCTACGATGGAGGAAGAACCCGGGAAGCCTGAGCTAACACGGCGGCCGGGAGAGGAGGAAGTAACGCATGACGCCCCACAAGATCGGTCTCATGGGGCTCGGGAGGGTCGGACGGAACCTGTTCCGCATCCTCTATTCGAGCGACGAATTTCCAATCGCCGCGATCAGCGATACCGCCGACCACGCGGCGCTCGCCTATCTGCTGCGCTTCGACACGATCCTCGGGGTCTTCCCCGAGAAACTTTCGATAGAGGACGACGGCAACCTGCACGTCGCCGACCGCAGCATCCCGATGCTCTCGGGCGAAAAGCCGGGCGACGTGCCGTGGGGCGACCTGGGGGTCGACACGGTGATCGAAGCGACCTCCAGGTACCGCTCGCGCGCCGAGCTCGAAAAGCACCTGGAGCGGGGGGCGAAACGGGTCATCCTCTGCTCGCCTCCGTCCGATCCGCCCGACCTGACCGTGGTGATGGGGGTCAATGACGGCGACTTGCGGCCTGAGCATCGGCTGGTCTCGAACGCTTCGTGTACCGCCCACGCCGCCGCTCCGTTGCTCCAGATCCTGAGCGAAGCGTTCGGCATCGAGCGGGCGTTTCTGTCGACCGTCCACGCCTACACCAGCCAGCAACGACTGGCCGACGTGCCGTCCGACGATCCGCGCCGTGGGCGCGCGGCGGCGGAAAACATCATCCCGCAGAGCAGCAATTCGGCCGAGGTGTTGATGGAACTGTTGCCGGAGCTCGCAGGGAAGGTTTCCGGATCGGCGATGAACGTGCCGGTCGCGAACGGCTCGGTGGTCGATCTGGTCTGCTGGCACGAACGGGCGGTCACCGTCGCCGCGATCAACGAGGCGATGCGCGCGGCGACCGAAAGCGAGCGCTGGCGGGGCGTTCTCGCCTACGAGGACGATCCGATCGTCTCTTCCGACATCATCCGCAGCACCTACTCCTCCACCTTCGATTCGCTGCTCACCATGGTGCTCGGCGAAAAGGTATCGAAGACGCTCTCCTGGTTCGACAACGGCTGGGGCTACGCGCACCGCGTGGTGGATCTGCTGCGGAAGTTCCGCGCGCTCGACGGCGGGGAGGCTTAAGCCATGAGTATCAAGACCCGAATCGGCATCAATGGTTTCGGCCGCATCGGTCGGAGCGTGTTTCGCATCCTCGCCGAGCGCTCCGACCTCGAAGTGGTCGCGATCAACGACCTCTACGAGAACGAGCAGCTCGCTTACCTGTTGAAGTACGACTCGCTGATGCGGACCTTCCCGCGCACCGTGCGCACCGACGAGGATTTCCTCTACGTCGACGACCGGAAGATCGCGATGACCGCGGAACGCGATCCGGCGCTGATCCCCTGGGGCGCGCTGGGCGCCGATCTGGTGATTGAAGCCTCCGGTGTGTTCACCAAGCGGGAGAAGCTCGAAAAGCACCTCGCGGCCGGGGCGAAGAAGGTGATCTTGACGGTACCGGCCAAGGACGAGATCGACGCCACGATCGTCATCGGGGTGAACGACGACACCCTGCTTCCCGCGCACAAAATCGTCTCGAACGCCTCGTGTACCACCAACTGCCTGGCGCCGATCGCAAAGATCCTCGACGACTCGTTCGGCATCGTCGAGGGCTTCCTGACCACGGTCCACGCCTATACCAACGACCAGCGCCTGGCGGACGTGCCGCACAAGGATTTCCGCCGCAGCCGGGCCGCGGCCCAGAACATCATCCCGACGACCACCGGCGCCGCGCGCGCGGTGGGCCAGGTGCTGCCGAAACTGAAAGGCAAGCTGGACGGCCTGGCGATGCGCGTGCCGGTCCCCGACGGCTCGACGATCGATTTGGTCTGCCGCCTGAACGCCAAGCCGAACGTATTCGAGGTGAACGCCGCGATTCGCTCGGCAGCCGAGGGACCGTTCCTCCGCATCGTCGAGTACAGCGAGGTGCCGCTCGTCTCCTCCGACATCATCGGCAACCCACACTCCTCCGTCTTCGACGCCCTCTCGACCCAGGCGAAGGGAGACTATTTCGTCAAAGTCGTCGCCTGGTACGACAACGAATGGGGCTACTCCAACCGGGTCGTCGACCTGATTGACCGACTGGCCGAAGTGGGAAATTAGCGAAGAACGCCGAAAACCATCGAGAGTCGGGAGGGTGAATTACGTCTTCTATGCGATAGGAGGTTCACCTATCGCCATGACCGGCCACGATCAGCTGTTCAAAGATCTGTTTCGAGAGTTCTTCCCCGAGTTGCTGCACCTGGCCGATCCGGATCTCGCGGCCCGCTGGACCGCGGGCGCGGGTTCCGGAGGCTTCGCGTTTCTGGACAAAGAGGTGTTTCTCGATTGGCCCGAGGGACGGCGCCGCGAGGCAGACCTGGTCGCGGAGATTTCCGGCCGCGGCGGGAAGCGTAAGCTGCTGATCGAGGTGGAGATCGAGCACCGGCATCGCCGGACGATCGGCCATCGGCTCTGGCTCTACTCCCACCAGCTCTATCAACGCTACGGTGTGCCGATCGTATCGATCGTCGTCTTCCTGCGCGGCGGTCCGGCTGGCGCCCGATGGACCGACCATGTCGAGGAGGCGATCGATCGGCCCATCCATCGCTTCACCTATCTGTCGCTCGGCCTCTCCGGGATCCCGGCCGAGATGCTCCTCGAACGGCCGGAACCGCTCGCCTGGGCTCTCGCGGCCCTCGCCCGCAAAGGCAAGATGGGCCGCGCGAGACTGAAGCTGGAGCTGCTGCGGAAGATCGCGACGGCACAGGTCAACGACCTGCAGCGATACCTCTTGACCAACTGTGTCGAAACGTACCTACAATTGACCGGGCGCGTGGCAGAGCAATATGCAGCTCTCTACGCCGCCCAAGCCAACCCGGAGGTCGAAGCGATGAGAATGACGTGGGGCGATCGGATGGAAGCCGAGTACGAAATGCGGGGGCTGGCGAAAGGGATGGAGAAGGGGATCGAGAAGGGGATCGAGAAGGGGATCGAGAAGGGGATCGAGAAAGGGCGCGAGGAGGGAACCCGCCAGGCCTTGCTCCGTATTCTCGGAAAGCGATTCGGGGAGGTCTCACCCGCAGTTCGGGAGCGGGTCGAGGCGATCGGTTCGATCGAAGAGCTGGGCCGTCTGGTCGACCGCACCTTGGAGGTGAGGTCGATTGAGGAGCTGGGGCTCGGCTAAGAGCACCGAGCAGCCGCCCCAACGGCCCCTGATTCCTACTTCCGCGCCGCGACCGCGGTGTCCGGTCCGGCGGATCCGCTCTTTTTGAGCTGGGCCTCAATCGCCTTGGACAGCATGGCTGCCGAAGTCGGCCCCCAATCGAGTTGTTGGTGGGCGACTTGTCCCTTGGGGTCGATCACGAAGTAGGTCGGAAAACCTCTCACCCCGTACAGCTTGCGTAGATGGCTGTCGCCGTCCCAGACCTGGGTGGCGGGGCTGGGGTGCTGTTCGAGAAACAGGCGGAGCGTCGGCTGGGTGAAATCCGCGCTCACCGAGATCAGGGTGAATTTGGCCGAATCGTACCGCTGGGACATCGCCTCCAGCTCCGGCAGGGCCGCGCGGCAGGGGCCGCACCAGGTCGCCCAGAAGTCGAGGAGGACGACTTTACCCGCGAGATCCTTGGCGTGGATCAAATGGCCGTCGAGGGTTGCAAATTCGAGCGTCGGCGCGGGATAAGGAGCCGAAGCCTCGACTCCGACGGGCGCCGCAAACGCCGCGGCGAGGGCCAGAATGGCGACCGAACAGGCGGCGAAGAGTTGGAGAGTTCGCTTCACGCTTTTCTCCGGGCGGGCGCGAGCTTGCCGAGTTCCGCGTCGATCGCGCGGTCGAGTTCCGGCCCGTAGCCATCCCGCCAGCCGTAGAGGACGTGGACCACCTGGCCGGCCGGGTCGATCAAGAGATGAGTGGGAAGGCCCTGGACGTTGAACAGGGCACTGAGCTGACCTTTTCCGTCCCAGATCTGGTGCGACATCGGGGGGTGCTCAGCCAGGAATCTACGCAGTGCCTCTTCGGTCGAATCGGCACTGATCGAGATCCGGGCGAACGGGTCGGCGGCGTGGCGCTTGGTGATCGCCTCGACCTCCGGCCGAGACTTCGCGCAGTAGCCGCACCAGGTGGCCCAAAAGTCGACCAATACGACCTTGCCCGCGAAGTCTTTGGGGCCGATCTCCTTGCCGTCGAGCGTCCGAAACTGGAGCGTTGGCGCCGGATAGGGCTTGACCCCCGAGGTGCGGACGGGCGTCGCCGACGCGGCGAAGGCCAGCAGGGCGAGCGAGCAGGTGGCGGCGAGCAGGGCGTAGGTTCGTTTCACGGTTCCTCTCCAATCCAAGCGGTCCAAAGCGGCCAAAGCGGCGCGGCGAAGGCTTCGAATCCGCCGAGTTTGCAAACGGCGTGCACAGGGGTGTCTAAGAGAAGAGCGGATGCCGGCAGGTCCCCTTGCGCTAGACTCGTCGCCCCGATCGAGAACACCCTCCTCCCGATCGCTCCGATCTTTCGAGGTATGAGCGAACATGGCTGACGCCCCGCGTTTTCGAGTTCAATCCCAATTCCTTCAACAGTTGCTCGGCCGGTTCGGCAAGATCGGCCGGAGGATTCTGCTGCTGTTGGTCCCCGTCCTGCTCTTGCGGGCCTGCTTCGTCACCTACGTGCCGCCGGACGAGATCGGCATCCGCCAGATCTCGTTCGGCCTGAGCAAAGGGCTGCAAAAAGAGGCGGTCTATCCGGGCTGGCGCCGCGAGGTGTCCGGCTACGAGCGGATCGAAACTTTCCCGCGCGACATTCAGGTGGTCGAGTTCACCAACAACCCGCAGGAGAAGTCGGCCGGCCAGCGCCAGATCTCGGCGATCAAGGTTCCGACCGTGGACGGCTATCCGGTCGACATCGACGTCACGGTCCAGTTCCGGATCGACGATCCCTATCTGGTCGTCTCGAAGTTCGGCTTCGGCAAGAACTACGAGGACGCCTCCGTCGTCCGCCTGACCGACCCGCTGGCCAAGCAGTATCTCGGCGAGTTGCTCGCCGAGGAGTTCTACAAGCCCAAGCGTCTGATCCAGGTGCGGGCGCTCAAAGCGGCTCTCTCCGAGAGGCTGAAGGCGACCGGCCTGCAACTGGTGGACGTCTTGGTACGTCAATACGACTACCCGGAAACGTTTCAGACCCTCACCGAACAGCGCAAGCTCCAGGACCAATCGGTCCTCACCAACCGCGAGGTCACCAAGCAGGCCGAGGTGCAGACCCGGCTCAACCAGGTGATCGCCGAGGGTCAAAATCTGGTGAACGTAAAGACCTCGGAATTCGAGGCGCAGATCACCGAGATCAACGCCAAGAAGGATCTCTACCAGCGGCAGAAAAAAGCCGAGGCCGACCTGCTGGTCAAGACCGCGGAGGCGAGCGGCACCGAGGCGATCAACCGCGCGCTCGAAGGGGCGGGTTCGGCGAAGCTCCTGCGCCTGCGCCGCGGCCTCGCCCTCTTGAACGCCATCCAAGGTCCGATCTACATCACAGAAGATCCGACCAACCTCGACAAGTTCGTCGGCGGAAACCCAAAATGAACCGGCTCCTGAATCCGATCGCCCGAAGAATGTCCCGCCGAATCTCCCGCCGGCTTGGGCTCGCGGCGCTGCTCCTGCCGCTCGCGCTCTCCGGCTGCCTTCCTTCTCATACCGGGGCGACCGAGGTCGGCGTCCGGTTCAATAAATTGACCGGCTCCTACTCCGAATATCCGCCCGGGGCGACCTACTTCTTTTTCCCCGTCGTCGGCGACTGGCAGGTGTTCGACATCTCCCTGCGCAACCTCGCGATGACCTCCGACGTCGCGTCCGGCGCGCGTTCGGGTAAGGACGACCTCCGTTTCAAGACGCGCGACGGCAACGACATCGAAACCGACGTCACGGTACGTTGGCGGATCGATCCGACCAAGGCCGGCTACGTCTGGAAGTTTGTCGCCAGCTCGACCGATGACGTCCAAGAGCAGCTGGTCCGGCCCCAGGCTCGCACCTACGT
Source organism: Thermoanaerobaculia bacterium (assembly GCA_038250865.1). Taxonomy (GTDB): domain Bacteria; phylum Acidobacteriota; class Thermoanaerobaculia; order Multivoradales; family UBA5704; genus DASYKS01. Next base: position 2,412 of record JBBSBW010000028.1, on the reverse strand, counting down.
GCGCGACGTGCTGAACCGGCTCGATTCCGAGGAGTTCTACAACCCGACCAAACGTTTCGCCGCCGCGGCCGACGCGACCCAGCTTCTGTCGCGCCATTTGCAGCCGTACGGCGTGGTCGTCGAGCAGGTGCTGCTGGGCGATTTCCAGTTCAAGGCGGAATACCAGGCGCTGATCAACAAGCGCAAGGAAGCCGAAAAGCAGGCCGAGAAGCTCGAGGCCGAGATCAACGCGACGGCGCAGCTGAACCAGGCGAACCTCCAGGCGAAAATCGCCGAGCTGACCGAGAAGCTGACCCGCACCGACGGCGAATTTCAGCAGGCGCAGAAAGCGGCCGACGCCTACCTCGTCCAGCGCCAACAGGAGGCGACGGCCACCCTAGCCGAAATGAAAGCGAACGCCGAAGGGGTTCGCCGCGAGCGCGACGCGTTGAACGGCAGCGCGGGCGACGCCTACGTCAACCTGAAGCTGATCGAGGCGCTGCAAAAAAAGGAGCTGCGCCAAATACCGAAGCTCCCCGGCGGCAACACGATCATCGACGGCAATCGCCTGCTCGAACAGCTCGGGGTAATCCGCTACAACCAGCGGAGCCAGGAAGCGGCCGAAGCCGCCGAGCCGCCCCAATAGGGAGTGCCGGATGATCAACCTCGCCGGCACTTCGTTCGATTTCGGCAACGTCCTGTTCGCCGTGCTCCAAGAGTGCGAGCACCAGCGGCGCGCGCTCCTCCCTTCGGAGGCCGAGAGCAAGCTCCACGAGATCGCGGCCAAGAAGCTCGCCGAGATCCGCGCGAGCTATGAAGAAGCCGGCGGCCTGGGGAGCTATTGGCAGATGCTCGAAAAAGAGGTGATGGTGGCCTCGCTGCCGCAGTACGTGAGGCACGCGATCGAGCAGACCCGGCTCGAACAGTCGAATTACGACCTCTGGCGGCATGGCGACCCGGCTTCGCGCGCCGCCTACGCGCTCGGCGGCTTGGTGATCGGCGGACTGATCTGGTGGGCGCCGTTCATCCCGATCTTCGAAAAATGGCTGGCGCCGGTTATGGCCGGGATCGGCTTCGTTTATCCGGAGCTACGCCGCTGGGTGTTCGAGCTGCGCCACATCCGCACCATGAACCGCCTGGTCGCCCACGCCGAGAAATATCAAAAGGATCGGCGCCTGCACGCCTATTCGCAGCAGGCGGAGCTCGACGAAGCGCTCGGCGCCCTCGGCGGCGGCCGCGGGTTGCAAGCGCCGGCTTCCGAAGCCTCCGAGGTGGCCGCGCGCCCGTTCGAGAGCACCGCAACGCCCGATTCGACACCCAGACCGCAGGCGCGCCCCAAAGAGGGATCGCGATGACCGCCACCTGCATCGTCTGCGGCAAAACCAAGCGTGAACTGATCGGCGCCGACCTAATCCGGCCGGCGCTCGCCGAGCTGATCGCCACCGAGAATCCAGAGTGGGGTCCCACAAGCAGCATCTGCGTGCAGGATCTCGCCCGCTATCAGGCGCGACAGGCCGAGAAGCTGCTCGAAACCGAGATCGGCGAGCTGTCGGACCTCGAACGCGAAGTGCTCGATGTGATCGAGAAGCAGAGCTTTATGTCTTCGAACGTTCACGCCGAGGTCAATCGCGGCCTGACGTTCGGTGAGCGGGTGGCCGACAAGGTGGCGAAGTTCGGTGGCAGCTGGAAGTTCATCCTGAGCTTCGGCGGCTTCCTGATCCTCTGGATCGCCGCCAACTCCTACGTCCTGCTGCACAAGCCGTTCGATCCCTTTCCCTTCATCCTGCTCAACCTGATCCTCTCCTGCATCGCCGCGCTCCAGGCGCCGGTGATCATGATGAGTCAGAACCGGCAGGAGCAAAAAGATCGGGCGCGCGCCGAAAACGACTACCAGGTCAACTTGAAGGCGGAGCTAGAGATCCGCCTGATCGCGAGCCGGATCGACCACCTGCTCCACCACCAGTGGAAGAAGCTGCTCGAAGTGCAGCAGATCCAGGTCGATCTGATCGAGCAGCTGGCGCGCGGCAAAGGATCCGGAAAGATCGGAGCCGAAAAGGACAAAGCGCCTTGATGGAAGCGATGATCCCGGGGTCTCGGGATAGCTTGCTTGCTCCACCGCTGTAACAAAGTCATCTCCCCGAGCGCCCGAAGGCAGAGCGAGCCTTGCCGGTTCGCGCATCGAGAGGAGAATCGCCATGTCCTGCTGCCCTAACCCGATTCACTGCATCCTCCCCCCGTACATCCTCGACCACTTGGCCGAGTCGAGCGATCCCAAGGTGCGCAAGCTCGCGGTCGACGCGATCGCCCGGTCGGCCACCCTGCGCGCCACCCGCACCGCGGGGGGCGCCGGGTGGGCCGGCGCCCCGCGCAATCCCCCCGCCACCCACAAAAAACCGCGCGTCGAAGACAAAAAAAAAAAACGGTAGGACGTGC
>JBBSBW010000027.1:0-93101 GCA_038250865.1 Thermoanaerobaculia bacterium | reverse complement strand
TTCATCTCGGTCTCAGTCGCCGCGCCGACCTTGATGATGGCGACGCCGCCGACCAGCTTGGCGAGACGCTCCTGGAGCTTCTCGCGGTCGTAATCGGAAGTCGTCTCTTCGACCTGATTGCGGATCTGCTTGACCCGGCCGGCGATCGCCTCACGGCGCGCCTGGTCGTCGGAGTCGGTGACGATCGTCGTGTCGTCCTTGGTGAGGACGACCTTCTTCGCGTCGCCGAGGTCTTCCCAGCGGACGCTTTCGAGCTTGATGCCGAGATCCTCGGTGATCACGCGGCCGCCGGTGAGGGTCGCGATGTCTTCGAGCATGGCCTTACGGCGGTCGCCGAAGCCGGGGGCCTTGGTCGCCGCGATGTGCAGCGTGCCGCGGAGCTTGTTGACCACCAGGGTCGCGAGCGCCTCGCCCTCGACGTCCTCGGCGATGATCAGCAGCGGACGGCCCTGCTTGGCAACCTGCTCCAGGATCGGCAGGAGGTCCTTCATCGAGCTGATCTTCTTTTCGTGGAGGAGGATCTTGGCGTTCTCAAGAACCGTCTCCATGCGCTCGGCGTCGGTCACGAAGTAGGGGGAGAGGTAGCCGCGGTCGAACTGCATGCCCTCGACCACTTCGAGCGTGGTATCGAGGCCGCGCGCCTCTTCGACGGTGATCACGCCGTCCTTGCCGACCTTCTCCATCGCCTCGGAGATGATGCGGCCGATCTCCTCGTCGTTGTTCGCCGAGATCGTGCCGACGTGGGCGATCTCTTTGCCCTCGACCGGCTTGGCGAGCTTGTCGATCGCTTCGATCGCGGCCTTGACCGCCATCTCGATGCCCTTCTTCAGTTCCATCGGGTTCGCGCCCGCGGTGACATTCTTGCTGCCTTCGCGGTAGATCGCCTGGGCGAGCACGGTCGCGGTGGTCGTGCCGTCGCCGGCCACGTCGGAGGTCTTCGAAGCGACCTCGCGCACCATCTGGGCGCCCATGTTCTCCAGCGGGTCGGAAAGCTCGATCTCCTTGGCGACGGTGACGCCGTCCTTGGTGATCGTCGGCGAGCCGAACTTCTTCTCGATGACGACGTTACGGCCCTTCGGGCCGAGGGTGACCTTGACCGCGTCGGCGAGCTTGTTGACGCCGCGAAGGATCGCGGCCCTGTCGGCCCCCGAATAAAAAATTGCCTTGCCCATGGGACCTCCTTGCAAGTATCCTATTTTACCAAGAGCGGATTTTTCGTATGCGGCCTTCCCTCACGCCGTTCTTCGGCACGCCTTCGACGTCGACGCAGCGCCCGCCGCAGCGCTCGCCCGTAAGGATGGCAGCGCCGCGGTGCCGACTCCTGCCAACGTCACTCCCCTTTCGTTCATCCCCGCTCCCGTCTCGTTCGGCGGCATGCCGAGCCACCGCTACTGGGAGATGGAAAGCCGGCAGATCGAATTCGCCGACATCGACGCCCACACGACCGACGTGGCGAAGCTCCTGCTGACGGAATTCGCCCTGGTCTACGGCAACGACTGGTGCATCATCCCGTACGAGCTGACGACGGGATCGCTCAGCGAGGTGGTGGGCATGCTGGTCACGGACGACTTCCAGGAGCAATCGCTGCTCTTGCCGGCCGGCCACGGTCTCGACGACCGCTGGCAACGCTGGTCGATGTTCACGATGAGCCGCTCGCCCTCGGGCGGCGAGGCGGACACGAGATTCTTCCTGCCGCCGGCCGTCGCGAAGCTCCTGGAGGCCGCGCCGCTCGAAAAGGTCCACTTCCTGCGCGACGAGATGGCCAACATGGCCTGGGCCGTCGAGCGGCTCGTGCCGTCCCGGCTGGGAACCGGCATCGACGGCTACGCGGTCGCCGCGCGAGAGGCCGGCAAAGTTACGCCCCCGCCGCCGCTCGCTCTTACCCCCGCGCCGGTGCGCTATGTCCTCGGCACCGACGTTCCGTACAACTGGATTCCCTTCATCCCCGTCCACGTTCCGGGCAGCAACCGCTCAGTCCAGCTCCGGCGTGCGCGCATGCCCGAGGTGCCGGGAACCACCCGCGCGCCCCGAACCCGCATCCTCGACGTGAAGTCCTATACCGTCAACGAAGAGGAAGTGCCCCGCTCCGGCAAGTTGGTGACCCGCGGCTACCAACGGGCGCGATGGCTGAACGGAACGACCCTGACCTGGATCGGCCGCCGGGTCACGACCGGACGAGGCGAAGGTTCGAGCGGCCTCGCGTTCGATCAGGTAAAGGACGTACCGCCGTCGGAGGGCTGAACGATGAAGGGTCGAATCTTGGACTATTGGTCCCGCGTACGGTCGAGCTACTGGTTCATCCCCGCAGTCATGACCGTTGGCGCCGTAGTCCTGTCCAGTTTCGTCATCGCGATCGACGACCGTTTCGGGGTCTCGTGGATGCCAAACCTAGGCTGGCTCTATCAAAACCAGCCCGAGGGAGCCCGAGCCGTCCTGTCGAGTATCGCCGGGTCGATGATCACCGTCGCCGGTGTGACCTTCTCGATGACTCTCCTCGCGGTATCGCATGCGAGCACGCAGATGGGACCACGCCTCCTCTCCGGCTTCATGCGAGACACGGGGAACCAGGTTACGCTGGGTACTTTCACCGCCACCTTCGTCTACTGCCTGCTGGTTCTCCGTACCGTCCGCGGGGGCACGACGGGAAGCGAGGACAAGGATTCGATCTCCCCGTTCGTTCCGCACCTTGGGGTGATGGTCGCGCTGGCGCTCGCGTTGGCGAGCGTCGCGGTGCTGATCTATTTCTTCCACCACGTACCAAAGACGATCAGCGTCAGCCACGTCATCGATCGAACCGGGAACGAATTGCTGGCAGGCATCCGTACTCTCTTCCCGAAACGGATCGGCGCGGCGACCGAGGAGCCTCTGGATGCGACTGCCGCTCTGGAGAAGCTGGCCTCGCGATTCCCGGCGGGAGCCGGGAGGGTCGAGAGCGTGAGAAAAGGGTACGTGAGAATGATCGACGCGGAGTCGATCTCGCGTGCGGCATCCGAGCACGATCTGGTCCTCGAAGTCCTCAGTCGCCCAGGCGACTTCGTCTACGAAGGAAAGCCGCTGCTCCGCGTCTGGCCCGGGTCTCGACTCGACGAGGAAACGGAAACAGAACTCCGGAGCGCGTTCACCCTTGGAGCGCAGCGCTCGCTGGTCCAGGACGTCATGTTCCCGGTCGATCAGCTGGTGGAGCTGGCGATCCGGGCCCTCTCGCCTGGGGTCAGCGATCCGTTCACGGCGATTGAGTGCATCCATCAACTCGAGGCGGGAGTCGTCGAACTCACGCGACGCACTCCGCCGGAGGCGTGCCGGATCGATGAGGAAGGAGCCCTCAGAGTCGTCGCGAACCCCTATCTCTTCGGCGAGATTGTGGACCGGATCTTCAACTGCCTACGGAGATACGGCCGGCACGATGCGATCGTCGACGAGGAACTCCTAGGCGCGATCGAGCGAATCGCTGTATTCGTGGAGTCCCCCGCCGACCGTCACCGACTTGCGAATCACGCGCGGTACATCCACGAGGGTGCCGCGACGGGGCTCGAAGACCCACAAGATCGTGTTCGTCTGACCCAGGTCTACGAGCGAGCCCGGGCCGTGTTGGAGTAAAGGCTGTAGGCCCGATCGATCTCTCACAATGCGCCACGGGCGGCGCTCCGCCGAAAGACATTGCGCGGGCCTTCAGCCCTGGGTGGCTCAGGGGCGATCCGGGGACCCAGGGCGTTGCCCTGGGCTATTTTGAGGCGGGCCTTCGGCCCTTGATCGTAAGGCGCGGTGCATCCATCCCGGAGAGGTAGGGGGCGGTCGGGCGGCCGCCCCTCACTCTTCAGGTCTTTCCCGCGGCCCGGACCGGAGCCGCCCGGTACCTCACTCGGTGGCTCGCTTCGAGTTGCCCGACTCGATGGTTCCAATCGAACGGTCGATCGCTTTGCCCAAAGTTGCAGCCAGCCGGGTGCCCTCGAACTGTTCCGAGGCCACGGCCAGCCGAGCGGCGAACCCCAGATGAAGCTCGGAGAGCCACTCCGGATGCGGCTCCGGGTCGGGAATCGGCGGCCACCACACCGGCAGCTTCAGTTTTTTCGGTCGGGTGGGACACCAATCGTCGAGATCTTCGAAGGCCGCCCCGGCATCGACACCGAAACGATCGGCGAGCCAGACGGTGTGGAGGAACTCGGCGCCAATCGCGGCACCCAGCTCGAGCGGCGGAAGCGACTGGGGGGGTGCGCGACCTCCAATTGGCGGCCCTGCTCAAAGCGGTACTGGGGCCCGCGAGGAATCACGTCGTAGATGGCGGGGAGACGCTTCCCGATGATGGCGAGGAGGCGGCGGCTGATGGACATGAGGTCTCCTTTATGAAGGTTTACTGCGGCCCGAGAGCGGGTTGCTGTACCTCTCTTTAGTATTAGTCGTAGGCGAGACCTTTTTGTTACCGATTGCCCACGCAGGCGGCGGGGCGGCAGCAACAAGCCCGCCACCGCGAGGGAGCTTCCCGCCCGGGTTGCAAGTTTGTTCGGGCAGGCTGAATGGCGATCACGCCATCCTGCAGGACTTTCGAATGCGAGGTCTCGGACTTCGAGCTGCGACTTCTCGCCGATGACGTGGCGCTCACCACCTACCGCATTCGCTCGCCTGGAACACCCCACCGGCCGGCCGGCGGCTCGTTCCGCCGCTCCCTATGGCGCCGAGCCGCAGGTACCTGGCGGATGGTCTTTCACCAACGCACACCGGCTTGACGGAACCAAGGGGCCGGAGCGAATCGAGAGTCCCAGCGATGAACGAACCGACCAGCCCAGCGCACCGCCAGCGCCAAAGGCGCGATCTCATATAAGCCTGGGGCAACGCCCCAGGACCACGGCCCCTCAGCCTGCGGAAGGGCTGTAGGCCCGGTCGATATCTCTAGTGCGCGCCACGGGCGACGCCGGTTAAGTACACGAGCCACTTTCACGCACTGCGCTTCGTCGGGGCGTTCAGAGCCCCGCGGTATCTAGGAAGCCTTTCCCTGGCCGCGCGCGCCGAGCTCCGGCCCGACGCGCCCCTGAGAATATCCTCAGAAATTAATTATGCTGATCGGAACGTGGAGACAGGGAGGGCAAGAGAGGCAGGTGCCCAGGCAGGTGTATGGACAGGTGTTGTTGAGGGTTGCGATGCAAAGGCCGCTGTTACCCTCGCGGGCACCCTCGGCCCGCGCAACGTCGTGCGAATTGAGGTTCAAGAGCGTCTCTCGGTGAAGAGTCAATATTCGGCGATTCTTCTTCATGACCCGCTTCCTTTCCTGGTATTTGTGCGCCGAGCTTGGCGTCAATGGCAATTCTCGTTTTGAGGGCAATCGAGGTGCCATCTCTTGCCGATCCGAGCGAGATCACGCCGAAACGCAATGAAAGCAACACTTTAGGCGCAATGCCCTCGTACGTGGGAAGAAACTGCTTGCACGGATAGTGGGGTGGGATTGCCATGAAGATGGCGGGAACACCATAGCTCCCACCGACGCCTCGCGGCGGACGGGCATCTCTGGCCCGACTCTCCCGTCCCGCGCTCATCGCCGTTTGGATGCGTAGTACGATGTTTCGGACCTTATGGACCTGCGGGTCCCAGGCTTTGACTTTCATGCCCTGAAGGGTAAACCGCAACGCTACAGACTTCACGTCAACGGACCCTGGTGCATAACCTTCGAATGGGAATTGGGCGAAGCGGTTCGGGTGGATCTCGAGCAGTACCATTGAGCCCTTTCGCCGAGGAGAAGATCGATGCCTGAAGAATTGGTAGCTGAGCGCAGGCGCCGCCGCCCGCCGACCCACCCGGGCGCCGTTCTAAGGGAGGACGTCCTTCCCGCCCTCGGCTTGACGGTCAGCGAGGCGGCGCGACAGTTACGGGTGACCCGCCAGACGCTTCACCGCGTCCTCTCGGAAACCTCGGGAGTCTCCCCCGAAATGGCGATGCGACTCGGGAAGTTCTGCGGCAACGGGGCAGGCATCTGGCTCCGACTCCAGCAGGCTCACGACCTTTGGCTCGCGGAGCGCTCCTTGCGGGAGGAGTTGGAGAAAATCCCGTCGCATCGGGCAGCCTGAGGTGAGGTCCCGTGAGAAGTCTTTGGCAGAACCGCGGTGATCTTTCCGACGGGCTTCCTTCTGGGCGAGGCGTCGCGTCGGAGCTGAGCGTCCGTTCGAAACGCAAATAGACACGCCTGGAGCGAAATCGGCGAAAACGACCGACTTCTCCTCTGGAAGGAAGGGGGCGCAAAGAATCTGGACCGTCCGCCAGACCTTTTGCGGGAGTGCGCCGAAGCCTTCAGCGATCGCATGGCACCTTCTCCGGTGCTCCGTTGCTTTGCTCTAGATTCCGAAATCCGGCCAAAAAGGCAATCAGAACCAGCTAAGATGATGTCCTCGAATTCGTGCATCGATCTTCCTGTTCAAGGCCAATCCCTCTTTGCTTAACTTGCCAACCTGCCACGCCAAGAAGCAACAAACTATATAGCCGACAATGTCACCATAGGCAACCAGCCGGCACCACCAGTCACCATTAAAGGAATGAGCCTCGACCGCCTGATACACTAGACCCGCGAATGCCGACACGAAAGATGAAAGCGGAGGCCAAATCCATCCATACGCAAAGTCGGGCTTCACCTCCTTGCGATAGATCGGCTCGTGGAACCAGAATTTGTCACTTCCCGCGAGCTTGACAGCCAAAGGACGCACGTGCTCCTCGATCAATAGCACCCCTGTCAGTGCGTCCACCATTGCCCTCTGATACGCAAGAAAACACAAAGGGACTACCACCGCGCATGCCCAGCAAAAGAAAACTGAATTTATCGCTCCTCGAATTTGGACCAAAAGGGACCACGACACGAAGATTATCGGTATCATCGCATACTGGAGTGTCTTCCAAACATCAACACTATTCCTCTCTGAGGCATACTCCGCAGCATGATACTGAGCCAGGATTCCTGCCTGCGTAGATTCGCACTCGTTTGCGGGCCTTCTATCCCGCCAGTGGGCGCGGCTGAAAAATGCTCGGAGCATTATCTCGACAGGTAGGGAGAACCATCTGGCATTGGTCACGAAATCGGCGGGTCTTTCGCTATTTCTAGCCATTGTGCGCCCCTCATCCTACTCGAAACACCTTCATCACCTCGTCCCCGAGGTGGTTGATGACTTTGACCGCGATGCGGCCGGATTTCGGTTTGTCGAAGGGGCGCGAGACGGCACGGTTGAGAGTGGCCCAGGCTTCCGGGTCGATCTCGGATTTGAGTGAGGTTTTGAGCGCCTTGTAAGGGTCGCTCGTTGCACCGAGGAAATAGGCGTGGCGGACGAAGAAGCTCTCTTCGTTGTAGTCGGTGTCGAGGAACCAGCAGGCGATCCCTTCGGGGCCATCGCTGCGGACTTCTCCGGTCTGGGGGTGGAAGGTGTCGACGCCGTTGATGCGCACTTGGATTTGGTCGGGCTCGGCGTTCGGTTCTTCGGCGGGGAGTACATCGATGTCGGGCTCGCCGAAGATGACGAAGAGGTTTCCCTTTCCGGTGTTCTTGAGGTCGGTCGCCATGTGGAGGTCGGCGTTCATGCGTGCCTTGAGCACGGGGATGCGGCCGAGTTTGTTGAATTCGGAGGCTTGCGCCTCGTAATTGAAGGCGAGCGCCACGAGGAGATCAAAGTCGGCCTCGGCCGCCTCGCGCGCGGCGGAGGCGAGGTCGGGGCGGGTGACGGTTCCGAATTCGGGGCCGACGAAGAGGGCGGCGCGCTTTTCTTTCCCGGTTCCTTCATCGAGGAAGCGCCCTTCGCCGCAGATGAGATCTCCAGGCCAGGGGACGACGGAGGAAAAGGTGATCCGATCTTCCTTGTGGGCCTGCTGCACACCGGAGATCTTCAGGTTTTCGAGGATCATGGAGGCGAAGTCGCGCGCTTCGCCGTCGAGCGCGGAGGCGCCTTCCAAGGGATCGATCGGCTCGTCGTCTTCATCCACGCCGAGAACGCGATGGGGCGAAAGGCTCTCAACAGTGAACGGCCCGGCAACACGGACTCTCTTTTTGTCATCGTAAGGCTTATCAAAGAGCTTTTCGGGGACAGAGTTTCTCTCGATCGAGGCGTCGATCTCCTTCTGGCGTGAGGTGCGGGCCTGACACCATTGGGCGTGTAGATCCTTTGCCGTGAGCGACCAACGCTCTTCGGCTTCGCGGGGGATCTCCCACTCTTCCCATTTCTTTCCGAGCGCGTCGTTCAGGTCAGCGCGCAGCGGTTCGAGGGTCTGCTGGTGGTGCTCCCAGATCACGTCGATTTCAGAATTGTTCGCGATCGACTTGAGCGTAATGTGAGGTACGCGCTCATAAACGAAGCCCTGCCGCACATCGCCGCGGGTTGGTGCTTCGGACGGCACGGCCTTGCGGACCTTCGCGTCCTCCAATTGCCCGTCGCGGCTGTCGGCTAGGTAGTAGTAGGAATAGCGCGCGCCCATAAGCCGGGCTCTTGCGAGGGCCAACGCGACGCGCGAGGTGTCAATGGTGATCCAGCGGCGGCCCCATTGTTCGGCGACGTAGGCCGTGGCCCCAGAGCCGCAAGTGGGATCGAGGACGAGATCGCCGGGGTCGGATGCCATGAGAAGGCAGCGTTCGATTATTCCTGGATTGGTCTGCACCACATACACCTTGGTATCGGCGAATCCGCTCGTCCTAAACCGTGTCCATAGATTGTTAATGGGTACGTTTCCGAAATCGTCAAAGCGCCGCCGGTATCGAAGTGAGCTGCCCATTCCAAGCAGGCGCGAAGCTTTAACTAAGCGATCCATCCCCAAAGTATTAGTCTTCCAACCTCCCTTTGACGGTCTATACTCAGAGCCGCACCAAGCTACCGGCATTTTTGTAGACTCCACGCCTGTTTGTGAAGTCATGTCACCATGAGCGATAACTTTCCAGCCCTGTGGCAGTTCTTGCGCGCCTGTCTTCTCTTCCGCTGACATTGGCCGAACAAACCCACCGTCAGGTGATTCTAAATACCAATACTGAGACGCTCCCTCTTCGCCAAGTACTCGCTTCTCATAAATCTGGTTGTATTTTGTGGCACTTAAATCTCTTGCGTACCAAAGGACAAAGTCATTAATAGATGCAAGAACATTGGTGCCGATTGCTGGACTGCCCGCGCCGGTCGTCTTGGCTACCGTGATCTCGGAAACGAAGTTCACTTCGCCGAATACCTCGTCCATCAATGCCCGCACCCGGTGCACATTTTCGTCCCCGATCTGGACGAAGATCGACCCTCCATCCTTCAACAAATCCCGCGCCACCGTCAGCCGATCCCTCAGATACGTCAGATACGAGTGAATTCCGTCCCGCCAAGTATCCCGAAACGCTTTGACCTGTTCGGGCTCCCTCGTGATTTGCTCGACGTTCCCATCCTTTACATCCCGGCTGGTCGTCGACCACTGGAAGTTTGAATTGAACTTGATGCCGTACGGCGGATCGAGATAAATGCATTGGACCTGCCCCCGAAGCCCTTCGCGCTCGGCGAGCGAAGCCATCACCTGGAGGCTGTCGCCGAGAATCATGCGGTTCGTCCAGTTCGCATCGTGCTGATAGAAGTCGGTCTTCGCCGCTTCCGGAACGCCGTTGAAATCCCCGAAAAGATCAGGCTGGAAATCCGATTGCCGCCCCGCTCTGCGCGTGCTCTCGCGCACCAAGTCATCGATCAAGACCTTAGGGTGAACCTTCTCCTGGATGAACAAGGGCGGAGCGGGGACCACCAGGTCCGACCAGTCCATCTCGTCCTTGCCGCGCCAAACCAGTTGCGGATCGAGATCTCGATTGCGCCGCGCATAGGCGACCGGAATCGGATTCTGGTCGTCCTTCTCCATCGCCGAGCGATGCTCCGCCGTGGGGATGTTCTTGCGCTTCGCCTCCCCGTGGCGGATCGCTTCGACCTTCTTGGGCTCACCCTTCGTCGTCTTGGCCATGACTCCTGGCTTTCTCACGCCGCCTTCGGGCGCGCTCCCGCTTCAAGGTGCGACCCGATCACCCGTGCGAATTCCTCTTCCAGCTTGGCCGCGAAATCGGACTCCATGCCGAAGACCTCCGTCAGCTCCACGAACGCCCAGCGGCCAAAGGTCCCGAGGCGATTCACGCCCGGCACCCAATAGGTCTCCATCGTCCCCTTCTTCTCCTTCGCGTCCTCGCGGCGGTACCCCTTCACCTCCACCACCAGGTGAAGCAGGTCGTCCTCGCCGTGGCCGTCCTCCACCAGCACGATGAAGTCCGGCCGGTATTTGCGCGCCACCGAGCCGAAGCGGTAGGGCACCTCAAAGCCGAGGCTGTGATTCTTCACGTAGAAGCGAACCCGGGGGTGCGACTCAACGACGCGGCAGAGCTCCGCTTCCCAATCGCTGTCCAGCACCACCCAATTCACGTGGCAGCGCCGGGGATCGGTCTTCCAGCGGGAGGGCTTCGAAGTCGTGAAGCGGACGTGCTGGGTCGAACCGGCCGGATTGTAAGGATCGAGCAGCGCTTTGACCGGGCGTTCGCCCACCAGGTTCTCGACGATGGCGCGGGTGATTCGTTCACACGCGAGATCCGCGAGGTTGAGATAGAGCAGTTGCGCGGGATAGGTGCCGCCCTTGCAGACCAGATGGTGCTCCAACCAATCGCGGGTGATCCGCTTCAATTGGCCGAATAGGTGAAGCTTCGGCTCGGCCCCCGGATCGCGCCAGTGGGTGGTCACTAATCGTTTCGTCAGGTGGTAGAGGACCGTGGCGAGCCGTACTTCTCCCGTGTGGACGAGATCGAGGGTGACCCCTTCGCCGAGAATCCCTTGGTTCTCCGTCTTCGAGGGGCCAACCAGCTCCGGCGTGAGCAGCAGGGTGGAGTCGGTGTCGAACTTCGCCGACAGACGCTCCTCCGGCAGCTCGACCCGGTACCCCTCGACGCGCGGAAAACGGATCTCACACGCGTCGCGATCGGGGCGTATCGCTTGGACCAGTACGGTCTCGCGCGCCTTTTGCGGCGGAGCCACCACCGGCTTGGCGTTGAAGTCGAACGGAATACCGAGGACGTCCGCGTACTCGACGTCGAACAGCCCCTCCTCATTCAACTCGTACGACTGACGGCGGAGCGCTCGGCCGATCACCTGCTCGCAGAGGAGCTGGGTGCCGAAGGCGCGAACCCCCAGGACGTGGGTGACCGTGTTCGCGTCCCACTCCTCGGTCAGCATCGAGACCGAGACGACGCAGCGGATCGCCTCACCGAGGCGCCCTTTCTTGCCGACCGTGTTCATCACCTCGCGGAGGAGATCTTTGTCGGAGAGATTCTCGCCCTGGCTGCGGTCGCCGGTCCTTTCCACGATCTCGCGGCGGAAGCGTTCGATCTCGTCGTCAGCCACCTTGCGGAAGTTCTCGTCGAGCGCTTCGTCCGATTCGAGCTGCTCGCTATCGATCAACAGAGTACGTGGGCGCGGCAGCTTGGTCCCCGCCTCGTCGTAGTTCCGGAACAGCTCGAGTCGGCCTGGAACTACGGTCTTCGCCCCGCCCTCAGGTTCACGCTCGAAGCCGGAGATGTAGTCGTACACCAGCTTCGAGGTCGATGTGTTGTTGCACACCACGATGAAGCAGGGGGGCACCTCGACCCCTACTCCGCGCCAGAGCTCATAAGTCTTCGCGTAGTGCCCGTACAGCGCTTCGAGCGCGGTTTGGAGCTTCAACGGCAGGCTGAGCGGGTCGAGGCGCTCCGACTTGCCGCGCCCCTTCTTCGGCATCTCCGCGCGGATGTTTTCCCAGAGGTTGCGGTACACCGGCACTTGCGAGCCGGGGATGTTGTCGGCGACCGGAACGCGCGGAAGCTTGACGATTCCGCACTCGATCGCGTCCATCAGCGAGAAGTCGCTCATCGTCCAGGGGAAGAGCGTCCCTTCGGCGTAGCCCGAGCCACGGAGGAAGAACGGGGTCGCGGAGAGGTCGAGCACGCGCAGTAGGCCGAGCTTTCGCTGCACCCTCTCGATCCCGGAAATCCAGAGCCGGGCGGCTTCGGAGTTCTTCTCGGCTTCCTGGCGATCCTCGCCCTTGAGGAGGACCTCGTCCTTCTCGCCCGGTTTTTCGCGGTAGCAGTGGTGCGCTTCGTCGTTGATCACCAGAACGTTCTTCAGGCCCATCAGGTCAGGCATCACCCGCTGGAGCATCTGCCCTTCGGTCTCGATGGTCGAAAGCTCCGGCCCACGCCCCTGAACCAGCCGACGCGTCCCTTTCGAGAGCGCGAGCGTCTCGCGCAGTTTGAAGGCGTGGTAGTTGGTGATGACGATCTTCGCCCGGCCGAGGTCGCCGAGGAACTCTTGCGGCACCAGCTCGCGGTTTTTGTAGTAGGTATCCGGGTCGTTCGGCAGGAGCACCCGCAGCCGGTCGCGGATCGTCAGCCCCGGGGCCACCAGCAGAAACCCGCGGGTGAACCGGCCGCTGCCCGGACGACGCACCGCGTTGATCGTCTGCCAGGCGATCAGCATCGCCATCACGGTCGTTTTGCCCGCTCCGGTCGCGAGCTTGAGCGCCAGACGCGCGAGGCCGGGGTTCGCCTCCGCGTTGGCGTTGCTCAAGTGCTCGAGAAACCGCCGCCCGTCGGCCCCGAGCTTCGGCGCCACCTCGAACAGGTAGATCGCCGTCTCGACCGCCTCAATCTGGCAGAAGAACGGGCGAAGGCCTAAGAACTTGTGATGCCGCCAGTGCTGGAGAAGCCTCGCTGTCTCGGGCGTCACCCCCCAATCGCTCGGGTTCGGCAGGGCGCGCCAGGCGTCCACCCGGTGGCGCAGCGCGTTGATGACCGGCATCGGATCGTACTTCTGCCGCTCGGTGGAGATCCCGTCGGCCTGGGAAAGATCGAGAGCCCGCTGCTCCGCCTGCACTTTCTTGGAGGTCGGGATCGGCGACACATACCGCGCTTCGCGCCGCTGCTCGACGATGCGGTTCGTCGGCTGGCCGCTCTCATCGAGCTCCCAATGCCGGGCCGGCAACTCGTACGGGGAGTTGAGGATCGGACGTTCGAAGAAAGACGGGGGCATTGCGTGAAGGATATGTCAGGAAAGGGGTAGGGTGCGGCAGCACCGCTGCCAGAGGAAGGAGTATGGGTGCTCCGACGAGACCCGCGATTTCCCCCTACCCCCTAGCCCCCAACCCGCTCCAACCCCACCACCGCCCTCGCCGCCTCTTCAAGCAGAGCGAGCGTCGCCTGTTCCTGCCGGGCGGCTTGTTCGAGAAGGACGAGGGAAGCGAGAGCCTCGCGGGCGATGCCGCGGGCGGTGAACTGGCCGAGGATCGCTTGGACCGCCGCCCGCACTTCGGCCGTCCGCCCTTCGTGCAGCCAGACCTGGCAGAGGTCGAGGCTCGCGAGCGCGGCGGGGACCAAGCCAATTCAGGGGCGCTCCAGCCCCTTTCCGGCCCTCGGACTCCCCTCTCTTCAGGCCCGGGACGGGGTTCTGCGCTCAAAAAGACCGGACTTGAGCCAAAAAAGTTCGCTTTTGAACTCCTCGAGTTCGCTTTCAACCGGCGAAAAGTGAACTTGAGCGCCGCGAAAGTGAACTCAAATCAAAAAAGTTCGCTTTTGAACTCCTCGAGTTCACTCTTCAGCCGGCGAAAAGCGAACTGGAACTCCTCGAAAGCGAACTCAAACCAAAAAAGTTCGCTTTTTACCTCCTCGAGTTCACTCTTCAGCCGGAGAAAAGCGAACTTGAGCGCCTCGAAAGCGAACTCGAAGCAAAAAAGTTCGCTTTTTTCTCCTCGAACTCACTCTCGAAGCGGCGGGACCCGGGGGCATTCGGGCCACGGGGCTTTACCTGGCCCGCCGCCGACCCGCGCGGGCGCCGCAAGGCCACAGCGGGCTAAGTTGGAGATCCGGGCGGCCGGGGGCGCCGTCCGGCCAACCTCCAACGCAACCGCCGACGCGCGAGATCTTCTTGCTTCGATTGGTGGGCGGTCAGGGGATCGAACCCTGGACCCACGGATTAAAAGTCCGTTGCTCTACCAGCTGAGCTAACCGCCCGAAAGGGAGGGAACTGCGAAGCGCGGAGTATAGAGGATGGCGGCCGGCCCGTCGAAGTCTTAGCGCTCGGCGAGGACTTGGGACAGGCGCTGGCTGGTCAGGCGTTGGAGCGCCGGGTGGTTGCGGACGATGGTCTCTTCGCGGCGCGGGCCGGTCGAGGTGAGGACGATCGGCGTGCCCAGCTCTTGCTCGATCAGGTCTACGTAGTCGCGGGCCGCCTGGGGCAGGTCGGCGTGTTCGAGGGTGCCGACGGTCGAGGCCTGCCAGCCGGGGACGGTGCGGTAGACCGGTTCTGCGCTCTCCAGCAGGTGGCGCTCGGCGGGAAGGGTTTTGACCGTTTCGCCGCGGACGCGGTAGCCGGTGCAGATCGGGATTTCGGCCAGGGTGTCGAGCACGTCGAGCTTGGTGAGGGCAATGCCGTCGATGCCGTTCAGGATCTTGGCGTAGCGGGCGACCACCAGGTCGAGCCAGCCGCAGCGGCGCGGGCGGCCGGTGGTGGTGCCGAACTCGTTGCCCCGCTGGCGCAGGTACTCCCCCTCTTCGCCGGCCAGCTCGGTCGGAAACGGCCCCTCGCCTACGCGGGTGGTGTAGGCCTTGAGCACGCCCATCGCGCCGTGGATGCGGGTGGGGGGCACTCCCGTGCCGGTCGCCGCTCCGCCGGCGGTCGAATTCGAGCTGGTGACGAACGGGTAGGTGCCATGGTCGACGTCGAGCATGGTCCCTTGCGCCCCTTCGAACAGCAGGCACTTGCCGGCATCGATCCACTCGTTCAAGAGGACGGCGGTGTCCGTGATGCACGGCCGCAGGCTTTCGGCCCAGGCGCGGCACTGGTCGGCGAGCTGGCCGGGCCCGGGGAGCGGATCGCCGCCCAGTTCGGTCAGCTCAATCTGGATGTGCGCGAGTTCGGCGCGCAGGCGATCTTCGAGGTCGGGCGCCGAGAGGTCGGCGACCCGGATGCCGATGCGCGCCGCCTTTCCTTCGTAGGCCGGGCCGATGCCGCGCGAGGTGGTGCCGATCTTTTCCCGTCCCCGCGCGCTCTCGCGCGCCTTGTCGAGCGCGGCGTGGGGCGGCAGCAAAAGGTGGGCGCGGTTCGAGACGAACAGCCGGCCGTCGAACCGGACCCCCGCCTCGTAGAGCTTCGCCAGCTCGGAGAGGAAGGCATCTGGCGCGAGCACCATGCCGTTGCCCAAGGCGCACAGCATGCCCGGATGGAGCACGCCGGACGGCACCAGATGGAGCGAGAAATGCTGGTCGCGAAATTTGACGGTGTGGCCGGCGTTGTGCCCGCCCTGGTAGCGGACCACGGCATCGAACGCCGGGCAGAGCAGATCGACGATCTTGCCCTTACCCTCGTCCCCCCATTGCATGCCGACGATCACCATGTTCGCCATCAGCCGAACCTCGATGGAAAAGCACCGGGCCGGACCTATCCCGGCGCCGCTTACGGAAGCGGGTGAGGCTAGCAGATGGCGCCAAGTGCGACAAGGCAGGCGCGCGGGCGGGTTGCGGGCGGGTTGCGGGAGGGTCGGGGGTGACCCACCCGCACGTGCGGCGCGGACAGGACGGCGGGAATGCTACGATCCGCCCCAATGGAGACCTTCCTTTCCGTCGGTGTGGTTCTGCTGCCTCTGGCCTACCTGGTGGTGGCTGCGGCGTACGGATTCGTGTTCTTTTCGGGCGCCGCCAACGAGCGCCGCTGGGCGACGCCGGCCCTCCTCGGCACGCTCGCCTTTCACCTGCTCTATCTCGTCGTCCTGGCCTATCGCTGGCACCAGTTCCCGGCGGCGACCGTAGCCCAGGCGTTGTCGATCATCGCGTTCGCGATCGCCGGGGTCTATGCCCTGGTCGAGTGGCTCGGGCGCGATCGTTCGACCGGATTCTGGCTGGTCGGCCTGGTCTTCTTCTTCCAGCTCTTCTCGTCTCTCCTGGGCCGGCCGGTGCCCCCCGACCTCGCCCGATTCAAGATCGGCGTGATCGCGATCCACATCTCGCTCGCCCTGCTCGGCTATACCGCGTTCGCGATCGCCGCAGGTTACGCGTTCTTGTTCCTCCAGCTCTATCGCGACTTGAAGGGGGGCCGCTTCTCGACCTTCTTCGGCAAGCTGCCGCCGCTCGAAGCGCTCGAACGGATGATGCTCGCTTCCCTGGTGACCGGATTCGTCTGTCTGAGCGGCGCCGTGTTCACCGGCATCCTGTTCGCGCAGCGGGAGTTTCCGGCGGTATGGCATCACGATCCGAAGATCATCGCGACCGCCGCGATCTGGCTGCTCTATGGCGTCGCTTTAGCGCTCCATCGGCTGCGCCGCTGGCAGGGCAAGCAGACCGCGATCGTGGCGCTCACCGGTCTTGGCGCAATCCTGTTCTCATTGTTCGCGGTCAACTTCTTCTTCACCGACTTCCACGGGTTCCTCTAAGCATGGCGCGCCCCGATGGCCCTCCCCTGCTGCTGGTCGGAACCGACTACCGGCTCGCGCCGCTGGAGCTGCGCGAGCGGGTGGCGTTGTCGCCGGCAGAGACCGAGGAGCTGCTGGTCGCCCTGCTCGCCCGGCCGGCGATCGGTGAGGCGTTCGCGCTTTCGACCTGCAACCGGACCGAGGTCTATCTTTCGCCGCGCGACGAGCGCGACGAGGAGACCGCCTACCGCGAGCTGCTCGATCTGCTGTTTCTCGCCCGGGCGCCGGAACTGGGTCAGCCGGGCCGGCTGTACGTCCAGCGCAATAAGGAAGCGGCGCACCACCTGCTCTCGGTCGCCTCCGGGCTCGAATCGATGGTGCTCGGCGAGCCGGAGATTCTGGGCCAGGTGAAGCAGGCCGCGGGGATCGCCGAGCAGGTGGGATCCGGCGGCCCGGTGATGCAGCACCTGCTGCGTGCCGCGATCGAAGCGGGCGGCAGGGCGCGGCGCGAAACCGGCATCGCGAGCGGCGCGGTCTCGCTCGGCTACGCGACCGTCGAGCTGGCGAAGAACATCTTCCGCGACCTCGAGCAGTGCCGCGTGCTGATCCTCGGTGCCGGCGAGACCGCAAAGCTGGTGGCGCGCAACCTGCTGGAACGGGGCGCCCGCAAGCTCACGGTCGCGAACCGGACGCCGGAGCGCCTCGAAGCGCTGCGCCGCGAGCTGCCGACGATCGAGACCCTGCCGTTCGACCAACGGGTGGCGGCCCTCGCCGGAGCCGATCTGATCGTCGTCGCGACCGGCGCGGACGAACCGGTGCTCACCCGCCGCGATCTCGCCGCGGCGATGGACGAGCGCGACGGCCGGCCGCTGCTGGTGGTCGACCTCGGCGTGCCGAGGAACGTCGACCCGGGCGCGGCGAAGATCGGCAACCTATTTCTCCATACGATCGATTCGCTCCAGAACCTAATCGAGCGCAACCTCAAGAAGCGGCGGGAAGAGGTGCCGAAGGTCGAGGAGCTGCTCGGCCGCGAGCTCGACCGGTTCTTCTCCTGGTATCGGAGCTTGGACGCCGAGCCGATCGTCGCGGAGCTGCAACGGCAGGCCGAAGAGATCCGCAAACGCGAGCTGGCCGCGGCCTATGCGCGGTTCCCGGCCGAGACCCACGGCGACCTCGATCGCCTGACCCGCTCGCTGGTCAAAAAGATCCTCCACCACCCGAGCGCCCGGCTGCGCGACGCCGAGGGCGAAAACACCGCGGCCCGCCTGGCGATCGCACGCGACCTGTTCCGCCTCGATTCCCGCACCGACAGCCCCGGAGAAACCGAGGAATGAGCTTGGATTCTGACCTCCGCCTCCGCCTCGGCACCCGATTGAGCCCGCTCGCCCTCGCGCAATCGTCGCAGGTTGGCCGCTCTCTCGAAGCGGCGCTGCCGGGCCTTGAGATCGAGATGGTGCCAATCATGACCGCGGGCGACCGCGCGACGGGCGATCTCGCAAAATTGGGCGGCAAAGGGCTGTTCACCGCCGAGCTGGAACAGGGGCTGCTCGCGGGCTCGCTCGACTTCGCGGTACACAGTCTGAAGGACCTCCCCGTGGCCCTTCCGGAGGGGCTCGCAATCGCGGCCTACCCGGAACGTGCGGACGGCCGCGACGCGATGATCTCCGAGCTGTCCGTCGACCTCGCCGGCCTGCCGGAGGGCGCCGAGCTGCTCACCGGCTCGCTCCGCCGCCGGGCGCAGATCCTCGCGCTGCGCCCCGACCTTAGGGTCGAACCGATCCGCGGCAACATCGATACCCGCATTCGCAAATGGCGGGAGCGCGGCGCGGCGGGGGTGATCCTGGCCGCCTCGGGGCTCGCTCGGCTGACGATCGACTGGCCGGAGCTGGCCGAGCTGCCGATTCACCTGCTCTCGGCAACCGAAATGGTGCCCGCCCCCGGCCAGGGCATCCTGGCGCTCGAAGTCCGGGCGGGCAGCGCCGCGCATCAGATCTGCGCCTTGCTCGACCACCTCGGCAGCCGGCGCGAAGCGGAAGCCGAACGCGCGGTGGTGGCCGCCTTCGGAGGGGACTGCACGCTGCCGCTCGCCGCCTACGCGCAAAGCTCGGGAACCGCGGCGGGACTGCATCTCTCGCTTTTCCTCGGCACGCCGGATGGCCTGCGGACTCTCCGCCACGAAGCGACCGGAGAGGATCCGCAAGCCCTTGCGGCAGCCTGTGTCGAATCGCTGCGCGCGGCGGGCGCCGACGAGATCCTTGCCGCGATCCGAGGCGCCGAGCAATGAGCCCGCCCGATCCCGACCCACCTGGTGGTCCCCCAGGGCCCCAAGCGCCCCTCGCGCCTCTCGCGGGACTCCGCGTCGTGGTCACCCGCGCCGAAAGCCAATCGGCCGGGCTGTCGGCGCGCCTCACCGAAGCCGGAGCCACCGTCGCCGCACTCCCCCTGATCGAAATGATCCCCCCCACGGACTCCGCCCCTCTCCTGCGGGCGACCTCGGAGCTACCGCTCTACGACTGGGTGGTTCTCACCTCCGCAAACGGCGCGCGCGCCCTGCTCGATGCCGCCGAAGACTCGCTGCCCGATCGCCTGGCCTTCGCCGTGGTCGGCCAGGCCACGGCGGCGGTCCTCCGAGAGGTGGGGGTGGAGCCGTGGCTCATCGCGCCCAAAGGCAACGCCGAGGCGCTGCTCGCGAAGCTCGCCCCCCACGTCGCCCATCGGCGCGTGCTCCTCCCCCAGGCCGCCGATGCCCGGCCCTTGCTCGCCCAAGGTCTCCGAGTGGCAGGCGCGGACCTCACCACCGTCGTCGCCTACGACAAGCGCCTGCCGCCCGACGCCCCCGCCCGCGCCGCGGAGCTGTTCTCGTCCGGACCCCTCGGCTGGGTCACCTTCACCAGCGGCGGCATCGCGAGGCGCTTCGCCGAACTCTTCGGCGACGAATGGCCCGAACGCCGCAGCGGTCTTCTTGCCGCCTCGATCGGCCCGGTCACCAGCGCCGACCTTCGCGCGCTGGGCGTCGAACCGGCGATCGAAGCGGAGCAGCCGACCGACGAGGCGCTGGTCGCGGCGATCGTCGGCAGGGTAGACTCCCCAAGCTACTGAAACGAAAAGGATCTCCGAGAAAAGACGACATGCTGATTCACCGCCTGAAAGTCTCAGGACTGCTTTCGTTCGGCCCGACCGGGATCGACCTCCCGTTAGAGGGCTTGAACGTCCTGATCGGCCCGAACGGCTCCGGCAAGTCGAATCTCCTCGAAGTGCTCGCCCTTCTCCGCGCTGCCCCCGCCAGCCTGCCGCAGCCGGTCAAGGAGATGGGTGGGGTGAAGGAATGGCTCTGGAAAGGCCCGGCGTCTCGGGGCGAGGCTGTGATCGACGCACTTCTTGACGACCCGCCATTGCCGATGCTCGTCCGACATGTCCTACAGATCAGCGAGAACGGTGGCCGCTTTGAGGTGACAGACGAGAGGATCGAGGACGAAGCGCCGCTGGGCGACGGCACCGAACCTTATTTCTACTACCGATTCCAGCAAGGGCACCCGGTACTGAACGAGCGGTCAAAACCTCGACGGGATTTGAAGCGGGAGAGCGTGAAGCCCGAGGAATCGATCCTCTCGCAAGTGCGCGATCCCGAGGCCCATCCCGTCCTGAGCGGGCTGCAAGACCGATACGGGCGAATTCGCCTTTACCGCAACTGGTCGTTCGGGCCGGGGGCAGCCTGGCGCCAAGCGCAGAACCCGCTCGGCCGGAGCGATGTCTTGAGTGACGGCGGAGAGAACCTGGCACTGGTGCTTTCGACATTCCGCGCGCAGGTGAAGGGCGAGCTACTCGATTCGCTGCGCAGACTCTTCGACGGCATCGAGAGCTTCAACGTCTCTCTCGTCGCTGGCAATGCCCAGCTCTTCCTGGAAGAGAGCGGCGGGCGGGAGATTCCCGCCACCCGCCTCTCCGACGGCACTTTGCGGTACCTAGGCCTCTTGGCGATCCTGCTCCATCCCGACCCGCCGCCGTTGATCGCGATTGAAGAGCCGGAGCTTGGGCTTCACCCCGACGTGATTCCCCACATCGCCGAGCTTCTGGTCCGCGCGTCAACGAGGACCCAACTCGTGGTGACGACCCATTCGCGCATGCTGGTCGATGCGCTCTCCGATCGCCCGTCTTGCGTCGTCGTCTGCGAGAAGGTGGACGGCGAATCGCGCTTCGAGAGACTCGACTCTACGGCGCTCGCCGATTGGTTGAAGAAATACACCCTCGGTGACCTCTGGAGCATGGGCGAGCTGGGAGCGAATCGCTGGTGACCGCAAAGATCTATGCCGAAGGGGGCGGCGAGGGACAGCTCCTGGATACGCTGTTTCGCCAGGCCTGGACCGAATTCTTCAAGTCCGCGGGCTTGGCCGGGCGCATGCCGAGAATCGTCCGCGGCAAAGGACGCCTCCGCACTTTCGACCTATTCCAAACGGCGGTACGCAATCAGAGGCCCGGCGAGCTTCCGCTGCTCCTGGTGGACAGCGAAGGACCGGTGACTTCGGCCGGTTCCGTTTGGCAGCACCTGAAAGCCCGCGACCGGTGGGAGAAGCCGGAGGGTTCGTCGGATGACCAGGCGTTCCTCATGGTCCAGATCATGGAGACGTGGTTCCTCGCCGATCAGGCGTCGCTTCGCCGGTACTTCGGCGCATCCCTTCGTGAAAAGCACCTCCCTTCATGGCCTACCTTGGAAGCTGTCCCCAAGGCAGACATCCTGGACGCTCTCGAAAAGGCCACGGCTGGATGCACGAAGCCCTACGCCAAAGGCAAGGTCTCGTTCGAGGTGCTCGGACAACTGAACCCAGCCCTCGTCGAGGCGGCGTGCCCCCACGCCAAAAGGCTGCTCGATCGACTGCGCCAGCTGTAACGGTACCCCCACCTCCGGCAAAGTACCCGACGGGCGCCGAACGGCTCACTCGATCCGTTCGCGCAGTCCGTGCCGTACACTTCAAAACGGCGGTCAGGTTTGTCACGCCGTTTTTTTCGACCCGAAGGAGAACCGATGAAAACCATCCTGCTCGCGGGCGCGCTCGTCTTGGCCCTGGTCGTCGCAATCGTCGCTTGGCCTACGCCTTACGCTTCCGCCGCCAAACCCGCCGCAGTGCCCGGAGGTTTGGCCGTAGCCACATTTGCCGGCGGCTGCTTCTGGTGCATGGAGGCGGCGCTCGACAAGGTCGACGGCGTGATCGACACCACCTCCGGCTATACCGGCGGCACGAAGAAGAACCCGACGTATGAGGAAGTGTCCGAGGGCGGGACCGGCCATGCCGAATCGGTGCAGGTCCGCTACGACCCGAAGAAGGTCACCTACGAAAAGATTCTCGACGCCTACTGGCACAACGTCGATCCGGTGACCGCGAACGCCCAGTTCTGCGATCACGGGACGCAGTACCGCTCGGCGATCTTCTACCAGGACGAGGCGCAGCATCAGGCCGCCGAGGCGTCCAAATCAGCGCTCGAGGCGAGCAAGAAACTGCCGGGGCCGATCGTCACCCAGATCGTCGCCGCCTCGACCTTCTGGCCAGCCGAGGAGTACCACCAGGACTATTACAAGAAGAATCCGCTGCGCTACAACTACTACCGCACGGGCTGCGGCCGGGATCGGCGCCTCCAGCAGCTCTGGGGCGACGCGGCGGGCGGGCACTAAGGCTCTTGGTTTCCAATCATCCAGGGCGGCCCTCGCCGCCGCCCTGGTAGTTGGCCCCTGTGGTTGTCGGTGCGTTGGAGACGCCCCGACGGCCAGCACCCGGACAGGATCGTGGTGAGGTACCAGAGGCCTCTCTACCCTGCCGGGTGATTTTGCTGGCTCCGGGGTAGACTTGGCCTGTCTCGAACAGATCTCCTCTTTCGACTTGGGATTCGGGGGCGCGCGATGAAGATTCCGGGCTTGATCTTGAAGCAGATGTATACCTTGGGCAGTCTCCAGAACGTCGACGACGGCGTTCGGTTCAGCCTGAAGAACCGGCTGGCGGACGCCACGCTCACCAAGTTGCGCCAGATCAAGATCGATGGCAAGGCGGTGCCGATCGAGGGGCTGACGCTTCATCTCGCCGACGGCCCGGTCGCCGGGAGCGCGATCAGCCCGGACAAGCCGATCCCGTTCCCGCTTGCCCGGATCGTCCATATTGAGGCCAGGGTCGATGCGCTCGCGAAGGGCCAGCACGAGATCGAGATCGAGTTCGACGCCACGCCGTTCGGCAACCTGGCGTTCAAAGTGAAGGATGCTATCGCCGACGAGAAGCCGAAGCGCGCCACGGTGCCGCTCGACAAGGAGAATAACTTCACCCCGGCGATCGTCAAGGCACGGCAGAAATTCGTTGAGGAGTACGCCGGGATCAAGCTCCAGCACATCGACAAATTCTCGTTCGACCCGGGGGTGACCCAGGGCAACATCGAGAACTTCACCGGCGTCGCCCAGGTTCCGATCGGTTTTGCCGGTCCGCTCAAGGTGAACGGCGAGCATGCGATCGGCGAGTTCATCATCCCGCTCGCGACCGCGGAGGGGACACTCGTCGCCTCCTACAACCGCGGCATCAAGGTGCTCAATCTCTCGGGCGGCGTGATGGCGACGGTGGTCGGCGACTGCATGCAGCGCGCACCGGTGTTCGTGTTCGACTCGGCGCGCGGGGCGCGCGACTTCGTAGCCTGGGTGGAAGAAAACCTCGCGACGATCCGCGAACACGCCGAGGCGACCTCCTCGGTGGCCAAGCTCCTTTACATCGACCCTTATCTCGCCAACAAGATGGCGTTCCTCCGCTTCAACTATTCGACCGGCGACGCCGCGGGGCAGAACATGGTCGGCCGCGCGACGTTTGCCGCCTGCTCCTGGGTGCTCGAAAACGCTACGGGTATCCGCCACTTCTATCTCGAATCGAACTTCGCGACCGATAAGAAAGCCTCGCAGATCAACATCATGCGCACCCGCGGCAAGCGCGTTACGGCCGAGTGCACGATCCCGCGCGACGTGCTGATCCAACACATGCGGGTCGAACCCGAAACGCTCCACTACCATGCGGGCATCGCGAACGTCGGCGCGTTCCTCTCGGGCGCCAACAACAACGGCTGCCACAGCCCGAACGGCATCACCGCGATGTTCATCGCCACGGGTCAAGACGTCGCGAACGTCTCCGAGTCGTCGGCCGGAGTGGTTTACACGGAAGTGACTAAAGAGGGCGATCTGTACATCTCGATCACCATCCCGTCGCTGATCGTCGCCACCCACGGCGGCGGCACCAACCTGCCCACGCAGAACGAATGCCTGCAGATCCTCGGCTGCTCGGGCAAGGGCAAGGTCCAGAAGCTGGCCGAGATCATCGCGGGCGTGGTCCTCGCAGGCGAGATCTCGCTCGCTTCGGCGATCTCCTCGCTCGACTGGGTGTCGAGTCACGAGCAGTACGGGCGGAATCGCTAGGCCGCGGAGGTCACCGTTCCTCCCGCCTCGATTAAGAGATACCGAACCAGCCCTTCCGGTGCTCCTCGTCAAGGCGGGCTTCCAGATACTCCCAAAGCGCCGGGGAGCCGGCCCGGATCGGCGGCGTGGGTGACCTCCTGGGAGACCATCCTCTCAGGAGCGCCGTCTGCGAGTCCTTCTTGGTTCTTGCGGCGCCCTACAAGCCCGCGTTTTGCCGCTGGCTCAACAGATCCGCGGCAGCTCCGTAGGTATGCCCCTACAATTCCGGGTCAACATGCGCCGCCCACCGTTCGCTCCGTTCGCTCTTCTCGCGCTCGGCCTGCTCGCGCTCGGGGCACCGGTTCCGGCGCAGGCTCCCGTGGACCGGAAGGCGGACAACCTGACCGCCTACGCCCGATTGCTCGCGATGATCCGTTTCTTCCATCCAAGCGACGAGGCCGCAGCGGCCGATTGGAACCGCGTCGCGGTGGCCGGCGTCGCGGCGGTGGAAAACGCCCCCGACGCGCCGACGCTCGCCCGCTCGCTCGACGATTTCTTCCGGCCGCTCGCACCGACCGTCCGCGTCTTTCCTACCGGCGCGCGCCCGGCGCTGCCCGAAGCGCTGCGGCCCGAACCATCGACCGAAAATTCGATCCTCGTCTGGCGCCATTTCGGCGGCAAGTTCGAGGGGACTTCGAAAGCATTCCGCAGCGAACGGATCAGCAACCAGGCTCCCCGATTCGGCACGCTCCTGCAAGCGATCGCACCCGGAGATCTCAAAGGCCGGCGAGTTCGGCTGCGCGCCAAGGTCCGCAGCGAGATTCCAGGCGATGCCCGGTTCCAGCTCGGCCTGCGCATCGATCGGCCGAACGGCCAACCCGGGTTTCTCGACAATATGGCCGACCGGCCGGTCGTCGGAACCACCGACTGGCGGACGATCGAAATCGAGGGCGAGGTCGCGCCGGACGCCGAGCGGATCGTCGTTCTCGCGGTCCTTTTGGGCCCAGGGAGAGTTTGGCTCGACGAGGTCTCGCTCGCACCGCTCGAAGGACGGACGAAGCAGAAGCTCGCCAACGGCGGCTTCGACGAGGGAGAAGTCGGCGCGGAGCCCCCCGGCTGGGATTTCCCCTACGAATCGATCGGCGCGGGCTACCACCTCGATCTCGACCGGGGCGCCGCCTGCTCGCTCGACGGCTGCGCCGTCCTTTCGAGCGACGAGGTCGCCACCCCCCGTTTCGGCCGGCCCGATCAGCCGCTCACGATCGACCTCGGCGCGGGCGTCTCCGCCCTCGTGCCGATCGCTCTCTGGGCCGACGCGGAGGGGACGCTCCCTCACGCAACCCGACAGCCCGCTCCGCCAACTTGGGCGACGATCGATCCCGCGCCCGACAACCGAGAGACGCGGATCGCCGCCCTGCTGCTCGGCTGGGGCAACCTCGCCCACTTCCATCCGACCCTCGACCTCTCCGCCGAGGAATGGACCGCCGCCCTCCGAGCCAGCCTGCCGGAAGCCCTCGCCGCGGCCACGACCGATCGCGAAGCGTTCCGCCGCGCGGTGCATCGACTGCTGATCCCGCTGCGCGATCCCGTCGCCAACGACGTCGACCAGCGGGAAGATCCGCCCCGGGCCTGGTTGCCGATCGAATGGGAATGGATCGAGGGCCGGCTGGTCGTCACCCAGGTCTACCGCGAGATTCCAGGCCTCCGAAAGGGAGACCTCGTGCTCGACCTGGACGGTCAACCCGCCGCCGAAGCGCTCGACACAGCCGAGGCGCTGATCTCCGGAACCACCGAAGAAGCCCGGCGCGCGCTGGCGCTCAACTCTCTGAGGATCGGAGCCCCCGGTACCTCGGTGACCCTGCGGGTCCAGGATTCCTCCGCGCTCCACGAAGTCCTTTTGACCCGCCCGGGAAAAGGAATCACCGCGCCAGCGCTCTCGCTCCATCTGCCCGAGGCGATCACCGAGCCGCGCCCGGGCCTCCTCTACGTGGACCTGCGCCAGATGAGGGATGCTGACTTCGAAAAAGCCATACCCCGCCTCGCCGCGGCCAAGGGCATCGTTTTTGACCTTCGCGGCTGGAGCGAAGTCTCGATGCTGCTCGTCTCCCACCTGACGACGAAGACCCTCGACGCCCTCACCTGGGAGGTGCCGGTCTACCAGCTCCCCTACCGGCAAGACCCTCGCTTCCTCCGCACCGTCAACCGCGTCGGACCTCTCGCGCCTAAGATCAAAGCCAAAGTCGCCTTCCTCGCCGACGCCCGAACGTTCCAAAACAGCGAACGCCTACTGGAGACGATCGCTTGGTACCGCTTCGGAGAAATCGTAGGAGCCCCGACCGCCGGCAACGTCGGCAACCCCAACTGGAGCGACCTGCCCGGAGGCTGGACCTTCACCTGGACCGGCCGCCGCGCGTTGCGGCGGGATGGCTCGCTGCTGAACGGTGTAGGGATCGAACC
The DNA here is from genome assembly GCA_038250865.1 of Thermoanaerobaculia bacterium. GTDB lineage: Bacteria > Acidobacteriota > Thermoanaerobaculia > Multivoradales > UBA5704 > DASYKS01. Next base: position 66,862 of record JBBSBW010000027.1, on the reverse strand, counting down.
TACGATCTCGGTGGAACGGACGCTCGCGGGCGCGCTAGCTGGTAAAGACGAAGTGATCGAGCGGGGGCTGGCCCTGGTTTCGAAGTGACCTGGGAGCGGGAACCCCAGGTGATGACGCAGCGGCCATCCGAAGAGATCTTCCGACCGACCGAAGACCCTCACCCATCCGCCCGGAGATCTCCACGGCCGGCCGGGAACGTTCACCGGGCTTGGCGGTAGCACCCGGAGGCACTGGAAGAGTTCTTCCGGAGATCCGAAGGTTGGGCCGCACCTCTCGAGGAGAGATGCCGGTCTTCCGGAGAGGCTCACGGTCGTTCCGAAGTCGGCTCCGGAGGGCCGGGAGTGGATTCCCGAACACCCGTGAGGCTTCCAGACGTTCAGGAGATCACTTCGGTCGGCCCGGAGTTGCCTTCGGGCGGTCCGTATAACCCTTCGGAGGGGGCGGAGACGGCTCCGGTCGGGTGCGCCGATGGGCTGCTCGGTCGCTTCGGCGTTTCCGGCCGCTTCTAGGCCGAGCTGGTGCTCGGCGGTCCCGAGGGAAAAGCTCTCGGGAGGTTGGACGACTCGGCTGGGATCTTCGGGACTCTTCGGGGCTTTCAATCAAGTTTTCGATAGCCGCACTCCGGCGTTTCGTTTAGGCTGGCCGGAACTCCGGAGAGTTCCCTTATGCGCGTTTTAGCCCGGCTCGCCCTCCTCGCGCTCTTTGCGTCTACATTTTCGTTCCCCCTGGCCGGGCAGGTGCCGGTCCAGGTCGCGGATCTGAATACGACGCGCTACGACAGCGGCGACAACTTCCTTTTCGGCAGCGAATTCGTGGAGCTTTCCGGCACGGTCTATTTCACCGCCTCGGATGTCCTGCACGGTCTAGAGCTGTGGAAGACCGACGGCACGGACGCGGGCACCGTCCATGTCACTGATCTCTGCCCAGGCGCGTGCGACTCTTTTCCGCGAAACCTGACCGTCGTGGGCCCTTCGATCTACTTCTCGGCGGACGACGGCGCGCACGGCTTCGAGCCTTGGATCACGGACGGCACGGCGGCGGGCACGAGGATGATCCTGGACTCCGTGCCCGGGCTCGGGAGCAGCTTTCCGAATTTCTTCCGCGTTCTGCGGGGCCGGGTGTTCTATTCGGCGCGCGACCCGGAAGCGGGCACGGAGCTTTGGGTGACCGACGGCACGGCCGGCGGCACGGGGCGACTGGTCGACATCGAACCCGGCATCGCGGGCTCCGATGCAACGCCCTGGCAGGTGGTCGGCTCGGATCTGTTCTTCGCCGCGTTCGACAGCGTCCACGGCATCGAGCTGTGGGCGACCGATGGCTCCGTGGCGGGGACGCGGTTGGTGCTCGACATCCAGCCGGGCGCCAACTCGGCGCTCAACGGTTCGCTTCCCGTGGCCGGACCGGCGTTTTTCGGCGTGCTCGGAGCCCGCCTCTTCTTCGCCGCGAACGACGGCACGGCAGGGTCCGAGCTTTGGGCGAGCGATGGCACCGCGGCCGGGACCACGCGGGTGGCGGACATCTACGCCGGGGCGGACGATTCGCAGCCGCTCGATTTCGCGCGCCTGGGTACAAAACTCTTCTTTCGCGCCCGGGATGTCGCGCACGGTGGCGAGCTCTGGTCCACCGACGGCACGGAGGCGGGCACGGCGCTGGTCGCCGACATCCTTCCCGGCCCGGATTTCGCGACCCCGTTCGAGCTGGTCCCGTTCGGCGGGGCCATCTATTTCCACGCCGACGATGGCGTACACGGCCGCGAGCTATGGAAGAGCGACGGCACCGCGGCCGGGACGGTGATGGTCGTGGACATCCGCCCCGGCGGTTCGGCGTTCGACATCTTTTTGAGTCCGCACGGGCTCACGCCGGTCGGCTCCCGGCTGCTCTTCTTCGCCGACGACGGGGTCTCCGGCAACGAGCTGTGGGCGACCGACGGCACCCCGGCGGGCACGGCCCAGGTGGCGAACTTGAATCCGGGCGCGAACCCTTCCGATGTGGGTAGCTTGAACGGCGGGCGAGAGGTTCGCGTGGTCTCGGGCGGACGCTGGTATTTCCGCGCCTTCGACGGGTCGTATGTCGAGGGGCGCCAGCTCTATTCTTCCGACGGCACGGCGGCGGGCACCGGCAGGATTAAGCGCCTGGTCGAGCAGCGCTCCGGGGTCACGCTCCCCTTCTTTGGCCGTGCGCTGGATGTGGGACCCACCGCCGCCCTGACCAACCGGTTGATCTTCTCGGGCGACGACGGAGCCCAAGGAGGCGAGCCGGCGGCGAGCGACGGCACCTCTCCGGGGACCGCCCTGTTGGGCGACCTGCGACCGGGATTTGATACCTCGAGCCCGGCCGAGATGACCGCGCTCGGCAGCCGGGTCCTGTTCCGTGCCTCGGAAAACCCGAACAACAACCCGTCGCTCTGGGCGACCGACGGCACTCCGGCCGGCACTGTGCCGCTCGCCACCGACTTGTCGCAACCGAGTTATCTCACCCCGATTGCGGGACTGGCGTATTTCTCCGGCTTCGAAGCCGCGCACGGCACCGAGGTCTGGAAGAGCGACGGCACTCCCGGCGGCACCGGCCTCGCGTTCGATCTGTTCCCCGGCGTCAACAGCTCGAATCCTCAGTTCTTCACCCCGCTCGGCAACAAGCTGTTCTTCACGGCTTCCGAGGCGGCCGCCGATAACGAGCTTTGGGTGACCGACGGAGCGACAGCGAACAGCGTGGCCGACATCCGCCCCGGTGTTGTCGGGTCGCTCCCCGCTCAACTCACGGCATCGCCCACGTCCGGGTTCGGACCCTCGCTCTACTTCTCCGCCGACGATGGAACCCACGGACGCGAGCTGTGGGTTTCCGACGGCACGGCCGCGGGGACGCGGATCGCGGCCGACGTCCGGCCCGGTGCCGCCTCTTCGATGGCAGCCTCTCCAATCGATTCGTTCGCTTCGGAAAGCGGCGCAACGATCGTCGCGTTCCCGCTCACCGGCCCGGTCGGCTTCGTCGCCGACGACGGCATTCATGGCGAAGAGCTGTGGGTGAGCGCCGCCTTCTCGACCTATCTCCGCGCGGACCTCCTACCCGGTCCGGGTTCGTCGCAGCCGCGCCAGTTGACGCGGGTCGGCCGGAACATCGCCTTCGTCGCCGACGACGGCGTGCATGGACGTGAGCTCATGGTGGCGGGACAGCTCCTTTCCGACGACCTGTTCGTCATCGACATCGCCCCCGGCCCCGCCTCCTCCGTGCCGCAGTATCTGACCGGTTTCGGCGGTCTCGTCCTATTTTCCGCCGACGACGGAGTCCACGGCCGCGAGCCCTGGGTGACCGACGGCACGCCGCAGGGAACCCGCCGGCTCGCGGACATCGCCCCCGGTCCGCTCCCTTCGAGCCCGTACAACTTCACCGCGGTCGGCGGCGATTTCTATTTCGCCGCGACCGACGCCGTCTCGGGCTTCGAGCTTTGGCGCATGCCGCGCGCCGCCCTCGGCGCGAGGGTCAGCGCGACCAAGCAGGTCTCCGGCCAATTTGTGGTCGGCGGCCTGGTCACCTACACGATCGTCCTCTCCAATGCAGGCTTGGGCGCGCAGCTGCGAACCGACGGATTCCAACTCGAAGACCCGATTCCTTCGGCCCTGTCGTTCGTCAACGTGTCGGCCACATCGGGCATCACCACCGTGCTTCTCGGGACCGGCACGCAAGTGAATTGGTCGGGCGAAATCCCGGCGGGCGGCCAGGTCACGATCACGATCAACTGCCGCGTGCGGGCCGGCACTGCGCCCGACACCGTGATCGCGAACCAGGCGACGGTCCATTTCGACTCCGACGGCGACCTGATCGATGACACCGACGTTTCGACCGACGACCCCGGCCAGCCCGGCGGGCAGGACGGCACCGCTTTCCGCGTCGGCCTTGGTTACTACACGGTGCCGCCCTGCCGGGCGTTCGACAGCCGCAGCGGCTCGCCGCTCTTGAACGGCTTTACCCAAACGGTGCCCATGGTCGGCGTCTGCACGGTTCCGGCGACCGCCAAAGCTGTGGCCTTCAACCTGACGGCGATCAGCCCAAGTGGAGCGGGTTTCCTGCGCGCCTACCCCTCTGGCGCCCCGCCCACTCTGGTCAGTCAGGTCAACTTCAGCTCCGGCCAGACCCGCACCAACAACGGCATCATCCAGATCGGCGCCGACGGCAAGATCGTGGTCGGCGCGGCGCTCACCGGCGGCGCGGTCAGCTTCGTCTTCGACGTAGTGGGGTATTTCGAGTAGCAACGTTTCCCCACGGGCAGCTTCGGGTGAAGATGACGGCAGTAGCCAAAACGCCAGCCCGGCGCGATGTCGCGGTCCCATGCTAGACTGAATGCTTCATGAAGACAGTCGTTTGCGGCCGGGCGAATCGCTCCGCCGCGGCATTCGTGCGAGTTCAGCCGCCGGAACCCGTGCGTCCGGCTCCGTTCGGCGTGCCCTGGGCCCCGAGGGTGATCGCGGTCTTAACCAGCGAGCTGTTTCCGCGGCACCAAGGGGTTCACATTCAGCCCACCTCTGGAGGAGCGCTTGACGTCATCCCTCCAGATGGCAGGCCCCTCGTGAATTAGGCCCGGCCGAAATCGCGATTCTGACCGGCCTCTTCGCATCAACTCCCCGAGATGCGCTAATATTCTTGCCAGACGTTCTTTTTTTAAAATCCCCCCACATGTCTTTCGATCGCGGACCGGTCACCGAACTGCTCAAGGCCTGGACGGCCGGCGATCCCGCCGCGCTCGAACGGCTGATGACGCTCGTGGTCGACGATCTGCGGGCGATGGCCCGGCAGCTGCTTCGCGGCGAGATCGACAACCAGACTCTTCAGCCGACCGAACTGGTCAACGAGCTCTACCTGCGTCTGGTCGGCAAGCGCTCGGTGTACTGGGAGAACAGCCGCCACTTCTTCGCCGAGATGACCCACATGCTGCGTCGCCTGCTGGTGGACCACGCCCGCGGCCGGAAGCGGCGCAAACGGGGCGGCGGCCTACGCCCGATCCCACTGGTCGACGATCTACCGCTGCCGATCACGCAATCAGAGCCCTGGCTGGAGGATCTGTACGCCGCGCTCGACGCGCTCGCCCGCCACAACGATCGGCAAGCGCAGGTGATCCAGTTGCACTATTTCGTCGGCCTCTCCACCGACGAGATCTCCGCGGTGCTCGCGATCTCGACGCGCACGGTCAAACGCGACGTCTCCACCGCCCGCCTCTGGCTCTATCGCGAGATGACCCGCAGCGGAGCCGAAACCGGAGCTTGAAGGCGTTGGTCGAGGAAAGCCGAGGTCCGATGTGGAGGGTGCCCGACTCCGAGCGTCAGAAGCGGATCGACTCGATTCTCGGCTGGGTGCTCGAAGCGCCGCGGAAGGAGCGGTCCGAGCTGATCGCCCGGCTTGCCGGCGACGACGCGGAGATCGCGCGCGAGATCGAATCTTTGCTCGCGGTCGAAGTGGAGGCCCGGGATTTCCTCGCCGAGCCGCTCATCCCCCCGGAACCCATCGACGGCGCACTCGCCGGCACACATCTCGGCGCCTATCGATTGATCCGCCGGCTCGATCGCGGCGGCATGGGCGAGGTCTACCTGGCGGTCCGGGTGGACGATTTCGAGCAACGGGTGGCGATCAAGGTGCTTCGCCGCGGCCTGGAGTTTCCCGAGGCGATCCAACGCTTCGAGAACGAACGTCAGATTCTCGCCGACCTCGCGCATCCGCGAATCGCCCGCCTCCTCGACGGCGGCCGGACCGAACGCGGGCTTCCCTACCTGGTCCTCGAATACATCGAGGGGCGGCCGATCGACCGCTACTGCGAACAGGAGCGGCTTTCCCTCGCAAACCGGGTGGAACTGTTCGTGGCGGTCTGTTCGGCGGTCGAAGAGCTGCACCGGCATCTGATCGTCCATCGCGATCTGAAACCCGGCAACGTGCTGGTTACGCCCGAGGGCGAGCCCAAGTTGCTCGACTTCGGCATCGCCAAGCCTCTCGCGCCCATCCCCTCGCTGCACGCCGGGCTGACCGACCTGGATCGACCGTCCCCCATGACCCTGCTCTACGCGAGCCCGGAGCAGATCGGCGGGGCGCCGCTCACCACCGCGAGCGACGTCTATTCGCTTGGGGTTTTGTTGTTCCGGATCCTTTCCGGCCGGCTCCCCTACCGCGCCGATCCGTCGAGCCTCCCGCAGGTCGTCCGCGCGATCTCCGACGAAGAACCGCTCCGCCTGCGAGCCGTGCTCGAACGATCGGTCCGGAGCCGGGAGCGCGGACGGGTCGGCGACCTCGACTCGATTCTGGCCAAAACGCTCGAAAAGCGTCCCTCGGCGCGCTACGGCTCGGTCGAAGCGCTCGCCGCGGATCTGCGCCTTCTGCTCGACGGCTATCCGGTCGCCGCCCGTCGGGGCGGCGGGATTTATCGCACGATAAAATTCGTTCGCCGCCGCAAAGCGGTTACGGCGAGTCTGGTCGTGATCGTCGCCCTTGGGGCCGTGTCGCTCGGACTCTGGTGGCGTGCCACCCTCGATCGCGAGCACGCCGAGGCGGCCGCCGACTTTTTAGAACAGCTGCTGCGCGACGCTCAACCCAGGCCCGGACACGAGCCCATCGTTCGCGAGTTGCTCGACGCCGGCCGGCAGCGGCTGCTGAAGCCGTCCGGCCGCGAACGCGACAACCTGGCACTCGCCAACCGCTCCGACTTGGCGAGCACCTTGGCCGAGACCTATTGCAAGCTCGGCCATCCCCAGGAGGCGCGCGAGCTGCTGGTTTTCGCGGTCGCCACCTGGCGTTCGATCGACGACCGAACCGCGCGCAGGCGGTTGCCCAAGGACCTCAACAATCTCGCTGGCATCGACTACCGCCTCGGCGACTACACCCGGGCGGACGCGGGCTATCGCAAGGCGCTCGACCTCTGGCAAAGGATCGGCATTCCCGCCGAAGCGCATGCCACGATTCTCGCCAACCTCGGCGCGATCAACACCTCGCTCGGCCATTTTGCCGAAGCCGAACGTTGGTATCGCGCACTGCTCGGCTTGAGTGAACGGCTCCATGGCCCGGGCTCTCCCGCCACGGCACGGGCCCACGCCCGCCTGGGCAACCTGGCGTTCAACCGGGGCGATCTCGCCACCGCGGAAGTGCTTCTCCGCAAGGGAATCGAGATCTATCGCCGGCAGCCCGCGCCGGCAGACGCGGAAGAGCTGGAGCAGGCGGAACTCTATCTCGGTCGAACGCTGGTCGCAGCCGGGAGGACGCTCGAAGCGAAGCCTCTTCTCGAATCTCTGCTCGCCGCCCGGCGCGCGCGTTATCCGGACGCGGCTCGGCCGGAGGTCGCTGAGGTCGAGGTCGAAGTCGGGCTCGAGGAAGTCCGGAACGGCCGTTTCGAGGCTGCCGAACCTCGTCTGCGTCGGGCGCTCGCGAGTCTCCGCGCCCGCGTACCCGGCAACCGCTTCCGCATCGCCAACGCCGAGAGCATCTACGGCGAATGCCTCCTGGCGCTCGGTCGCCGGGCGGAGGCGTGTCCTCTCCTCCTTCGAAGCTTGGCGACTCTCGCCGCGGTCCGAGGGGGGAATTCGATCTACACCCGGCAGGCTCGCAGACGGGTCGAAACGCTCCCCAGGAACGGAGGGCCTGACGGTCCGCCCGATCCGCGCCCCGGCCGCCCCTCGGGCCGAGTAGAATGCCCGCCGTGACTCCCCCGAACGTTTCCACGGCGCTTGATCCGGATCTGCCGACGATGGTCGAAGCGGTCCGGGTCGAAGAGATTCCGCCTCCCACCTGGCCGCCGGTTCCTCCTTACGATTCGACTCTGCCGCGGATCGCCCCCGACGGCTGGGAGCTGATGCCGGACGAGCCGCCGCAGGGGGTTCTTCGCCGGCTGCTCACGACGCACAAGCATTTCCTGGGGCTGTTGAACGGCGGGCTGGTGGCCCATGCGCAGTACGGCGAGCAGTTCGGGCGGGGCCAGGGATTTGCTCTTTTGTTCCGCCTGGAGAAGCTGCTCGCCTGGATCGTCCGGCCCTTCCTTTCCCGGCAGCTACGCGACCTGCCGTTTCCGGTGCAGCTGCGGCGACGGTTGGAGATCCTCGGCCCCACCTACATCAAGCTGGGCCAGGTGCTCGCGCTGCGCCAGGACATCCTGCCGGCGTCGATCACGGAGGAGCTGAAAAACCTGCTCGACCGGCTGCCGGTGGTGACGTTCGACCGGTATTGCGCGCTGATTCAAGGAGACCTCGGCCGGCCGATCGGCGAGCTGTTCAGTTGGATCGACCCCAAGCCGCTCGGCTCGGCGTCGATCGCCCAGACCCACCGAGCGACCACGCTCGACGGCGACTCGGTGATCTTGAAGGTGGTCAAGCCTGGCATCCGCGGCACTCTCACGCGCGATGCCTGGCTGCTCAAGGGCCTCGGCGTGATCCTTCAGCGGATCCTCCCCCGCTACCAGCCGAAGCGGGTGATCGCGGAGTTCGTCGAGTACACGAAGCGCGAGGTGGATCTCCGTCGCGAGGCGGACAACGCCGAGACGTTCGCCGCCAACTTCGCCGACTTGCCCGGCGTCGCATTCCCCAAGATCTACCGCGAGCACAGCGGATCGCGCGTCCTGTGCATGGAGTTCTTCTCCGGCTTCAAGCCGAGCGACCCGGAGGCGCTGGAGCTGTCCGAGAGCGATCGCGACCGGCTGATCGACTACGGGGCCGAATCGATCATCCGGATGATCTACAAGGACGGCTTCTTCCATGCCGACCTGCATCCCGGCAACCTCCTGGTCTTGCCCGGCCCCGACGGCCCGCGACTCGGCTTCATCGATCTCGGCATGGTCGGCCGGTTCGATTCGGAGCTGCGGAAGACCCTGCTCAATTATTTCTACTCGCTGGTGATGGGCGACGCCGAAGGGGCCGCGCGCTATCTGGTGCAGGCGGCACAGGAGGGTCCCGGCGCCGATCCGGCCGGCTTCCGCCGCGAGCTGACCGAGATTCTCGCGCGCTGGGGCCGGAGCAAAAACTTCAAGGACTTCTCGCTCGCTCAGCTGATCCTGCGCTCGGTCAACATGGGCGCGCAGCACGGGCTGTTCTTCCCCGTCGAGATGGTGCTGATGGTCAAGGCGCTGGTGACCTTCGAAGGGGTGGGGCAGATCCTGAAGCCGGGGCTCGACGTCGCCGCGGTCTCCCAGAGCCACGCGAACAAGATCTTCCTCGATCAGTTCAGCCCGATCGCCCTCGGCCGCCAGTTCCTGCGCGGCGTGCCCGATCTGCTCGAAGCGCTGGGCCGCGCGCCCGGGTTGGTGATGGAAGGGGCGAAAATGATCGAGCAGATGGCCCGTCGGGCGCCGGAAAATCCGTTCGCCGGACTGCGCGGCACGATCTTCGGCGGGTTCTGCATGGTCGCAGGAGCGGTGCTCGCCAGCTCCGGCGCCGTCTGGTACGCCTGGTCGACCCTGTTCGTCGTCGGCCTGATCGCCGGGTTGTCGCGCAAGCGGTAAGTCGGCCGACCACACCGACCGGCCCGCTAATGCCTCGGCGTGCCGTCGGGGTCGATCGTAATCCCCGCATTGCTGGTCGGAGGCGTGGGCGCCGGAGGAGGCTCGGTGCCCTCGGCCGCGAACAGCGACGCGACCGGCTCCTCCACCGCCCGCCAGAGGTGCGCGAGCCACGATCCGAATTCGAACCGGACCTCGGGGGATGTATCGAGCCCCGGCAGCGCGGCGGCGGGAAGCGCACCGGCCGTGAGGCAGAGCGCGCAGCAGGCAATGGCGACGAGTAGACGAGGGGGACTCTGGCGGAGCATCAAGGATCTCCTCAACAACGGGTCGGATTCTGGGAGCGGCGCCGATTGGCGTCGTCGTTTAGTGCGCCGAACGCCGCCGATCGGGACACCTGATCCCACCTCTCAGGTCCAAAATCCAGGGCGGCCCCGAGGGGCCGCCCGCTACGGATTCCGGGAGTCTTAGGTGCCCTCTTCCCAACTGTTGATGTACTTTTCCTGCTCGGGGGTGAGCACTTCGAGGGTGGCGCCCATCGACTCCAACTTGAGCCGGGCGACCTCGCGGTCGATGTCCTCGGGGACGCGGTGGACCTGGTTGCTCATCCGCTCCGGCGCCTTGGCGAGGATCTCGGCGGCGAGCGCCTGGTTGGCGAAGCTCATGTCCATCACCGAGGCCGGGTGGCCTTCGGCGGCGGCGAGGTTGATCAGGCGACCTTCGCCGAGGACGTTGATCCGCCGGCCGTCGAGCAGCTTGAACTCCTGGACGAACGGCCGCACCTCGCGGTCCTCGCGGGCCAGCTCGCGCAGGCCGGGCAGATCGAGCTCGACGTCGAAGTGGCCGCTGTTGCAGACGATCGCGCCGTCCTTCATCGAGTTGAAGTGCTTCTTGCGGATGACGTGCTTGTTGCCGGTGACGGTGACGAAGATGTCGCCGATGGGAGCCGCTTCGCTCATCGAGTGGACGCGGTGGCCGTCCATCAACGCTTCGATGGCCCGCACCGGGTTGATCTCGACCACGATCACGTTGGCGCCCAGGCCCTTGGCGCGTGACGAGACACCTTTGCCGCACCAGCCGTAACCCACGACCACCAGGTTCTTGCCCGCGAGCAGAAGGTTGGTCGCGCGGATGATGCCGTCGAGCGTGCTCTGGCCGGTGCCGTACCGGTTGTCGAACAGGTGCTTGGTCTCGGATTCGTTGACCGCGATCACCGGCATCTTGAGCGCGCCGTCTCTAGCCATCGCCTTGAGCCGGTTGACCCCGGTGGTCGTCTCTTCGGTCGAGCCTTTGAGTTCGGCGATCAGCTCGGAGCGGTCCTTATGGAGCATCGACACGAGGTCCGCGCCGTCGTCCATGGTGATGTGCGGATGGGTGTCGAGCGCCGACTTCAAGTGGTCGTAATAGGTGTCGTTGTCTTCGCCGCGCCGGGCGTAGACCGAGATGCCGTAGTCGTCCACCAGGCTCGCGGCCACGTCGTCCTGGGTGGACAGCGGGTTGCTCGCGACCAGCGTGACCTCGGCGCCGCCCGCCTGAAGCGTGCGCGCCAGGTTCGCGGTCTCGCACGTCACGTGCAGGCAGGCGGAGATCCGCAGGCCCGAAAGCGGTTTCTCCTGCGCGAAGCGCTTGCGGATCTGGGCGAGCACCGGCATGTGCTGGTCGGCCCATTCGATGCGCAGCTTGCCGGCGGGCGCAAGGCGCGGATTGGTAATGTCGGAAGGAACGGTGCTCGTGCTCATGGCGAGAAAACTCCGGTTCTAGGGTGCACCCGGCGGGCGCTCCCGGTGGCTTTCGTTGAAAGGTCGCTTCCGGCTTGCTGGAATCAGTGCGTGGCGGCGACGGCCGCGGTGGATTCTACTTCCGGCGCTTCCCCCAGGCCGGCCGAGGCGCGCAATTCCGCGGCCCGGTCGATGTTTTCCCAGGAGAACTCGGGCCGGCCGAAGTGGCCGTAGGCGGCGGTCGGCCGGTAGATCGGGCGCCGCAGGTCGAGGTTTTCGATCAACGCCTTCGGGGTGAGCGGGAAGGCGGCACGGACCAGCCGCTCCATCTCCGTGTCGTCGATGCCCTCGGCGGTGCCGAACGAGTCGACCCGCACCGACACCGGGTCGGCGACGCCGATCGCATAAGCGAGCTGCACCTCGACCCTTTCCGCCAGCCCCGCCGCCACCAGGTTCTTCGCGATGTGGCGCGCCATGTAGCAGGCCGAGCGATCGACCTTGGTGGGATCTTTGCCTGAGAACGCGCCGCCGCCGTGACGGCCGTAGCCGCCGTAGGTGTCGACGATGATCTTCCGCCCGGTCAAGCCGCAATCGCCGTGCGGTCCGCCGATCTCGAAGCGGCCGGTCGGGTTGACGTAAAAGAGCGTGTTGGCGTCCAGCAGCTCCGCCGGCAGGACCGGGCGGATCACCCGGTCGATCACGGTCGAGCGAATCTCTTCCTGCGAGACCTCCGGCGTGTGCTGGGTCGAGATGACCACGGTATGCACGCGGACCGGTCGCTTGCCGTCGTATTCGACCGTCACCTGGCTTTTGCCGTCGGGACGCAGCCAGGCGATCTCGCCCTGGTGCCGGGCCGCGGCGAGCCGGCGGGTCAAATCGTGGGCGAGAGTGATCGGCAGCGGCATCAACTCCGGGGTCTCGCGACAGGCGAAGCCGAACATCAGCCCCTGGTCGCCCGCGCCGCCGGTGTCCACCCCCATTGCGATGTCGGGGGACTGCGAATGGATCCGGTTGACCACCTCGCACGAATCGGCGTCGAAGCCGATGTCCTTACGGGTGTAGCCGATCTCGCGCACCGCCTGGCGCGCCACCGCCTCGAAATCGATCTTCGCAGAGCAGGTGATCTCGCCCGCCAGCACGATCAGGTCGGTCGTCACCAACGTCTCGGCCGCGACGCGGCCGGTCGGATCGTGGCGCAGAACCTCATCCAAAATACCGTCGGAGATCTGGTCGGCGACCTTGTCGGGATGACCCTCGGTCACCGACTCCGAAGTGAACAAATGTACGTCGCGTTGCGCCATCGGACACCTTCTCGCGAGGGGTAGCCTGCACCCTCGAACGGATCATTTCGGTAGGAAGTCCCGCCGACCTTAAGCCGACCGGATCGAGAACGAACGCGGGGATGGTACCAAATCGGGCCGAGGGGGTGCCAGCGGCCCCAGATCTCCTACCTTCGATCCGGCATCCTCTCCTGCGTCAGAATGCGGAGCATGAGCGCCGCCCAACTCGAACTGGAAAGCCCGGCCGATCCGCCGATCGAGCTTCGCCAGACCCCTTGCCTCACCCCACACGGCCGCCTCGTCTTGCGCGGGGCAAGCGACGCTCCTGCCCTCGCGCCCGACCTCGCCCGGCGCCTTCTTGAGGCCTTCGCGCGAGGCTCGGGCCACGCTCTGTTGCGCCTTGGCGCGTGCGAGGTGGGAGTTGTTCTGCCCCCCGCTTTCGCCTTCTGGCGCGAGTTCGGCGCGCGCTACGTCACCGCGCTGTGCACCGAGGGCGACACCGCTGAGGGCACCGAGGGAAAGAACCGGCGCGCTCCCGTCCGTTGGCCGGCTCCGCCGACAGAAGAGTTCGAGCGACTCACACGGGCTGCGCCGCCGATGCCCGGCGCCGAATACCTGACCCCCGCCGTCCTGGCCAACCTCTGGGACGAGACCGGCGCGGCGTTTTCGGCCGAGCTCGCGACCTCGAAAGCGTCGCTGGCGGATTTTCTGCAGCGGCTGAATCCAGCCTGGAACCTGGTCGGCCGCGTCCACTTCAATCTGGCCGAGAACCGCGCCGACGAGACGACGCCGTTCGCCTTCCTCGCGACCTATACGACCCGGCTCTCGGCGCATGGCAAGGCGCAGCATCTGCCGCTCGGGGCGGCCCTACGCGAATCCGCCGACTCCGCGAACCGGGACCGGCTGCTGGCTCTGCTACTGCCGGTTCAGCGCGCCGCGGCGCGTTGCGGCTGGCTGCGCGAGATGGTCGATGCCGGCGAGATCTACCACCCGCTGCGCTGGACGCCCACGGATGCCTTGCGCTTGCTCCGCGACGTCCCGGCGCTCGAAAGCTCAGGCGTGGTGGTGCGCATGCCGGCCAACTGGCGGGCGCACCGTCCACCGCGTCCGCAGGTCACCGCGACCTTGGGGAGCCGGCCCCCTTCGGGGCTGGGCCAAGAGGCGCTGCTCGACTTCCAGATGGCGGTCACTCTGGACGGAGAGGTCCTCACCCCCAAGGAGATCCGTGCCCTGCTCGGCGCCACGGAAGGGCTCGCGCTGGTACGCGGGCGCTGGGTGGAGATCGATTCGGCCGGGCTCCGGCAGACGATGGATCGCTTCCGGCAGGCCGAGGAGCTGGCTGCGGCGGAAGGGCTGAACTTTCTCGGCGCGATGCGGGCGCTCTCGGGCGCCGACATCGCGCCGAACGAACTGGCAGGCCGCGCGGACGACGAAGGGTCGCGGGTCGTCGCCGGCGCCTGGCTCGCCGAGACGCTGGCGGGCCTCCGTTCTCCGGAGGGCCTGGCGGTGGTCGATCCCGGGCGCGCGTTGGTCGGCGCGTTGCGCCCTTACCAGCAGGCGGGGCTGCGCTGGTTGCATCTCCTGTCGCGGCTCGGCCTCGGCGCCTGCCTCGCCGACGACATGGGGCTCGGCAAGACGATCCAGATCCTGGCACTGCTCCTGGTCGAACGGGCACGGAGGGGGGCTCCGGTGCGCCCCAGCCTGCTCATCGCACCGGCTTCGCTGCTCGCCAACTGGGCTGCGGAGATCGAGCGGTTCGCGCCGAGCCTCAAGGTTTTCGTCGCACACTCCTCGGCGTACCCGACTGCCGACCTTGCGGACCTGAGGGAACCGGCGCCCGAACGGCTTGGAGGCAAGGACCTCGTCATCACGAGCTACGGCTCGATCCTGCGCCTGCCCTGGCTGGTGACGACCCAATGGCATCTGCTGGTCCTCGACGAGGCGCAGGCGATCAAGAATCCCAACGCCCGGCAGACCCGAGCCGCCAAGCAAATTAAGGCCCACGCCCGGATCGCCCTCACCGGCACACCGATCGAAAACCGGCTCAGCGACCTGTGGTCGATTTTCGACTTCTTGAACCCCGGTCTGCTCGGTTCGGCCAAGCAATTCGCGACCTACACGAAGCGGCTCGCCGAGCGGCCGCACGAGCCCTTCGGTCCCCTGCGCGAGCTGGTGCGGCCTTACATCCTGCGCCGCCTCAAGACCGACCGGAGCGTGATCACCGATCTGCCCGAAAAGATCGAGCTCACCGCCTTCTGCCCGCTCGGCAGGAAGCAGGCGGCCCTCTACCAGGAGTCTGTCCTGGAGCTGGCTCAACGGCTCGCGACCACGGCGGAAGATGGCATCCGGCGTCGCGGTGTGGTGCTCGCGTTCCTGATGCGCTTCAAGCAGATCTGCAACCACCCGTCGCAGTGGCTGGGCGATGGCGACTGGGCAGAGGGCGACAGCGGCAAGTGGTCGCGCCTGCGGGAAATCGCCGAGGTGGTCGCCGCCAAACAGGAGAAAATCCTGGTCTTCACCCAGTTCCGCGAAGTGACTGCGCCGCTCGCGGCCTTCCTGGGGCAGGTCTTCGGCCGGCCGGGTCTCGTGCTCTCCGGCGCGACGGAGGTGAAGAAGCGGCGGGAGCTTGTACGGAGCTTCCAGGAGGACGATTCGGTGCCCTTCTTCGTCCTGTCGCTCAAGGCGGGCGGTACCGGTTTGAACCTCACCGCGGCGCAGCATGTCGTACACTTCGACCGCTGGTGGAACCCGGCGGTGGAAAACCAGGCCACCGATCGCGCGTTTCGGATCGGACAAACCCGTAACGTATTGGTGCATAAATTCGTCTGCCGCGGCACCGTCGAAGAGAAGATCGATCAGCTGATCGAGTCGAAGCGGGGCTTGGCGCGCGACCTGCTGGAAGGCGACGCCGGACCGCAGTTGACCGAGCTGAACGACGCCGATTTGTTGCGGCTGGTGGCGCTCGACCTTTCGTCCGCGCTCGGGGAGTGACTCATGTCCGACGAGGGATGGCGCCCCTACGTACCGGTCGCCGCACGGCGGCGTAAGGCGGCCAAAGAAACGGCGAAACTCGCCAAGAAAGGTACCCCCGCCTCGCCGGTGACGATTTCAGGCCGCGCCATCGCCCGCACTTTCTGGGGCAAAGCCTGGTGCGAGAACCTGGAACGCTACAGCGACTATGCGAATCGCCTGCCGCGCGGCCGAACCTACGTCAGAAACGGCTCCGTGGTCGACCTCAAGATCACCGCTGATGGAGTGGCGGCTCTGGTCAGCGGCTCCCGGCTCTACCGGGTCGAGATCGTGGTGGCACCGGTGCCGAAAGAGCGTTGGCGTTCGATCTGCCGAGACTGCGCGGGGGCGATCGACTCGCTCGTCGAGCTTCTACAAGGGCGCTTCTCAGAGGGGGTGATGGAGCGGCTCTGCGTGAAGAACACGGGGCTCTTTCCGGTACCGAGCGAGATCCGGCTGGCCTGCTCTTGCCCCGACTGGGCCTCGATGTGCAAGCACGTCGCTGCGGTGCTCTACGGCATCGGCGCCCGGCTCGATGAGCGGCCCGAACTCCTGTTTACGCTGCGCCAGGTGGACGAGAAGGAGCTGATCGCCCAGGCGGGCAAGGCCCTGCCGATCGGCCGAAAAGCGCCTGCGGCGCAGAAGGTGCTGCCGAGCGATGGGCTCGCGGAACTCTTCGGCCTGGACCTCGGCGGGGAGGAAGCCGCCCCAAGGCCGTCGAAAACCCGCGCGAAACCGAAGCCGAAGGCCAAGCCCCTCGCGAAAGCCAAGCCCCTCTCGAAAGCCAAGCAGCCGACGAAAGGCAAGCCGAAGCCCGCCAAGAAGCCGCCGGTGAAAGCCAAACCGAGCGTCACCAAGAAGCCGCGACCGGCAGCGAAACTGCCGGCGAAGACTGCGAAGGCGATCCCCGCCGCAAGGCGCCCCGGGACCGCCTGACGCGAGGAGCGAGACGATGAAAGATCTTGAGGATTCGGACGCAGAGATCCTTCTGGCTTACGAGCGGGGAGAGAGTTGACCTCGATCTCGCCCTCCCCGGCACAGATCGAGACCTATCGCCAAGCGGCGCGTGCCACGTCGATCAAGGATCGGCGGGTCAACATCCTTGTCGTCGCCCGACCTGATGGACTTCAGCGCTTCCCATCGCCCGGGAGGAGCCCGGCTTCCAGCTCGATCAACCGCGCTTTGGGCAACAGCTCCGCCGTATGCGGGTCGTCGTCTCGCCAGAGCGTCCACGCCTCTTGCCAGGAGGTCTTGGCGGCCTTGGCCTCTCCCGCGGCGCGGCGGGCGTGGGCGAGGTGGCCTAGGGCGTAGGCTCGTAGGCAGGCCAGGAACGAGGTCGGGACTTCGCACTTTTCGGCGACGTCGAGGGCCAGCCGGGCAAGCTCGACCGCCTCGGTCCGGCGAGCGGGATCCTGCGCTCTCTCTCCCGCGGCCCGGGCGCTCTCTTCGGCCAGGCGCAGGGCGAAGCTCCAGAGATGGAACACCGGGGAGAAATCGATCAGCAGGCGGCGATCGTTCGCGTCGAGATCGGCGAGCCGCAACCAGAGATCCTCCGCGACCTCGTGATCGGAGGCGGCCGGTTCTCCCCTCGGGGCACGCTTTCTGCGTTCGGCGTCGGCCCAGATCAACCGCCCGATCTCGGCCATTCCCGCTTCGACCTGAAGAGCCACTCGGTGGTACACCGCATCGACCGTGATCGCCCCGAAGTCCGAGAGCGGCGGCGCGTTGCGAAGCTCGCGGACGCGAACCACGGCGGTCGCCAAGTGCGCGACGAACGGCAGGGACCAGCCCACCGCTTGGGCCAACTGGTTCAAGACCTCCGGAGGGGGGATTCGGGTGCCGCGCTGGAACCGCGAGATCAGGCTCTGGTCGATTCCCGACTCCGCGGCCAGGCGCGCCTGCGACCATTCGGGGATCGAGAGCAGGAGCCGGACGATGACCGCTTCGAGGCGGAAAAGATTCTCGTCAACCGTCCCTACGGTTACCTCAGCGGCCGCCTTTGTCATGATTCATGATCTCCCGACCGGGATTTCCCGGTTTTATCGAACCCGATCGATCGCCCGGGGACCGCCGCCTGCCGCGTCGGTTCGCCCGGCGAATGGAGAACCGCAATGTCAAAACCGACGCCCCGCCCGCTCCTCCCGTTCCTGTTGGCCCTGACCCTGCTTGTTCTTGTATTGATCCCGGCCCCCGCGACCGCCGCTCCCTGGCCGGGCGGCGATTCGGCCGCGGGGCTCTTCGCCCGCTTCTGGGGCGCGCTGTCGGCGATCTGGTCCGACGAGGGGTGCATTCTTGACCCCAATGGGGGGTGCCGAGACCGGCAAAACCTGACGGTAGATCCCGGTAGATCCGCCATCACGGCCAACATAGGCTGCATTCTCGACCCGAACGGCCGATGCTGGGACGGTTCAGTGGTCACGCTCAATTCAGGCTGCATCCTCGATCCGTACGGAAGTTGCCGCCAGTAGCCGGAATCGGGCCGATCTTCAGACGCAAAATTCATCGGCCTCCCGGGCTCGGCGAACGGCGCGTATCGCAGCCGCCGCTCGCCGGGCCATCTCTACCGTGGCCACTTCCTGCTCCGCGGCTTCGACGAATAGCCGCACGGCGGCGAACTCCTCGCGCTTGATGCCGAACGAGCCGAACACCTTGGCCATCTGGCGAGCGAGGTCGCGGGTCTCGGCATTTCGCCCATCACCGAGGTAGATCGCGGCGAGGTCGAGTCCGGCGAGGGCAGCGTCATCGGGTTTCCTTCGAAAGGTGAATTTCCTGCGCACCTGGTCAATTGCGGTGATTGCCTGCTCGGTACGACCCAGACCCTCGTGGATTCTGCCGTCGAGCCACAAGAGCCGAATGAGGTCGAAATCGTTCTCGAGCGCAATCAAGCGTTCTCGAACGTCGGGGAGCACCTCGCAAGCCTCGGCAAATCTCGAGAGATCCACGAGATTCGAGCAAAGATTGAACAGCAGAACGCTATAGAGCCTCGGCTCCGCGGCTTCGTCGATCCAGGGTTTCGCGGCGCGCAGCGCTTCGAGGGACCCTTCGTGATCGCCCTGTTGTTCGAGAATGGCGCTTTGATTCAGGTAGAGCCTTCCGGTTTCCGGCGCTTCGCCGTCCAGGGCGAGTGCCCGATCGAGCAAGGCTATCGCGTCGCCGAACAAACGCTGATCTCTGAGCAGTGACGCCTCCAAAGCGAACAGCCGGGCTTCCGAGAGCAGGCCGGCCGGCGCGAGCATCCCCACGGGCCAGAACCGGCGGGCCTGGACGAACGCCGCTTTCCCCGCGTGGAGATCGCCCGCGACCCGCCAGGCGTTGCCGATGTGGCCGTGCGCGAAGCCGATCAAGCAACCGCGCAGCTCCTTTGAGGCCGGGGCCGCTTCGGCCGTGCGCAGGGCGAGCCGGGCCAGGTGCATCGCCTGATCAGGCCGGTGGGGCGCCTCTTCGATGCTCTCGATCGACAAGCGCTCGACGAGAGCCCAGGTGGCGACCCCCGGCGCGCGCTCGATCACCAGCCGCCGCTTCTCCTCCTTGACGGCGCGAAGACTCTGCCATACCTCCGCCGCCTCCTGGCGATCCAAACTCGCGCGCGCCGTGATCATGCCGTCGAAAAGCGCCTCGTGAATCGCCCGGCCGGAGGCGGTCGCCAGAGTCCAGATCGCGGCCGGCACCCCGTGGGCGAGCGGAATCGCCGGCTCCAGGAACTGCCGGTCGAAGACCTCCTGGGCCTCGACGAACGCGTCGACCAGCTCCGGCGCGACGTCGATCGTTGCCATCATCTCGTCGAGGCGCGGCTTGGGAAGAGTCGGCTCGCCGCATTCGTAAGCCGAGATCGTTCCCTCCGCCATAAGGACCTTGGCGGACAGCTCGGCCTGGGTCAGACCTTTCGCCTCGCGCAGGTTTTTGAGCGCGGCATTCGTTACAGGTACCCGGGGCTTAGGCATCGTCGTTCGATTTCGCTCAGGAGCTTCTTAGAACTTAGTTGCCGCTGACCACCTTTTCGGGACAACCAAATCCCGGGAGCCAACATTTTGTGCGGCAAATGCCTCCCAAGGTTCTCGATCTCTGGGATTTCCCACCGGAAGCATCATAGGTCATGTGCGCGAAAGACATCTTGCGCATTCGTGCGCTTTTGGGCCGTAGCCTTCCCCGCATGGTCGACGCCCCCACCCGCGGTAGGTCGCGAACGAGCCTTCCCGATCTTTCCCGGATTCGCCGCTTCGCCCGGATGCTGATGCACCGCGGCGAACGCGCCGCCCAGGACCGTGATTTCACCGAGGCCGCCGTCCAGTTCGAGCGGGCGGCTTGGGGCTACGAATACCTTAGAGATCCGCTCGCCGCCGCCGAGGCGACCCTGGAGCTGGGCCGCAGCCTTCTCCATTTGAGCCACGGCGAGTTGCTCCCCGCGCTCGCCGGACGGATCGAGAACCTGGCGCGGGAGAGCGCGGAGTCCCTGCCCGAAGGCGGTCGCCTCTCGCTGCGCGTGTGGGCCGCGATCCTGCGCCGGGGCGACATCGAGCCCGCTCCATTCCTCCATCTGATCCGAATGCGGCGCCGCGCCCGCCGCGCCGACGCGTTGCGCGGCAAGGCATGGCCGGACCAGGAGGAGGTGTCGTGAAAAAGGCGAGCCCGATCAAGGAAACGATCGAGAAGCAGCTGGGAAAGATGGAGAAAGCACGTCGGCGGGCCGGGTTGCTGCGCGAGACGGCGCTGTTGAGACTCCGGTGGGTTCCCAACGTCCGCAAAATCATCGAGTACTTCGCCGAGGCGCTGTTCAAAGGGGCGGGTGCGCAGCCGCTGGACCCCCGCCCCGGCCGGTCCGGCCGGGCGGGAGTGACCACACGTCCTGCCTCGCCGCCGAGCTTATTCTTCGTTTTTAAGCGAAGCCTTGACTCTGAGCGTCACCGAGGAATAGGATAGGATCGAGGATAGGATAGGATAGAGCCAAGGAGGCTATGAAATGAAGTTTTTCCAGCTCACCCTACGGCTCTGGTTCAGGCCGCTCGGATTTGCCGCGCTGCTCCTCGGTTCTCTCCCGGCAGGTGCTCAGACTGCACCCCCATTGGGCGTGAACCAGCAGTTTTCGGTCTTGGGTAACGCAGCGGTGACCGGCTCGACCGGTTCCGGCACCCTGGTCAGCGGTGACGTCGGGTCCTCGCCAACGGCCTCGGTTACGAACTTTCCGCCTTCGAGCGTAAGTCTCCCGTTTACCCTACACCTCACGAACGATTTGACAGTGCAGCAGGCTCATTCCGATGCCGTCGCCGCCTACAACTTCCTCGCCGCGGAAGGCCCCGGGACGGTGCTCGCGGCGCAATTGGACGGCGCAGTGCTCACCTCGGGCATCTATTCATTTGCCGGAGGGGCGGCCGATCTGGCGGCAGGCGGAACCCTGACTCTAAATGGGCCGGGAATCTTCGTTTTTCAGGTGGACAGCTCACTTACCGCGAACGTGCTCTCAAATGTCGTGGGTACGGCGGACCCTTGCAGCGTTTTCTGGCGAGTCGGTACCTCGGCAATCGTCAACGGCGTAAGCTTTCGCGGCAATGTCTTAGCCGATGCAAGCATTACGATCGGCTCCGGGTCCAACGTGACCGGCAGGTCACTGGCGGGGACCGGTCCGACCGGCGCTGTGACGATGGCGGGTTCCGGCGGAAACACGATCGGCGGCTGCGCAACGATCGTCGGCCCTCCGTCCCCGATCGCCATTCCGGTACTCGACCCCCTAGGCCTGGCGATTCTTTTTGCCCTGCTCGCCGGAGGCGGCCTGTGGGTTCTGTGGGTGGTGAAAAGACGCTCAGCGTAGTGCGTCAGACCACGCCGGCCCGATGGCTGAGCGAAGACGACGACGCGGCCTACCCGCGCGGATGCCCCTCGATCACGCCGTAGAACAGCGTCGACAGGGCGTGAAAGGTCGAGAGCCCGATCGTTTGGCGGCGGGTTTCGAAGCCTCCGGTGAGCGACGCGATCAGGCCGCCGGCTTTGCGGGTGCCGGGGACGGAGAAGCGAATCTGGTCGCTGTCGAGCCCGGCGACGATCCGATCGGGCAGCTGGACCGAGCCGGATGCCCCCCAGGCCTGGCCGAGGCGGCTGCGGATCGAGGTCCAGTTGTGAACGAACAGCCTCGACTCGCCGTCGATCGTGAGCGAGTGCAGGCCCCCTTCGGTCGCGGCATAGAAGTGGTACTGGTCGCCCAGTCGCTTCTGGAGCTGGGCGGTACGCTCCCCTAGCCGTTCCAGCACCTCGTCGTCCGAGGTGGCGAGGCCGGTCGCCACTTCCTCAATCTCCTGCGGCACCACCACCACGGTGAGATGGCGGTCGTATCCCTCGCGGAGATAGCGGTAGAAACCGTCGCGCACGCCAAGCAGGCGGTCGGAGCGGTCGGCCCTGTCCATGGAAGGGTTGGCGACGGCCACTTCGACCCCGGATTGGAGTCGCTGCCAGAAATCCTTAAGATCGTGGGCCATGATTGAGAGTCGGCAGAACCGTGCAGCGAAGGATATTCGGCGGCTTCGGCGAAGTAAAGGCGACCACGCCGTGCTCGAAGGCCCGCACCTGGTGGGCGAGGCGCTCCAGGCCGGGCTGGTGCTCGATCCTGTGCTCGCGACACCGGAATTTCTGGCGGGAGCGGAAGGGCGCGAGATCGCCCGGCTGCTTTCGCTAGGGTCGCGCGAGCCGACGCTCGCCTCGGCAGACGTGCTCGATTCGCTCGCCGACGCCGATTCGCCGAAAGGACTGCTGGCAATCGCCCATCTGCCGCGCGGCGGGCCGGCCTCGCTGCCGCTCCGCCCGGGAGGCCTCTACCTCTTTCTCGACGGCCTGCAAGATCCGGGAAACCTGGGTGCCATCGCGCGGGTTGCCGAAGCGACCGGCGCCGCGGGCCTGGCGCTTTCCCCCGGCAGCGTCCATCCGAACCACCCGCGCGCGCTGCGCGCCTCGGCCGGCAGCCTGCTGCGGCTTCCCGTGGCGATCGGCGTTTCGGCGGAGGCGCTCTTTGCGCACCTCGCGCCGCTCTCCCCCACCTGGACGGCTCTCGCGACCACGGGCGGACGAGACCTCTACGCCGCCGAGTTTCCTCCGGGATGCGGCGGGGCGGCCGGCCCGGGCGCACTGATCCTTGCGCTCGGCGCCGAAGGCCCCGGCTTGTCGAAGGAGATCGAGCGGCTCGTCGCACGCGAGGGCCTACTTCTCACCATTCCGCTCGAACCCCCGGTCGAATCGCTGAACGTCGCGGTCGCCGCCGCGGTCGCCCTGTTCGAAATCCGGCGGCGGCGATCCGGGGCATTCCGGACTATCCCGGAATAACACCTTTTCACCCCCAAGGCGTCCTCCGAGAGCAGCCGTGCCGGGATAGCATGGCGCTTTCGGAGATCCTCATGCGCAGCCCTGCTCTCGTTCGTCCCGTTCGGCTGGCGATGTCGGCCGCGGTCTTCTCGATCGCCTTTCCCGTTTTCGCCGCCGCGGCTCCGCCGGCTCCTTCGGCCTTGCCCTGGGCGGGCGCGGCGTTTGCCACCCCGGCCGCGACGCTGCTCGCCGCGGCCAAAGCGCTCCCCTCGGCGACCGGTCAGCCGGTCGATTTTCTCCTTTTCGAATCGCGGCTGACGCTCGAAGCGAACGGCTTGTGGAGCGAACGGCAGCACCAGATCTATCGCGTGCTCGACGCCTCGGCGATCGACGATTGGGCCTATGTCGAGCAGGGCTGGTCGCCCTGGCATCAGCTGCGGCCGGAGCTTTCCGCCCGGGTGATCGGCGTCGACGGCACCGAGCGCCGGCTCGATCCGAAAACGATCTCGGAAAGCTCCGCGGGCGAAGACTCGGCGATCCTGTTCGACGACGCAAAGGTCCTGCGCGCGCCGCTGCCCGGGGTCGAGGCCGGCGCGATCGTCGAGATCGAGACCTACGTGCGCGACCAGCGGCCGCTGTTTTCCGCCGGCAGCGTGCGCCGCTTGACGTTCCCGAGCGACCACCTGCGTCTGGCGCGGGTGGACATTGATGCCGATGCCGCGGCACCGCTCCACTGGGTGCGCCGCCTGCTGCCGGAGACCGGACCGGTCGAGCGCACCGAGGGCGGGCGGCGGCGGCTCCATTTCGAATGGCGGGACCTCACGTGGAAGAGCCCGGTCGACGCCGGTCTCCCCTCCGACCAGCCCTGGTACCCCTACCTCGCCTTAAGCTCGGGCGCCAGCTGGCAAAGCGTCGCCGCCACCTACTCCGAATTGGTGGACCGCGCGCTCGCCGGAGCCGACGTGCGCGATGCGATCGAGAAGGCGAGCGTCGGGGCGACCGACCAGGCGCAGGTGATCGACCGGCTGCTCGCCTACCTCCAGGCCCGAGTGCGCTATACCGGGGTCGAGTTTGACGATGCCGCGATCGTGCCGCGCTCGCCCGCCGAAACGCTCGCCCGCCGCTTCGGTGACTGCAAGGACAAGTCGGCGCTGCTCGTGGCGCTCCTGCGCGCCGCCGACATTCCGGCCTATCTGGCGCTCCTTTCCGGCGGCTGGGAACCCGACATCGATCCGGAGCTTCCCGGCCTGGGCAATTTCAATCATGCGATCGTCTATGTGCCGGCCTCGCCCCCGATCTGGATCGACGCGACCGAGGAGCTGGCCCGGGCCGGCGAGCTGCCCTCCTCCGATCGCGACCGCTGGGTGCTGGTCGCGGCGCCGGGGACGAAGGCGCTCCAAAAGACCCCGCAGCCGGTCGCCGGAGAGAACCTGCTCTCCCGCACCCGCACGATCACGCTTTCGGAGCTGGGCAAGGCAAAGATCGTCGAAGAAAACGTCTTCCACGGCGACGTCGAAATCTGGGCGCGCCGCAATCTCGGGATGGCCGACGAGAAGACGCGCAAAGAGTGGGTGACGAACTATTCCAGAGCGAATTACCTCACCGACCAGATCGGCCCTTACCAGATGGATGGCGCCAACGAGCTCGGCAAACCGTTCCACACCCGCTGGGAGATTCCGGCCTCGCCGCGCGGCTCGACCGATCTGAACGAGGCCGCCGTCGGCATTCGCCTGGAAAGCCTGATCGAACGGCTGCCCTACCCGTTTCTGCACCCGGACTCCAAGGGCGCGAAGGATGCCGACGAAGAGGACTCCACCGAACCGGCCGACGACGAATCGACCGCCGCTTCGGCTACCGCGCCGAGCGACGACCCCGACGGCAAGGCCCCGTCCGCGGAGGCCACCGAGACCACCGAGACCACCGAGAGCCCGACTGCCGCCAAGACGCCCAAGCGCACACAGCCGTTCGTCTTCGACAATCCGTTCGTCACCGAGTGGCGCTATGAGATCCATCCGCCCCCGGGTTTCGCCGTGCGCGAGATTCCCGAATCGAAGGTCGAGGCGTTCGGCCCGGCCTCGCTCGAACGGCGCTACCGGAGCCTGCCCGGCGGCGTGCTCGAAGCCTATTACCGCTTCGACAGCGGCAAGGTCCGCCTGTCGCCCGCCGAGTTCGAGGCGATGCGCGAAAAGACCCTGGCGCTCTCGGAAGGCGAGCCGATCTTGCTCTATTTCGACCAGGTGGGAGCCGCGGCGCTCAATCAGGGCAAAGTATCCGAAGCGCTCGCCGAGTTCCGCCGGCTGGCGGCCGATTCTCCGAACCGCGCCCTCTATCCTCTTCAGGTCTCGCGCGCGCTGCTCGCGGGAGGTTTGCAGGAGGCGGCCGAGGCGGAGGCCCAGCGGGCGGTCGGAATAGACCCCAAGCTCGCCGCGGCGCAACAGAACCTCGGCTGGGTGCTGCAACACGACCGGCTCGGCCGCCTGCGCGGCAAGGGCGGGTTCGACCTCGCCGACGCGGTGGCGGCCTATAAGAAGGCGGTGGCACTCGATCCCGAAAACGACGTCGCGAAGGCCGACCTCGCGATCCTGCTGGAGTTCGACGCCAAGGGCCAGCAGTATGGCCAAGGCGCCGACCTCGCGACGGCCGGCACGCTCTACCGCGAGCTGCACGACAAGGGGATCACCGGCCTCGACGTCAATCTGATGAACAACCTGTTGCAGCGCGGCAAGCTCGACGAGCTGAAGAAGTTCACCGGCAAGGCCGGTGCCTCCGCGGCGCAGCAGAAGTACCTGGCGGCCGCCCTGGCGCTGCTCGACGGCCCCGACGCCGCCTCCCGCCTGGCCCGCGGCGTAGCGGACAACGACCAGCGCGTGGCCATGCTTTCGCTCGCGAGCCAGCAGCTGCTGCGGAGCCGTCGCTACTCCGAGGCCGGCAAGCTGTTCCAGATTCTCGCCTCGGTTTCGAAGAACGGCGCCGCGGCGCTCGGCATGATGCAGAAGATCTCCTCGGTCCGCCGCTGGGAAGAGGTCGAGCTGCCGCCGCGCGAACCCGGCACCCTGATGGCCCGAATGCTCATGCTCGCCCTGCAAAAAAAGCTGCCGACCGAGGAGATGAAAGGGTACCTGTCGCGCCGGCTGCTGTCCGCCGAAGTGGATGCGGAGGTCAAGGAATTCGAATCGGCGGACTTCCTCGGCTCCTTCGCCAAAGGGGCCGGAGCCGAGGCGGAAGGCGACCCTGTGACGCTCCAACTCGGCCTCGACATGGCGGTCAACCTGCTGCATTCCGACGTCACCGGCGACGACGATCAGGGCTACCGGGTCCGCTCCCACTTCGAAGGCTTTCCAAACTCTCCGACGTTCACCCTCTTCATTCTGCGCGAAGACGGTCAATACCGTCTGTTCTCGGACAACGAGGACTGGCAGCCGGTCGCCCGCCTGGTCCTGGAGCTGGCTGACGCCGGCAAGCTCGACGCCGCACGCCATTGGCTGGATTGGGCGCGCGACGAAATCGAGGACGACGAGACCTCGGACCCTTACGCCCGGCCGCCGTTCGTCCGCCTGTGGACGGCGGGCCAGACGGGGGATCTCGCGGCCATCCGCACCGCGGCGACCGTCCTGCTGGCGGAAAGCAGCCACAAGGAGGTCGGCACGTCCTTACGTGCCGCGATCGATCAAAGCCTTCAAGGGATCGCCGCGCTCCGACCCGCGGCGACCGGCGACACCGCCGTGGCGCTCGACCTGGCGACCTGGAGTGCACTCGCCAGGCTCGAACGCTGGAGCGAGCTGCTCCCGCTGCTCGATCGACTGTCCGACGAACAGCCCGGCTCGGAGCGCGCGCTCCGCGGCCTGCTCGTCGCCGATCACGAAACCGGTCACGTCGAGGACATCACCTCGCGGCTCGAAGCGCGGCTGGCCAAGTCGCCGAACGACCCGTTCGCCGCCCGCATGCTCGCGGATCTGGCCGACGACCAAGGGGACATCGAGCACTCCTTGAAGCTCACCCGCGCGCTGGTGGAAAGGGGTAAGGCCGAGGCGCTCGACTGGAATCGCCTGGCCTGGAACCAGCTGTTCGAGCCGGCGCCGGTCGCCGAAAAAACCCTCGCCGATGCCTCGCGCGCCTCCGAAATGACCGACCACTCCGACCGCGCGATCCTGCACACCCTGGCTTCCGTCTACGCCGAGCTCGAACGACCGACCGAGGCCTACCGCGTCCTCCTGCAATCGATCGACGCGGGAGATCACAAACCGTCCACTTCCGATTGGTACGTCCTCGGCCGGATGGCCGAAAGCTACGGCCTCCCCGACCAGGCGCGCACCTACTACACCCGGGTCGAAAAGCCCAAGCGATTCGTCCAGGTGAGCGCGTTTACGCTCGCACAGCGAAGGTTGGCGGCGATGGGACCGGCGACGGAAAAGAGGCAGGGGAAGAAGGCGAAGGCGTAGGCCCGGGCCGAGGGGGGCCGGCCTCTGCCGAATGCGGGGAGGTCGGGACTTTCTCCGCGCATGGCCCCACCCGAGCGTCGATCTCGCGTATTCCCCCGGGCCAACGGCCTCGCACCGTCCGCTTTCGCGCCGGTCGTCCTTTTTGAGGAGGGGTGCTTGGAGTACGAAGACTTCGTTCTCTCGGTCACACCAGGCGGCTCCGGGGAAATCGGCCTGGCCACTTCGGGTCTTCTCCAGGGAGACGCGCGGGGAACGTCTCGATTTCCCTTCTCGCCGGAGGAATGGGCCAGTTTGTACGCCGTTCTGGCCGAGGACCCCAAGGCCATCCCGCTGGCGGAACCGGCGGTCCGCGAGCTGGGCACCCGGCTTTTTGCCGCCCTTTTTCCGGAGCCGATCCTCCGCGCGCTCGAACGGATCGAGACGCGGCTCGTAATGCCGCACGCCGAGGAACCCGAACGCCGCCTGCGGATTCGGCTCCAGCTCGACATTCGCCAACCTGAATCGCTGCGCTTTGCGAGCCTGCCTTGGGAGCTTGCCTTCTCGCCGGAGCGGGGCGGCTTTCTTTTTCTCGGCCCGAAAGTTTCGATCGCCCGACATCTCGAACTGCAAAGAGGCGTTCGCCCGTCGCTTCACGGAAAGCTCCGCATCCTGATCGCTTCGGCCGAGCCGCTCGGCGTGGCGAGGCTCGATGTCGAGACCGAGATCCAGGCCATCCGCGAAGCTCTATGCCGAGTGCCCCAAGTCGAGCTGCTCCCGCCGCTCTACCGGGCGACGGCACAGAGCCTGCGCGACGCGCTCACCGAAAATGCGCCGGTCCACGCTCTTCATTTCCTGGGCCATTCCGATTTCGATCCCGAATCCGGCGACGGCAGTCTGATCCTGGAGAACGCCCGTCACCAATCGATGCCGCTGCCGGCGCATCGGCTGGCCAATCTCCTGCGCGATCAAGAGAGCCTTCGTGTCGTCGTGCTCAACGCCTGCTGGAGCGGGCGGGCGACCGATCGGCCGGGCCTCGACCCGTTCTCCGGCCTGGCCTCGGCTCTCGTGCGCGACGGGGTGCCGGCCCTCGTGGCGATGCAGTTCCCGGTCCGCGGCAGCGCGGCGGGCGCGTTCAGCCAAAAGCTCTACCTACGACTGGCAAAGAACGATCCGCTGGACGCCGCGATCGCCGAAGGAAGGCTCGCGATCCAGACGGTCGCGGCGGAAGCCGGCGGCTCCCTGGTGTCCTGGGCGATCCCGGCGCTCTATGCGCGCTCCCAGGACGGGCTGTTGTTTGCACCCGACGCCGACGGCCACGGCGGCGACGCCGCGCCGGAGGAGATCCGGCGGGCGATCGTACGCTCCTCGACGTTGATCCGTGACCGCACCCGCGGCTTCGTCGGCCGGCGGTGGCTGTTCGACCGGATCGACGCCGCCTGGCAAGGGAAGGAATCGGGCTACTTCGTGATCCGTGGCGAGGCCGGAATCGGCAAAACCGCCCTGATCGCCCAGATGACGAAGCGCGCCGACGTGATCTATTTCTTCAACCAGCGAAGCGCGAGGAGCAACACGCCGGAAATCTGCCATCGCAGCCTGTGCGCCCAGCTGATCGAAGCGTTCGGTCTCAAGGAGAAAAATCTCCCCTCGGACCTCGGAGAGAACGGCAACGAGTTGCTCCGTTTGTTGGAGGTGTGCTCGGACAAGCTTAAGAAAGGCGAGCAGGCGCTGCTCTTGATCGATGCCCTGGACGAAGCCGATTCTCGGGCCGAGAGGGAAGGCGCCAACGTGCTTTTCCTGCCCCAGATGCTGCCGCCCGGTTTCTTCGCCGTCGTGACAACCCGGCTGGAGCAGCTCCGGTTTCGCTTCGAGAACGTGGCCGAGCCTTTCGAGCTTCTGGGGGACCTGCCCGAGAATCGAGCGGACGCCCGGGAGTTCGTGTATTCCTACTTCGATCGTCCGGGTCTTCAAGCGTACGTCGACGAACAGGCGCTCGATCCCGCCGCGCTGGCCGATTCTCTGGTCGA
Organism: Thermoanaerobaculia bacterium; assembly: GCA_038250865.1. Lineage (GTDB taxonomy): Bacteria > Acidobacteriota > Thermoanaerobaculia > Multivoradales > UBA5704 > DASYKS01. Next base: position 37,677 of record JBBSBW010000027.1, on the reverse strand, counting down.
CAAGTCGGACGGTAACTTTATGTATCTGCGCTATGTGCTCGCCGACCTCGAAGAGGGAACCTATCGAGGCCGGCCGGTGGGAGAGCTTCCGGCCGGATTGGCCAACTATTACGACGGTCACTGGCAATTGATGCGCAGCCGGTATTCCGCCGAGTGGGAGCAGGTGCATCGGCCGCTGATCGCCCTGCTCGCGGTCGCCGACGAACCGCTTTCGATCAGCCGCCTGGCGGAGCTTCTGGACACCCGGGACGTCGCGAAAGTCCGCTCGACCCTGGAGAAATGGTCGCCTTTCCTGCGCGACGTCCGAACCGAAGGCTTAAACGGGCGGCCGAACGTTCGCGTCCGGCTTTATCATGAGAGTTTCCGCGAACATCTGGAAGACAAGATTCTGACGCCGGACGAGGTGGGCGACGCCATCGATCGCCTTTTGGGCTTGTCGAGACGAACGTGAGCCCCGAGAACGACAGGCTCAATCTCGAAGGCGCCGAGAAGGATTACGACCCGGACCGGGCGAGGAGAGATCGGGAGGACTTCTCGTTTCGGCGTTCCGCGGAGCTTTTTGCGAAGAAGAAGCGCCCGGATCTGTTCCTCGATCTGGTTCAAACCTCGTCGTTTCTTGCCGACCAGGCGGACCGCCTCGGCGGCTTTACCCGGACCGCCGAGGATCTCGAACGATTCGCCCTGCCGACCGCCATCGCCCTCGCGCAATGGCCGCGCTTTCTTCGGTTCGCGACCGTCGCGTCGAACCTGCGCGGAGTGGCCGCGGACCTCGCCGACGAAGAAATGGCCGTCGCTCTCGCCCGCGGCGGGCGCTTCGATCTCGCCGTGGATGCCGCCGAACGGATCGCCGATCGCTGGTCGCGGACTCTCGCCAGGATCGCCCTTGCGCGCGAGGCGCCCGGCCTCAAGAAGAACAAGGAGTATGACCGCCTGATCAACGCCGTGATCGTCGAGTTGGATCGGGCCGCCGCGGCGAACGACGCCGAGGCCCTGCCCGCCCTCGTCGCGTTTGCCGGCGACCATGGCCAGGTGCCGGGCCTGCCGTGGGAGCGGTGGATCGGCACGTTGGCGGCCGCTCCCGAGAGCGCCCTCGGTGTCCGCCGCGCGCTCGCCGAGGCCTGGCTCGATCTCGGCCAGCCGAACCGCGAGGAGCTGTGGCGAGCACTCGCCGGCATGGGCGACCTTGCGAGCCTGCTCGACTTCGCGCCGCGACGGCTGGGGGATCTCGCCCTGCCGGACGACGCTCCCCGTCTCCTCGAACGGCTCGACGAGCTATTCGCGGGCGATTCGGCCCAGGGCGCCCGCGCGGCCGCGCGGTTCCTCGCCGCGTTTTCCGCACGCCATCGCCGCGAGGCCGAGGCGCTCTGGCTCGCCCGATCCGCTCCCACCGAATGGACCGCCGAGCTGGCCGACGATCTCCTCCCCCTCCTCCCCGGCCTTCCGGTGGGTAGACTTAAGGAGTACGCAGAAAACGCTCCTCCCGAAGCCCGCGCGGCACTCTTGACGGCGGCCCTTCGGGCGAGTCCGGGTCCCGAAACCCCGGCGGCGGCGGTCGCCGCGGTGGCAGCGACCGCCGCGGTACACGAGATCGCCGATCCTGCCGCACGCCTGCACCGGGCCTTGCGTTTTCTCGAAGCCCGCTCGCGCACTCCGGATGGAGCGGCGAAAGACCAACTTCTCGCGGTTGCGGGTTACTTGGACGAGCTGCAGTTCGAAGCGGCGACCGACGATCTGATTCGCTTCGTGGACCTCGCAGCCGAGCTGCCGACGCCCAATGATCTCGGCGTCTTCCTCGACGGCATCGCCTGGGCGCCGAGCGCGGACGGCGCACGTCTGCTTCAAATGGCTCGGAATTCAAATCAAGATCGCGTGCTCACCCTCCTCGCCCAGCACGCCGAACGCTATGCCGCTGCGGTCTCGAAGACCCAGGCGGAAGGGTTTTCCCTGCGCGGCCAATTGCGCGGCGCGGCGACGCTCCGGCGTTGTCTTCTCGAGAGGACTCTCGCGCCTCTCTCCGAGGCGATCGAGCTGTTGCTCCCAGACGAGGAGGATGAGATGCGCTTCGAGCTGGCGCGGGCGTTCGCGCGCGAGGCTCAACGCGAGAAGGAGGCGCGTCGGAAGGAGAAGGGGCGAGAGTGGGAACCCGGACCTGACGAACCGGATCCCCCGGGGGTCGAGCCCGCTCTCAAGGTCGCGGCCGAGATCCGGGATCGACGAAAGCGCCTGCTCGCCCGGCTCGAAGCCGAAGCGGCGATGTGGAACGCTCCCGCCCCACGCGCCCGCGATCTCTACGCCGCCCTCGCCCGGATCGGGCCTTTGACCGACGAGGCGCGCGGTCTCGGCCTGCTCTTCGAGCCGCCGTTCGATCCGGTCGAAGTGGCCGACCGGCGCCTCGCCGAGATCACCGAACGCACGGCCGAGGTTCGCGCGCTCCTCCGCCTCGCCGAGCATTCGCTCGCGTTCCAACAACGATTTCCGCCACGTCTGCGCGATCTACTCGCGCCCTTGGAGCTGCTGCGCGCCCGGATCGGCTTCGAAAACGACGACGAGCTCGCCGCGGCGACGCCCGACGTCGCCCTGATCGCCGCCCGGCTGAACCCCAAGCGCGCCGACCTTGAGCTGGGCGAAGCCGCCCGCCGACTGCTCGGACTCGAAACTGTCCGCTGGGAGAACCGGCTCGCCGCGTTCTCTCGCCTGGTCGGAATCGTCCGGCGCCTACTCGCCGCGCCGGAATTCGCAAAACCGGCCGGCAAGGCGCTCGCGGCGATGAGTCGCCTTCCCAACGAAATCGAGCCCCAAGCGCTGCGGGATCAGCTCGTAGCGCGTTGGCCCGAGGTCGCCCCCGCTTTCACCGCCGAGATTTCACCGGAGGGGGCGCCCGCGGAGAGCGAATGGCTCAAAGCTCTCGATGTGCAAATCGGCGAAGGTGAGATCGATCCGAATTCGACCGCCCTCAGCCCGATTCTCCACCGTCTCTGGGCGTGCGACGAAAACGAGAGCCGGCAGCGGCTGGCGAACGCCGTTCTCGGCGCCCTGGCATCCGGCGGCCGGCCCCGCGGCGAAGCGGCGCTCCGGCTTTTCCTCCACGCCCACCTCGCGCCGCGCCTCGGCTCCGATCGACCGGACAAGGAGAGCGATCTCGCCGAGGCGCTCGCCGCGTTCGATGCTGCGCTGTCGCTCGCGCCCGTCGCCCGCGAGGAGGCTTGATGAAAACCGCCTCGCCGATCGACGGATCGAAACGCCGACGGATCGAGAAGCATTGGCCGCGCTGGCGGTGGACGCCGGAAGGCGCCTCCCGTTGGGATCAATTCGATCTTCGCTACTACTTGACGGTCGCCGCGATTGCCTTGTTGTTCGCCACGACGTTGATCGAAGTTGCAATGTTTGGCGGCGAGAGCCCCTTTCTTTCTTTCGTGCAGAGCCTCAGCGCTCATCCGTGGGTCGGTTTCGTGCTGGCGGTCGGCTCTGGTTGGGCATTGTTTCGAATCTTGGTCTGGAAGCGCCACAGCGCGAATCGACTCTCGCTCGGCCACCGTGTCTCGCTTGTGCTGGTCGCCGGGATTCCCGCGTTCGGTCTCCTTCTGCTTCCGTCGTGGCGGGCGAATGCGAACGAGCCCCCAGTCCCCGCGGCGGCCCCTCTCGCGCTTGACCGGCCGGCCAGGTGGCGCCGCCGTCGACTCGCGATCGACCTCTGGCTCCATCGGCGCGCACAACACTTGCCCTGGCTCATCGCCTGGATGCTCGCCGGTCAAGTGATCCCTTGGTTGACCCTCGTCGAATGGGCGACGCGCCCCGCGGCTCTCCGCACCCATTGGGGGCTACAGATCGCTCTTCTCGTGCCGATGCATCTCGCGACCGCGGCTTGCGGTCTTCTCTACGCACGACTCGAGGTAGCGGCGCGCCAGCTTGTCGGTTGGCGGGCGAAGCTGCTGGCATGGTTGCCGCTCACCTTCCTTCTGCCCTTGCCGATGAACCTGGTCGGAGGCCACGTCTGGCGGCGCCGAAGCTTCGACTCGCTGGGCGCGAAAAGTCTCTTCGAGACGATCGCCGCAGGCCCGCGCACGGAGGCGCCGCGCGCAGCTGACGGCACCGAAGGCGGAGGGGAATTCGGTCCCTTCGGCCGCCATTGGCGCCGGTTCGCCGAGCTCAAGGTGGCCCTGCTCGCGGCGGACGGCGCCCTGGTCGGGGCTCTCCTCGGCCGGGTGGGGATCGAAATTCTCGCGCCTTGGTCGTTCGTTTTGCTCTATGGAGCGTTCGCGGCGCTCTCGCTGGGCCCCATCTTCGCCGCCGGACGCTTCGCCCCTTGGGGGCTCGCCCGCTTCAAAAATTACGACGCACCCGTTCGCCCGCCGTTCCCCTTCGCGATCTCGGTCGGACCGGCCAGCTTCGGGCTCGGAGGCTACCTCGGATGGCTTTTCGTCGCCGAGGGAGCCGCCAAGGCGGGCCGTATGCTCGCCTTGGTCATTCCCGCGATCGTGGCGCTCATTCTCATCGGCGTCTTGGCCCTGTTTTCGGCCCAAATGACGAAGCGGACCCTCGATCTGGATTTCGGCCGCGGATTCCTCTGGCTCGCCGGGCTCCAGATCTTGGCGGTGATCGCCCTCCTTTCGATCCGGATTCCAGGCGTCGCCCGGCTGCTCGCCGGGATGTTCTTAGCGAGCCCCCTCGCCCACCTGGTCCTCGGGAGTCGCGCGCTGCCTTGGCTGCTCCATCCGCTCGGCTGGAAAGGCGTATTCGATCGCCGCATGCCGGGCGCCCTCCGCCGGAGCCTTGCCGGCCGCGCCGCGACCGCGCTCCTGCCGTTCGGCGGCCTCGTCCTGCCGTTCTGGCTTCATCGCCGAGGCCACCGAGCAAGGGGCGACGCCTCGGTTTGGTGGCACCGGATCGTGCATCCCGGTCCATGAGACAGCGCCCGGGGGCTCTTCGAGCCGAGCGCATCAACTCCCGCGTGCGTTCGGCACGCTGGTTCGGGATCGGTCGCCACCACCTCGAACGATGGTCGATCGAGGATGGCGCTTGGCCGATATTTGCGATCTTGGTCTTCTTCCTCTCGCTGTTCGAGCCTTGGCTCTGGGGGTGGAACTGGGCCGACGTCGGCTTTTCAGAAGGGGTCGCGCGTGGGTTGCTTTGGTCGTTCGCGGCCGTTTTGGCCGGCAACACCCTCCTTTTCCATCGGCTTCTCGCGCTGCAAACGCCGCGCGACCTGATCGTAGTTCCATGGCTGGCTCTGGTCCGTACCTTGGTCGCGAGTCTGCCGCTGGCGGGAATGGTGGCCCTTCCCTTCTGGAGAGGGCTCACGCAGAGACAGCCGCGATGGGCATTCCAGCCACGTCCGGCCGAAAACCTTCACTTCCGGCTTCCCGGCGGAAATGCGAAAAGCGCGCGAGTGCCGATCTCTTGGCGAACCGCGGAGCGCGCTCGGTGGGCACAGGGGGCCCTGTTCGTCAGCTTCATGGCCGGTTTTCTCGGTCTGCTCGCGCTCGGCTTCGGCCTCGGGAGCATCGGTGCCCTGCATCCGACCCTTCCGATCCTCGCCGGCTTTGCGGCTCTTCACTTGGCGGCCTACGCCTGCGCCCGGCTCAGCCTGCAGCAGCAGAGCGCGGATCGCCAAATCAGTCCGCGATCGGTGGCGGGGCTCCATGCGCTCGCCGCATGCTGCCTCCTTCCCTTTCCGGGGCCGCTCGCCTCCTTCTTGTTGCGCTTCCTCGAACGATCCGAACGGACCTCCGGCGGCCTGGTCTGGAGAGCCCATGCGGAACGAAGCGCGGAACGGCGCTCGGCAGGCTTCCGAGCGATGGCCGCAGTCCTTAACTCGCGAGCTTCATCGACCGGGGACTGGCGATCCCGGCTTGGACTCCCCGAGTCGACGCCGTTCCCCCAGCCGGGTCTCGCTTCCGAGCGACGCCGTGCTTTCCTCCGTTGGCAGGCCCTCCTCGTCGCCCTGGAAGCCGGACTTCTAGCTGCCCTGGCTCAGGGGATCGGTCGCCGTTGGCCCGCCTTTCGACCCACCGTCGCGAGCGGAGGCAAAACGGTGTTCTTCGTCGCCCTTGCGATCTCGGGTCTGGGGTTTGCCGTTTGGATCGCCTTGGTCGTCCTGAACAACCGGCGCCAGAGCGAAACGGAGTCCACCGTCCGCTGGAAGGATGCCGGGTATTTCCTGGGCCTCACCTTTGTCGCCCTGGCTCTCGGCAGCCAGGCCGGGTTCTATTTCAGTGGGTCCGAAGAGCCTCGTCAGGTTTGGTATCTTTTCGCCATCGCGTGCGCGCTCGCCGCAATCTTGAAGTGGCTGCTGGCGATGTGCGATCTGGTCGGAGGCCGCCAAGAGCGCAAACCTTGGAATGGAACTCTCGCTTGGCTCGCCCTCGGATGGGTTGCCGCGTTGGCCACACGAGATTCGCACGGACTCACGCTGGCCACATGGATGCTCGCGGCAGTCGCGTTCCTCTCCCCACTCTGGCACCTGCTTCTCGTCCGCGCGCGCGGCGACTGGCTGTTCTGGCCGGTCTCATGGAAAGAGCTGTTCGATCCCCGCTTTCCGCCGGGCCTCCGTTGGCGGCTTCGCGGGGTGGCGCTCGTTGCGGTACTGCCGTTGGGCGGCCTTTTCGCCCCTCTTTGGCCGTTCGTCCGCGCGCGGCTCCAGCCGGCCGCCGCGCGGGCTTGGTGGAAGATTCAAGGCGAGAGTTGATCTCCCGCCGGAAGGTGGATTCCGCCTATCCGCCGCTCACCGCCCTTCGGACCGCGGGAGCGGCGACCTCGAAATGCTTGGCGATCTCGCTATACCCATAGCCTGCCTTGAACGCTCGCCGCATCGCTTCTTCGCGGTCGACTCCCACCTCGAAAGATTGGAGAGAGGGCCGAGAGGAGGCCACGGAAGTGGAGGCGACCGGCGCGGGCGGTGGTAGGTCGACCGGCGTTCGTTCCATCGGCGGTACGGGCTTTGCCGGAGCGATGGGGATCGGCCCTTGGTAGGTCGGCAGCGGCGCGGGTGTAGGCCCGGGACGAACCGGAATTGGGCCGGTCCCTGAGGCGGGTTCAAAAGTGACACTTCGACCGGCCGGTAGAGCCGAGAACAGAGTCGTCGTCGATTTGCCGCTCGCCTCGATCATCTTCTCCTGCGCAAAGCGCATCGAGCCGCCGATACAGGCGCCGACGACCAGGTCCGCGAGGGCACGCCCGGCGAGACCCGACTTGAAAGTGAGGAGCACGGTCAGCGGATCGAAGAGCGCTCCCCCGATCGCACCGCCCAGAAAGCCACCCAGCGAACAGGCGAACAGATCCTCCCGCGTATTTTCACGCACGCCTTGACCCAGGCCGATCGCGAGCCCCATCAGTGCCCAACTGAGAATCCGCAACATGAACATCAGCTTGGGATCGGTCAAGGGTTTCTCTTGAGGCGTGGACTTCGTATCCGAGGCTCCCGTCATGGTCCCCGTGATCTCTCGGATCTGCTCGAACAGAGTGGTAAGGGCGGAGGCGTCCTGGACCGGGAAATACTGGCCGCCGGTCTCCGTGGCGAGGGTGCCGAGCAATCCTGCGTCCACTTGGGAACCCAGTCCTACCGTATAGATGGTGATCCCCGCGATCTTGGCCCGCGCGAGGCTTGAAGCGTCGTAGGCCCCCATGCCATCGGTAAGAAAGATCAGAAACTGCCTGCGCTTTGGATCGTGCTTCGCGGAGAGTTCGGCGATTCCAGCGTCCAGGCCGGCGCTCAGGTTGGTGCCGCCTGAATCGTCGACTTGATCAACCGCGTCCTTCGCCGCGCTCCGCGCTTGGCCGGAGCCCATGAACGTCAAGGGAAAGAGTACGGTCGCGGCGTCATCGAAATCGACGATGGCGATTCGATCGGTATCCGACACGTGCTCGATCAGCTTCTCGGCCGCCTTCTTCCGTTCTCCAAATGGGTCGTTGCCCATTAGGAGAAAGCCGCCTCCCATGCTGCCGGATGAATCGAGCGCGATCGCGAGGTCCGAGGTGGACCGGCTCGAATACTTTTGCGGCACAAGACCATAAATGGCCTGGCCGATCGCTCCGCCGACATAGCCGCCGATGCCGCCCAGGATCAAGCCCACGAGCAGGCCGTAGATCAACCGCCCCGGCTTTCTGCGCAGAAGCCCTTCGGTCATTCCAAGGGCGGCACCGACGGCGAGACCGAAGCCGGCGAAATAGAACGCCATGTGGAGGATCTCTCCCCACCAGGTTCCGACCGGCTGGGAGCGGGTCGCCAGCTCCATCCAAGCAAAACCGACCAGCCCCCCGATTCCTCCGGTCAGCACGAACCACCGCTATCGCAGCTTCATCGAAACCTCCTCCTGTCGGACGCCGTCCGCTTGGCCATTTCTGTAACGCGCGAAGGGTCGGCGCCGGGGGACATCAAGGTCTCCACAAAATTTCGTCGAGACCTTGTCCCCTTTATTTTCGACTTAGCGCGTTGGTCAAGGAACCGACTTGAAACGAGGCTTCTTAACCGAACTCTCGGAGGAGGAAGACCATGGAGGAAGCTGTCGCGGCGCCTGAAGAGGCGACCGCTGGATCGCCGGGCGACGATCTGCCGGAACGCCTATCTCAGCCATTACCCGGACTCTCGATCGGAGGAAACCCGGATCTGCCGGAAATCGGCGATCTGCTCGCAACGGTCGCGCGGTTCGAGGCGTCCGCGGCCAAGGGATTCGCCGAGCTGCTCGGGGAATTTCGCAACAAGCTGGCCTACGACCAGACCAAACAGTTGCAGGTCGATCGACTGCATGCGGAGCTGCAAGGCTACCGCGACGATCGCGCCGCCAAGCCGGTGAGAGACGTGCTGCTGGGCGTCGTCCGGCTGCACGACGGCCTGAGCAAGACAACCACCGTGCTTGTAGCCAAACCAGCAGAGGAGCTTCTCCACGACCGGATGCTGCGTGCGTTCGCCGACTTCCAAGACGACATCGAGATGTTGCTCGGCCAGCACAGCGTCGAGCGATTCGAGGAGGAGGGCGAAACCTTCGATCCGCGGCGGCAGATGGTCGCCCGCTCGGTACCCACCGAGGATCCCGCACAGGTAGGGCGCATCGCGGAACACGTGCGCCCCGGATTTGCCCAGGGCGAAACGCTGCTGCAGAAGGAACGAGTCGCCGTCTATGTCGCGGCCCACAACCTCCACCCCAAGGAACAGGGAGATATTTCATGAGCGCGAAACGGGTCTATGGCATCGACCTCGGAACCACCTACTCCTGCATTGCCCATGTCGACGAGCACGGCAAGCCCGTCGTGCTGCCGAATACCGAAGGCGAGATGACCACCCCTTCGGTAGTTTATTTCGAGAGCCCGACCAACATCGTCGTCGGCCAGTCGGCCAAGTCGGTCGTCTCGATCCAGCCCGATCTCTGCGTCTCGACGGTCAAGCGGGCGATGGGCGATCCGCATTGGGAACGCAGTTTTCACGGGCAAGCCTACAAGCCGCAGGACGTCTCCTCGTTCATCCTGCGCAAGGTGGTCGGCGACGCCGAAAACGCCGTCGGCGAAAAGATCGAGGACGTGGTAATCACCTGCCCGGCCTACTTCGGGGTCAACGAAAAAGAGGCTACCAAACAGGCGGGCATCATCGCCGGATTGAACGTCCTTTACGTCATCCCCGAGCCGACCGCTGCAGCCCTCGCCTACGGCATCGAGCAAACCCAGGATCAGGTCATCTTGGTCTATGACTTGGGGGGCGGCACCTTCGACATCACGTTGATCGATATCAAGGCCGGCGAGATCGCGGTGATCTGCACCGGCGGCGATCACCAGCTGGGGGGCAAGGATTGGGACGACGCGATCGTCAGCTACTTCACCCAGAAATTTGAAGAGGCGAGCGGAACTCCGGCCGATGCCCTGTTGGACGACCAGGAGGCCTATCAGGAGCTACTGGAGGCGGCCGAGCGCTGCAAGAAAACATTGTCCAGCCGGCAGTCGGTCACCGAGGCCGTGCGCTTCGGCGGCGAGCGGGTGAAGGTCGAGCTGACGCGCGAGGTGTTCGATCAGATCACGGCGCAATACCTGGAGCGGACGCTCAGCCTGACCGATCAAGAGCTCGAAAAAGCCCGCCAGAAAGGGTACACGAAGATCGACAAGCTGCTGCTGGTCGGCGGCTCGACCTATATGCCGCAGGTGATCGAAACGGTCAAGAGCCGCTATCCGTTCGAGGTCCGGCAGTTCGATCCCAATCAGGCGGTGGCCAAAGGGGCGGCGCTGTTCGGCTACAAGTGTTTCCTCGATCAGGAAATCAAAATCCGCATCGCCCAGGAAACCGGTCAGGCACCCGATCGGGTGGAGATCGAAACCGTCGACGCCGCCGTCGTCGAACGGGCGCAGAACGACGTTGCGCAAGCCCAAGGCTTGGCGCTCCCCGGCTTAAAGGCGCTGGTCGAAAAGAAGATCACCAACGTCGCCTCGAAGAGCTTCGGCATGGTCGCCTACAACAAGGAAGATCGCGAGGTGGTGTTCAACCTCGTGCTCGTCGATACGCAGGTTCCCATCTCGATCAAGAAAAATTTCCATACCCGCGAAGACGGGCAGATCAGCGTCGACATGCGCTGCATGGAAAGCCGCCTCGGAGAGAGCGAGATCGAGGTGGCGGACAGCAAAGAGCTAGGACATGCCGTCCTCGAATTCGCCAAGGCGCTGCCCATCAATTCGCCGATCGAGGTCTGCTTCGACCTCGGACCCGACGGCCTGCTGCAAGTCCATGGCCTGGACCTGACCACCGGGAGGGAGATCCACGCCGACTTCAAAACCGACTCGATCATGAGCCATGAAGAGGTCGCGGCCGCCAAGAGCCGCAACCTTTCGCTGCGCGTAGCCTGAACCGGAAGCCGCGGAGCGAGAGAGAACTTAAAAGCGATGCCGATCGAGCGCCCGAACTTCTATCTCCTCCTCGATCTCGATCCGTCGTGCGACGACGGATCGGCGATCGAGAAACGGATCGCCGAGAAGCTGAGCGACTGGGCGCGCGACCGCAGTATGGGCAATCCGAAGGCGCGCCGACGCGCCGAAATCAACCTCGCTTTGCTGCCGGAAATCCGCGCCCTGCTGGCGGACGCGGGGCTCCGGCGGCAAGAGGCCAAGGAGGCGCAAAAGCAGCAGCAGCGGGAGAAGCAGGAGAAAGCCCGGGAGCTCGACGAGATGATCGCCGTGCTCGCGAGCGGCGGCGGGGCGTGCAGTGAAAGTCAGTTGGGCAAGCTGGTCGAGCAGGCAGCCGGAGCTTTCTCGTCCGAGGAGGTAACCCGGCGCCTGCGGGCCGCGGGGGTTTCGGTCGGCGGCGAGAAAGGGCCGGAGAAAGCGCGCCAGCGGCCGGTCCGGGAAGTCATCGACAAGGTCACCGCCCAGAGCATCCGTCAGAACCTCGAACCTCTGGGCCTCGCAAATCTCTATCAATTCCTCGAGCTGCCGGCCCAATCCTCGAACCCTGCGCTGCTCGATCGCGCTGAGGAAATTTACGGCGAAAACCAACGGGTGGGCCGGACCGACGCCTCGGCCTCCGCGCGAAACGCTCTGGCCGGCATCTGCAAGACTCTGTTTCGCAGCGAGCCCGAGCGGACGAAATACGACAACTACCTCACCATCGAGGCGATGGATCAGCTCAAGCTGCAACTGGAGCTGGCCGGCAACGACGGGTTCATCACCCGCGAAGAGATGGATGCCCTGGTGCGCCAGGCGCGCCAACGCGGCGTCTCGGCCGAGGATGCCCGCGCCTATATCGAAGAGCGGGCGGCACAGCGCAAGTGGGGGGTTCAGCGGGATCCCGCCGCCTTGCCTTCCGAATCGATGAAGCTGTGCGGCTTCTGCTCGACTCTCGCTCCGGCGGCAGCGGCCAATTGCCCGAGCTGCGGCGAGCCTCTGGAGATCCCCTGTCCGCGCTGCGGTATCCGCAATCCCAGCGCGAACGCCGCCTGCCAGGGCTGCGGCAGCCGGGTGGGCGACGCCCCGCTGGTGAACGCGCTGCTCAAAGAGGGCGAGCGGCTGGTGCTGGAAGGGGATTTCGTCGGCGCGCTCCAACGCTTCGACAAGGCCCTGCACTACTGGCCGGACTGGCAACCCGCGGCGGACGCCAAGAAGCGGGCCGAAGAGCGGCGGCGCGCACGGGAAGGCGCGTTCGCAGAGGTCGAGGCGATGGTTGCGAGCCGCAAGCTCTCTGCCGCTCGATCCGCCCTCGATCGCTTCGAGCGCGCCCACGGCACGGCCGGGCTGGCCGAGCTGCGCCGCCGGATCATGGGGGGGTTGGCCCGCGCGGAAGAGGCGTGGAAGGAGGGCGAGAAACGACGACGGGCGGGAGACACGGAAGGAGGTCTGGATCGCGACGAGGAGGCGCTCGCGGCCTGCGCCGATTTCGAGCCCGCGCTGCGCACTCTTGCGGCCTGCCCGCCGCCGTCGCCCGGCGCGTTGCGGGTGGCGCCGATGGCCGACGGTTTTCGCCTGAGCTGGCAAGGTCCTGCGACGTCGCGCAGCGTGACCTACCAAGTCGTCCGCAAAGCCGGAGGTTTGCCGCACGGAGCGGACGACGGGCAACGCTTCGTCGAGATGAAAAACGCCGGGCTCGACGACAGCTCCGCCGCCCCGGGAACCCCTTGGTTTTACGCCGTGTACACGCAGCGCGGCGGCGTGGTCTGCGATCGGCCGGCGACCAGCGGCCCTCACCTGCGAACGGCGGAGGTCGAGGATCTGCAAACGGTCGCCGGAGACCGCGAGGTGACGCTCTCTTGGACCGCGCCGGAGGGCTGCCGCCGCGTCGAGGTCTGGCGCCGGGCCGGCAAGGCACCGGACAGACCGGAAGGCACGGCGTTGACGGTCGCCGGCTCCTCCGCCCGAGACACCGGCCTCACCGACGGTCAGGTCTACGGCTATCGGGTCGTGGCGGTTTTCGCCGATCCGCAGCATCCGGGCGGCGAGCTGCGAACCGCAGGACGGTGCGCCGCCGCAACGCCCGTGGCTCCCCCGGCGCCGATCCTCGATCTCGCCGCCACGCGGACCGGCCGCAACGTCGTCTTGCGCTGGTCGTCCGCCGCGGAGGTCGCGGTGCAGATCCGCCAGACCACCAAACCGCCTGACGCCATTGCCGGGCTGGTGGTCCCGGCGGCGCAGGCCGACCGCTTCGGCAGCCTGGTTGCCGGGGCGACGGGAAACAGCGCCCAGGTCACCCTCACCGGGCAGGGGCGGATCTTTTTCATTCCCCTTTCGATCAGCGCGGCAACGGCGGTGGTCGGCGCCGCCGTCGAAGTGACGACGCTCGATCCGGCCGTCGAGACCTTCGGCCAGAGAGCCTCGGTCGCCTACCGCGTGGGAGTCAAGAAATCGCTACTGCGGCGGTCGGTGGAAGACGCCTGGCTGGAGCTGACCTGCACGGGCGCCGCGGGCTTGACCCTGCCCGCGCTGGTGGTGGTCGGCAAAGCGCACGACGTTCCGATCTCGCCGCGCGACGGCCAGGTGTTGCTCGAAGTTCCCGGTTTGAAGCTCGACCGCGGCAGAACGGTGCTGCCGCTGCCGGCCCAGAGCCTGCCCGGACGGCTCTACGTGAAGCTCTTTTTTCATGACGCCGCAGCCGCACGGGAGATTCGCCTCCTGCCCGCCGAAAAAGAGCTGCTGAAGATCGCTTAAGCGCCCGCCCGAAAACGTTTTCGAAAGGTCAAAAGCCGCCATGTCCCTCTCCTTCTTGCCCAGCCTTCAAAAACAGGTCTGCCCCTACTGCTTCGAGCCCTACGGCTTGCGCAGCGCGCCGTTTCGCTGCGCGAGCCCTGCCGTACGGTGCGCTCCGGAGGTCGATGCCGTACGCGCCAAGGAATGGGGCGACAGCGCACCGATCGCCAGGGTCCTCTCCCCCGAAGGCGCTTCGCGCCAGGGCTGTCGCTGCGCCACCTGCAACCAGATGACGCACAAACGGATCTGCCCGAAGTGCCACATGGATCTTCCGAACACGACGGGCAAGTTTCGCAACTTGATTTTCGCCGTCGTGGGCGCCAAAGAGGCCGGCAAAAGCCACTACATCGCCGTCCTGATCGAACGAATCCGCGCGCAGGTCGGGCCTTCGCTGGACATGCTGCTCGAACCGCTCGACGATTTCACGATCAAGCGATACCGCCAGGATTTCTATGCCCCGATCTATCAGCAGGGCACGGTGATCCGCGGCACCGTCTCGGCGTTGGCGGATCGCCGCGTACAGATGCCGCTGGTCTACTCGCTGACTTTCACCGGCAAGGATCTTTTCGGTCGCCGTTGCATCAAAGGGCTGGTGACGCTCGTGTTCTTCGACACCGCAGGGGAAGACCTGGACGACGACGCATCAATGAATGCCGTGAACCGCTACATCGTGAGCGCCGACGGCATCATCCTCCTGCTCGATCCGCTCCAGATCGAGGGGGTGCGCACGCAGCTCGACGGTGCCACTCCCCTACCCCGCCGCAACACCGAGACCAACGACATCCTCAATCGGATCACCCGCCTGATCTCCGAGAAGCGAAGCCTCCAGGCTTCGATGATCCCCACCCCTCTCGCGATCGCCTTCTCGAAATTCGACGCCGTCGAGGACTTGGTCGATCCGCAGATGCAGCTCAACTCGTCATCCCGTCACCAGGGAGGCTACGACGTTGCCGATTTCAACGCGGTCAGCTCGGAGATGCAGTCGCTCCTGGGCCTCTGGGGAGAAACCACCGTCGCGGCGCAGGCCAAATCGCGCTATCGCCACTTCGGCTTCTTCGGCTTGACGGCCCTCGGCTGCAATCCCCACGGCGACCAGAAGATCCCTCGCGTGCTGCCGCGGCGGGTCGAAGACCCGTTCCTCTGGCTGCTTCATTGCCACGGCCTGATTCCGGCCGCCCGCCGGTCCTGAAAGTGAGAGGCCGAGTATGAAAGCCCTGCAGCTTCACTACACCTCATGTCGGCGCGGCCAATCGGGCAACGCGGGTTTCCAAACTCGCGCGCTGAGCGCCGGAATTCGCCCCGACGAACAGCGGGAGATCGAGCGCCGCGGCATCTACCGGCCGCCGCGCAACGTCCGCCCGGATCCGAGCCCCGAGGAGATCGCGCGCGACTTTCCTCGCGCGCTGCGCTTCTACCGGCTCGAATCCGGCCGGCTCGCGATCACCCACTCCGCCTACGTCGGTCGGGACTACAGCGGACGGTGGGGCAACTTCTTTGCCCACACCCTGGTGCTTCTAGGGGACCTCCCGAAAATCTGGCCGATCGACCTCTACGAGTGGACCGGCTGGAAGACCGGGCTCTCCCCGGAGGAGGACACCGAAGAGGCTCCGACGCCGCTTTCGGAACTCGACCTGGCCCATCTGGCGCCCGCCGAATCGTTCCGTTTCGACGAGCTGCGCGCCTTTCTCTTGGAGCGACCGGAACGCCCGGAGTTGCTCGCCCGGATGGGTCGGGCCGTGCTGCTCGGCCGGGAGTCGTCGCGCGCGCTGGTGGTTCGCGACGAACCACTCGCGGGGCTCTATTGGATCGCCTGCGTGCAGAAGCTCTTCCCGCTGCCGCACGCGATCGGGCTCGGCTCTTCGACCTATCAGGACGATCCGCGCGGCTCCTTGGCGATCAATGCGACGACCGGGGAGACCGACTTTACCTTCGACGAAGCGGAGCGGCGGTTCCGCTTCTATGAATTCGATCTCGCCGCCGGAAACCAGAGCGACCTCCCGCAAGCGGCGGACGACTATCCCGCGCGGGTTGCCCGTTGGATGGCCGAAGACGTCGAGCGGCTGCGGCGCTTTTATGCCTTTCTCGAACGGTTCGACCACTCCGAGATCGAACCCGCTCTCCGCTTCGCGCTCGGCCTGTTCGAGCTGGCCGACGACGGTGCCGCCGTGGAGGGGGGCGACGAGTTGGTCGGCATGATCGGGTTCGCCGACCGTCATGCCCGGCCGGAGGCCCGCCTCGCGCTGCTCGAAGTCCTCGGGCGGGCGGCCGACCTTCCGGCCGGTTTGCCCCAGGCCGAAGGCTACGAACCGCTGATCCGCTTTCTTGCCGCCGGTGCGCGAGCCAGCGGCCGCCCCGAGCACCGCGCCTTCGCATTCCGGGCCTGGTGCTCGTTGCTCCGCCGGCACCTGCTTTCCGGCGTCGGCACCGCCGCCGCGCAGACGACCTGGGAGCTGCTGGCCCAAGAGCTGGGCGCGCACTCGGCCGAGCTGGCGGCCCTGGTGCTCGCGGAGCCGGCCTGGCTCGCTCCCGGCGGCCGGCTCTCCCAGCTGCCGCAGGATCTGCGCCTCTTCCTGCTCCGCACCGTGGGGTCCTGCCTGGAGCTGGCGCGCCGCCTGCCGGTCTGGCAGCAGAAGGAGATCGAGTCGCTGGTTGCCGCCTGCATCTCCGGCAACGGCGAGGCCGTCGAATCGTGCCATGCCGTCCTCGCCGCGATTCCGGCCGAGATCGAACCGCTGTTCGCGATCTGCCGCCGGCTCCGGGACCTCCTTCGATCTCCGAATCGCGACGCGGAAAGCGCCGGAGTCGCCGTGGGGCGCGCCCTTGGCAGGGTGCTCTCGGGCTTAAGCGCTCGCCAGGCCGCCGCGGTTCGACTTCGCCTGGAAGCCGCCAAGGAATGGGATTTCCTGTTCGGCGAATGGCTCGACCGGATCGACCGCGCGGCGGACCCTATCGCCGCCTATGCCGATTACCTGCGGGCGGTCCTCACCCAGCTCCCGGGTTATCAGGCCGCATCCTTCGCCCGAATCGCCGGCTCGCTGCTCGACCAGCTACCCGAAGAGGATCGGCCCGACCTGGCGCTTGCCTGGCTCCGCGGCGGCGAGGTCGATCGCTTTCCTCCCGATCTCGCCCGCACCTGCCTTGCCCACGCCAATCGATCGGTGGCCCTCGACCCCGCGAGCCGGGAGGGCGAGGAGGCGGCCCGCCTGGTCCTCGAAGCGGCCGGCCGCCGCAAATTCGAGCTTCGGCCCAATCGACCGCTGCTCCGCAAGGCGTGGACCGCCGCGCGCTCGCCGCACACGTTACTCAGAGACCTCCATCTCGACCTTCTGACCGGCTCGCTCGGCGCGCTCGAAGAAGGCGAGCACGCGGCTTTCCTCCAAGGGGTATTGCGCGCCGCGCTCGAACGGGTGGGTTCTCAAAAAGACCACCAACAGGTCCTTTCAACCCTCGTCGCCGGCCGTCCCGACCTGCTCGGAAAAAGCTACCTCACCTTTTTCAAATCCCGGCCGAAGACCGCATGGCCCGAGAGCCTGCACGGCGCCCTTCGCTTCTGGCTCGCCTTCGAACCAAACGGCGACGAGCCGAGCCGCTTGCTCGCGCCGCTCGAAAAAGACGGCTTCAAAGGAATCCTATTCGCGCTCGAACGCCTGGCGCCGGCTGACCTGGAAAAGGTCAAAGCCAAGCTGAGCAAATCGAGGCTCGAAGGGCGCGCGTTGGGACGCTGGCAGAACACTCTGGAAGACCTGAAAGGAAGAAAGAAGAACCCCGTGCGCCGCGTCCTCGGATGGTTCCGGCGCTAACGCCAACTTTTACATAGGAGAGAGGAATGACTGACAATCACAACACCCGAAGCCGCGGCGCCCTATCTCAAATATTCCTTTCGATCCTAAGCGGTCGATTCGGCTGCGCCGGCACCGCGGTCGCTCTTGTCCTATTCATGGTCGTCGTCGTCATGATCATCAAAGCGATGGTCGTCATCGTCAAAATCGGCGCCTTGGTGGGATTGGGGATCACGGTGAGAAACTACGCCTTGGCGCTCTATCACAACGTTAAGAGAGAGAAGGTGACCCCGTGAGCCCGATTGAAGATCCCGCGATTCGCAGCTATTTCTTCGGCAAGGGGTATACCGACCTGCGGGCCGTGATCGCCGACGTCTGGCGGCGCAACGTCGCCTCGGCCCGCCAGGAGGTGGAGAAGGTGAAGAGCCTCTGGCCGAAATCGTATCCGGCCAAGGGCATGGCGATCCTGCGCGGTGCGGCGGCGGCTTCGGTGCTCACCTTCGGCACGGTCTTCTTCCTCGCCGGATCGATCATCCATGTGGCACTTCTGTTCACCTTCTTCCTGTTGGTCTACCTCGGCTTTTCCCTGGTTTATTTGACCGAGCAGGCTTACCTCACCATCAAGGGGTTCCGACCGGTCTGTCCGAAGTGCCACAGCAAGAATCCGCTCGCAGAGTACTTCTGCCCGGGCTGCGGCAATATCCATCGCCGCTTGATCCCTTCGAGCTACGGCATCCTCCACCGAATCTGTCGCTGCGGAACGAAGCTTCCGGCGACTTTCTACCTCAACCGGGGCGCCCTGCCAGCGCGCTGCCCGAATCCCGACTGTCAGCACATGCTCACCGGGCTGATCGAGATCCGTAAGATCTTCGTCCCGGTCTTCGGTGGACCGGCCGTAGGCAAGTCGGCTTTCCTGCTCGCCGGGCTTCGAGAATTCGCCCAGCGATGGGCTCCCTCCGTAGGCTTCGAGGTCGCGTTCTCGGAAGGCGTGACGGCGGGCGTGATGCAAGGCGGCTGGGACAATCTGGCGCACGGTCTTCTGCCTGCGAAAACGACCGCCGATCTGCCGCGCGCATACAACATTCAGGTGGGACGGCCCGGACAGGCCGGCCGCCTTCTCTACCTCTATGATCCAGCGGGAGAAACGTTCGGGGAAACCGAGGGGCTCGGCCTGCACAAATATCAGGATTACCTGAGCGGCTTGATCTTCCTGATCGATCCGTTCACCCTCGATTCGGTGCAGCGGGAGTACGCAGACCGCTTGCCATCCGTCGAAGCGGGCCTCAAACCGAGCCAGATGCCCACGGAAGACGCGTTTGCCCGAATCATGATCGGCCTCGAAGAGCAGTTCGGGTTGGCCAAGGGCGCCCGGCTCAAGTTTCCGGTGGCGGTGGTGGTCAACAAGATCGATGCCTTCGACCTCGAGCAGCGGCTCGGCGAACCGGCGGTTCAGGCACGCCTGCAATCGAGCACCCAGCCGGTCGACCTCGATGCCTTGCGCAGTCAGGTGGTGCGCGACCAGCTGGTCCAGTGGGGCCGGGGCGACTTGGTGCATCAGCTGGAAGTCCGCTGCGCCAAGGTGCGCTTCTTCGCCTGTTCCTCGCTGGGCCACATCCCCGACAACTCCCACCGTGCTTTCGAAGGGCGCGGGGTGCTGGAACCCCTGCTCTGGACCCTCGGGACGGCAGACTCGGTATTCGCCACGGAGAGATCGAAACGGCCCAGCTGAGCCTGCTGATTGGGAGCGCCAACGCCACTTGGCCGGTGACCGCTAAAACGCCGGCCGGCACTTCGTCCCCTTGCCCGCAACCGCGGCGCGGCATAGTCTTGCCCCTCTTTTTTTCCCTTGGGAGGGTATGCCGTGGATCAGGTCACCTGGCGCGACCGTTGGCGCTACCGTTTCGACAACTTCATGGCCCGCGGCACGGGGGCGCTGCTGCTTGCGCTCGCCATCGCCTCGGCGATCATGATTTTTTTGATCGCCGCATTCGTCACCCTGGCACACGTGGCTCCACCCGGAGAGGATGGCAAGCCGCTCGGCTTCTTGAGCCTCGCCTGGATGGGTTTGCTGCGCTCTCTAGATACCGGCACGATGAGCGGCGACGCGGGCAGCGTCTGGTTCGTGAGCGCGATGCTCGCGGTGACCTTGGGCGGCGTGTTCACGGTTTCGACCCTGATCGGCGTGCTCAACAACGGCCTGGAAGGCAAGCTCTCCGACCTGAGGAAGGGGCGCTCGCGGATCATCGAGTCGGGGCACACGATCCTCCTCGGCTGGTCCCAGCAGATTTTCCCCATCCTCTCCGAGCTGTTGCTCGCGAACGAAAGCCGCAAAGACGCCTGCGTCGTGGTGATGGGTGAACACGACAAGGCCGAGATGGAAGACGAGATCGCCGAACGGATCGGACCTACGGGGAAAACCCGGATCGTCTGCCGCTCGGGCAGCCCGATCGATCTGGCGGATTTGAAGATCGTGAGCCTCCAGACCTCGCGCTCGATCGTCGTCCTGTCGCCCGAAGGGGACGACCCCGACGCGAGCGTGATCAAGACCCTGCTTGCGATCACCAACGGCCCCGACCGCCGGCCGGAGCCGTACCACGTGGTGGCCGAGATCCGCAATCCGAAAAACGTCGAAGTCGCGCGCATGGTCGGCCGCGACGAGGTGGAGCTGCTGCTCGTGGGCGACCTGATCTCGCGCATCATCGCCCAGACGTGCCGCCAGTCGGGCCTGTCGATCATCTACACCGAGCTGTTCGATTTCGGCGGCGACGAGATCTACTTCCGCGAAGAGCCGTCGCTGGTGGGCAAGACCTACGCCGAGGCACTGGCCGCTTTCGACGATTCCGCCGTCATGGGCATCGCGCCGGTGACCGGCAAGCCGCGCTTGAATCCGGCGATGGACATGAGAATCGCCGCGGGCGAACGGCTGATCCTGGTCGCCCAGGACGACGATTCGATTCGCCTTTCCGGCAGGACCTTCCCGGTCAAGGAAGAGGCGATCCAGAACGGCGTGGAAGTGCGCCTGGTTCCGGAACGGACGTTGATCCTGGGCTGGAACTGGCGGGCGACGAAGATCCTCACCGAGCTCTCGCAGTACGTGGCCCCCGGTTCGCACGCGACCGTGGTCTCGGAAGTCGCCGAAACGGCCGATCTGGTCGCGTCGCTCGGCGATCCCCCGAACATGAAGATCGAGCTGATCGAAGGCGACACCTCGGACCGCCGCCTGCTCGACGGCCTCGGCCTCGAAACCTTCGACCACATCATCGTCCTCTCCTACGCCGACCACTTGGAAGAGCAGCGGGCGGATGCGAAAACCCTGGTCACCCTTCTCCACCTGCGCGAGATCAGCGAGCAGAAAGGCCGGGCGTTCTCGATCGTCAGCGAAATGCTCGACGTCCGAAACCGCGCGCTCGCCGAGGTCACGAAAGCCGACGACTTCATCGTCAGCGACCGCCTGATCAGCTTGATGCTCGCCCAGATCTCGGAAAACAAGCAGCTCGCCGCGGTATTCGACGACCTGCTCGATCCGGAAGGAAGCGAGATCTACCTCAAACCCGCCGCGGCCTACGTCCGCCCCGGCACCCCGGTCGACTTCTACACCGTCGTCGAATCCGCCCGCCGTCGCGGCGAATCGGCGATCGGCTACCGCATCGCGGCCGACTTGAAGAACGCCGAAGCCGCCTACGGCATCAAGCTGAACCCGAAGAAGTCTGACGTCCTGTCGTTTACGGCCGAGGATCGGATCGTGGTGCTGGCGGAGGACTGAACGAACCACCGGCGCCGCCGACGCCCGAGTTGAACGACTCTCGGAGCGGGTAGAGGCGGCGCCGGAGCGTTTCTTACTCGGACGGATCGATTTTCCCCCCGCCGCGGTATTTTTCACCCAGACGGACGGATTTCCCCTGGAACCTGCTAATTCTAGGCGCCACGCGCCAGTCTTCACCGAAACGGGCGATTCTTCACCGAAATGGGCCGTTCACCGCCCAAACGCGCTGGCTCACAGCCGCAGCGGGCGGTTTCTCACCAGTATGGGCGATTCTCGACTCCGCCGGCCTATTTCTCTCGTGAACTACAGATTTCTGGTCGCCATTAGAGTATTTCCCGCCAAAACGGGCGAATTCCTGCCAGAACGGGCCATTCGCCGCCAAAACGGGCGGACTCTGACGTCACCAGAACATCTACCGCCAAAACGGGCCCGCCGCGGCGGAAACCCGGCATGAGCCGCTTGATGGGTGCCGAATTCACCGTCAGGGCCACCGCCCCACAGTCTTCCGCCTGGAAGAGGGCAGCGGGTGCCGAAGGGGATACCCAAGCGTCGGGGCGTGGCTCGCCCACGCGGCAGATGACCAGCTATGACATCCGAGCAAAGGGTCGAGAGTGCGAGAAACGCCGCCAGGTCTCGATGGGATAACCATCCCTCTAAGTTGGACGGCGGCGGGAAAGAAAAGTGACGGCTGACCCGTAACATTTACCCTCAACTTGTCGCAGCTCGTGTGTTACATCTTGAAAGTCACCTAGCTTACTTGTCCAGTGGCCGTTCGATAATTGGCGAGCTGCATGCTTTGGCTTGCCATCGAGAGCGAAGAGGGCAACTTTTTCTAGGGCTGGGTCAAAGTCCGGAGAATCGCAAATCGCATATCCAAGCGTGGCGAACGCTTTAACGAAGGCCTCCAGTGTGTTAGCGCGCTCAATTCCGGGGGGCCAATACCCCACGCCCATTTTATCGGGCCACCACTTGCGTTGGTTGTCCCGAGCGGCCCACCCGATGCAGTTGTAGTAGCGATCTCTTGGGCTGGTAATTTTGTGCGGCGGAGCATTCAACTCAGGAAAGATTGTGTAGATTTCAGGCGTATCCATGGCTCCTGCCCCAGCTAATCCAGGCAGCCGCCATAGCCCTGATATTGCCCCGATCAGAGTCCACTACGGGATCGGCCCCGGTAATAGATTTAAGAGCCCAGAACCATTGATCCGGCTCGCTCCTCAGTTCTTCCATAATGAAAGGTATGACTGCTGCTCCGAATCCTATAATCCTTTGATAGGCTGGGAACATCGCTTGGTCGGTAATGGAGCTAAGGTGAGCGGTGTTTTCTCTCCACTCTGCCGATAGATCCTTGAAGCGGACTTCGATACTTTTCCCGCGATGCGCTGTCGGTACTCGCACCGACGCCTTGGCAATGTCGCTTGACACCACGGGCAGCAGCAACGACATAGATTGAGTGAACCCACCAACGCGATAAATCGGAATTCTGATCCTTGAAGGGACGCTAGAGGAAATCGCCGCCACCACTACTACCGTCTCCAGGAGCATTCTCAGCATCCTCCTTAATCACGCCGACCTTAACAAGGTGCGCCACCATCTCCCTTGCAATTCGCAAGAGATCTTTAGCCGCCTCGGGAGTAACGAAGAAGCGGTTCGTCACGTGCATTGTCACGGAACCGTCGTACGGCGGCTCGCTCGCGGCTGCTGCCGCGGTGCTCCGGTTTACAAAGTCTCTTAGTTCCACCAGGTCGAGATGGCCAACCTCCAGGTGTATTTCCGCTCCAACGCCAATAAAATTGAACTTGCTGGCGAGCGTTGGTGGCTCCGAGGGGTTCAGCACCTCTCTCGTCAGGTGCAGCCTGACGTAGGCCGCACCGGAAGGGTCGTCCTCGTCGTTTGGGTCCATGAAACAGACTATACACTATAGTGCCAACATCCTGGACCTTCCCTGACCGCTCTTGCATACTGTTTCGTATGGCAAACGTCTTAAAGTCCTCGAAGCGCACCCCGGCGGTCGCCGCTCTGTGCGAAGGCAACTCGATCAATTCCACTGTTCGCATCGAGTGCTTGAACCTGACCATGCGGATGTCGATTCGGCGTTTCACCCGCCTGACCAACTTCTGCCGCCCTCACGCGAGCCTCGGTGGGAAGACTCCCGTGCAAGCCGCGGGCGTGGATTCCCGCCGGTGGTCGATTTCCGACCTCGTCGGGCTGCTCGAAAATCCAAAAGATTGAAACGCTACCACTACCCGAAAACGGCGCAGCGGGCGCGGAAACGCTCCGTCGGCCCGCTAATCTTTCCGCTCCGCGGCGGCGGCGAGCAATTCCGCTCGCACCGCGCGGCGAATCCGCTCGTCCAGGTCGGCCGGCGCATCTTCTACGAGTGGCGCCTTCGGCGCCGAGATTCCCAACCAATCGGCGAGGCGACGCTCCTTCAACTGCTCGGTCTCCGGAGAGCCCATCGCCACCAACTCTCCCGGAGAAATCTTCAACCGGCGAGCAAGCCCCAACAGGTGCCGCAGCTTGATCTCCATCGACCCGTCGAACAACCGCCCCAACCGGCCGTGTCCGAGCCCCATCGCATCTTCCACCTGCCGGTCGGCAAGCCCCGACGCGTTGATCACCTGCTGGAGCATCTTCCGCATGTTCCGGATGTCATGGTCGCTCATGGCGGGGAACTGTATGCAGGGGGCGGTGGATGGGGCAAGCACTGGAAAGGTGGTCGCCATTTCTAAATGGGGCGCCTCCCTGCGAAGTCTGGCAAAAAGGCACCGCCGAGGAGGGAAAAGCTACTACTCCTCCACGATCTCCCGGCCCCCTTCGCCTGACCTTCGCAGCACGAAGCGCACGGCTCCCGGAACTTCGAACGGTAGGCGCTCGGACCATTCGATGACTTTAAGGCCGGGGCCGGCTAGGAGTTCTTCCAAACCGATAGCCTCTGTTTCTTCGGGTTTCAGGCGGTAGAGGTCGGCGTGGATCAGGCGGCCTTTTAGGCCTTGGTGCTCGCGGATGAGGGTGAAGGTGGGCGATTGAATTTCGTTCGGGTCGATGCCTAGGTGGAGAGCCACCCCTCTTGCGAGGACGGTCTTTCCGGCTCCGAGGTCGCCGTCCAAGAGGAGGGCGGAGTCCGGAGCAAGCGATTCGGCAATCTGTTGGCCGATCGCGACGGTTTCGGCTTCGTTGGCAGAGAGGTAGCGCCGGACGGCCATTCGATCATTCCTCGGCGAGGCGGCGGACGGCGACGGCGAGGTGGCCGATCAGGTCGGAGGCGGCGAGCTTGGCGAGCGCCGGATCTTGGAGGCCGTCTCGGTCGACGGCGAGGTCGCCCGCCAGGCCGTGGAGGTAGACGCCGAGGCGGGCGGCATCGAGCGGTTCCAGACCTTGGGCAAGCAGGGAGGCGAGCAGGCCGGTGAGGACGTCGCCCGCTCCGCCGGTCGCCATGCCGGGGTTGCCGGTCGGGTTGATCCAAACCCCCGCTTCGCTCGCGATCAACGTCCGGTGCCCTTTGAGGACGACCACGGCGCCGGTTTCCACCGCAGCGCGACGGGCGGCGGCCAGGCGATCGGCCTGCACTTCCGCGCTGGAGAGACCGAGCAGGCGACCCAGCTCCCCCGGATGGGGGGTGAGGATCGCCGGGGAGCGGCGGGCCGCTAGGTCGGCGGCGGCACCCCCGAAGGCGTTCAGGCCGTCGGCGTCGAGGACGAACGGGATTTCAGTTTCGAGCACGATCCGGCGGATTTCGGCCTGCGCCGCGGCGCTCGTCCCAAGCCCCGGGCCGAGCGCTAGGGCGTTCTTGCCCCGGGAGGCGGCGAGCGCCGCGTCGGCGGCTCCCGGTCCCAGCTCCCCCTCCGGTCCGGCCGGCAGCGCAAGCGTCATCGATTCGAGCGAGCCGAGATCGACCGTCGGGAGAATCGGCTCCGGCACGGCGAGGGTGACCAAACCGGCTCCGCCGCGCACGGCGGCTTTCCCGGCGAGGATCGCCGCCCCCGATTTGCCGGGCGACCCCGCGACCAGCAGCGCGTGGCCGGCGCTTCCTTTGTGCGCGTCCGCCGCGCGGCGCGGCAGGAGGGGGGCGAGATCCTCCGGGGTCATTAGGAAGAGATCGCCGTCGGCCTCGTCGATCAGCCAGGGGGGAAATCCCAGCTCGGCGATCGCGAGCGCGCCGCAGGCTTCGGCGGCCGGCGACAGCACGTGCGGGATTTTGGGCGCGGCGAACGTGACCGTGAGGTCGGCCTGGACGTGCGGCCCCAGGAGATCGGCACGGCTGCCGGAGAGGCCGCTCGGTACATCGACCGCGACGACCGGCCGCCCCAGGTCGGCAAGCGCTTCGACCAGCCGGGCGGGGAACCCTTCGAGCGGCCGGTCGAGGCCGGTGCCAAACAGGGCGTCGACCGCCAGGTCATACCCCTTTGCCCGGGCCAGCGCCTCAGCGGGATCGGAATCGGCGGCCAGGTCCTCGATCGACAGCCCCAGTTGCCGGCAGATCGAAAGCTGCGCCGCGGCGTCGCCGGCAAGCTCGCGCCCGCCGAGCACCAGGAAGATCACCACCTGGTAGCCGCGCGCGTCGAGCCGCCGGGCGATCGCGAGTCCGTCTCCCCCATTGTTGCCCGGACCGCAAAAGATCGCCGCCGAGGAAGCTTCGGAATAGCGCTCGAAGATCGCTTCGACGACCCCAAGCGCGGCGTTTTCCATCAACACCAAGCCGGGAATGCCGATCTCGCGGATCGCCCGCCGGTCGAGCGCGCGCATCGCCTCGGCGGTCAAAACTTTCATCGGACCACCTCCAAAGGAACCGGCGGCACCCTTCCCCACGATTCGAGCAGCGCGCGCGTCCGGGGACAGCCGAAATCGCCGCCCTCAAGGCTCCGGGCGAGGCGGGCGAGGTCGGCGGGGGTGTCGCAGTCGGAGCCGATCGGAAGCTGCTCGACCCACAGGCCCAGCTCCGCCGCCCGGTCGAGCGTCGCGGCGAGCACCCGCTCGGTGCTCCATTCGATCTCGGCGAACAACCGGGGGGCGAGAGCGCGGCGGGCGACCGCGATCAGGTAGTAGCCGCCGTCGTCGGCCGGACCGAGCACGACATCCGCTCCCGCTTCGACGCGTGCGAATGCCTCTTCGATCCGCGACACAGGGAGCGTCGGATGGTCCGAACCGAGCGCGGCGACGATCGAATCCGGACCGCCCGCCGCCGCCAGGGCACCGTACAGCCGGGTTCCCAGATCGGCCTCCTGTTGCCGAACGCCGGGAAAGCCGTACGGATCGGGGATCGGTTCCCCTTCGGGCAGGTCGTCGAGCGCCCAGGCGATGGTGGTCGTAAATGCTCCGCCGCGCAGGCGGTCCAGCAGATCCTCGACGAAGGCCGCGTGGATCTCGGCCGCCTGTTCTTTCGAGAGCCCTTCAGGCGGAGCGCCGATCAGACGGGTCTTCACCCGGCCTGCCCGGGCGGGCTTGGTGAACAGGAGCAGGCGGCGTTCGGATAGGCTCACGACGCCATTGTACCTATCGGTCGGAGGGGGTAGCGAAATTGCGATCGAGTTGGAGCTAAAATAGCCGCAGGTTCGGCCCCAGTGCGGCCGGGTGAGCGAACGGGGAGGGGCCGGGGAAAGAGGGTGTGCGATGACTCAGTGGGAATACAAGATCATCAACATTCGCAGCGAGAATTACCGCCTCGACCCGAACGCCGCCGTGCAGATGAACCTGCTCGGCGAAGAGGGGTGGGAGCTGGTTTCGATCACCTCGGTGAACTTCAAGTCCGGCGCGACCGACAACATTGCGATGGTGTTCAAGCGGCCGCCCGGCGCCGCGCCGCCCTCCGGCGCCTAGCGCTGCGGGCGCGTCCGCTTCTTGCGCCACGCCCAGGCGAGCGCGAAGCCGACGGTCCCGGCTGCCACCGCGAGCAGCAACGGCTGCTTTTTCGGCACGATACCGAGATCGCGCGATACTGCGTCGCGTACGGCGAGCGCGCGGCGCTCGGCTTCGCTGCGCGCTTCGGCGAGCAGCATTTCCGCCCTCTGGCGGCTCTCTTCTAGCGAGCTCACGGCAGTTCCTCCTCGAAATCATCGTACGGCGGGTCGCTGCGCCTGGATCTTTTACCTTCGCGAGTTTCGCCGGCATCGGCCGCTTCCGCCGTGGCGAGCAGGCGGCCCTGTACCCAATCGATGTGGTCTTCGAGGCGGCGGCGGGCGACACCGATCGGGTTTTCCACCTGGGTGACGCTCTTTTGCCCGAGCGCCGCGAGGCCGGCCGCCACCGCGGCGAAGACGAACGCGACGATCAACCCCGCGGCCCACAGCGGCAGCCAGGTCGCAAGGCCGGCGATCGCGGCCACCACCAGCGCGCCGACCGCCCAGAAGCCGAGCGCCACGGCGCCGCCGAACAGGCCGACGCCACGCTTCAGGTGATGGCCGGAGCGCGAAAAGTCGTCCTCCAGCCCCTGAAGCTCGGCGCGCAGCACGTCGAGCCACGATTGGCCCAGCTCGCGGACCAGCCTTCCCCAGCCCCCCACTTCCTAGCCCCCCACCACGAGGCTGCGGGCGACGAACGAGGTCGTGTTGCCAACGTCGTCGCGCAGACCGACGGCGACCTTCTGCTCGCCCGCCCGCATCAACAGGCTGAGAGTATAGGTGTAGTACCGCTGGCCGATCGCGGCCACCTGATCGTTGGGGACCCGGATCGGAACGACCGCCTGTTGAACCTCCGAGACGCCTCCCTGGGTGTCCTGCGCCGCCACGAACACGCGCGCCGAAGCCTCGCTCTCGGTCTCGCGCGGGATCAGGACCAGCTTGCCGAGGGGAATCCGCACGTCGACCGGCACGACGAAGAAGCCGTCGGAACGCCGGGTCGGGGTGCCGAAGTTGATGTCGACCCCGAGCGGATTGCTCTGAAACGGGAAGCTGAGCGCGGCGAGCGTGCCGTCGTTCATCTGCGTTTCCGCGGTCTTGTCTCGATAGCCTTCGCGGTTCCTCGCGGTCAGGCCCTTTTTCTTCAGTTTGACCTTGATCTCATGGTACCGGCCGTCACCCGAATGCTGCGGCGAGTAGCCGAGGGAATAGTAGGTGCGGAAATCGTCGGCGATCTTTTCCAGACCGGGCAGGAAGGCGTTGGTGTTGAAGATCGTTTTACCGCCGGTCTCATCGGCCATCAGGCGGATCGAACTCTGGACGTTTTGGATCTGGATCTGGTCGATGAACACGCCCTGGCCGGGCCCCTGGTTTTCGGCCGAGATCGACGAATAGCCGCGCAGACCCGCCGCATCGATCGTGTAGAAGGTGACGCGGTTGGCGTTGGCGGTCGAGGTCAGCTCGCGGAAGCGGCGCGAGGTGTCGTAGTCGAACGACTCGGTGATGCCGGTCGTGTCCTTGAACTTCTCCTGCACCGCGTAATAGACATCCTGGCCGACGATCAATTGCAGGCCGTCGCTCACGTAGAGCACGGCTTTCCGGCCCGGCATACCGGCCAAGCCGTTCACGATGTCGCGCAGAGCGTCGATCGAGAACGCTAGGTCGTTGTATTGCGATTCGGCGTAGGAGCGGGCCGCACTGAGTGCCTCGCTCGCGCCCTCCGCGTCTTCGATCCGCTGGAGCGCGTCGCGCCGCTCGGAATCGGCGCTGGTGCCCTGAGCCGAGATCTTTTCGAGCGCCACGAGCTGCGAGTTGATCAAGCTGGGATCGCTGGTCAGCTGCTGCCGGATATGCACCGACCGGTCGTAGGAGACCAGCATCATCAGGTCGTCGCGCCGCAGCTTGGTGTTCAAAAACACCCGCAGATCCTTGAGCACCCGGTTGCGGTTGAATGGCCGAAGGTTGACGTTGTCGACGTAGACGATCAGCACCAGCCGCTGATCTTCCGGATTCGGCAAGGTCGCCGAGAACTCCGGCGCCGGTGCCGGGGTTTCCGCGTTGGGCACCACCGGCAGCGGCGCGCCGGTGGTCACCGGCTTGCCCTCTTCCATCGAGAAGAAGTTGGTGATCGCCATCGGCCGGCCATCTTCGAAGATCTGGAAATCGTCGCGGGAGAGGCCCTTGACGCGATTGCCCTTCGAATCGGTGACGTAGACGTCGACGTTGACGACGCTGACGTTCACGGTCTCGCCGATGAAACCGCCGGCCACGTCCGCCGGCTTCGATTTCTCGGTGGGCTTGGCGGCGGGCGGGGAGGCCGGTTTCGCCTGGGCTTCGCCCGTGCTCGGGGCGCAAAGGGTGAAAACCAACAGGGCGGCGGCGGATTGCAAAGCTCTCTTCATCGGGGTCTCTCTTCTCGATTTTCTGACGGCCGAGGGCATTATATGGGGCTTGCCCGGGCTCATTTCGGGGGCGTGATCTCGACCTGCGCCGCGAGCAGGCGACCGCTCGCCGGATCGAAGATCGACAGCACCAGTTTTTGCCGGATCTTGCGCAGCTTGAGCGTCGTGTCGTAGCGCAAGAAGCCGCCCGCCTGCGGCGCCTTGTCCGTGGTGACCACGAGGGGCGTCACCGGCACGTCGGAGCGATAGCCTTTTTCGTCCACCGCCGCGGCGCGCAGCTCCAGCTGCGCTTTGTACTTGCCGTCGATCGCCAGCATCGTGATCGCGTCCACCGGGATCGCGAGCGTCAAAGGTACGCTGATCTCCCGCCTCGCCGCGGGCTTGATCGCGCCGACCTGGACCGGCATCGATTCGCTCCCCGGCGGGTTGCCGAAGAAGAGCGCGCTTTCGACCATCAAAGAGACCTCGGTCGACTTCGAAAGGTCCTTGAACGAGTCGCGGAAGCGCACGGTGAGACCGGGCCGCACCGATTCGACCTTGATCCGGTGACGGATGTCGTCGCCCTGACGGTTGGGGGTGAAGCCGAGCCAGTAGAACGACCGGGTATCGCTGGTCGCCTTTTCGAGCGCGTGGAGCGAGTTGCCGTTCAAGAGCGGCGTGCCGCCGGTTTGGCGGGCGATGAAATCGAGCGAGTCGTGGAGCTGGTTCTCGCGCAGGTTGAGCGCGCTGGTCGTGGGCGCCGGCCCTTCCTGGCTCGCGTCGGTGACGCTGCTTTCGAGGCCCGGTACGTCGACCGGGTAGACCGTATAGCCAAGCAGGTTCGCGGTGTCGGAAAGCGGCGAAAACAGCTTTTCGCCCTCCGGCACGTCGCGCTCAGAGACCGGGCGGTTCGGATCGTTGATCGCATAGTCGGCCGGTGCGTAGGGCCAGCCGCCGGAGAGCAGCAGCATGACTTTCCGCCCCGGCGGCGAGGCGAAGCCGCGGAGCGTCGTCACCGCGGCCGACACCGAACGCTCGACTTGGCTCGCGAGCCCCTGCGCGTACTGCAGCTCATCGATCTCCAACCGGGTGTTCAGCCGGGTGTCGCGATCGCCGAAGAAACCGCTCACCTGCCGCCGGGAGGTCTCGAAGCTGCGCAGCTCGGCCACCCGTTCGAGGCCATGGGAGCGGCGCACGAGAGCCTGATCGAACGCGCGGGACAGGGCGTTGGCGGAGGTCGACCAGGTGGAGAGCATGTCGACGCTCTTGCCGTCGAACGCCACGATCGCCATGCGATCCTGCGGCCCGAGGCGGGATAGATTGTCCTTGAACGAGCGGATCACCTTGTCGCGTTGCGCCGCGACCGAGAAGTAGTCGTCGATGAACACCAGATAGCTGGTACCGACATCGCTGCCCGGAGCGAGGCCGGCGAGGCCGGGCACCGGGGAGCTGGTGGCGGCCGAGGCTTCGGCGTCCGTCGTGGCCGCCGCGATCGCCTGGCCGCCGC
This sequence comes from Thermoanaerobaculia bacterium, assembly GCA_038250865.1. Lineage (GTDB taxonomy): Bacteria > Acidobacteriota > Thermoanaerobaculia > Multivoradales > UBA5704 > DASYKS01. The sequence goes on along the minus strand of JBBSBW010000027.1, from coordinate 6,772 downwards.
GCACCTCAGTGAAGTACTCGATCGGCACAACCTTGCCGTCAACCTTCAGTCGGAAGTCGCCGGTCCTCAAGTCGGGGACCCGGTTGCCCTGCTTGTCGGTGACGACGACCTCGACGTTGACCACCCGGACTTCGATCAGCTCGCCGAACACCGCCGGGCCTGCCGATTGCGCCCGCGCGGAAGCGGCAGAGAGAAGAACCGCGCACGTCGCGGCAAAGATCGGTAAAGAAACGGCAAATCGGTGGCGCATTCGAGAGATCCTCCGGGGAGTCCGGTCGCGGGCCATCACGGCACGAAAGAATCCCCACCCATTGTTCTGCAATAAGTCGCCCGCAAGAAGCGTACCCGCAAACCCTCCTCGGCGGACAGACCGTTCGAACCGACGAAATGTCCCTCTTCGAGGACGGCGGCGGCTTCGTCCCCTCTCCTCCTCAGCGACCGGCTCGGCTCAGCAGGTGGCCGACGATCCGCCCGCCATGGTCGCGCGAGTTCTCGATGAAGATCCGATCGGTCGTCCTGCCGGCCTGGATCGTGCCCGCAATGTAGAGCCCTGGCACGTTCGACTCGCAGGTCGCGGGATCGAACGTCGGCACCAGCGTCTCAGGTTCGATCGCGATTCCGGAGCGGGCGAGCAGGTCCATCTCGGGCCGATAGCCGACCAGAACGTAAACGGCGTCGGCCGGCAGGATCTGCCGCGAGGCGTCCGGCTCGGCTCCAACGTCGGCGATCTCGACGCACCCCGGCCGGAAGGCGCGGACTTCCGATTCGAAGTGGGCGGGGATCGATCCTTCGGCGATCCGGTTTTCGATATCCGGCTTGAGCCAGTATTTAACCCCCGGCTTGGTCGCCGCCCGGCGGTGGACAAGAGACACTCTGGCACCGTTGCGCCAAAGGTCGAGCGCCGCTTCGACCGCGGTATTGCCGCCGCCGACGATCACCACCGGCTCGCCGTAGTGCAGATAGGGCTCGAGATAGCGTTTGTGGACGTGCGGCAGATCCTCCCCCGGAACGCCCAGGCGGAGCGGGTTGCCGAAATAGCCGGTCGCAAAGACGACCGCCCGCGCCCTGCGGATCCGCGGCTCGCCGATCTGTGGCGAGGCGGCCTCGCAAACCACCCGGAAATCGCCGCCGGGCTCACGGCTGACCTCGGTCACCGATTCGTGGAGGGCGAACGGAATCTTGTGGTGCTCGACCACGAAGCGGTAATAGGCGAGCGCCTGGCGCCGGGTCGGCTTGTCCTCCGGAATCGAAAACGGGACCTCGGCGATCTCCAGCCGGTCCCGGGTGGTGAAAAACTCCATGAACGTCGGGTACCCCTGGATCGCCGCGGTCAAACCGCCGCGATCGACCAGCAGCACCGAAAGCCCGGCTTTGCGCGCCTCGGCGCCGATCGAAATGCCGGTCGGTCCGGCGCCGATCACCAGCAGATCGAGAACCTCTTGCGCTCCTTCTACGGCGTCTGTGCTCAAGCGAAACCCTCCCCACGAGCGAAACGATAGAGATGATCGACCGGGCCGGCGCCTTGCCCCAACGGAACCGCCGCGGCGATGGCGCCCCGCAAATAGTCGATCGCGCCGCCGACGGCTTCGGTCAACGCCTCGCCGCGCGCGAGCCGTGCGGCGATCGCCGAAGAGAGGGTGCAGCCGGTGCCGTGCGTCGAGCGGGTGGCGATCCGGCGGTGGACGAAGCGGTGAACCCCTTCCGGCGTCCAGAGCAGGTCGATCAACTCGTCCCCATCGCCGTGCCCGCCCTTGACCAGAACCGCCGGGCCGAGCGCTCCTATTTCGGCCGCCGCGGCCAGGCGCTCCGTTTCGGTCGCCCTCGGCCGGCCGGAAAGCTCTTCCAGCTCCGGCAGATTCGGCGTCACGATGGTCGCCTGCGGCATCAGCTCTTCCCGCAGGGCGGCCACCGCCTCCGGAGCGAGCAGGCGGGCGCCGCTTTTCGCGATCATCACCGGGTCGAGCACAATCGGCAGAGAGGGCCGTGCATGGACGCGCAGGCGATCGGCCACCGTGCGGACCAGCTCCGGGGTGGCGAGCATGCCGATTTTCACCCCGTCGACCCCCAGGTCCTCGAACACCGCGTCGATCTGCTGCGCCACGAGTCCCGCCGGAGCGCCGTGGACCGCGCGCACCTCGCGCGTGTTCTGGGCGGTGAGCGCGACGATCGCGCTCATCCCGAAGGCGCCGTGGGCGGCGAAGGTCTTCAGATCCGCCTGGATTCCCGCGCCGCCGCCCGAGTCGGACCCGGCGATCGTGAGCAGGCGTGATACGGCCGGCATCGGTTCCGCGGCGCCTCCTTGGAAGAGAACCTTAGGCCTCGCGCCGGGCTGGAACGCCCGGAACCGAAACCGCCGCAGGCCGGCGCATCCAGAGCAAGGCGAGGACCACTAAAATGCCGAGGCTGAAGCCCTGGGCGACCGTGAGCCCGCCCAGGAACCGGTCGTCCTTGGCGCGCAGGAACTCGATGCCGAACCGTTCCACCGCGAGCAAAGCGAGCACCACGACGGAGGTGGTGCCGGGCCGGAAGCGCCGACGCAGAACGGCCACCCCGACGAACCAGATCGCGATCCCGAGGGCGGTCTCGTAGAGCTGGGTCGGATGCACCGGCACCAATTGAGTATCCGGCACCGACGCCGGCACCATGTAGTGGAAAATCTCGCGCAGATTGCCCGCGGTGGTTTCGGGCAAACCGTGGGGAAAGATCACCCCGAGCGGTCCGTCGGTCGGTCGGCCGTAATCGTCGCCGACCAGAAAACACCCAATCCGGCCGATGCCATAGCCGAGCGCAAGCCCCGGCATCGCCGCGTCGCACACCTGCCAGGGGGGCAGATGCCGCCGCCGCAGGGTCCAGATCACCGCCGCCGCGCCGAGGATGAAGCCGCCGTACCAGACCAGGCCCGAGCGATCGAACAGCAGATGCCAATCGCCGTAGAGGATCGCGTAATAGATCTTCGACCCCAGAATGCCGCCGACCCCCGCCGCGAACACGAGAGCGCTCGCATCCTCGTCGTCGCCCACCCCCTGGTAGATCAGCCCCCAACGCAGCTGAAAATAACTGACGAGAAAGGCAGCGACCAGCATCACCCCGAACGGGCTGATCGGAATCCCAAAATACGGAATTTTAAATAACTCCTGGATCATGCGGCAGCTCCCCGAATCGGCACATCGTACCAGGCCGGTCCTCTACTCACGGCGATTCCGCCGCTCTCGGGCTCTTTCGACGAACTCCGGATGGGCCGGTAGAGTGACGCGAAAGTAGTTTCGTTCCGCGTCGAAATCGAAAACCGGAGGAGGGGAACCGTTCTGCGCCATCGCCCGGAAGACTTTCGGGATCCCCGTACCGCGCGCCTCCGCCAACCGAAGCTCTTTGAGCAACTCACCGATGCGCCGGTTTCGTGCCGGGATCGGCGGCACCTTCGCGCCGGGTTCGAAGTGTTTCGCTTCGATCCCGTGGACCGGACCTGGATAGCTGATGACCTCGATCCGGTCCGGGTAGAGGTAGACCTTGGTCGGCTCCAGCATATTTTCGTAGCTCCGATGGTAGATCGCGTTCGCGAGCGATTCCTCCAAGGCGGGCACCGGAAAGCTGGCCCAGCCACGCGTCTCCGGCCGGTCGTCTACCTTCTCGATATGCTGAGTGGACAGACCTGCGAGGTAACGAAGCGCATCGCGCAGCTGGCGGTCGAGCGGACCGCGAAAGACGTGCTCCTCGATCAAGTCTCCGGCCGCACCGTCCGCGAACTCGGCGACTTCGATCCGCGCACCGGGAAACCACTCTTCCGGATCGTCGGCGAAAAACAGGAGCGCGATGTTTTTCGGCACCTCATGTCCGTTGACCGGAGCCGAGAGTCGCATCCGTCGGTAGATCTCGCGAGCATCCGGCTCGTTGAGGAGATCGCTACGAACCGCGGAGAGGAACTCGCGAACCATCTGCGACCGGATGCTTTCGAGCGAGACACCGAGGGCTCGCCGATCGTCGAACGGAATCCGTGCAGTCAGGGAGATCAACTGATGCAGAAGGTCGCCGGTCGCTTTCGTCGTCTCGCTTCCCAATCGGACGTAGTAGGAGCGCGGAGCCCCTTTGGCGAGCGATTCGGGCACGGTATGCGGCCGGGTGTCGCTCGGTGGAACCCAGATGACCAGAAGATGCCTGCCGTCCTTCGTCTCAGGGGAAAGAATCGGCTGATACTCCGGCTCGATTCGCTTGCACTGACCCCGAATCCAGCGTTGGATCGCTTCGAGTTTGTCAGGATCAAGCCCACGCGGCGGCAGGATCGGCACGCCATCGGGCGCCTCCACGCCGAGCACGACATATCCGCCATTCAAGTTTTGGAAGTCATTGGCGAAAGCCGCGATCGTGCGCAAAACTTGAGGCCCCGTGGTCTTCTCGTCCCACGTAGCCTTGAGCTCGATGCGCGCAGACTCGAACCTGAGAAGAAGGTCGAGCGACAGCGGGAGAATGTTCGCGGACGCCATTGCTGGCTTCAGTCTATCCTGCGCCCAGCCGAGCCCTCAGACCTCTTCGCCTAAGACGGCGTCGATCTCTGCGAAGTAGTTTGGGGGCACCAGGATCTCGCGCGCTTTGCTGCCTTGGGAGGAGCCGAGCAGACCGTCGCGCTCCATCATGTCGATCAGGCGGCCGGCGCGAGAAAAGCCGACGCGCATGCGGCGCTGGAGGAAACTGGCGGAAGCCTGGCGCTCGCGGACGACCAAGCGGGCGGCCTCTTCGTACAGGGAGTCGTCGCCATCGTCGTCCATTCCCTCGCCCCCACCGCCGCTCCCGCTTTCGCGGTCGCGCAGCACGTCGGGGTCGAGGTCGGGCTTGCCCTGTTTCTTGAGCCAGCGGATCAGGCCGGCCGTCTCCTGCTCGGAGACGTAAGCGCCGTGCAGGCGGACGATCCGCGAGCTGCCCGGCGGCATGAACAGCATGTCGCCCTTGCCCAGCAGCTTTTCCGAGCCGACCTGATCGAGGATGGTCCGCGAGTCGTGGCGCGACGGGGTGGCGTAGGCGATGCGGCAAGGGAAGTTCGCTTTGATCGTGCCGGTGAGCACGTCGACCGACGGCCGCTGGGTGGCGACGATCAGGTGAATGCCCACCGCGCGCGCCATCTGCGCCAGACGGGCGATCGAGGTTTCGACGTCGGCCGAGGCGACCATCATCAGGTCGGCCAGCTCGTCAATGATCACCACGTAATACGGCAGAGGTTTTAGGTCCCCGGCGGCAAACGCGTCGCCCCCGTCGTCCGATAGGGCGAGCCGCTCGCGCACCTCCGGATCGGCGAGCGCCCGGTTGTAGAACGCGATCGAGCGGACGTGGACTTCTGCCAGCAGGCGGTAGCGGCGCTCCATTTCGGCCACCGCCCAACGGAGGGCGTTCGCCGCTTTCTTGGGTTCGACCACCACCTCGGTCTTCAAGTGCGGAATGTCGGCATAGACGCCGAGCTCGATCCGCTTGGGGTCGATGAAGATGAACTGCACCTCGTCGCGCCGCGCCTTGTAGACGATCGACGTGATCATGCTCTGGAGGCCGACCGACTTGCCCGAGCCGGTGGCGCCGGCGACCAGCAGGTGGGGCATGGTCGCGAGGTCGGCGTAATACGGTTCGCCGTAGATGTCCGTGCCGAGCGCCATGGTGAGCACCGAGGGCGATTTCTTGAACCGCTCGTCGGCGAGCAGGGTTCCGAGGCGGATCACCCGGCGGTCGCGGTTCGGGATCTCGATGCCAAGCGTCGAACGGCCGGCCATCCGGTCGATGCGCACCGATTCGGCTTTCATCGCGAGCGCCAGGTCGTCTTGCAGGTTCACCACCTGGCTCACCTTGACGCCCGGCGCCGGCTGAAGCTCGAAAATGGTGATCACCGGGCCGGGGCTGATCCCCTCGATCGTTCCCTCGACGCCGAATTCGGCGCACCGGGTGCGGATCGCCTCGCCGAGGCGGATCAACTCGGTCTCGTCGATCTGGGTGCGATGATCCTCGATCTGCAACAGATTGACCGGCGGCAGCTCGGAGGTCGGCGCCTCGACCGGGAAGGGCAGAGACGGTTGCGGAATCGCAGGTGTTGAGGATGCGATCCGGCGCAGCGGCATCGCGGGCGACGGGGTCATCACGGCCGCGGGGGCTTGGCGGAAGACCGGTCCGGGAGCGGCGACGCGGGCGGGCGTCGGCGCGAAGACTTGTGCCACCGGCGCTCGCCCCTCCGGCTCGTCCTCTTCGAACCCAGGCTCGAATGCGGGAGGCGAGTCGGGCCGGACGCGACGGAACGAAAACGCCTGCTCGCCGCTCCGCTCGGTGACTCGCAGCGGCCGCAGCGGCAGGTCGAGCCGATGATCCGGCGCGGACGGGTTGTCCATCGGGACCGAAACCGCCGCAGCAGCCGAAGCGGGGGCCGGCATGGCGGTGGCTGCCGGACGGCGCACGGCCGGGGTTTTCTGAGCCGGGGTTTTCTGTTGGTCGGCGGCCTGCTTGCGCTCTTCGACCACCCGTTGCAGGTGCTTGGTCACCACCCGCTGGCGGGCCCGTTCCTTACCGCGGCGCTCGCGCTTGCGCTCGCGGGCGAGCGCCCGCTCCTCCCAGCGCCTCGCCCAACGCTCGCGCCAGGAGGCGAGCAGGTCGCCGAGCGTCGACTGGACCGCGAGCGCGGTGCCGATCAACACCGCAAAACCGAGCAGCAGCGCCGATCCGGCGAAGCTCAACCGGGCATCCAAGAAAGCAGCCAGCAGGTGACCGAACGCACCCCCCGACTGGACCAGACCGCCGCGCGGCCAGGCGA